>JANPCX010000015.1:0-183632 GCA_031431125.1 Burkholderiales bacterium
CCGCAACGGTGGCGTGGGGCCAGGCAGCAGCCAGACCTTGCTGACCGTGAACAAAGGCCAGACGCTGGAAGGAATTGCCAGAACGCAATACGGAGAGAACTGGAAAGCGGGGCTGGCGCAAATTGCACTGGACAACGGGCTCAAGCTCAACCAGTGGGGCAGTCCGATCCTGGGCATAGGCAAGACGCTGGTATTGAACGACATCAGCGGCAAGTCCGAGGCAGAGCTGACCAGCCTCTCGCGCACCGGTGGACGCATCATCAGCAACAACGACAAAGGGCTGCAGGCCAAGGCCGATTTGGAAGAGCGGGCGCGAATTGCTAAAGATGTCGAGCGCATTCAAGGCTTGACGCGCTACACGCAAGCAGATCGTGATGCCGACCCAAATTACCAGAGGGTGCTTGACGCCACCAACCGCAGTGCGTCCTATGTTCCCCCCGCGGCACCTGCAGCAGCGCCCAAAGGGACATTTGCTGCGGACTATGACTCCGTGATGGGCCTGTATTCTGATTTGAAGGCTTACACGAGAAACGGGGTCGACGAAATGGGTGTCAGCGGGCGCGGTGGCGTTCAAACGGGTGTTGCGGCTACGGTTCACGCTGCCAGTGAACTGGGCTACACCATGCTCGATGCAGGATTCGCACTCGGGCGTTTGGGGGCTGTCAGTTACGACTCCGTAAAAGCAGGCACTTTTGTTGAAGACTTCAAAAACAATGTCGGTACCCCGACCCTTAAATTTGCGACTTCTGTATTGGATTCTGATGTCGCGAGAATTTCGGTGGGCGCTTCCTTGCCCGACGAAAGTGCCGACGGAAAATTCATGATTGGTACTGATCGCATCGGCATTCAGGGCAAAGTGCCAACGTACAAAATGGGCTCTGACAAGGCGAACATCAAGGTGGACGAAGTGGCTCGAGTGACCTACCGATGGGGAGACACTCAATTGCGCAATGAGATCTTGGTTGAGACGAATCTACCCAAAATTCCGGTGTTGCCATCAGGAACGATCGGCGGTGTTCCCGTTTCGGTGGATGTTGTTCCAGGTGCCAGACTGAATCTCAGCGGCAATCGCACACCAACACCATCCGTCAATGTCGATTTGAATATCAAGCATCCCTTGGTTGAGCAATACAAACCAAAAGTAACGCTTGAGATACGAAAAAGAGGCTCTTGAGCGGTTTGATTCATGGCGTATTGGATTGAGTTCGAGTCAAAGTCCCACCTGTGGCTGGGAGTTCAGTACTCATCCAATATCTATGGGTTACCTCCGTTGGTTCTCACACAGAAGCGCCGCACATTGTCCGTGTTTAGTCATGGCAAGTGTGTCGCACAGGCAATGGCAGGCAACGAGTTAAAGATCGGTGAGAGACTTCTAAAACCAATCTTTAGCGAAAAAAAACTGTGGCTATTCAGAAGCTTGAATGGGCTAGGTTGTAATGATCTTCGTCTGTATTTTGATTGGAATGGTGATACCAGCGCGGTACGAAGTGGTGTGTTTATTACCTGTGACAACCTGCCTGAAGAACGGTACACCGTAAGAAACAAGATCAAGCCGTTTATTCCCAGAACCAAGACTAGGGCTCGAATTGAAAGCGAGAAACCTCCACAGGATCTTCAGTTGATGATCGCTTGCTTGACCTATTTCTGGAACTCATTTGAGTTTGATCGAACCTACGACTGAAACCTTGAGCTCTCGGCACAGATTGCAAAGCCACCAGATATGAACGTATGTTTTATGCATGTCGGCATTCGTCGCGCCCTGTTGTTCACGGGCGCGTCGCTTGTTATGGCACTTGGTGGATGTGCCACCTACCAACCGCCAGACTTGCCCTCGAACCAGTTGGCCACGATAGGCATAGACCCCAACAGCCACAGACTGCGCTTCATGTCTGTGGATGGTGTGTACCTGTCGGCCATTGGTGGGTTGAACTCCTTCGCTGGTCGAGACGATCTCAAACTGCAACCTGGAAAACGCACTGTGCAAGTTGAATACAGCGAAGTATTTGGCACGACGTTGAAAAAGGGCGGTGTGTTGTTGGTGTTTGATGCGCAGGCAGGCAAACGATATGTCGTTCATGACCGCCCTGACGGAGCTAGGTTTTACGTTTGGTTGACCACTAATAGCGGCGACAAAGTGCCGTTGTTGAACCCGTCATAAATAGAAGCAATTTACCCTTGATTGCGGGGCTGCCCAATGAACCATTTTTCCCTAAAGTTTCCCCAGTCGAAGGCGCCGCCTTGCATCGTGCTGCATGCACCCGTCTTTGCCAATCCATGAGCGATCCACAAACCCAACGCGAACAAACGTCAATCAAACAATTGACGTCGGTATCCCAAGCCCGCCAAATTCGCTTGCAAACCGAACGTGAGGCCTTGGCCGAGCGTGAGCGGGCCATGGAGCAAGCCTGGGAGACACAGCGTCTGGATGAGGATTTGCTCGCGCAGCAGCGTGCGCAATGGGTCAATGCTCGACAAGCCTGGGCCCAGAATGGCGGTGCGGTGCGCCACGCCATTGCGCTGCGCCGCGACAAAGAGTTGCTCGTTGACATGGCGGCTTTGGTGGCGCGCCGCCGGGCCGAATTGCAGGTCAAGGCCGATCGTTTGGCGGACGACATCAGCGCCTGGGCCAAGCGTTGGCACGCCGCGCAAGAGTTTGAAGCATCGTTGGAGGAGCGTGGACGTGTGTTGCGCACCTCACTGGAGCGCGCTTCAGAGCGGCAACGCGATGAGGAGTCGTTGATGGTGTTGGCCACCGCCAGCCATTTGGGCCCAGGCACGTTCCGCACACAAAGGCATTGAAGACCATGGCCACCGACGATATTCAAACCACCAACCCCGCGACGGGCGGCACAAGCGATGCGCTGGCGTTTCAAGGCCCTGGTGTGCCTGTCAGTGCCGAAGCTCTGGAACGCTGGACACGTGCAGTTACGACGCCGCCAGCCTTGAAGGACCAAGACGCCGAGCAGCCTGCTGTCTCGACGAAGCCTGACCCGCATCAGCCAGCACAGGCTCAAGCTCGGCCGGGCACCGATCGGTTTCACGGGGCATTGCAGCCACCGTCCACTTTCAACACGGTCAGGCATGGGCAGTCTGCCCCAACCCCAACGGGGTTGGATGGTTCGCTGTCGTCGCCCATGGCATCGGTTCAAGCCCAGTCGGGTGCGAACGGGTTCCTTGCAGGCACCAGATCAACTGGTGACGCAGTGGATCAGGCCGCTCAGGCGGCACCATCGTTGGCCGCCGCGAGCCGGCCGGTCGCACCCCACGGGATGGCTGCGGTCGCTGTCGGACCAACCCGTGCCACATTTGCAGCGCCAGCCTCAAACACAGCACAGCCGCTGAAAGACGGTGAACAGCCTGCCGATGCGGCGTTCAGCGCCAGCGTCAAAGAGGCCCCCGAGCATGTCCAGAACCTAGGCACCGCGCTCCGAGGCGCAGAACCAATTCGCAGCGACCACGTCGGGCGCAGGGGCGACACCGTGTTGAGGTCACAGCCTGCCTTGGTGCAGAACGAGTTGGAGGGCGCCCGAGCACTGCCATTGAGCACTTTGCGCGGTATGCACGCCAACCACCGCTTCGGCCGCTTGGACGCCGCAGCGTCTGACAGCGTGAATACCGAACATTCATCCCGGCTACAAACCACACCCAATGTCACGGCCGACCTCTTGATGCCTCGTGTTCAAGCCCTCCCGTCTGCTGACGTGGGTGTCGCCAGCGATGGTGTCAGTCCCGTGGGTGGCAAGGAGCAGCTGCACGCATTGATTGAATCTTGCTGCAGCCGTCTATGGGTGAGCGATGGCGGCGGTCGGGCCGCTCCGGGCGTGATGCTCGACCTCGGGCGATGGATGCCGGGCTGCACAGTAGAGGTAGCCAGGGCGTCAGGGGGATTGCGAATTACCTTGCGCGGCGTGGACGGCGCGGACCGAGCGCGTCTCGAAGAGGAGCTGCAGGGCTTGGGTGATGGGTTGGCTGAAAAACTGGGATGCAAAGTGGTGGCCGCTGTGTCCACGAACAAGGAGTTGACATGACGATGGAAGGCGAAGGCGCGTGGCGCGCGACCGCCGGTGGGGCACAAGCCGCAGCGCTGTGGGGTGGATTGTCTGTGGGCAATGCGCCCCACACCATGCAGGTGACGGCCCCCCAAGCCGGCCAAAGCAGTCTTGGCAGTGGCCCTGCGAATGCCTTGGCCGCCTGGGATTTTCAGTGGGTTTCCACCGGCGCCCCCGAGCAGTGGGCTCATGTCACCGGCCAATTGCGTTGGCGCGGTTTTGACGTCGGCTTTGCAGCGGATGGCCTCTTGGGCGTGGATGGTCGTTTGGCGGCCCCGAGTGTTGCAAGCATGCCGGCCCACCTGCAGCAGTTGGTATTGCAGCACTTTGCCGAAGATTGTTTGCAGGCCTTGAAGGGCACCGCATTGGCCGACATGACGCTTGTGGCCTTGCAATGGCATGAAGAACCCTTGCCCATGGAAGGCGAGTTTGAATTCACGTTCAAACGCGCCGAGCTGCCCCGTTCGAGCCGTGGCCGCTTGACAGTCTTTGACAGGGCAGGGCGCTTGCAACTCATCAACGCCTTGGCCACTTTGCAATGGCCCATGCCTGCGGGTTTGTCTCTTCTTCGCGGCCGCCTTCAAATTGGATCCACAAGGCTCAGCCCTGAGGACTGCGCGGGCCTCGAAGTCGGTGACTTGGTGTGGCTCGATGACGCTGAAGTGGCAGCAACGGGCTTGCGTGCACAGTTCATCCCAAGCGATGAGTCTGAGGCCGCCTGTTTTGCGTGGATCAAACGCAGTTCAATGTCCTGGCAATCGGCGAAGGCAGGCGCTTCGTCATCGCAGGACAACGCAAGCGGCGATGCTGGTGTGCTTCTAAAAGCCACCAGCCCCGAGATGGCAGTGCAACGCGCTTGGTGTCAAGGCGCCGTGCGCCAGCAGCCGCTGGCCCAAACCGCACTGGCCTTGCCTTGGCAACTCAGCGGCCAAGGCACTCCCAGGTTCGAGGGCCAATTGCTGGTGGTGGGCCGCCGCCTGGGTTTGCGGGTGACGCGTGTACTTTGAGCGCCGCATCGTCAAAAGAAAATCAAATAGAAAAACGGGTGGATTAAATGCTGGGTCAAGACCCCTTATTGCTGATCTTCAGCCTCGGCCTCATTGGCATTGCGCCGTTTCTGGCTGTCATGGTCACGTCTTACGCCAAATTGGTGGTGGTGTTCAGCCTGGTGCGTAATGCGCTTGGGTTGCAGCAAGTGCCGCCGAATATGGTGGTGAACGGATTGGCTTTGGTGCTGTCGCTCTACATCATGGCGCCGCTGGCGACGCAGTTGGGCGCGGCCATGGAGGCGCCGGTCAAGGGCGGTACCTCGGTCAAGTCTGAGGTCTTGATGGCTTCGCTGTCCGCTTCACGCGAACCGCTGCGGGCGTTTTTGGACAAACACTCGGACAAACGCGAGAAAGAGTTTTTTGTTCGCACGTCCAAAAGTTTGTGGCCCGCGGACCAAGCGGCTGCTGTGAAGTCCAACGACTTGTTGATCCTCGTGCCCGCGTTCACCGTGACCGAGTTGACCGAGGCTTTCAAGATAGGGTTCTTGCTTTACTTGGGTTTTGTCATTGTCGATCTGGTGGTGGCCAATGTGCTGGCGGCGCTGGGCATGATGATGTTCTCGCCCACGGTCATTTCCACGCCGCTCAAGCTCATGCTATTTGTGGTGGCCGACGGCTGGGGCAAATTGATCCATGGCCTCGTGCTCACATACCAGTAGGGGCTGTTGATGGACATCGCAAGCCTCACCACTTTTTTGAAACAGGGCCTGGCCCTGACGCTGATGCTGTCCTTGCCGACAGTGATCGTGATCGCCGTTGTCGGTTTGGTTGTGGCGCTCTTACAGGCCGTGACCCAAGTTCAGGAGTCGTCCATTGGTTTTGGCATCAAGCTGATTGCGGGTGTGGGCGTCATTGCGCTGACCTCACAGTGGATGGGCAGTGAGTTGTTCAACTTCATTGACTCCATCTTTACCGCTATTGCGCGAATTTGACTCCAGGATTTGAACCATGGGCTCTTACGAATCCAGCGCGGGCTTGTTGTTGATGGTGGCGGTGCTGTCCGCCCGCATCGGCACCGCGCTGCTCATGTTTCCCATGTTTGCTGCCGGCACGCTGCCAACCAGCGTGCGTGCCAGCATCGTCGCCGGTTTGGCCATTTGCCTCTTGCCCGTGGTGGGCATGAACAACATGCTGGCCTTGGCGCAGTTGGACGCTGTGCCGCTGGGCATGCTCTTGATGAAAGAAGTGGCCCTGGGTTTTGCACTGGGTTTTGTGGGCAGCGTGGGCTTTTGGGCCGTGCATGCGGCTGGCGCCATCATTGAAAACCAGGCCGGCCTGTCTGCCGCCACCAGCATCGACCCCTTGGCGGGCGAAGAAGACTCTCTGATCGGCGGCTTTTTGGTGCAGGTCTTGTCCATCATGTTTTTGGCATCGGGTGGGTTCTTGATCCTGCTCGGCGCGCTCTATGAAAGTTTCAGCGTTTGGCCCGTGATTGATTTGGCACCCAAGATCAACCCCACCATTTGGCTCAATGCGGGCATTCAAGTGATTCGCTGGATGACCGAATTGGCAGTGCGCGTGGCCGCACCTTTTGTGCTGCTGATGTTGTTGGTGGAAGTGGGCATGGGTTTCCTCGGGCGTTATGCACCGCAGTTCAATGTCTTCTTCTTGGCCATGCCCATCAAAGCGGCGGTGCTGTTGATCTTGCTGTTCGTTTACGCATTCGTGCTGGCAGATGGCTCCTCCTTGCCCGACGTGGCAGGCGCCATGCGCCGCATGTTTGCGGGGGGATGACATGGGTCCACACCACATGAATCGAGTTCGTCATGGCTGAATCCGGTCAGGGCGGCGCCCAGGAAAAAACCGAGGAACCCACCGCCAAACGTTTGCGTGATGCACGAAATCAAGGCGACGTGTGGCAAAGCCACGACTTCACCACCACCGTGGCCATCGTGGTGTTTTCCCTCTTGGCCATTGCCGGCGCCAAACCAGCCTTGGCGTGGATGGCCCAAGGTTTGGGCGAAATGGTGATGGCCTCCACACAGAAAGACACCAATATGTTGCAGCGGCTGCGCGCTGCCATGGTGGACCTGGGGCTGTGGACGGTGATCGCCGCCGCTGTTTCGGTCGTGGTCAGCGTGGTGGCCAGCGCCATTCAGGTGGGCGGGGTGATGAGTTTCGAGCGCCTCGCACCCGACATGAATCGGCTCAACCCGATTGAAGGCTTGAAGCGAATTTTCGCCTGGCGCACGGTGGTGGAGCTGATCCGCCTGCTCATCAAGCTGCTGGCCTTGGGTTTGGTGTTGTGGATTTTGGCGCGCTCGCAACTGCCGCTGTTGGCCCAGGCGCAGCAGGTACCTCTGGCGGGCTGGTTGCTCGCGGGTGGCAAACAGTTTGAAGCCATGCTGCTGCTGTGTTGTGTGATTTTTGGTGTGATTTCACTGCTCGATTTGTTCTACCAGCGCTGGGACTACATGCGCCGCAAACGCATGAGCAAAGAGGAAGTCACCCGCGAGTACAAAGACCGCGAAGGCGACCCGCTTCTGCGCGGGCTGCGCAAACAGCTGCATCAAGAGATCAACTTCAACGACATGCTGCACCGCGTGCGCAAAGCCTCGGTGGTGGTGGTCAACCCCACCCATGTGGCCGTGGCCTTGCACTACGACCCTGATGAAACACCCATTCCCATGGTGGTGGCCAAAGGCGAGGGCGAAGTGGCCCGCGCGATTCGCGAAGCGGCCGAAGAAGCCGGTGTGCCGATTTACCGCGACGTCTCGTTGGCCCGCACCTTGAACAGCGGCACACCGATCAACGACTACATCCCAGACGACTTGATCGAGGCCGTGGCCCAAGTGCTGCTCTGGGTTGAACGAATGAAAAAACAGGAGGAGGGCCCTCGGCCCTGAGAACATGAACAAACCCAAGTTCGATTGGAAATCTGCATCCCCGCTCGGCGCCAAGGGCCCTGGTCTTTCGCTCGGCGGCGTGGGTGGCTTCGGCAACTTCAGCAAACACTCCGACTTGCTGCTGATTGGCCTTTTTGTGGCCATCATCGCCTTGATGGTGTTGCCGCTGCCGCCGTGGGCCTTGGACGCCCTCATTGCCGCCAACCTCACCATTTCAGTGGTGGTGCTCATCGTCGCGGTTTACATCCGCTCGCCGCTGGGTTTGTCCACGTTTCCAGCGCTGCTGCTGTTCACCACCTTGTTTCGTCTGTCGCTGAACATTGCGTCCACGCGGCAGATTTTGCTCACAGGCAATGCCGGTGAAATCATCAAAACCTTTGGCCAGATGGTGGTGGGTGGGGATGTGATCGTTGGCTTGGTGGTGTTTTTGATCATCGCCCTGGTGCAGTTCATCGTGATCGCCAAAGGCTCGGAGCGTATTGCCGAGGTCGGCGCACGTTTTAGCCTGGATGCCATGCCCGGCAAACAAATGAGCATCGATGCCGACCTGCGCGCCGGCATCATCACCAAAGACGAAGCCCGCACGCGCCGCCACGCGCTGGAAAGCGAAAGCCAGCTGTATGGCGCCATGGACGGTGCGATGAAATTCGTCAAAGGCGATGCTATCGCCGCCATCATCATCGCTGCCGTCAACATCATCGGCGGCATTGCCGTGGGCATGTTGCGCAAAGACATGTCACTTGACATGGCCACCCATGTGTACTCCGTGCTCGCTGTGGGCGACGCCATGGTGTCGCAAATCCCGTCGCTTTTCATGTCGGTGGCCGCTGGCATTGTGGTCACCCGTGTGGCCAAACAAGACGGCAAGTCGGGCAATTTGGCGCAAGACATCATTGCGCAAATTCAGGCCCATCCCCGGGCTTTGATGATCTCTGGCTGCGTTGTGCTCGGCATGGGTTTTGTGCCAGGTTTTCCGCTGCTGCAGTTCTCCATGCTGGCCGTCGCCGCGTTTGTCGCGGGTTGGTGGGCCTCGCCTGCACAGCAGCGCAAACGCCAAGGCTCTATGGGCCAACTGCTGCCCGCGCTCACCCGTGAAGGCAGTGATGCCGCTCAAACCTTTGGTGAGGCCGCGACCCAGGCCTGGGCTTCTTCGCTCACACTGCGCATCGCACCCGATGTCATGGACACCTTGGACGCCGCACGTCTGGACGACGCCGTGGCCCTGTCCCGCACCCAACTGCGCGAGACCCTGGGTTTGCCTTTTCCCGGTTTGGTGCTTGGCACCACCACCGAAGCCGGCACCGTCACCTTCGACGTGCACAGCGTGCCCGCCCTGAGTTTCGCTGTGCCAGCCGACCACGCCTTGTTGGCACTCGTGCCCAACTCCCGGGCTACCCGCATCAAAGGCGGACAGCCCGGCCCCGACCTCTTTGGTTTGGCCACACGCTGGGTGCCCTTGGCTGAGTTGCCAGACGACATGGACACGAGTTTGGTCCACAGCCCCGAGGCCGCTTTGGTCTTGGCTATGCAGCGCCTGATTGAAAGCAGGCCGCATAAATTCGTGGGTGTGCAAGAAGCCTTGGTGTTGTCCCACCAGCTAGAGGCCGAGCTGCCCGAACTCGACCGCGAAATGCGCCAAGCCGCGCCACTGCCGCGTGTGGCCGAGGTGTGCCGCTGGTTGTTGGAAGAGGGCGTCAGCCTGCGTGACCTGTCTGGTTTGGCCCAAGCCCTGGTTGACCACGCCGGCAAAGAAAAAGACACCGGCCAACTGGTAGAAAAAGTGCGTCGCGCCCTGACCGATCAAATCACCCACCAGCACACCAATGCCAAAGGTGAACTGGCTGCAGTGATTCTGAGCCCCGAACTCGAAGAACAACTCGCCGCCTCGGTGCGCGTCAGCTCCAAAGGCAGCAGCCTGGCCTTGCCGCAGATTCCCAAAGACGCCTTGCTCGAGCAACTCGCCCGCGCTTTCCGAGGCAAAACAGTGGAGGGCCTGACGGCCGTGCTGCTCGTGCACACGCCTGAAATCCGACCCGCACTGCGCAATTTACTCAAAGAGTCTGACCTCGCCAGCCACGCCGTGCTGTCGGTGGACGAACTGCGCGCCAACTTGAACGTGATGGTGGTGGGCGAGGTGGACCACAGTGCTTTGAGTGCGCGCTGAACCCGGGCATCCGGTTTGATTTGTCCGCCCGACCTCAACACGGAATGTCCTATTGGGCACTGACTTTTGTTTGAGTTCGCCGGTAAGTGACAAACGCATATCGAACGCCCGCCGCTGTTCGGTGTTCGGTGCGCGACTGCTCGGCGAACTCTTCGCTCTTCCATGCGGGGAAAAAAGCGTCTGCCTCGACGTCCACGGCCACCTCAGTTAACACGAGCTCGTCGGCCAAAGGCAGGGCCAAGGCGTAGATTTCTGCGCCGCCGATCACGAACACCTTGTCGGCACCGGCCGACTGCGTCAAGGCGTCTTCCAGCGAATGAGCCGCGAGCGCGCCCTGGGCGTGCCAGTTTGTATGGCGGGTGATGACGATGTTCTGCCGCCCTGGCAGGGGCCGGAAACGTTCCGGCAGCGAATCCCAGGTTTTACGGCCCATGATGACGGGGCAGCCCATGGTGACTTGGCGGAAGTGTTTTTGGTCTTGCGGCTCGTGCCAGAGCAGGGCGTTGTTTTTGCCAATGCCACCGCCGGAGGTGACGGCGGCGATCAAGCTCAGGCGGGGACGAATAGGGGCTGGGGTCTGCATGCCGACATTTTGTCAGCATGACCCTGCTTTCAGCTCGCGGCCGCTTTCCCGTTGTTGATGTGCTGGGCCATCAGGTTGCGTGCTTGGACTGGGTCTCGGGTCAGCAGGGCCCTCATCAGGTAGCGGTGTTCGTTGAGTGACGCACCGAGGCGGCCCTCTTTCAGCAAGGAGTGGTGCCGGTTGAGTTTCATCACCTTGCGCAAATCGGCCACCATTTGCTCGCGCCAGCGGTTGTTGGCCATTTGCAGCAAACGCCAATGAAAAAGCTCATTGGCCTTGAAGAAGGCCTCGCGGTCGGCCACGGAGTCTTCCAGGCTTTGGTGCAAAGCCGCCAGTTCTGCCAATTGGGTGTCGCTGGCATGCTGGGCCACCACCGCGGCGGCGTCACTCTCCAGCAAGGCGAGCAGGTGAAACACCTCGGCCAGGTCTTGGGCGGAGGTTTCGGTCACATAGGCACCGCGGCGCAGCTTCATGGTGACCAGGCCTTCGGTGGCCAGCACCTTGAGCGCTTCGCGCAGGGGCGTGCGGCTGATGCTCAATTGGGTACACAGAGCCTGTTCATCTATCCAGCTGCCAGGCGCCAGTTCATGCCCCAAGATGCGGGAACGCAGTTGTTCCGCCACCTCTTCGTAAAGCGCGCGTTGGGGCAGTTTGTGAGGGCTCATCGCTTGGCGCCCCGGTTCCCGCGGCTTGCCAGCATCCCGCCAAAGTGCGGCTGCGAAGCTGAAGTGAATGGGCTGCTCATGTCGGATTGCGGGCGGTTGACAAAAAGATGGGATCGGCGGACAAGGTGCGCAATGCGGGTCTTTCGGACTTGGTTCACGGGTATCGAAAGCGACCAAACAAGGTCCCAGTGAAAGGGAGCTGTAAGGCAATTGAGTTTATAATTCAATTTTGAATTATAGTAAATTCTGTTTTTAAATCAAACACTTCCAAAAACGTTGGTTCTCAACGCAGGTCGTTGTGGGGCTTCGTTTCCAGTGAGAACGACATGTCAGATCAACCATCCAGCAGCCCGAAAAACAGCCCCGCATCACGCCCAGCGGACGCTGAGGTTGACCTCGGTTTGTGGGAACGTGCAGCGGCCAAATCCGTGCAGGGCGGCGATCTGAACACCCTGACCTGGCACACGCCGGAAGGCATTCCAGTCAAGTCGCTTTACACCGCCGCCGACTTGCAAGGCTTGCCCCACACGGACACCTTGCCCGGATTTGCCCCTTTTGTCCGGGGCCCGCAGGCCACCATGTACGCGGTTCGGCCGTGGACCATCCGTCAGTACGCCGGTTTTTCCACCGCTGAAGCGTCCAATGATTTTTACCGCAAGGCCCTCGCGGCGGGCGGCCAAGGCGTGAGCGTGGCCTTTGATCTGGCCACCCACCGGGGTTATGACAGCGACCATCCACGTGTGACCGGCGACGTGGGCAAAGCCGGCGTGGCCATCGACAGCGTGGAAGACATGAAGGTGCTGTTCAACGGCATTCCGCTGGACAAGGTGAGCGTCAGCATGACGATGAACGGCGCGGTGCTTCCGGTGCTGGCTGGTTATGTGGTGGCCGCCGAAGAGCAAGGCGTGCGCCAGGACCAGCTCAGCGGCACCATCCAGAACGACATTCTCAAAGAGTTCATGGTGCGCAACACCTACATCTACCCGCCCGCGCCCAGCATGCGCATCATTGGCGACATCATTGAACACACGGCAGCCCACAGCCCGAAGTTCAACTCGATTTCGATCTCGGGTTACCACATGCAAGAAGCCGGGGCCAACCAGGCGCTGGAACTGGCGTTGACGCTGGCCGACGGCAAAGAGTATGTGAAGACGGCCTTGGCCAAGGGCTTGGGCGTCGACGACTTCGCCCCGCGCCTGAGTTTTTTTTGGGCCATCGGCATGAACTTCTACCTGGAAGTGGCCAAGATGCGGGCGGCGCGGCTCTTGTGGTGCCAAATCATGCAGGGCTTTGGTGCCACCAACCCAAAAAGCCTGATGCTGCGCACGCACTGCCAAACCAGCGGCTGGAGCCTGACCGAACAAGACCCCTACAACAACATTGTGCGCACCACCATCGAGGCCATGGCCGCTGTGTTTGGCGGAACGCAAAGCCTGCATACCAACAGTTTTGACGAAGCCATCGCCTTGCCTACCGAGTTCAGCGCCCGCATTGCCCGCAACACCCAGCTCATCATTCAAGAGGAAACCCACATCACAAACGTGATCGACCCCTGGGCGGGCAGCTACATGATGGAAAAGCTGACACAAGACATGGCGGATGCGGCCATAAAAATCATTCAAGAAGTGGACGCCATGGGCGGCATGACCAAGGCGGTTGCCAGCGGTTGGGCCAAACTGAAGATTGAAGCTGCCGCCGCCGAGAAACAAGCGCGCATTGATTCTGGCCAAGACGTGATCGTGGGCGTCAACAAATACCGCCTGGCCAAAGAAGATCCGGTGGATATTCGCGACGTCGACAATGTGATGGTGCGTGAGCAGCAAGTGGCCCAGTTGGCCCGCATCAAAGCCTCGCGCAGCGCGCAGGCTGTGCAAGCCGCGCTGGCAGCCTTGACGGCTGCCGCTGCGAGCGGCGAGGGCAATTTGTTGGCGCTGAGCATCGACGCCATGCGGGTGCGGGCCACGGTGGGCGAGGTCAGTGATGCGCTGGAGGCCGTATTTGGCCGGCACCGCGCCGATGTGCAAAAAGTCAGTGGCGTTTATGCCGCCGCCTATGATGCGTCGCACCACGAGGGGGACACCATGGCTTACTGGGACGCACTCAAAGCCGAGATCGCCGAATTCGCGACTGCGCAAGGCCGCCGCCCGCGGGTGATGATCAGCAAACTCGGCCAAGACGGCCATGACCGCGGCGCCAAAGTGGTGGCCACCGCCTTTGCCGACCTGGGTTTTGATGTGGACATCGGCCCACTTTTCCAAACACCTGCGGAATGCGCCCGCCAGGCGATTGAAAACGATGTGCATGCGGTGGGCGTGAGCACCTTGGCCGCGGGCCACAAAACTTTGGTGCCGGACATCATTCAAGAGCTGAAAAAACAAGGCGGCGACGGCATCATTGTGTTTGTTGGCGGCGTGGTTCCGCAGCAAGACTATGACTTCCTTTATGCCGCTGGCGTCAAAGGCATCTATGGCCCCGGAACCCCGATACCGGTGAGCGCCAAAGACGTACTGGCCCACATCAAGAAGGCACTGGCCTGAGCGTTACACCGCGTTTGCATTCCTACACCCAACCCTAAAGCCGAACGACTCGTCCGTGAAGCATTTCATTGTTTACATCTTGCAGTGCGCCGATGGCAGCTACTACTGCGGCCACACCGAGGGTGGCCGTGCACACGACATGGACAAGCGCCTGATCGACCACGAAGAAGGCGAGGTGGCCTACACCGCCAGCCGCAGGCCATTGAAGTTGGTCTGGCAGGGCGAATTGGAAACTTTGGAAGGTGCGGTGGCGTTTGAGCACCAAATCAAACGCTGGACGCATGCTGAGAAAGAAGCCTTGATCGAGGGCTACCAACGTGCGATTGCGCAGCTGGCGCTGTCTGACCATGGCCCTGAGCACCGGGTTCGTATGGTGCCGCCAGGATCCGCTGCCGCTGCTGTGAATGCGACCCAGCCCGTCGAATCTGGAACGCCGCGCAGCACTGTGCCTGACAGCCAACGAATTCGGTCACTGCTACAAGCGCTCGCGAGCACGGATGCCGACACCCAGCGGCGCGGCCTGGCCAAAGCCATCACCTTGATCGAATCGACCCGGCATGACCACCGCGATGAAGCCGATGCCTTGCTCACCGAGCTGTTGCCCCGCTCTGGCCACTCTTTTAGGCTCGGTATCAGCGGCGTGCCGGGCGTGGGCAAATCCACCTTCATCGAGGCCTTGGGTTTGTATTTGATTGAGCAAGGGCACCGTGTCGCGGTGTTGACCGTCGACCCGTCGTCCACAGTCTCGGGTGGCTCGATCTTGGGCGACAAAACCCGGATGGAAAAACTCTCGGTTCACCCGAGGGCCTACATCAGGCCCAGCCCGTCGGGTGGCACCTTGGGTGGCGTGGCAGAAAAAACCCGCGAAGCCATGCTGGTGTGTGAAGCAGCGGGTTACGACACCGTCATCGTTGAAACCGTGGGTGTCGGTCAAAGTGAGTTGGCGGTAGCCGGCATGACCGACATGTTTGTGCTCATGCAATTGCCCAATGCAGGCGACGACCTGCAAGCCATAAAAAAAGGCGTGATGGAGCTGGCCGACTTGGTGGTGATCAACAAAGCCGACTTGGATGCGAACGCCGCCACCCGTGCCCAAGCGCAAATCAGCGGCGCTTTGCATTTGCTTGGCGGCCATGCGCCGAAGGACGCCGTGCATCAACCTTCCTCAGTCTGGCAACCGCAGGTGATGCAAGTCAGCGCCTTACAAGGCCAGGGCATGGCTGCCTTTTGGGATGGCGTCACGCAATTCCGCCGCCAACAAAACACCAGTGGCTTGCACGCCGATCGGCGCCAACAACAGGCCTTGGCCTGGATGTGGGAGCGAATCGACCACGACCTCAAACTGGCTTTCCGCCGGCACCCTCAAGTGCAAGCGCTGATGCCCATCCTGACGGCCGACGTGACGGCGGGCCGCTTGCCCGCTTCCACCGCGGCGCGTCGTTTGTTGGCAGCATTGAAAAACTGAAAACGCCTTTGGAGACAAGGAAAAACAATGCACGACATCCTGGAACAACTCGAAAAAAAACGTGCGGCAGCCCGCTTGGGCGGTGGCGAAAAACGCATTGCCGCCCAGCATGCCAAAGGCAAACTCACCGCCCGTGAACGCTTGGACTTGCTGCTGGACGAGGGCAGCTTTGAAGAGTGGGACATGTTTGTGGAACACCGCTGCGCCGACTTCGGCATGCAAGACAACAAAATTCCCGGCGACGGCGTGGTGACGGGCTACGGCCTGATCAACGGGCGGCTGGTGTTTGTCTACAGCCAAGACTTCACTGTGTTTGGTGGCGCGTTGTCTGAAGCCCATGCCGAAAAGATCTGCAAGGTGATGGACCAGGCCATGAAGGTGGGCGCGCCCATCATTGGCCTGAATGACTCGGGCGGTGCCCGCATTCAAGAAGGGGTGGCGTCGCTGGGTGGTTATGCCGATGTGTTTCAGCGCAATGTGCTGGCCTCGGGTGTGGTGCCGCAAATCAGCCTCATCATGGGGCCGTGTGCCGGCGGCGCTGTCTACAGCCCGGCCATCACCGACTTCATCTTCATGGTGAAGGATTCCTCCTATATGTTTGTCACCGGACCCGAGGTCGTCAAAACCGTGACCCATGAAGAAGTGACGGCGGAAGACCTCGGCGGGGCCATCAGCCACACCACCCGCAGCGGTGTGGCCGATTTGGCGCTGGACAACGATGTGGATGCGCTCTTGATGCTGCGCCGCCTTTTCAACTACCTGCCTTTGAACAACCGCGAGAAGCCTCCGGTGCGTCCGAGCGACGATCCCTTTGACCGCGTGGAGTTGTCGCTCGACACCTTGGTGCCCGATAACCCCAACAAGCCTTACGACATGAAAGAGCTCATCGTCAAAACTGCAGACGACGGCGAGTTTTTTGAGATTCAACCCGAGTACGCCAAAAATATCGTCGTGGGATTCATTCGTTTGGAAGGGCAAACCGTCGGTGTCGTGGCCAACCAGCCCTTGGTGTTGGCTGGGTGTTTGGACATCAAAAGCAGCACCAAAGCCGCACGTTTCATTCGGTTCTGTGATGCGTTCAACATTCCCGTGCTCACCTTTGTGGACGTGCCCGGATTCATGCCCGGCACCGCACAAGAGTACGGCGGCATCATCAAACACGGCGCGAAATTGCTTTACGCCTATGCCGAGTGCACCGTGCCCAAGATCACCATCATCACCCGCAAGGCCTATGGCGGTGCCTATGACGTGATGGCTTCCAAACACCTGCGCGGCGACGTCAACTTCGCCTGGCCCAATGCCGAGATCGCAGTGATGGGCGCCAAAGGCGCGGTGGAGATCATCTTCCGCGAAGACAAAAACAACCCCGAGAAACTGGCCGCACGCGAAGCCGAATACAAAGCCCGTTTCGCCAATCCTTTTGTCGCGGGCAGCCGGGGTTACATCGACGATGTGATTCAGCCGCACGAAACACGCAAACGCATCTGCCGGTCGCTTGCGATGCTTAAGCACAAGAAACTGGAAAACCCGTGGCGCAAGCACGGCAATATTCCGCTTTGAAACCAGGGAATCAAGAATTATGAAAGTTTCAAACTCGAAGCACCATGAACTTCAATCCCAGTTTGTAAGGCGCGCATAAATCATGTGGGGCGCATCGCTCGACCATCATTTAGCGCAATGGGCATTTCGACGTTTGCCGCATGGCCAGGAACAACTGCAGTGGTGCTTCCTGGACACCCAGCTGGGTCGTATCCGGTTGACTGATACGGGCGGAGAAGGGGTGGCGGTGGTTTTCGTTCCCGATGGTCCGAACGTCGTTGAACACTATCAAGCATTGATCGAGCGTTTGACGCAAAAAGGTCTTCGTGTGGTGTGTTTCGATATGCCCGGATTTGGCTTTTCAATACCGCAGGCAAACTATGCCCACACGCTGAACCAAGGTGCCGACGTGGTTCGGTTTGTACTGAACCATCTCAACATTGACCGCTCCGTGCTGGCCTTTAGCTGCGCTAACGGTTTTTATGCACTTCGGTTTGCCCAGCTCGCTCCGGATCGCGTGGTCGGTTTGCTTTTGTCGCAAACTCCGTCGGTAAGGGCGATGCACGCATGGACTGATCGCATCATTCCTAAGGTGCTCCGAGTACCCGTTCTGGGACAAGCGCTGAGCTGGTTGTTTCGGGAGAGGGCGGCTTCTTCCTGGTACCGAATCGCATTGCCGAAAACTACGGACCCAGAACCCATGCGGGCTATTTCGAGGCGCGCATTTCGTTGTGGTGCATGCTTTAGTTTGGCAGGTGTTGTCCAAGGTTTGGTACGAGAATCGGACGCAGCACTGGTGGGGGTAGCAGTGCCTTGCACGGTTGTTTGGGGAGGGCAAGATCGGTCGCACCGACTTACCAACGCAGATTCCCTTGTGAGTGTTGTGGCGCAAGCCAAAATTGTTCGCTTCGAAGACTGTGGACACTTTCCCGATCTTGAGCAGGTGGACAGGTATGTTGCGGTGTTGACCGAATCACTGCTGAGATGGTCATCGGGTGGTGCAACCCGTGTCGATCGAGTCAAGGGAGTCAACATTGAATCTTGATTCCCCCGATCGGCTGCCGAGCGCAGCCGTCAGTTTGCGTGGAATGCTGAGCCAACGCAGACGATTTTTCCGCGATGGAGTCATCCTATGTTTAAAAAAATCCTGATCGCCAAGCGCGGCGAGATCGCCTGCCGCGTGATCAAAACCGCACGCAAGTTGGGCATCAAGACGGTGGCCGTTTATTCGGATGCGGACCGCGATGCGCGACATGTGGAACTCGCGGATGAAGCGGTTCACATTGGCCCCGCACCCAGCCGAGAGTCCTATTTGGCGATGGACAAAATCATCGCCGCTTGCCAGCAAACTGGCGCTCAGGCGGTGCACCCGGGGTACGGTTTCTTGAGTGAGAACGAAGAGTTTGCTCGGCGCGTAGAAGAAGCCGGCATCGTCTTCATCGGCCCTAAACATGCTGCCATTGCCGCCATGGGCGACAAGATTGCGTCCAAGAAGTTGGCCATGCTGGCCAAGGTCAACACCATACCGGGCCACAACGCTGCCATTGAATCGGCTGAGCAAGCGGTGCAAATAGCCAAAGACGTCGGTTACCCCGTGATGATCAAAGCAAGCGCTGGCGGCGGCGGCAAGGGCCTGCGTGTGGCCAACAGCGACAAAGAAACCTTTGAAGGTTTCACCAGTTGCCAAAACGAAGCGCGCAACAGTTTTGGCGACGACAGGGTGTTCATCGAAAAGTTTGTGGAGGAGCCGCGCCACATTGAAATTCAGGTGCTGGGCGACTCTCAAGGCCATGTGGTTTATTTGAACGAGCGTGAGTGTTCCATCCAGCGTCGGCACCAGAAAGTGATTGAAGAAGCACCCTCGCCCTTCATCAGCGAGGCGACTCGCAAGGCCATGGGCGAACAGGCCGTGGCCTTGGCCAAGGCGGTGAACTACCAAAGCGCGGGCACGGTGGAGTTCGTGGTCGGCAAAGACCAGAGTTTTTATTTTCTGGAGATGAACACGCGCTTGCAGGTGGAGCACCCTGTGACCGAGTGCATCACGGGGCTGGACTTGGTGGAGCAGATGATTCGTGTGGCTGCGGGTGAGCCGTTGTCCTTCACCCAAGCCCAAGTACAGCGCCGGGGTTGGGCCATGGAGTGCCGCATCAATGCGGAAGATCCGATGCGCGGTTTTTTGCCATCGATAGGCCGCTTGGTGAAGTTTCAGCCTCCAGAGGAAACGCTGGCTCCGCCCGGTGGCACCGCAGAAACCCACAAAGCCACGGGCCCCTCAAGCAATGGCAATGGGGTGGTGACGGGCGGTGTTCGTGTGGACACAGGGGTGATGGAGGGCAGTGAGATCTCCATGCACTACGACTCCATGATTGCCAAGCTCATCGTTTGGGGTCGTGACCGACAGGACGCCATAACCCGCATGCGGGAGGCTCTCAATGCCTTTGTGGTGCGCGGCATCCACACCAACATTCCCTTCCAAGCGGCACTGCTGGCGCATCCGGATTTTGTGGCCGGGCGTTTCAACACCGGCTTTATCTCGCAGCACTTCCCGCAAGGGTTCTCCGGCGGCATGGTGAACCACGATTCGCCGGTGCTGCTGCGCGTCTTGGCTGCTGCTGTGCACCGCATGCACAGGCGGCGTGCCAGTGGCATCACCGGGCAACTGGCCGGCCACGCGGCGCAGCCCGGGCAAGAGTTTGTGGTGGTTTCCGATTTGGGCGAGGGCAAAACTGAGCACCTGCCCGTTCAGATGCACCTGGACGGCGACGCTGTGGTGGTCACGGTCGAAAAACAAACCTACCGCGTCGCCTTCTACAGCCCGCTGCGCGAGTGTGTGCTGCATGCACGCATCAACAGTCAACCGGTTTGTGCGCAGGTGGAGCGGGTGGGCCTGGCCTACCGCGTGCGCCACAACGGCGCGCAAATTGATGCCAAGGTGCTGAGTCCACGCGCAGCGGCTTTGTCAAAGTTGATGCAGTTCAAGTCGCCGCCTGATTTGTCCAAGTTTTTGCTCTCGCCCATGCCGGGTTTGCTTCGCGATGTCAGTGTCAAAGTGGGCCAAAAAGTGCTGGCCGGTGAAAAACTGGCGGTGATCGAAGCCATGAAAATGGAAAATATTCTGCTGGCCACCCAAGATGCGGTGGTGGCAGAAGTCACTGCCAGCCAAGGAGAGAGTTTGGCAGTGGACCAAGTGATACTGCGTTTTGCCTGACGGATGAAACGCAGAACGCTGCTCGCAGGGGCTGTGGCCTTGGCAGGCTGCCAGGGCACAAGCCCTGTTCCCGGCCCGTCGCAGCGACCTGACGATGTTCCACTGCGTCGCATCGCCTTTGGTTCCTGCAACGACCAGAACAAGCCCCAGCACATCTGGAATGCGGTGCTGGCCAGCCGCCCCGATCTCTTCTTGTTCGCGGGCGACAACGTCTACGCCAGCGAACAACCTTGGGCGGCTGAGCGCCTGGCCCAGGCCTACGCAAAACAAGCCTTGTCGCCCGCCTTTGCTCACCTGCGACAAACCGTGCCCCACATGGCCACTTGGGACGACCACGACTTTGGCCCGAACGATGGAGGAGCATCCTTCCCGCAGAAACAAGCCGCCAAGCAGGAGTTCCTGAAGTTTTGGGCAGTGCCCGCATCCGATCCCATGCGGCAACGCGAGGGCGTCTACAGTGCCAAGCTGTTGGGTCCCAAGGGCCAGCGTGTTCAGGTCATCATGCTTGACACCCGGTGGTTTCGGTCCGATCTGAAACCCACCGATCAACGTGGTGCAGCAGGCAAGGAGCGTTATTTACCCGACGCTGACCCGAACAAAACCATGCTCGGCCCAGACCAGTGGGCCTGGTTGCAAGCGCAGCTTCAAGAGGACGCGCAGCTCAGGCTCATCGTCTCCAGCATTCAAGTACTCGCGGAAGGTCACGGCTGGGAACGCTGGGGCAATTTCCCGCACGAGCGCAAGCAGTTATTCGATTTGATTGCCCGCACCCAAGCCCGCGGGGTGTTGTTTCTCTCCGGTGACCGGCATATTGGTGCGCTCTACCGAGAGACCCAGGGGGTGCCCTATCCCCTCTTGGACCTGACCTCCAGCGGCTTGACCCACGCCTGGAAGACCGCTTCCGAGGCGGGGCCCAACCGTTTGGGCGCATTGATTGGCGAACTCCACTTCGGATGCATCGACATCGATTGGCCAACAGGCCAACTCACATTGGGGCTGCGCGGGCCGGCCGGTGAAACCTGGCTCGAACACAGGCTGAGCATCGGTGCTTTGCAGCCCGCCTGAGTGCCATCTTTTTTCAAGGACAGTCCATGACAAGCAGACCTTTTCAAGTGCTGGGCATACAACAAGTGGCCATCGGTGGTGAAGACAAGAACCGCCTCAAGCGCCTTTGGGTGGACATGCTCGGTTTGGAGGTCAAAAGCACTTTTGTCTCCGAGCGCGAGAACGTGGATGAAGACATCTGCACCCTGGGGCGGGGATGGGCCGCCGTCGAGATTGACTTGATGCAGCCGCTGGACCCGAGCAAAAAGCCCGCCGTTCACACCACGCCGCTGAACCACATCGGTTTGTGGGTAGACGATTTACCTCTAGCGGTTCAATGGCTGACTGAACAAGGCGTGCGTTTTGCGCCCGGTGGCATACGCCAAGGCGCTACCGGCCACGATATTTGTTTCATTCATCCCAAAAGCAGCGCCGAGTTTCCGCTGGGCGGAGAGGGGGTGTTGATTGAACTCGTGCAGGCGCCTGATGACGTCATCAAAGGGCTGTCCAAGGTGTGATGGCGGCTTGATCAAGCCCGGCGTTTGGGAATCAACGCGCTTCCAATCGCCACCATGATGCACAGCGCTGCCACCCAGTCCAAGGGCTTGGGCACTTCGCCCACGATCAAGGTGGCGGACAGCGTGCCCACCAGGGGCACGGCCATCACAGAAAAAGCGCTGGCAGAGGGCGGCAGGTTACGCGCCATGCCAAACCAAATCACCTGCGCATAACCGTAGTTGAGCACGACCCCGTAGAGCAAGGACAGCCACAGACCCGTGCTGAAGAGCGCCGGTTGTGGCGTGGGCTCCAGCATCGGTGCCACGCACCAGAAAAACACCGCGCCCATCAGCATCATCCACACCGTGACCGCTTCGGTCGGCAAGCTGGTGGCGGTGCGGCGCATCATCAAGGTGCCCGTGGCCCAACTGATGGCGGCCAATTGCATCCACAACACGCCCAGCAGTTTGCCAGCCAGTTGGGTCAGCTCTTGTGCTGAGAGCAAGGCCACCGCGGTGGCGGCCGCAACCACGCTGAGCAGCACGCGTGGGCTCAAGTCTTGTTTGAGCAGCAGCACACCGAGCAACACCGTCCACACCGGCATGGTGAATCCGAGGATGGCCGCGCGGCCCGAGGCCAGGGCTTGCAGACCGATGATGGAGAAAAAGTGCCAGCCCAAAATATTGGGCAATGCCAACCACGCAATGCGGGTGATTTCTGAACGCGGCAAACTCATCTGAACGCCGCGCCAGCGAAAGAACAGGTAGAGGCCCACAGCGCCTCCCGTCATCGTGATGGCACGAAAGTACAGCGGCGAGAGTTCGCGCAGGCTGTACTTCATCATGGGCCAGTTGATGCCCCACATCAAGGTGAGCAGGAACAGGGTGCCGAGCTGGCGGCGGGTCAGCATGGTGGGGCTACACAGCCACCGGCGCTTTGATGGCAGGGTGGTGTTGGTAGTCACGCACCTCGAAGTCATCGAACTCGTAGTCAAAAATTGTTGCGGGTTGGCGTTTGATGTGGAGCGTGGGGTAGGGTAACGGTTGGCGCGACAGTTGCAGCGCCACTTGACTCTCGTGGTTGCTGTAGATGTGGCAATCACCGCCTGTCCATACAAAGTCGCCCACATCCAAATCGCACTGCTGGGCCAGCATATGGGTCAGCAGCGCATAACTGGCAATGTTGAAGGGCACACCCAGGAAGATGTCGGCGCTGCGCTGGTAAAGCTGGCAACTCAGCTGACCGCGACCGCCCGCTGTGATCGCTGGCGCCACATAAAACTGGAAAAATGCGTGGCAGGGCATCAGAGCCATGCGGGGCAGATCGGCCACATTCCACGCGCTCACAATGATGCGACGCGAGTCGGGGTTGGTTTTGAGCTGTTCCACCACCTCGGCAATTTGGTCAATGTGACCACCATCCGGTGTGGGCCAGCTGCGCCACTGCACGCCGTACACGGGGCCCAGGTCGCCGCTGGGTGGTGCCCATTCGTCCCAAATGGTGCAACCACGCTCTTGCAGCCAAGCCACATTGCTGTCACCGCGCAAAAACCACAGCAGTTCAAGAATGATCGATTTCAGGTGCACCTTCTTGGTGGTGACGAGCGGAAAACCTTCATTTAAATTGAAGCGCATTTGGTGCCCGAACACACTTCGTGTGCCGGTGCCGGTGCGGTCTCCTTTGTGTACGCCGTGGGTGTGCACATGGCGCATGAAGTCTTCGTACTGGGAGCGGGCAGGGCGCTCAATTTGGGTGGGTTCAATCGCATGCATACCCCCCATTCTAGGGAATGGTCGAGAAAGCTATTCGCGGTGATGATGGTGGTACGCATCCTGCTTTGCCTGTTAGGCGCCAGGATCTGTTTTTTTACACAGCAGAAATTTCTTTATGCACGCGCTGGCATCCCAGTCGTCCAAAAAGCTATTCTGCTTCCCCAGCTGTACGAGGCCTTTCCAATGACATCCCTGACCCTTGAATCGATCGCCCAGCAACTGGCCGACATTACCGCGAAAAGCGTTGGCAAACAGCCTTCGGAGATGCTCAGAGACATCTCGCTGCGTGAACAAGGCATCGACTCCCTGGGTTTTGGAGAGCTGGTGTTTGAAGTTGAAGACGCTTTTGGCGTTGAGATTGCGAACGAAAAAGAGGTGTTTGCCAACATGGAGACCATCAACGCCATTGCGCAGTACATCTTTGTGCAGCAGTCGAAGAAATGAATGTTTGCATCACGGGCACGGGGGTGATTTGCCCCAGTGGACTGAGTGTTGACGAGACTCTTGCTGCAGTGCTCAGCCACCGCTCCGCGATGCAGGCCGTGCCGCCGATGGAAGCTTATGGTTTGGTCTCTGCGGCAGCGGGACGCTGCCCCGACGATGTTCAAACGCCTGGTATTGCCTCCCACTTGGTTCGTGGCCTTGACCGCAGCAGCTTGTTCACGCTGGCCGCGGCCCACCAAGCTTTGGCTCAAGCTGAACAAGCCGGACCGCTGCAGCGGAGCACCATGCCCTTGGTTTGGGGTTGCAGCATGGGCGGCCTTTCAACGCTGGACGACGCTTATTTCGACATTCTGGAACACGGGAAGCGACGTGTACGTCCTGCAACCATCCCCTACACCATGCCCAGTGCGCCCGCTTTTCAAGTGGCCCATCACCTTGGCGTGCGTGGACCGTCGCTGACCTTGACTGTCGCTTGTGCCTCCTCGGCACTGGCCATTGCGCAGGGCGCTCGCTTGATTGCATCTGGCGAAGCCAGCGTCGTTCTGGTGGGCGGTTGCGACAGCATGCAAACCCCGCTGGTTTTGCGCGCTTGGCAAGCCGCGCAAGCCATTTGTACCGCGCGCCCCGATGCACCCGAGCGCAGTTGTGCGCCGTTCAGCACAGCTCGACAGGGGTTCGCCATCGCCGAGGGAGCGGCGTGTTTGATTCTGGAATCGGCTGAACACGCTGCCCAGCGAGGCGCATTGGTGCTGGGCTGGGTGAGGGGTGTGGGGCACACCACTGACGCGATGCATATCTCGCGCCCCGATGCCCCATCCCAGGCCCAGGCCATGAGACAGGCCCTGGCCCATGCGGGGGTTCAGCCGCAAGACATCCACTACCTCAACGCCCACGGAACTGCCACTGTGGTCGGTGACCTGAGTGAGGGTCAAGCCGTGCGAGACGTTTTTTTTGAGCATCACCCGCAACTTCCCATCAGCTCCACCAAGGCTTTGCATGGCCACTTGATTGGGGGTGCCGGTGCGCTGGAGGCCATCGTCACGCTCGAGGCCCTGCGGCGGGGTCGTCTACCAGGCAACCCGCACAGCCAAGAGGTGGATCCGGCGTTTGCCGACTTGAACATTTTTCATGACGCGATGGACTTGCCGCCAGCGCCGCGCCGACTGGGCATGAGCAACTCGTTTGCATTCGGCGGTGTCAATGCGGTTTTGGTGTTGGAGGCGGCCCATGGCTAGCCCGCAGACAGCCACTCCGCAACACGAGGTTGACTGCTGGGTGCTGGCATCGCCAGACATCAAACGGGCGCAGGTTTGGCATTCCCGCCTCACGGTGGTGCTGCCCTTGCTGTTGGCGCTTGCGGGCCCGTTGTACTGGCCAAACTCCATCAGCTGGCCCTTGGCGGTTGCGAGCTTCATGCTGATGGGTGCCCTCGTCGGATGCCTGGGCATCTCGGTGGGTTTTCACCGGCACTTCGCCCACCGCGCTTTTCGTGCCCAGCCCTGGTTGCGGGTGCTGATGGCTACCCTGGGGCAAATGGCGGGCCAGGGGCCCGTGACCTATTGGACGGCGCTGCACCGCCGTCACCATTCCTTCGCCGATTGGCCTGGCGACCCTCACTCACCATCACTGCGCGCAGTGCGAGCGGGGGCCGAACATATCCCATCGACATGGCGGGCTTTTTGGCACAGCCACTTCCGCTGGGCCACCAACCATGCGGTTCCCATGCCGACACGTTATGTTCCCGACTTGTTGGCCGACCCCTTGATTCGCCGTGTCAATGCAGGCTATGTCTACTGCGTGGTGCTCGGTTTGATCTTGCCCACGGTCTTGGGCTGGCTCTGGACCGGCACGGTGGGCGGTGCCGCAGTTGGTTTTTATTTCGGCGGTGTGCTGCGCATGGTGGTCATGACGCAATTCATATGGGCCATCAATTCGGTTTGTCATGCCTTTGGCGCGCGGCCACACCCCACCGGCGACTTCAGTTCCAACAACTATTGGCTGGCTGGGTTGAGCTTCGGGGAGTGTTGGCACAACAACCACCACCATGCGCCTACCCATGCGCGTTTCGGCCAAGGTTGGTCTCAACCCGATCCCGGTTGGTGGACGATTCGTTTGATGCAGCGCTGTGGCTGGGCATGGGATGTGTTGGGTGAACAGCTCAATGCCTCCAAACGGGAGCGTGCCAGGTGAGTCTTTATTTGCGTTTGATGTGGATTTACATCGGTGCCCATTTTCGAGCGAAATTGGGCATGTCTGACCCAATTGAGCTGCAACTGCGTGTGCTGCCCAACGACCTGGACGTGAACCGCCATATGAACAACGGGCGTTTCATGACCGTGCTGGACTTGGCGATGGTCGAAGGCGTCGTTCGATCAGGCTTCATGAAGGCCATACGCAGCTTGGGTGGGCACTTGGTAGCCGGTGGTGCCCTCATCACCTACCGCCGTTCCCTCAACCCCTTTGCCAAGTACACCCTGCGCATGCGCTACCTGGGAACCGACGGCCAGTGGCATGTGTTCTCGTTCGTTTTTCTGCAAGCCTCAGGGGCTGTGTCCGCCAAAGGCTTGGTCAAAGGGGCGGGCGTACGAAAAGGCAAGGGCATCATTCCCAGCAAATTGTTGTGGCTGCAGTTTCGGGAACGATTTGGTTTGGAGGTGAACCCTCCCGAGTTGCCGGCGCATGCTGTCGAATGGTTGAGCCTGGAAGCCAGGGTGTTTAACCTCCCCCACGAATAAGCCGCGCCATTCAACGGTATTGCTTATGCTTCAAACACGATCTGCCCGAAGAGAGGTAACTTATGAAAGCTCAATCCCTCGGCTTGTTACTCGTCATGTCCACCAGCCTGACGTGGGCAGCACCAGAACGCACGCTGATGATGGACAGCGTGGTGTTGGAAGACATCAAGGTGGAAGGCGTGGTGCAGGCCTGGAAGTTTCGCAAGGTCTGTTTGGAAGGGCAGGCCTATTTGTTGATATTGGGAGCGAATCAAACCCCAATCAGCATCACGGCGTCTTTCAAAGACGGAAAGCCCGAGCAGTGCAAGCCGAACGCATCAGGGCGTTGAGGCGGCGACGGTTTGGGTTTCGTCAAACTGCAAGGCCGCCAAACGCGCATACAGCCCGCCGCGAACCAACAGCTCTGAATGGGTGCCCACGTCAACAATTTGGCCCGCTTCCAGCACCACAATCTTGTCCGCGTTTTGCACCGTGGCCAAACGGTGAGCGATCACCAGTGTGGTGCGGTGGCGCATGGCCTGTTCCAACGCCGCTTGAACCATGCGTTCGCTTTCCGCATCGAGTGCACTGGTGGCTTCATCAAGCAATAGCAAGGGTGGGTTCTTCAAAATCGCCCGGGCAATGCTGATGCGCTGGCGTTGCCCGCCACTCAGGCGCACACCACGTTCACCCAAGAAAGTTTGGTAACCCTCGGGCAAGTCGGTGATGAAGTCGTGCGCAAAGGCTTTCTTGGCGGCCTCGATGACTTGGTCGTCCGTGGCCAACGGCGAGCCATAGCGAATGTTTTCCAGGGCGTTGTTGGAGAACACCACGCTGTCTTGCGGAACGATGCCGATGACCTCGCGCAAATCGTTCAATGCCAGGTCTTTGACCGATGCGCCGTTGACCGTGATACGGCCTTGGCCCGCGTCGTACAGGCGCAGCAGCAGTTGAAACACCGTGGTTTTGCCCGCACCACTGGGGCCAACCAAGGCCACGGTTTGTCCTGGCTCCACGGTGAAACTGCAATGGCTCAATGCAGCCGTGGCCGGGCGGGAGGGGTAGTGGAAGGTGACCTGGTCAAACGCCAACCGCGCGCCGCCCTCAAAGGACGGCATGGGCACAGGCCGCGAGGGCGATTCAATCGGTGAGCGTGCAGCCAGCAGCTCCATCAAGCGCTCGGTGGCACCGGCCGCACGCAGCAAATCGCCATAGACCTCGGCCAGCACCGCCACGCTGCCGACGAGGATGATGACGTAAACCACGGTCTGCCCCAAATGACCCGCTGTGATGCGCCCTTGCAGCACGGCTTGCGTGCCTTGATACAACCCCCAAAGCAAGGCCCCAAAGGTGGCAGTGATGATGAAGGCCACCAAAAACGAACGCATGCGGGTGCGTTTGATGGCGGTGATGAAGGCATTGCGGGTCGATTCGTCAAACCGTTTGGCCTCGGTTTGTTCTTGGCGATAACTTTGCACCGTCGGAATGGCATTGAGCACCTCGGCGGCAATGGCACTCGAATCGGCGACGCGGTCTTGGCTGGCACGGCTGAGTTTGCGCACGCGTTTGCCAAAGAAGATCGATGGCAACACCACCAACACCAAAATGCCCAGCACCTGGGACATCACATAGGGGTTGGTGACAATCAACATGCCCATGGCGCCCACGCCCATCACGGTGTTGCGCAGTCCCATTGACAAACTTGAGCCCACCACGGTTTGCACCAAGGTGGTGTCTGTGGTCAGCCGCGACAACACCTCGCCAGTTTGTGTCACTTCAAAAAACTGCGGGCTTTGCCGCAGCACATGGGCATAGACCGAGTTGCGCAAGTCGGCGGTGATGCGCTCGCCCAGCCAGCTCACCATGTAAAAGCGTGCCGCCGAGAACACGCCGAGCGCCGCTCCAACGGCAAACAAGGCCAGGAAGTGCTCGCGCAGGGCCAGCACGCGCTGCCCAGGGTCGGCAGCGATCAGGCCTTCGTCGATCAGTGCCTTGAGCGCCAGCGGCATCACCAAGGTGCTGGCGGCGGCCAGTACCAGAAAGAGCACCGCCAAGGCGATACGACCTCGGTAGGGCCAAACGAACGGAGCGAGGCCCGAGAGGGAGCGGATTTTTTTACCCTTGGTGTCCAGGGTGATGGGTGGGGTGGGCAATGTCGCAGAAGGGCTGGTCATGCCCAGAGTTTATTCGCCCTCGCTCTACTCACGAGGTTTCACTGACCAGCTGACTGCGGTGGATTTCGGGGGCGTGCAATGACCGCCGCGGATGCGGCGAGTTAAGGATGCTCTGCACAACTCCTTGCGGACTGTGGCAGCACGGACTCGGGCGATCTACGGCGTTGTTTTTCTTGCCAATAGCTGGGCTATTGGCTGCAAAAAACGCCTTGTAGCCCATCCCGATCCGTACTACCACAGCCTCGCAAGAGTTATGCAGAGCATCCTTAACAGTGCGCGCACCGGGTGTCTCGCCCAAGCGATGATTGCCGAATAATTCGCACAAAATATCAAGTGCGTTTGTTGGCCGGCTTCAACATCGGGTTTTCAACTGAAAGCGCAGTCTTATGAGCACGACGACAGCCCCTTGCACCGCCCACCTCGAAATCTGGGAGATTTATGTCGCGTCATGGCGGGCCACTTCGCCGACGGAGCGTCATGCTCTGTTCGCCAAAAGCCTGACCCCAGATTGTGAGTACCGCGACCCGTTGGCGGTGACCAAAGGCTGGGAAGCACTGGAGGCGTACATGAACCAGTTCCACCAGCAGGTACCGGGTGGACATTTTTTGACGACGAAATTCTCCAGCCACAACAACCGGAGTCTTGCGACCTGGAACATGTGCGATGCAGGTGGCCAGGTGATCGGGGAAGGTGCAAGTTACGGTCAATACAACGCCGACGGTCAACTGGTTGCCATGACCGGCTTTTTTGAAACCCCTTGAACCGGAACAGGCGGTGTGATGCCCTATCTTGAGCGGGTCCAGCGTGGCATCGATTTTGTCGAAGCCCACCTCGAAGTTGACTTTTGTTTGGGTGACGTTGCCAAAGCGGCTGGCATGAGCTGCTGGCACTTTCAACGTATCTTCAAGGCGCTGACCCATGAAACGCTGAAAACCTACATCCGTTCACGGCGGTTTTCCCACGCACTCGGTTTGCTCAAAGACACAGACCTGTCGTTGCTCGACATTGCTTTGGCATCGGGATTTGAAACCCACGAGAGCTTTACCCGTGCTTTCAAAGCTTGTTTTCGCATCACGCCGAATCAATACCGCAAGGCGGGCCATGCCTTGCAATTCGTCAAGAAAGTGCAGTTCGATGCCAACTATCTGAACCATGTGCGCCACCGGGTGTCGCTGGAGCCAGTGATCGAGGAAAGACCCGCGATGTGTCTGGTGGGTTTGCAGACGATTATTTTTGGCGTGGATTCAGCCAAGAACAACGTGTCGAAAAAGTTGCCTCCACTGTGGTCGGCATTCTTGTCACGCTTGCATGAAGTGAAGCACGCGGTGCAGGGGTGTTGTTATGGCGTGGTGAGTCCTGTGGCGGACGGATCTGGGCGACTGCAGTATCTGGCCGGGATCGCGGTTCATCCTGAGTGTGTGCCGCCCGCTGGCATGACCGTGATGCAACTGCCCACCGCACGCCAGGCTAAATTCACCCACCGGGGCGCGGTGCAGCAACTGGACCATACGGTGAATTTCATCTACGGCAACTGGTTGTTGACGTCGGGCCACACACTGCGCGAGCAGTGGGATTTGGAAATCTACGGCCCAGGGTATGGCGACGGAGGGGCTGATTCGGTGATGCATTACGCCGTCACCTTGGATTCAGGGACAGCGATCGGGTCAACAAGAGGATGAGACCGAAGGGTTCGATCCGGTACAGCGCCGCCAAGGCGAAGACTCCTAGGGTCAAACAAAACCATCAGAAGCGGCCAACACGGGCTCCTTTCCCGTACTGCCTGGTTTGTTAGGCGTGATGGGCAAGGTGTTTGAAGGGGCGATTACACCCTCAGTTGATTCGCCCTGTGTTTATTCGCGCTGTTTCACTGGCCAGCGCAACCAACCCGTCGCCAGTGCCGTGCCCGCCACGATCACCAGACATCCCAGCACCATGGCTGAGGTGATTTTTTCGCTCAAGAAGAGCCATCCCCACAACACACCGAACACCGGGATCAAGAAAGTCACCGTGATGGCGTTGGCCGGCCCAATGCGCGAAATCAAACGAAAGTACATCACATAGGCCACGCCTGTGCACAGTACCGCCAAGAGGCCCACGGCGGCCCACGCGGTGGCCGAGGGAAGGGTGTTCGGCCAGAACCACCAGGCCGGCACTGCCAGAAACAGCGCTGAAGACAATTGACTGCCCGTGGCCGAAGCCAGCGGCGGCACCCCCGTGAGGTAGCGTTTGGTGAAGCTGGCCGACCAGCCATAGAGCAAGGTCGCCGCTAAACAAGCGATCACCGCCAAGCCGGTTTGGGTGATGGGCGCACCGGGTTTGAAACCGGATTTGTCCCAAGCCAGCCACAGCACGCCCGCAAAACCGATGCCCAGCCCCAGCACACGGCCCGGGCCAGGCCTGTCCTTGAGCCAAAGCCAAGCCACCACGGCGCCAAACAGCGGCACAGCTGCGTTGAAGATGGACGACAAGCCCGCCGTGATGGCCAAGGCTGCATAGGCGAACAGCACGAAGGGGATGGCACTGTTGGTCAGACCGACCAAGAAGATGGGCTTCCAGTGCTGGCGCAAGGCGCCCACTTGCCCTTGCTGGGCCAGCAGGGGCAACAAAATCAAGGCGCCACCCGTCACACGAACAGCGGCCAAGGCCACGGCACCAAACTCCGGTGCACCGACACGCATGAATAAAAACGAGGCCCCCCAAATCGCGGCCAAGAGGGTGAGTTCGATCCAGTCTTTGGTTTTCATCAACGGCTTTGTTGGGCGAGTTCTAGGCTGAGCAGGGCTTGTTTGCGTGGCAGGCCACCGGCATACCCGGTGAGGCTGCCATTGCGCCCCACCACGCGGTGGCAAGGAACAATGATGGACAAGGGATTTTTCCCAATGGCCGCACCCACAGCGCGCACGGCTAGATCTGCGTTGATTGTGCGGGCAATGTCGCCATAGGCGCAGGTGTGACCTCGTGCAATGCCGCGCAGGGCCAGCCACACCGCCTGTTGAAAAGCCGTGCCTTGCGGGTCGAGCACTACGGTGAAGTCGGCTGTGCCCCCGTCAAAGTAATCCAGCAGTTCCGATGCCGCCTGTTGCAGCACAGGGTCTGTTGGTTTCGTCGGTGCCTGCAAGGGACCGGGGTGGTGGCTTTGGCCTTCAAACCACACGCCGCACAGGCCGTGTTGAGAGCGTGCCAACAGCATGGGCCCCAAGGGGGTTGTGATGGTGTGCTGCGCAACGCAGGCAGCGTGCACCGCTTGAAGAGTGGAGGGCATGGTTTTCTCCTGATCGAGTCATTTCGCCAAACTGTTCCAAAGCCGCAGCGCCGCATAAGAGCGCCAAGGCTTCCAAACTTGGGCACGCAGTTCGGTGTCACGGGGTGTGGTGGTGTTGAACAACTGCTGCATGGCTTTACGCAGCGCCACGTCACCGGGCAAGCTGGCGTCGGGCCAGCTCAGTGCGCGCATGGCGATGTATTGCGCTGTCCAAGGGCCAATGCCGGGCAACTCGCAAAGCGTGGTGAGCAACTGCTCGATGGGCTGTTGCCCGAACAAGGTGGCTTGCAAGGCCAACTCCAATGACGGCCAGTTTTGCGCCAATGCGATCAAGGTTCGGGCGCGGGCGCCGGTCAGTCCCATGGCGGTGAGTTCATCCGGCGTTCGAGCTGCCAGCGCCGCCGGTTCGAAAAAGCCCAGTCTGACCTCGGGCCAAGGGCTGTCCAAGGGTGACCCCCAACGTTCAACCAAACGGGTGGCCAAGGTACGTGCGGCCGCCACCGACACCTGCTGGCCGAGTACCGCTCGTACCGCCAGTTCAAACCCATCCAGACTTCCAGGCAGGCGCTGCCCAGCTTCACCCGGCAGGTCGTGAAGCGCGGCGTCGATCGTGTCTGGCGACGCGTCCAGGTCCAGCCAGCGGCGCACCAAACCCACGAGGGCTGCGGTGTGGTGGACCCAATGCGAAGAAAACTCCAAATGGACTTGTGAACGATCGGGGTCAAAAACCACTTCAAGCCAACCCGGTTTGGGCGCCTCGGCAAGCGGCGTTGCTTCCAAACCAGCGAACAAAACGCGACCCGGCAAGCTGCGCCGAATGCAAAGCGCGCCGCTGGCGTTTGTGTCGACAAACTCGACGCCGTGGATGGCGCGTTGCGCCAGAAAACGTCCCAGGCCCTGCACGTCGTAAGGTGCGCGGTAGCCCAAACGCAGCTTGAACGTCGCGCTGGTCAGCGATGACGCTTCGCTGCCTTGCTGGCGCAAACGACTCGGGCTCAAACGGTAGTTGTCTGCGAATGCCGCGTTGAAACGCCGCACGCTGCCGAAACCGCTGGCCAGCGCCACTTGGGTGACGGGCAAGGTCGAGTCGGTCAACAGCGCTTTGGCCAGGAGCAAACGCCGGGTTTGCAAATACTGCAGTGGCGTCACACCCCACAGCGCAAAGAAGATGCGGCGCAAGTGCCGGTCACTCACACCCAGCCTGGCCGCGAGGGCACCGAGCTTGGCGCTTTGAGGTTCAGACAACTGGGCGTCGAGCAAAACAGCGGCTTGTTCTGCCAGCGTACGCGACGCGTCCATCACACTCCAACGAGAGCCGAGCAGGCTGGGTGCTATTTCGGGCCGGCACTTCAAACAAGGGCGGAACAAAGCGGCTTCGGCCAGCGCCGCAGAGCTGAAGAAACGGCAGTTCACACGTTTCGGCGTGCGCACGCGGCAGATGGGGCGGCAATACACGCCGGTGGAGGTCACGCCCACAAACACCTTGCCATCAAAACGTGCGTCTTTGGCCACGAAGGCGAGGTAGCTGGCGTCGGGGTCGAGGTTCATGGCACCGATTATCGGCACGCGTGATGTTGGTGCTGGCCGTTTTCGGACATGTCGATGACGGCCTACCTACCAGCGGCGCCGCTCAACTCATCCCCATGCAAAACGCAGGTCGCTCGCTGTCTTTTTTTTGTTCAGGGTTTGGAGGCAAATCCCTCAAGCGCCGATCAACCAGTACGCATTGCCATCGGGTGTCGTCGCTGGGCGCAAGCCAAAGCGCTGCGCGGGAGCTGTGCCATGGCGGATCAGAGCGTGCATATCGCTGATCACGTCTTTTGCCTCGGCGACATAGCCGTGGCCAAGCAATGAGACATCCGCATTGGTCGCATTCACCGTGTCGATGCCCGGTGCGGTGGTCACGGGGGGCATCAAGCCCACACGAGGGAAGTCGTGCAGACTTCGCGACAGCGCCACGGCAGCGTCATGTGTTGAAACGTAGAGCGTGGTTCTCTCCGACACTTGCCGGTAGGCCGGGCACAGCTCCTGGAACTTTCGCGAGTTGACGTCAGCCGCCGCCAGAATGACTTGCCCAAAGCGCACACCGCTGCGGTGCTCGGCCTGTTGTGTGATCTGGTGCACCGCACGCAGCAAGGCGCGATTTCCCATGCTGTGTGCAATCACATGAACCCGCCGCGCCCCGCTGCGCTGTGCCATGTCGCAAAGGAAGTCGGCGATGGGGGTTTCGTCCAGTTGAACCGCGTCTTCGTCCGCCAAGTACATCTTCGTTTCACCCCGCGACGCCCAGCTGTAGAACGCCATTGCGCCTTTGATTTGTAAGTCGAAGCCGATTTGTGCAGCGCGAAGTGCTGCTTCCTGAAATTCAACATTGAATCCATGGATGAAAACTACCGCGTCTTGGTCATCCACCGTGTTTTGTTTTATTTGATCCTGCAAACGCGCCCACCAAGCGATTTCGTCAAGGGGATCAATGGACAAGAGCCGCAGGCGGTCATCTTTCCCCGTTACGAGGCGCTTCCACCAACCCGACCCCACCGATCCGACCTTGTGCGACTTCGGGACAAAAACCCGACAACTGCCGTGGTGGATACGGCTATCGCGCTCCGTGCCAAAACCTCGGCTGGGGCTGTTGGCGTCGATTGGTTTTCGGCTGGTGGCATACCAGACGCGGTACTGCGCATCGGCCTGCGCGCCCTCCTGCTGAAGCCCCGCATACTTCACCAACTGCCGTGTCAGTGTGCGCAGCAACCCAGTGTGCGGGTCGGGGCTTGATGCAGCCGCCTCGACCCCAGCGAAGGGTGCATTCGACCACTGGGTCTGCAGTACGGCCAGCAAGTCGGCGCCATCAAGTGGCTCTGCCCTGCGAGAGAAGGCAGCTCGTGGTGAAGAAAGCAGCGTTTCGACAGAGGGCTGAAACCGAGCATCCTTGCCGAGCAGCCACAGGGCCGAGCGCGCCACATCGCCCTCGCTCAGCGGGTCGCCGTCCTCGGCGGTCAGCGAGATTGCATCGGCCATCCATCGGGTTTGTTGTTGTATGACTTCGAGTGTGGGCGAGCTTGTTTTTACGGCGCTCATCAATCGACGCAGCAGGGCGATCGCGTCGGAGTCTGAAAGTGCCTGAGTTTGACTGTGCAGATTCGTCACGAGGTAACGTCCGGGGGTAGGCTTCGATTTCCACGCAGGCGCGCCATTAGCGATCGGGCGATATCTGCATTGCGCTGATCACATAGCTTCTCGAATGCATGCGCGGCCCTCTCCCACCATGCCTGTGCGGAATCGAAATCGCCTCGTTGTTCTGCTAAACGGCCAAGCCAAGTAAGAGTATTCGCCGCGCCATTGGTTTCACCATGGTGCTCCCAAGCAGCCAATGCACTGAAGTATGACGCCTCAGCCCGATCCCAATTCCGCTTTAGCTGGGCCACGATACCGAGTTCATGATGTGTCGAAGCGGAACCCAGTGGATCGTGCAGCAGAGCTTTCACCTCTAGTGCTTTGTCATAAAACATCTCTGCGGTGTCGAGATCGCCCGAATCCTTAGCAACCATCCCGAGTTGATGCCAATTCTTTGCTAACGCGTGTTGATGATTGAGACGCACATTGATGGCAACTGACTCCATGTAAAAACTCCTAGCTTCAGGCAACTTTCCGGCCTTCTGCTTGATGATGCCAAGTTGGTGGTAGCTCATCGCAATACCCTCCTCGTCACTGACAGCTTTTTTATGTCTCAATGATTCCAAACACCAGTGCTCTGCTGCAGAAAGGTTGCGATCACGTTCTTGCTGATCTAGATACGGGCGCTCTGCTGCAATCCTGCCGAGCTGGTGGTGTGTGGCCGCCGCGCCTCGCCTGAGGCGGGCCTTCTCTTCATTGGTTAGCTTTTCCGCAACGCAGAGTGATTCTGAGATTTCCAGTGATCTATGGCAGGCAGCCTCCGCACCGTCGTAGTCAAAAAGACCGAGGAAAACTATCCCAAGTTGGTGTTGGGCGGCAGCCAGGTGATCTTCCCTTCCACGTTTTTTGCAGTTTTCCGCGAACGCTTCAAACTTCTGCGCCGCCAGTGGCAGGTTACCCCTATTCTGCGCAAAAGCCCCTTGCGCTTGAAGTAGCGCGCCACAGTTGTCGAGGTTGCCATCGTTTTGTGCAATGTCTAATGCACGTTCAAAACTTCCACCTAAAAGAGCAAATACCTGGCGCTGCATGTGCAATTCGCCCGAGGCGCAGTCCTGTGCCTGTTGGGCCATTGACTTGTAGAACCCGCGCTCCCAAGCCGCCACCATCTCGGGTCTTGCCACCCGCCGTGCACCGTGCACTCGGGCGTAACGCTCAAATGCGGGGTGCATCTCGTAGATCCTGTTGCGCACCCCGCGTACCAAGCCGGCCGCCTCCAGCAACTTCAGCGCGTGTTCAACCTGCGCCAGCTCGAAGGATTGCCCTGCGCGCTCGGAGATGTCTGCCAGGAAGTCCGCAACGACATGTCCCTCGTGTAAACCGATGGGGTGCAACAGCGGCCGCAGTGGCTCAGGCAGACCCTGCTCGACATAGCGCAGCGTGGCATACAGCCGCTGCTCCACCGGGTCGGTGCTGTCGGCTTGCGGTACGTACTGCTCGAAGTCTTGCTTGAGTTGCCGGGCGGTGGTGTTTCGCAGGCGAGGCAGGATGGCACGCATCATCAGCGGGTGGCCTTGCAAGCTGTCGATGAGTTCGGCAGTGGCCTCGTCGCTGGGGTTCAAGCGGAGTCCTTGGTCGGCCAAGATGGCCTGTGCCAACTCTTGCCGCTCTTCACCCTGCAACCCGCCCATCGGCACGCGGTAGCAGGCGGTGGTTCCGAGCCACGACTCGTCGCTGCGGCTGGTGATCAGCACTCGGCTGGCACCACCGCGCAGTTGCTCCAGCCATTGTTTGAGCTGCTGGCGGTCGGATGCTGGCATTGCGTGCAGCTCGGCGCTACCTCCGTCAGCCATGCCGCTGGCGCTCTCAAAGTTGTCCCACACAATGAGCACGACTTGCTGGCGCAGTACCTGTGTCAGCGCGGGCCACTTCTGCTCGTCGGGCAGCGCCATCGCGTTGGTGCCGAAGAGTTCTTCCACTAGCCGATTGCGCAGGTAATCAAAGGAGCGCACGTCGGCCAGGTTTTGCCAGAGTACCTTTTGCGGCAAACCCTGTGTTTGGGCCAACCATTCGATGTAGCCGCGCGCCAGCGTGGTTTTGCCTATGCCGCCCAAGCCGTGTAGCAGCAGTGCGGGTGGGGGCCTGCGGCTGGCTCGCTCCAAAGCCAGCACGGCGCTGTCGCGCCCGATCACACCATGTGGCGCATGGCTGCCCTCTACCCGGGCCTCTGGCGGAATTTGTTGCAAGGCCTGCTGTGACTGGCCCTGAGTCTGGGCGGCAAATGTGAGGCGCAGCGGGTCTTGTTGGTACAACACCGGTACCAGCCAGTCTTGCAGCTCGATGTTTCCAATGCGCTGTGGTTTAGCCCGCATGGCCTGGCGGCCACTACGCGTGGCTTCAGCCACATCACCGGTGCGAAATAGCTGGCGGTAAAACGCGGGCAAGAACTGGCGGGCCCCGCTGACGTAGAGCGAGTAACCCATGGCGACGACGCTGCGCACACCGGCGCGCAGCAAGGCGGTGGCTACTGAGGCGAATGCGTCTTCGGCTTGTTCGCTCAACATGGCCGACTGGCAGGCGTTGAGTACGGCGATGGGAATGCGGTGCTCGCGCAGCAAATGGCTGAGTTGGGTGGCGGTGACGGCGTCTTCGCCGCCGTCTGCATTCTCAAAAAGCAACTGGCCCTGCGGGCCTTTGAATTTTTCGGCACCGCCACTGACCACCTGGCCGAAGCCACCGTGGCCGTCGAAGTGAACAATGTGGTATCGACCGGGCTGTTCTTGCAGCTCGCGCCGCAATTGCTCGAAGGTGGGAGGGCGCAACACTTTCACTTCTGCGGGCAGTTGTTCCTTTTGGATCAACTCCACCAGCGGGCGGGTGATGCTGCGGTAGGCAATGTCGTTCTGGTAAGGGCGAGCCGTGACCAGCAGGATGTGGACGCGGTCTTTGGGCAGATTTTCAGGCAGAGGCAATGGCTCCGGCGCGGAGTCGAGCTGGCGCTCGATGCGGCAGAGATGGGCCAGGTCGCCCACCTGTGGGTCGATCAACGCTTCCCAAGGCCAAGACAGCACCTGGGGGTTGTCGCTGGCCACCACCAGGTGCAAATCAGTGTGGCCGTTGCCCGTGGCATCACGCTAGAAATCGCGTGCCTGGCCCTGGCCAAACAGCGCCTCGAATGTTCTTACGCCCCATTCGCGTAGGGCGACTTGCACGCGCTCGGCGCGAGTTTGGTTCGGGCCGTAGGGGTGGTCGAGGTAGCTCTCCAGGTACCAGGCCAGCTCGTGCCCGAGCGTCAGGTTGCTGCCGCCCAGGTTGATAGACAGTGGGTCGGTCAGTTCGACCGCTGATGTGGTCTTGGTCCCTCGGCCATCAACCCGCTGGACTTCAAAACTGCCCACGCCGGATTGGGCTAGGTGACGGATCAAAAGAAGTTGCATGGATTCCTCTTCACGCCAATGGACGCAGGGTTCTTGGTTATGCGACTCTAACTGCGTGCTGCAACGGTGTTGCTCCCGCCAATGAGAGCGCTGTGAGATGCCGCAGTGTTCGCTTCGGCGGTTTCTTAGGGGCTGCAACTGAGTATGTGCCCCAATGGTTTTAGCACGCCCAATTTCCGTGAATCAAGCCTCCCTACAATCGCCTCCATTCCCCATCTCCTCCAGAACAAGGTCCTTCATGCAAGTCAACGCCTCTGTATTCAAAGCCTATGACATCCGCGGCATCGTCGGTAAAACCATCGATGAAACCTTTGCTGAACACCTCGGCCGCGCGTTTGGGTCCGAGGCCATCGCAGCAGGCGAAAAAGCCGTGGCCGTGGGGCGTGATGGCCGCTTGTCGGGCCCGGCGTTCAGCGCGGCGCTGATTCGTGGTTTGGCGTCCACCGGTTTGGATGTGGTGGACCTGGGCGCGGTCACCACGCCCATGCTGTACTACGTCGCTGCCACACGGGGGCGCAAAGGCTGCCGCAGTGGTATCCAAGTGACGGGCAGCCACAACCCCAAGGACTACAACGGTTTCAAGATGGTGCTGGCAGGCCGCGCCATTTATGGCGACGATATTCAAAAGCTGCGCCAGCGCATGGAAGCGGAAAACTATCTGACGGCCAAGGGCCGCAGCGCGGCCATGGACATTGGCCCCGAGTACCAAGCACGCATCGCGGGCGATTGCAGCCTCAAGCGACCCATGAAAATCGTTGTTGATTGCGGCAATGGCATTCCCGGCGCATCGGCCCCCGGGGTGTTGCGTGCCCTGGGATGCGAGGTAACGGAGATGTACTCCGAAGTCGATGGCAATTTCCCCAACCACCACCCTGACCCGAGCAAACCTGAAAACCTGGCCGAGTTGATTGCCAAAGTGAAAAACAGCGACGCCGAGTTGGGCCTCGCATTTGACGGCGATGGCGACCGTTTGGGTGTGGTCACCAAAGATGGCCAAATCATTTACCCTGACCGCCAGCTGATGTTGCTGGCCACCGATGTGCTCAAACGTAACCCCGGCGGCACCATTATTTTTGATGTGAAGTGCACCCAGCGTTTGGCACCGGCCATCAAAAAAGCGGGTGGCAAACCGCTGATGTGGAAAACCGGCCACTCCCTCATCAAAGCGCAAATGAAAAAAATCAAAGCGCCGCTGGCGGGCGAGATGAGCGGTCATATTTTCTTTGGTGAGCGTTGGTACGGGTTTGATGACGCCACCTACACCGCAGCCCGGATGTTAGAGATTCTGTCCCGCAGCAAAGACCCGAGCAAGGTGCTCAACAGCCTGCCCACCAGCTACAGCACTCCCGAGTTGAACGTGGCCTGCGCCGAGGGTGAGCCCCACGTCTTGGTGAAACGTTTGCTGGAGACGGCGAAATTCCCAGGGGCTGAATTGACCACCATCGATGGGCTGCGGGCTGACTACAAAGACGGCTTCGGTCTCATCCGGGCCAGCAACACCACGCCCGTGCTGGTGCTGCGTTTTGAGGGCCACACGCAAAAGGCCTTGGACCGAATTCAAACGGCCTTCATGGCTGCGTTAAAAGCGGTCAAGCCCGATGCGGCGGTGCAGGCGGCAGCGCATTGAGTGGGTTGATGGTTCGGCTGTGCGTCAGCGCGCACAGCCCCAAGTCCCACCACCTCTTGAGGGCCGACATTCCCGGGCAGGCGGGACTGTCGTTTGTTCATGAAGCACGTTGAAGTGGGCGCTGTGCGCTGACATGAAGCGGCTGGCCCTTTGGGTTTACACCCTGCTGCTGACAGTGCTCAGCCCCTTGTATGTGCTGCGCCTGCTCTGGCGTGCCCGTGTTGAGCCGCTCTATGCCCATGCTTTTGGTGAACGATTTGGTTTCTACGCCAAAACGCACCACCAAGGTGGCTGGGTTTGGATCCATGCGGTGTCGCTGGGTGAAACACGTGCGGCGGCTGCCTTGGTCGACGCCCTGCGTGCGCAACAACCCGGTATGAGTCTGCTGCTGACCCACGGCACCGCCACAGGCCGCGCGGCCGGTCAATCTCTGCTGCGCGAAGGGGATGCCCAGGTTTGGCTGCCCTTTGACACGCCTGGCGCGGTCGGGCGGTTTTTGAGGCACTTTCGTCCACAAGTGGGTGTGCTGATGGAGACCGAGGTGTGGCCACAGCTCATGCACCAAGCCAAGCGGCTGCACATTCCCCTGCTGCTGGCCAATGGCCGTCTGAGCGAGCGCAGCCTGCGACGTGGTCAACGTTGGAGCTTGCTGTTGCGCCCTGCAGCACAAGGTTTACGTTGTGTCATGGCACAGACCGATGCGGATGCGTCACGCTTCAAACAGGCTGGCGCCTCAGAGGTGATCGTCTGCGGCAACCTGAAGTTCGACATGCAGCCCGACCCGACGCAGCTGGCCCAGGGCCGAGGTTGGCGGGACGCCATGGGCCGTCCTGTGGTGTTGGCCGCCAGCACCCGTGAGGGCGAAGAGGGGCCCTTGCTCTTGGCTTGGAAAAAACAAACCGCTGGATTGACTCGCAGACCACTGCTGCTCGTCGTACCGCGCCATCCCCAGCGCTTTGACGACGTCGCTCGTTTGATCGAGTCCAGTGCTTTTGTTTTGGCACGTCGCAGCACGTGGGCAGCAGCCCCTAATACCGCAGCGCTGGCTGCCGATGTTTGGCTGGGCGATTCGATGGGTGAAATGCCCCTCTACTACGGCCTGGCCCAGCTTGCCTTGTTGGGAGGCAGTTTTGCACCACTGGGCGGGCAGAACCTCATCGAAGCACTGGCCTGTGGTTGCCCTGTGGTGACCGGGCCGAGCACCTTCAACTTTGCGCTCGCGGCAGAGCTTGCATTGCAAGCCCAGGTCGCTTGGCGTTCGGCTGACATCGACGCTGCGGTAGAGCGTGCACTGAGTCTGGTTGCATCAGGGGAAGATGGGCCCTTGTCCGAGAAAGCCAAAGGATTTGCTTTGGTGCATCAAGGAGCGGCCCGCACCATGGCCAACCATGTCCTGTCGCTTGCCGTGTCGCAGCGACCGTGATGTGGCAGCCGGCGAAAGTGGCGCGCCTGAACCGTGTGCTGTTTTGAGCGCTTGTTTGAACTGAATTGGTGGTTGGGTGGGTTTGCCGACGGGCCACAGCGCGCGGCAGACGAAGGCGCGAGGACCGCTTCAGTCCTTGTGGTTGATCGGGAGAGTGGTCATGAATCTACACATTGAAGGCAGGTGGGCCTTGGTCTGCGCCGCCAGCAAAGGCCTGGGCTTGGGGTGTGCCCAAGCGCTGGTGCAAGAGGGGGTGAATGTGGTCATCACCGCACGTGGCGAACAGGCGCTGCTGGCCAGTGCGGAACTCTTGCGGACTTTGGGTCCGGGGCAGGTTCGAACCGTCGTTGGTGACGTGACCACAACGCAAGGACGCGAGCAAGCGCTGGCCGCTTGTCCGCAGGTGGACATTCTCATCAACAACGCTGGCGGACCACCGCCTGGCGATTTTCGTGACTGGGACCGGGACACCTGGATCAAAGCACTAGACGCCAACATGCTGAGCCCCATCGAGCTGATCAAGGCCGTGGTGGACCCCATGATGGCGCGTGGTTTTGGTCGCATCGTCAACATCACCTCAGCGGCCGTGAAGGCACCCATTGACATCTTGGGTTTGTCCAATGGCGCCCGCAGTGGGCTCACGGGATTTGTGGCCGGTTTGGCCCGTCAGACAGTGGCCCACGGCGTCACCATCAACAACCTGTTGCCCGGGCCGTTTGATACCGACAGGCTGACCAGCACGCTGGCTGCAGCTGCAAGCAAACAGAAGTTGAGCGTGGACGACGTGCGGGCTGCGCGCGCCGCACAAAACCCAGCGCGTCGTTTTGGCAGCAAAGAAGAATTCGGCGCCGCCTGCGCGTTCTTGTGCAGCCAGCAGGCCGGCTTCATCACCGGCCAAAACTGGTTGCTTGATGGCGGGGCTTACCCCGGTACTTTCTGACGGGGTTTATTTGAGCTGAGCACGATGCCCATCAGAATCAAACCAAACGCCAGCAAGTGATAGGTGTGCGGCAATTCGCCCAGCAGTGCCGCTGACAACAAAGCGGCAAACACCGGTGTGAGGTTGGCAAAAAAAGCGGCCACGGCCGGTCCCATGGCGGCCACACCTTGGCCCCAACACCAATAGGCCAGCACCGAAGGGCCGATGGCCACATAGAGGCATCCCAGCCACAGTGCGGGCCCCCACAGCGGGGCCTGGTGTGTGAACTGCCATTCCAAACCGGCAGCGGAAAAACTCCATAGGCAACCGATGGAAACTTGAATCAACAAAAACTCCGCCCACCCCCAAGGCGGGCGGGCTTTGCCCAGCATGTGGGCGGGCGGACGGGCCAGCAGCCAGGTGTAGGCCGACCAGACCACCACGGCCAAGAGCATCAGCACGTCCCCAGCCACAAATCGAATGGACAACAAGGTCGTCCAACTGCCCCGTGACAACACCACGGCCACACCCAATATGGACAACACGGCACCCAATACTTCACCCCTGCGGCTTTTCACGCCGTAGAACAAGGAACCCATCAACAGCATGAAGACCGGCGTGCTCGCAGCGATCAAGGTCACGTTCAGTGGTGTGGAGGTTTGCAGAGAGCCATACAGGAGCGCGTTGTAGCTGCCCATGCCCAACAGGCCCAGAGCAGCCAAATAGGGCCAACGAGCGCCGATGTCTTTCCATGAACGGAAAACCCGCCAGCCCAAAGGCAGCAGGATCAACAGGGCGACGCCCCAGCGCAGGGCGTTGAACATCAAGGGGGGCACAACACCCACGAGCAGCCGCCCCACGACGGCGTTGCCTGCCCACATCAGAGGCGGCAAGGTCAACATCAATATCCAGCGGGTCGTCAGGCGCATGAGGGGCCGGTAAAAATAAGGAGATAGGCCCGCACTGAGCAAGCTATACAAAACGCTGGCACGATACCACCCAGTGATGTCACACCCCCCTTTTCCCCAATCTGCGAGAACCCCGATGAGCACTTCAGCATTGAGCAGCCAAACCATCGTTATCGAACAATTTGGCGGACCCGAGGTGATGCAGTTGAAAGCCGTGGCCGTGGGTGAACCCGGTCCTGGCGAGGTGCGCATCGCGCACCGGGCCTGTGGCCTGAATTTCATTGACGTGTACCAGCGCACCGGCCTGTATCCCAACCCGTTGCCCTTGCACCTGGGCATGGAAGCCGCTGGTGTCGTGGAGGCGGTGGGCGAGGGCGTCACTCACCTGGCTTTGGGTGACCGTGCGGCCTACGCCAGCAATCCACCTGGCGCTTACTCGCAGCGACGCGTCATGCCCGCACGCTGTGTGGTGAAGTTGCCAGACAGCATCTCGTTTGAAACTGCGGCGGGCATGATGCTCAAAGGTCTGACAGCCCAGTACTTGCTCAAAAAAACCTTGCCTCAGGGCGGCTTGCAGGCCGGCGACTTTGTGTTGTTCCACGCCGCTGCGGGCGGCGTGGGCTTGATCGCCTGCCAATGGGCCAAAGCCCTGGGGCTGCAGCTGATTGGCACCGCAGGCAGCCGCGCCAAATGTGATTTGGCCTTGGCCCACGGTGCGGCACACGCCATCAACTACTCGGAGGAAGACTTTGTCGCTCGTGTCAAAGACATCACCGGCGGCAAGGGGGTGAAGGTGGTGTACGACTCCATCGGCAAAGACACCTTTGAAAAATCACTCGATTGTTTGCGCCCTTTGGGATTGATGGCCAGTTTTGGCAATGCCTCAGGGCCTGTACCGCCTTTTTCCATTGGCACTTTGGGCCCGCGTGGATCGCTGCACCTCACACGCGCCACACTCTTCACCCACTTGGCCACTAGGGAGAGCACACAAGCCATGGCAGACGACTTGTTCGCGGTGGTGCAAAGTGGCGCGGTCAAAATCCGCATCGACCAACGTTTTGCCCTGGCCGATGTGGCCGAGGCCCACCGTGTGCTGGAGGCCAGGAAAACCACAGGCTCGACCATCCTCACGCTGGAAGATTGATGCGGCCTTATTGAGCGTTTTCCACGTCATCGACCACCTCGTCGCCGTTCAATCCGTCACGCTGCTGGTTTGCTGGATCGTTCCTCGGTGCACCGCGCCGGGAATTCGCCCCGGCGGGCGACCTACTTTCTTGCTGGTGCAAGAAAGTAGGCAAAGAAGCACCTGAACACCAGCCTATTTGAGGAGAGGTGGCTTGGTGCTGGAATGCAGACGTGGAGTCTGGTTTCGGTCAGTGGCAACAAGCATTCACGGCGACGTTAAAGGCTTGTTCTTGCGTCACTCATTGCCCGCCGCCACCGTCATTCTCGCGAAGGCGGGAATGTCGAAGACAAGGGCGCGCAATCTGCCCGACATGCTGCCTCGAAAAAACGAACCGAAAACGTCGCCCGAACGCCAGTGGCTACTGGCCGAATCCAGACCCCACGTCTGCGCTTGCGCACCAAGCCACCTCTCCTCAAATAGGCTGGTGTTCAGGTGTTTTCTTGGTGACTTCTTTTGCACCAGCAAAAGAAGTTACTCGGCCGCCGGGCCGAGACCCGGCGCGGTGCTCCACGCCAAGACACTCCGCCACGAAGGAAACTTCAACACGACCACCCGACACCACGCCCTACACGTTGCTGGTCGCCCGCACCTCTTCAATGCTGGTCAGCCCCGCCCAGACCTTTTCAATGCCATCGTGACGCAGGCAACGCATGCCCTCGAGCATGGCGGCTTGCTGCAATTGTTCGGCTCTAGCGCCGGTTTGAATCAGGCCGCGCACCTCGCGCGACACCACCATCAATTCGTGCAATCCGACGCGCCCTTTGAAGCCGGTTTGATTGCATTCCGTGCAGCCCGGGCTGTGGTGGTGCAGCAGGCGTCCGTCGCGGCTGTGGCGCGCTACCCAGCCCGCCAGCATGTCGTCCCGGCTCACAGGGGCTGCCCCTTTGCCAAAAGCGTGCAGGCTGTCGTCCAACAGCTCGTTGATTTCTTGCTGCGTCGCCGGGCGACTGGTGGCGCAGTGAGAACACCAACGCCGCACCAAACGCTGTGCCAACACAGCCAAAAGCGAATCAGCGAAATTGAATGGGTCCATGCCCATGTCGAGCAAACGGGTCACGGTTTCGGGTGCGCTGTTGGTGTGCAGGGTGCTGAGCACTAAGTGGCCCGTGAGTGAGGCTTCAATGGCCATGTGAGCGGTCTCGGCATCACGAATTTCTCCCACCATGATGACGTCGGGGTCGGCGCGCAAAAAGGAGCGCAGGGCTTTGGCGAAGGTCCACTCAATTTTGGGGTTGACCTGAACTTGCCGCAGGCCAGGTTGGGTGATTTCAACCGGATCCTCGGCGGTCCAAATTTTTCGTTCGGGCACATTGATGTGGCTCAGTGCTGAATGCAAGGTGGTGGTTTTTCCCGAACCCGTGGGCCCCACGCACAGCACCATGCCATAAGGCCGTTCAACAGCACGCTTCAAGGCCTGCAGGTTGTAGTCTGACAGTCCAATACGCTCCAGTGGGATCGGTTTGGCCGAGGCCAAAATGCGCATCACCACGTCTTCCAGATTGTTGTTGGTGGGAATGGTGGCAATGCGCAACTCAATTTTGTGTTGCGCCGAGAACTTGGCGAAATTGATCTTGCCGTCTTGCGGCTTGCGGCGCTCTGAAATGTCCAGGTCGCACATGATCTTGATGCGGGCCACCATGGCGGATCGGTACTTGGAAGGCAGCTCCATGTAGGTGCGCAGCAAGCCGTCTTTGCGAAAGCGGACGCGGATTTTTTCGCGGCCTGGATAACTTTCTACGTGGATGTCGGATGCGCCTTCGTTGTAGGCTTCAATGATCATGGTGTTGATGAGGCGGACCAAGGAGTTGTCCGACTGCTCGATCGGTCGATCGTCGTCAGTCATCAAAGCACTGGCATCGTTTTTTTCCAGTGTTTCCAGAAGTGAGCTGCTGCCTTCCAGGTCAAATACCAAAGGCGGTGCCACATCGGTCTGAGCCAGTTTGCTGGCCGGGGTCGCTCCAGCGGCGCTGTAGGCAGCGAACAAGGCCTCGTCCATGTCTTTGCATTGTGCGAGGACGGGCACCACCTTCGTTTGAGCAATGAACTCGACTTCCGCCAAAGCAGCGCCGCGGCGTGACGGGTCGTCAATGGCCACGACCAAACGGCCATCGCCGAGCAACAGCAAAGGCATCACACCCAATCGAAGCGCGTTTTGGTAGGGCAGCTTCTTCAGCGCTGCGGCATCCGCTGGGTAGTTTTCCAGACGAACCAGGGGATAACCCATCTTGCGAGCCAAGGCGGTTTGTAAGTCCAGCGGAGAGACCACATTCATGCGCACCAAGAGCTCACCCAGGGGTGTTCCTCGATCGGCTTTTTGCTGGGACAGGGCGTCTTTGAGCTGAGCCTCGCTGATCAAGCCCAGCGACACCAAGGCGTCACCGATGCGCACCATGGGCATTTTGCTTTGGCGGTCGATGGCCTCGAGCAGTTGCGCCGGTGTCACCACGTTGTTTTGCAGCAAGATGTCACCGAGCTTTTGACTGCGCAGTTGCTCTTGAAGTTGAGCGGCTTCTTCCACTTGAACTGGGGTGGCCGCTCGCTGCTCCACCAACAACTCTCCGATTCGCGCGCCCACTTCCAAGCTTTCGTAGGCGGCTTTTGGTATGAAAACGTTCTGTACCGAGTCACCTGTGGTTTGGGCACTGGGCAGAGGAACAAAAAGGAAAACGCCAAACCCCATCTCGACATGACCCACGGTCATTCCGCACAAGTCTTCACCTAGGCGCAATTTCACTCGGTAAGGTTGCGGTTGGCTGCCTCCGAGGCCTGCCGCAATGGTTTTGTCACCGGACAATGCTGTGGCGTGCAGCGGGGTGGTCAAAGTCAGGCTCAAGAACTGGTCAAAACGCAACGCCAAGGTGGTGCGTGCGGGAGGCAATTGAACATGGGCAACTTCAGCATCAGGCACGAAAAACGTCAGTCGGCCCGCCATGCGCTTGCCGTTCAGACCGGTCACCTCACATGGCAGCGGGTCGGTTTGGATCTTCGCCGCTGGAAAACGAGCCGACGGTGGTGTGGGCCAGCAAAAGCTTTCCGCGAGTTTTTTCTCTGCGTTGGCGCCGCCATGTTCAACAGCGCCGGTGGCGGGGCGCTTCAGTTCTGGGGCATCCCATTGCAGGGGTGTGTGCATGTCAGACATGGTCGGTAGCAGGGTTAGACCCATGGGTTGAAGTGATTTACTTCAACATGATCGCCGCTGCGCGCACTGCCCAAACGCATGAACAGGCCGTACAAAAGGTGCTTGTTCGAGCGCTATGCTGTCGCCGTCGGATCGCGGGAAAGAAAAAAGGACAGTGAAACCATGAATCTCCGTTTTGTTGAAGCCTTCTATTGGGTGGTCTCGCTCAAGAGCGTGTGCCGTGCTGCGGAAAAACTGTTCATCACCCAGTCGGCCATGTCCAGTCGTGTGGCCGCACTGGAGGAAGAACTCGGCGTCTTGTTGCTGGACAGGCGCGATAAACAATTTCGCCTCACCGTGGCGGGCATGCGCTTTTTCAACCATGCGCAAAAGCTGTTAGTGCTGCAGCGCGACATCAAAGCGGAAATGAGTGCCGCGGGTGGCAACAAGTCAGCCACAGTGTCGCTGCGCATCGGCGTCATCGAATCTGTGCTGCATTCTTGGTTGATCGATTGGATCACCCACATGCGCAAAAGCAGCCCAGGCTTTGAGCTCGAGCTGACGGTAGAGACCACGCCGGTGTTGATAGACCATGTGCGCCGAGGTGCCTTGGACTTGGTGTTTGCTGCCATGCCGACGGTGGGCGAGGGCTTGCGCAGCCGAGCCTTGCCCTCGATGGACATGGCTTTTGTCGGGCACACCGAGTTGCACCGAAAACGCAGCTACGGTTTGCCTGACTTGGCGGAGCTGGAGTTGCTCACCTTTCAACGTGGATCGCAGCCGCATGCGGCCTTGATGGACTTGTTTAGAACCGCTGGACTGGAGCTCAGGCGTGTGCACAACATCTCCTCCATCTCCGCCATGGTGCAGTTGGTTGAGGGAGGCCTTGGTGTTGCGACCTTGCCAGTGGCAGCGGTTCAGCGCCTGGCGGGACATTTGCCGCTGAAAAGTTTGAAATGCGACACCGCGTTGCCGCCGCTTCCGGTGCATGCAAGCTACCGCGAAGACCCGACCTCTGCCGTTGCGGTCGACGTGCTCGAAGCTGTTTTGTCATTCATAAGGGTTTCTACCGATCATCGAAAAAATCGATGAACAAAGTGACAAACAATGCGTTTGCCTGTGACAAGGTGTCAGGAACAGAATTCGTCCAACGCTGAAGAAAGGGCTTCAGCGGATCGCAAACGGAGTCTGATGTGAACGCTGCAGTCTTGAAGTCGATGCAAGTTGAAACCACTTCCTTGGCATGTGGACCGTCGGCGAATCAGCGCAGCGGCAGTGGCACGTCGGGTGATCAAATCAGAGCGCCCATCCGCGCTGGCACCTGGACCAGCCACACCAGTGGCCTGAGCCAAGATCTGGTGCAAGGCAATGTGGTGATCCTTCCGCAAGCGTTGGCGACTGATTTTCTGCGCTACTGCCAGCGCAACCCCAAACCTTGTCCTTTGCTTGCGGTCTCGGAGCCCGGCGATCCCATGTTGCCCACCCTGGGCAGCGACATCGATATTCGCAGCGACGTGCCTCGCTACCGCGTTTGGCGCAATGGCGAATTGGTGGACGAGCCCACCAACGTGGCCACGCTGTGGCGCGATGACTTGGTGACGTTTGTCATTGGCTGCTCTTTCTCCTTCGAGCAGGCTTTGCTCGATTCGGGCATCCCACTGCGCCACGTCGAACAACAGCGCAACGTCGCTATGTACCGCAGCAACATCGCCACCACGGCGGCGGGTCCGTTCAACGGCCCCATGGTGGTGTCTATGCGGCCGATGAAAGCGGCCGACGCCATTCGTGCCATTCAGATCACCTCGCGTTTCCCCAATGTGCACGGCGCACCTGTGCACATTGGCAGCCCTGCCTTGATTGGCATTGACGACCTCTCCCAGCCTCACTATGGTGACCCTGTCGAGGTCAAACCTGATGAATTGCCCGTGTTTTGGGCTTGCGGCGTGACGCCGCAAGCCGCTATCACCCAGGCCCGTCCCGAGTTCTGTATCACCCATGCACCGGGTGCCATGCTGATCACTGACTTGCTGAACCATCAGCTGGCCAGTTTTTGAGTTGACGTCAACGCCACGCTGAACGACGTCGTTTGATAAGTTCCCACAACCGACCCTTGAGGAGTCTTGCGATGAAGAAATTTGTATTCGCTCTAGCTGCCACCGCAGTCGCCACCTTGGCCCAAGCCCAAACCAAATGGGACTTGCCATCAGGCTACGCGGTCAACACTTTCCAGGTGCAAAACCTGCAGTACTTTGCTGACGAAGTGGACAAAGCCACCGGCGGCAAGCTGAAGATTACTTTGCACCCCGGTGCATCACTCTTTAAGGCGAATGAAATCAAACGTGCTGTGCAGTCGGGCCAAGCCCCGATTGGCGAGTTCATTTTGTCGGGCGCTTCGAACGAAAACGCCTTGTTCGGCATTGACTCGATTCCTTTCTTGGCCACCAACTACGCCGAATCGAAAACGCTGAACGACGTGTCCAAGCCTCATTTGGAAAAGCTGCTCGCCAGCCAAGGCCTGAAGCTGTTGATGACCGTGCCTTGGCCTGGTCAGTCGCTGTACTCCACCAAAGCGATCACCACTTTCCAGGATTTGAAGGGCACCAAGATGCGTGCCTACAACCCCGCCACCACCCGCATCGCCGAGTACGTGGGCGCGCAGCCTGTGACGATTCAACTCGCCGAGTTGGGCCAAGCCTTGGCCACCGGCACGGTGGACAACTTCTTGACTTCCAGCGCCAGCGGTGTGGACAGCAAGCTCTATGAGCATGCCAAGTTCTTCTACGACGTGAACGCTTGGTTGCCCCGCAATGCCACCGTGGTCAGCCAGAAGGCATTTGATGCGCTGGACAAACCCACCCAAGCCGCCGTGCTCAAAGTGGCTGCAGCCGCCGAAGCCCGTGGTTGGAAAGAAAGTGACCGCCTGGACGATGAATACGTCAAAACCCTGGAAGCCAAGGGCATGAAGGTCGACCGTGGCAGCGAAGCCCTCAAGCGTGAACTGAAAATCATCGGTGGCCGCATGACCGGTGAATGGCTGCGCACCGCCAGTGATGACGGCAAGGCCGCGTTGGACGCTTACCGCGCCACCCAAGGCAAGTAAGTCTGCTCAGGGAAAGCGTCGATCAGGAGTCGGCGCTGTTCTAAAAACGACCCGCTTCGTTTGACGACGCGGGCCCAGAAGAAGCCGCAGCAGCGCAGTCGCTGCTGACGGCCTCCCGCCGAATAACTCGATTTATTCTCAAGTTTTTTCTTTGAGAGGAAGCCCTGTGTCCAAATTACTGAGTTCCTTCTACAAACTGCTGGCTGTTTTGGCGGCCCTTTCGATGGTGTCGGCCTTCGTCACCGTCATGCTGGGGGTACTCGGCCGACAGCTGGATTTCAATATCCGGGGTTTGGACGCTTACGCCGGATATTCCATCGGTGCCGCCTTGTTCTTGGCCTTGCCCGACACCTTGCGCAAAGGTGACCACATTCGGGTGACCCTGCTGCTGCAGCAACTGCCGGAGAAGATTCGCAATCTCTTCGAGTATTGGAGTTTGGTTGCGGGTGTGGGTTTGTCGGTCTACCTCGCCGGTTATGCCTGTCGTCTGGTGTGGCAATCCAACCTCTACCACGACGTTTCACAAAGCGCTGATGCCACCCCGCTGTGGATACCGCAAATCGCCATGGCCTTGGGCTGCATTGGTTTTGCCATTGCCATGTTGGATGCGCTCATCGCTCGTTTTCAAGGCCGCACCTTCTTCGCCGTGGGCGAAGGTGAAACCGCGAACATTGAATAAACCACCAAAAGAGCAAACATCATGGACATCTACGTTGCCGGTTTTCTGATTCTCATCATGATCGCCATCCTGGCCTCCGGGCTGTGGATTGGTCTGACCTTGCTCGGTGTGGCGGTCGTCGCCATGGAAGTGTTCACCACCAAGTCCGGTGGTGACAGCATGGTGCTCACTATTTGGGGCTCCACCACCAGTTGGACGCTCACCGCCTTGCCTCTGTTTTTGTGGATGGGCGAAATTCTGTTCCGCTCCAAACTCACCGCCGACATGTTCAAGGGCTTGGCCCCTTGGCTGAACAATGTGCCCGGACGGCTGCTGCACACCAATGTGATCGGCTGCGGCATCTTCGCGGCGGTGTCGGGCTCCAGCGCCGCCACCTGCGCCACCATCGGCAAGATCACTTTGCCTGAGTTGAAAAAGCGCGGCTACCCGGATGACATTTCCATGGGTTCGCTCGCAGGTTCAGGCACCTTCGGCCTTTTGATTCCGCCGTCCATCATCATGATTGTGTACGGTGTGGCGGCTGATGTGTCGATCTCTAAGCTCTTCGTGGCCGGTGTCATTCCTGGCCTCGGGCTGATGGCGCTGTTTTCGACCTACATCATCATTTGGTCGCTGTTCAACAAAGACAAAATTCCTGCTGGCGACATGGAGATGAGCTTCATTGACAAGGTCAAAGCAGGTCGGCACCTCATCCCCATCGTGTCTTTAATCGGTGTAGTGATTGGCGCGATTTACAGCGGTTTTGCCACTGCCACTGAATCCGCTGCGATGGGTGTGCTGGGCTCCTTGGTGCTGTCCAAGATTGAAGGCTCCTTGACGTGGAAAACCTTCAAAGAGGGTCTCTTCGCCTCCTGCCGCGTCTACTGCATGATTGGTTTGATCTTGGCGGGTGCGGCCTTCCTCACCTTGGCCATGGGTTTCATCGGTTTGCCCCGTGAAGTGGCCCAGTTCATTGGCAGCTTGAACCTTTCGCCCTTCATGTTGATCGTGATGCTCACGGTGTTCTTCATCATCTTGGGTTGCTTCTTGGACGGCATCTCCATGGTGGTGTTGACCATGGCCGTGCTGCTGCCCACGGTGCAAGCCGCGCAGTTCGATCTGATCTGGTTCGGCATTTTTGTGGTGTTGGTGGTGGAGATGGCGCAAATCACGCCGCCTGTGGGTTTCAACCTCTTCGTACTGCAAGGCCTGACCAAACGCGAGCTGCCTTACCTGGCCAAAACCGCACTGCCATTTTTCTTCCTGCTGGTATTTGCGGTGCTGATGATTTACGTCTTCCCGCAAATCGTGCTGATCGGGCCGCAGATGATGGGCTGAGCCCGGCCCGTTGACGTCCTGTGGAAGTGGCGGTGTTCGCCGCTTCCGTTTCCCTCAACCGTGACTGCTTAGGAGTGCGCCATGACTGATCGCAGAGATTTTCTTGCCCTGTTGGCCGGAATGGGTGTTTTGCAATCCCCGGCGCATGCCCAGACGGTTTGGCGTCTCGCAACGGGCTATCGGGTGGAGTCGTTTCACGGACAGAACCTGTCGCAGTTTTCCCGGGAGGCGACCACTTCCTCCGGTGGTTTGCGCATTGACATGTTTCCCAATAACAGCTTGTTCAAGCTGGCCGAGATTGCGACTGCCGTGAGGGACGGCAAGATCGAGGCCGGTGAGACCATCATGACCAGCATGGTCAAAGACATACCGGTCGCAGGGGCAGATTCGGTGCCCTTCATCGTTCGCTCTTACGCCGATGCCCGGCGGCTATGGAAACACCAACGCCCCTTGATTGAAAAGAAGTTTGCCGCGTCCGGACTCAAACCCCTGTTCGCAGTTCCTTGGCCCCCGCAGGGCCTCTACACCCAAAAGCCAATCAGCCGAGCCGCCGACTTGAAGGGAACCAAGATGCGCACCTACAACAGCGCAACCGAGCGGATTGCTCAGTTGCTGGGGGCCACGCCTGTGGATGTACCCATGCTGCAAGTGGGACAGGCACTGGCCGACGGCAAGATCGACTGCATGATTACCTCGGCAGTGACGGGTGTGGAAAACCAAGTTTGGAACCACGTAAAAAACTACTACGAAATCAATGCCTGGTTCCCGAAGAACATCACCTTTGCCAGCAGCAAAGCTTTTGATGCCCTGCCTGCCAACGTGCAAAAGTCAGTGCTCGATGCCGCGAAGGTCGCCGAAACACGGGGTTGGGCTGCTAGCGAGAAGGCAGCCGCCGACTCCGTCGATGAGTTGCAAAAACGCGGCATGAAGATTGAACGAGTCTCACCGGAATTTCTTTCCGATATCAAACGCATGGGCGAGCGATTTTCGCTGGAATGGATCAGGGAGGTCGGCAATGACGCCAACGACATCTTCATTCCTTACTACACCAGCCAATGAGCACTGCAGTAGCACTGAAGTCAAGGCTGCATTTTTTTTGAATCACTTCTCTTGGGGACAACCATGAACAAAAAACCATCAACACTCTGGCAATTCTGGATTGACCGTGGCGGCACCTTCACCGACTTGGTGGGCAAGAAGCCTGACGGCACACTCGTCACGCACAAGCTGCTGTCCGAGAACCCTGAGCAATACCGCGATGCAGCGGTGGCGGGTATTCGGCACCTGCTGGGTTTGAAAAAGAACGAGCCCATCACACCGCAGCTCGTGGAGTGCGTGAAGATGGGCACCACGGTGGCGACCAATGCCTTGCTGGAGCGCAAGGGCGAACCCACCTTGCTCGTGACCACACGCGGCTTTCGCGATGCCCTGCGCATTGCTTACCAAGACCGTCCGCGCCTCTTCGACACCAACATCGTGTTGCCTGAGCTGCTTTACGAGCGTGTCATCGAAGCGCAAGAGCGTGTGGCTGCCAACGGTGATGTGGTGCAACCCTTGGCCGAATCCCATTTGCGCACCGAACTGCAAGCGGCGTTTGATGATGGCTTGCGCAGCGTGGCGATTGTGTTCATGCACGGCTACCGCTACACCTCCCATGAAATGGCGGCGGCTCGCATTGCCCGCCAAGTGGGTTTTCCGCAAATCAGCGTGTCGCACCAAGTCAGCCCCCTGATGAAGCTGGTGTCGCGTGGCGACACCACCGTGGTCGATGCCTATTTGTCACCCATTCTGCGCCGTTATGTGGAGCAAGTCGCGAGTGACATGCCGGGCGTGAAACTCTTCTTCATGCAGTCGTCCGGCGGCTTGACCGACGCCCATGCCTTCCAGGGCAAAGACGCGATTCTGTCCGGCCCAGCAGGCGGCATTGTTGGCATGGTGCGCACTGCGCAGTTGGCCGACTTCGACCGCGTGATTGGTTTTGACATGGGCGGCACCTCCACCGACGTGTCCCACTACGCGGGCGAGTTCGAGCGCGCCTTTGAAACCCAAGTCGCTGGTGTTCGCATGCGTGCACCGATGATGAGCATCCACACCGTGGCGGCCGGTGGCGGTTCGGTGTTGACCTTCGACGGCGCACGTTTCCGTGCCGGCCCCGAGAGCGCAGGGGCCAACCCCGGCCCCGCCTCCTACCGCCGTGGTGGCCCCTTGGCAGTCACCGATGCAAACGTGATGCTGGGCAAGATTCAACCCGCGCATTTTCCCAAGGTGTTTGGGCCGAACGCCAACGAGTCACTCGACCGCGACGTGGTCGTGAAACGTTTTTCAGAGATGGCCGCCGACATTGAACGCTCCACCGGGGTCAAGCGCACCCCCGAAGAAGTGGCCGAAGGTTTCATTGACATCGCCGTCGGTGCGATGGCCAACGCCATCAAGAAAATTTCAGTGGCGCGGGGCTATGACGTGACCCGCTACACCCTGCAGTGTTTCGGCGGAGCAGGGGGCCAGCACGCTTGTTTGGTGGCTGATGCACTGGGCATGAGCAAGGTGTTCGCCCACCCGCTGGGCGGTGTGCTGTCCGCTTACGGAATGGGCTTGGCCGATCAAAACGTCATCCGCGAAGCCTCCATCGAGCAAGACTTGGTGTCTTCACTGGACGCTGTGACTCAAAAACTCAACGCCTTGGCCGACGAGGCCGAGGGCGAGCTGCGCCGCCAAGGGGTGACCGGTAGTGAAGTACAGATGCACCGCCGTGTGCATGTGCGCTACAAAGGAACCGACTCGGCCCTGATCGTGGCTGCGGGCAGCCTCAAAGAGATTCAAAGCGCCTTCGAGGCGGCCTACCGCCAGCGTTTTGCATTCCTGATGGACAGGGAGTTGGTGGTCGAGGCGGTGTCGGTGGAAGCGGTGGGTGCTGGTGATGCGCCGACCGAACCTCGCCACCTGGTGATTGCTGAAGCACCAGCGCCCGTGGCTTCTTTTGTAAAGATGTTCAGCGGCGGTCAGTGGCACGACGCCAGCCTGGTGGTGCGCGACCAAACCAAACCCGGCCATGTGATTGCAGGTCCGGCCATCATTTCTGAGAAAAATGCCACCACGGTGGTGGAGCCGGGCTGGCAGGCCGTGGTCACCGATCTGGACCACCTGGTGTTGGTGCGCGTGAAAGCACGTGAAGCCCGCAAGGCCATTGGTACCACGGTCGACCCCGTGATGCTCGAGGTGTTCAACAACCTCTTCATGAACATTGCCGAACAAATGGGCCTGCAACTGCAGAACACCGCTTACTCGGTCAACATCAAAGAGCGGCTGGACTTCTCCTGCGCACTCTTTGACGCCCAAGGCAATTTGATCGCCAACGCGCCCCACATGCCTGTGCATTTGGGCTCCATGAGCGAGTCCATCAAAACCGTCATGGACGGCAACGCTGGCAAGATGAAACCCGGCGATGTGTTTGCGCTCAACGATCCTTACCATGGCGGTACCCACTTGCCTGACGTGACGGTGGTGACACCGGTGTTTGACGATGCCAACAAGAACATCTTGTTCTATGTGGGTTCGCGCGGTCACCATGCCGACATCGGCGGCACCACGCCGGGGTCGATGCCACCGTTCTCCACACGCATTGAAGAAGAGGGCGTGCAGATCAACAACGTCAAGTTGGTCGACCAAGGTCGCATGTTGGAAGCCGAGATGGTGGCTTTGCTTTCGAGCGGCCAATACCCCTCGCGCAACCCACAGCAAAACATTGCCGACATGCGGGCGCAAATTGCTGCCAATGAAAAAGGCGTGCAAGAGCTGCGCAAAATGGTGGCGCAGTTTGGCCTGTCTGTCGTGCAAGCCTACATGGGTCATGTGCAAGACAACGCCGAAGAGTCGGTGCGCCGTGTCATCACCAAACTCAAAGACGGCCACTTCACCTTGCCACTGGACAACGGTGCACAAATCAGCGTGGCCATCAAGTTGAACGCCGCAGCGCGTACCGCCAAGATTGATTTCAGCGGCACTTCGCCCCAGTTGACCAACAACTTCAACGCGCCCAAAGCGGTGTGCATGGCCGCTGTGCTCTATGTGTTCCGCACCTTGGTGGGTGATGAGATCCCGTTGAACGCGGGCTGTTTGAAACCACTGGAAGTGATCGTGCCCGAGGGTTCCATGCTCAACCCCTTGCCGCCAGCGTCTGTGGTGGCGGGCAATGTGGAAACCTCCACTTGCATCACCAATGCGCTCTATGGCGCGCTGGGCACCATGGCCGCAGGCCAGTGCACGATGAACAACTTCACTTTCGGCAACGACACCTACCAGTACTACGAAACCATCTCGGGTGGTTCTGGCGCCGGTGACGGTTTCAATGGCACCAGCGTGGTTCAAACCCACATGACCAACTCGCGCCTGACCGACCCCGAGGTGCTGGAGTTCCGTTTTCCGGTGCAACTCGACAGCTACGAGATTCGCCCCAACTCGGGCGGCAAAGGCAAGTACACCGGTGGCAATGGTGGCATCCGCCGGGTTCGGTTCTTAGAGAAGATGACCGCATCGATTCTCTCCAACGGCCGCAACAGCGGCGCTTTTGGCGCGGCGGGTGGATCGCCCGGTCAGACTGGGGTGAACAAGGTAGAGCGAACCAACGGCGAGGTCGAAGTTTTGGGCCACATCGGATCGACAGAGATGGAGCCCGGGGATGTCTTCGTGATTGAAACGCCGGGGGGTGGGGGTTACGGCGCATGACCGCGAGCGACTGCGTTGCCCGATACATCGCGGCCAAAGACCAGAACCGACCGCATCTGTTGCGGTCGGCTTTTGCCGACGATGCCAAGTTGGTGATGGAGGTAAAGACTGGAACGATCTCTTTTCCTCCCACTGTCAACGGCCGTGAGGGCATTGCAGACGTTCTGGTGCGGCGCTTTGGTCAAACCTATGAAAACGTTCATACCCTTTGCCTAACAGAGCCGCCAGCGCCAGACGCAACGACGTTCTCTTGCAACTGGTTGGTGGGTATGTCGAGCAAAGCAGACGGTGAGGTGAGGGTGTGGTGCGGCCGCTATGACTGGGTCTTTGCAAGCGGTCTGGCCCGCCGAGTGGATCAATTGACGATCACGATTGAAGAAATGGTTGTACTGCCGCCAAGCGAGCTGTCACGTGTGATGTTGTGGCTGTCTGGCTTGCCTGAAACCTGGTGCGATGCCGAGGATGCATTTTTCGATGCTCCCCACATTCAGTTGCTCGATCCGATCACAAACTATTGCAAACAACAACCTAGGAGTAACTCATGAGCTACGAACGTGTATTGGTTCCCATTGATTTCTCTGACGATTCTTTGAACGCCTTGAACAAGGCCATGACGGAGTTCGCCAAACCGAGCAGCACCCTCGTTTTGCTGCATGTGGTGGACAGTGGCTCTGACGATGCCAATGCCATGTCAAAGGGGCGCAAACAAGCCGTTTCACGTGGCGCGCTCAGCCCGGACGAAGCGCCTGGACCGGACGCGACGGATTTGCGCTTGAAGCAATTGCAGGATTTGGCCGCGCTTCATTCGGGCAAGTGCAAACAGCTCGATGTAGAAGTCGTCGTGGGACAGCCGACGGAAAAAATCATTGAAGCCGTGACCGCGAAATCGATCGATCTGGTCATCATGGGCTCGCATGGCACGGGCGGCTTGGGCAAGATGCTGTTTGGCAGCACCACCTACGATGTGGCGCGCAAAGTACGCTGCTCGGTGTTGATCAGCAAGCGGTAGTACGCGGCCTCCACTGAGCGCCTGAGAGACTTTCCGAAGCTTGGAATGCTCGTACTCAAACTGCTGCTGATCGCCTGCACGGTGTATTTGTCGTCACTGGCGGCGCGACGCGGCGGGCATGGACTGGCCGGGCTGGTGACTGGCATGCCCATGATCATCGGGCCCATCCTCGGCCTGGTGCTGATCGACCACGGTCCCACGGTCACAGCGAACGTCACCTGGGCCACCATCACTTGTTTTCCCGCCACACCGCTGCATGCGCTCGTTTTCAGCCATGCAGCGCGTCGATTTTCTTGGCCTGTTTGTTTGTTGTTGGCGACCTTGGCGTTTTTGCTGGCGGCATGCGCCTTGTCATGGCTGGCTTTGCCCCATGGCTGGGCTGCTGCGTTGGCGGCTGTATCACCCAGCCTGGCCTTGGCATTGATGCCGCGGCGCAGTGTGACGCTTCTTGAGGCGCTCGGCCCGAACCCAACGAGCCCAGAGGCGCCGACTGTGGTTCAGATCCCCGCGAACGAAGTGTTCTTCAGAATCGCCGCCGCAGTGGCGATGGCAGCAGCCATTTTGTTGGGGGCAGACTACTTCCCCGTGTTTGTCAGTGGCTTGCTGCTGGCCATTCCAATCGCCGGCGCCGTCTTGCCTTGTTTTACCTTGCCTCGATACGGTCATGCGGCGACTGTGAACCTGCTCAAAGGTTTTGCCCGCGGATTGAACGGGTTTTGTGCGTTTTGCGTTGCATTGGCGGTTTTGCTGACCCTTGTGAATCCAGCGGCGGCGTTTTTTCTTGCGCTGTGCATGGCTGCTGCGGCCGCTTGGGTCGCCAGGCGACTCGCTTAGAACCTGTCCGTGAATAAGAAAGCCCGGCGCACCTGAGGCCCGGGCCTATTGGACAACCGAGAGCTTGCGGCGCGCCGCCTCTTGTATGGCCACGACGCAGGGGTGGGTGACGCGGCGTTCGACAGAAACAGCGAAGAACTCTTCCACCAGCTCCTTGCTGTGTCCGATCAACTTGACGCCGTACTGCGCCTGAATTTGCGTTTGTATCGCCGTTGGCCCCATGAAAACGCCTCGGCCGCGTTGACCAAACGCTTTCATCAAAGCCCCGTCGTCGAACTCACCGACAACACGGGGTTGCAACTGATGTCGCTCCAACCAACTGTCAAACTGTGTTCGTATCGGCGACGAAGCGCCTTGAACCAACATCGGCACACCGTTCAAACAGTGGGGGAACTTCCCCTTGAGCTGGGTCTGCAGTGATGGAGCGCAAAAGAAACTCATGGTGCTGCTGCCCAAGGAGTGGTTGAACGCCTTCACGCTGACTCGGCGCGACAAGGGTTCATCGGCCAGCACCATGTCCAAACGATGCAAGGCCAGTTGGGCCAGCAAGTCGGTGAACTTGCCTTCGTGGCAGACCATACGAACAGGCTCGGGCACATCCAAGGCTGGCTCCAGAAGCTGGTAGGCCAAGGCTTTGGGCACCGAGTCGGCCACCCCCACACGAAAGTCCAGCACGTGCTCACGGCCCGTGGTTCGTTGCAGCGCGGACTCCATCTCCGCACCCAAGTTGAAGATTTCGTCGGCATAACTCAAAGCCACGCGACCGTCGTCCGTGAGTTCCAGCTTGCGCCCGTTCTTGCGGAACAACTGCCTGCCCAGTCGCTCCTCGAGCAGCTTGATTTGCGCCGAGAGTGTCTGCGGCGTGGTGTGCAGCTGCTCGCCAGCGCGCATCACACCACCGGCTTTGGCGACGACCCAGAAATAGTGCAGGTGTTTGAAGTTCATGCCGAATCCTTACCCTGCGTAAAAAACGCATAATTAATTTCAAAAATACGAATTTACTCGAAGAATGGCGCTGCATACAGTCACATCCAGTCGCCAACCTGTCCTCCAGCAAAAACCACATCCCCCTATGCGCATCGAGATTCAAGCCCACCACCTGGTGCTCGAAGCCGAGCACCGCGAACAAATTCAGCGTCGGGCCAGCTTTGCGCTGTCGCGAATGAGCGCCCTCATCCACCAAGTGGATGTGCATCTGACCGACGTCAATGGCCCGCGCGGTGGGGTGGACACCCAGTGCCGGGTTCAAGTTCAGTTGGAGCGAGGCGAACCCGTCGTGGTGGAAGACATGGACCATGACTTGATCACGCTGATCAACCGCAGCCTGGCTCGTGCAGGGCAAGCAGTCAACCGGCGCATCAACAAGGCCATGTCAGACAGACGCCAGCACCGGCCCCAAATTTAATTTCCTCACTATTTCACCCCCGTTCGACAAGGAGATCACCATGCGCATGAGCACCAAAGGCCGTTTTGCCGTTACCGCGATGATGGAAGTGGCGCTGCGTGAACGCAGCGGTCCCGTGAGTTTGGCGGGCATCGGCTCACGCCAGAACATGTCGCTGTCTTACCTGGAGCAGCTGTTCAGTCGCCTGCGTCGCCATGGGCTGGTGGAGAGCACCCGTGGCCCAGGCGGTGGCTACACCCTTGGACGCCGAGTAGAAGAAATCACGGTGGCCGACATCATCGTCGCCGTGGACTCCGATGATGAAGATTCAACCCGCAACGAAGGATCCCAAGCGCGCCAGGTGGGTGAGAGCCTGACCGGAGAGCTGTGGTGCACCCTCAACGCGAAGATGATCGAATACATGGACGGCATTACCTTGCATTCCCTGGTGCAGGAGCAAGTAGCCAAAGGTGTGCCTGTGGATGCCAAACCGGCCAAACGCAGTCTGGCATCGAAGATATCCAACACCGCAGCTGGTTTTCGCATCAACGCGCCCAACTCGGTCTTCGCCTTCGGCCGCTCGTTTGCTTCCTCAACCTGAGTTTGACAGCCGCCAACTCAGTTGGCCCCTGCCTCAAACCACTGTTTGATCAGCAAACGTTCGTCGTCCGTGATTTGGGTGGCGTTGTTCATGGGCATGAGTTTGAGCACCACCGACTGCTGGTAGACGGCCAGAGCGTGCTGCTGCACCAATGACGCCGTGTGCAGCGCCACGCCCTTTTGCTGCACCTGGGCGTTGTGGCACAGCACACAGCGGGCGTCCATGATGGTTTGTATTTGCGCCGTGGACACCTTGACCACGGGTGCATCGGCCACTGGCGCAGGCAGTTTGGCGGGCGCCAAAGCCACGGCCAGTCCGATCAACAGAACCACACCCCCCACCGCAAACTCCCACGGCGTGCGCTGCCCCATGAGATGGGCCTTGTGACGCATGACAAAACTGTGGCGTATGAGGGCACCGGCCAGCATCAAGAGCACCAACACCAACCAGTTGTGACGGTCTTGGTACAACCAGCCATAGTGGTTGGACAACATGGCCACCAGCACCGGCAAAGTGAAATAGGTGTTGTGCACGCTGCGCTGCTTGCCGCGTTGGCCGTGGATGGCCTCGACGGGCTGGCCCGCTTTCATTTGGGCGATCACCTTACGTTGACCGGGAATGATCCAGAACAGCACATTGGCACTCATGGCGGTGGCCATCATGGCGCCCACCAGCAAAAACGCAGCGCGTCCGGCGAAGAGTTGGCAAGCCAACCAAGCAGCCAGCGTCACGCTCATCAGCACCAGTATGCCAACCAACACATCACCTTTGACAGCACCACTTTTTTCACCGAACCAACAGCAAATGCGGTCGTAGACAAACCAAAAAACCACGAGAAAAGCCAGTGCCGCCGCGATGGCGACCGATGGCGACCAGTCGTGCACACTCTTGTCCACCAAAAATGTGCCTGCATTGACGAGGTAGAGCACGGTAAAGAGGGCAAAACCGGTTAGCCAGGTGGCGTAGCTTTCCCAGTAAAACCAATGCAGGTTGTCGGGCAAAGCTTTGGGTGCCACCATGTACTTTTGCGGGTTGTAAAAACCCCCGCCATGCACGGCCCACAACTCACCGCCCACGCCTTTTTCTCTCAAGGCGGGGTCTTGCGGCGGCGTGAGGTTGCTGTCAAGAAAAACGAAATAAAACGACGAACCAATCCAAGCAATGGCCACCACCACATGGGCCCAGCGCAGTAAAAGGTTGAACCAATCGAGCAGGTAGGCGCTGTCCATCGGATGGGGGCTCTCAATGTGGGAGTTGGCGTTGAAAACAAGCCCGTGCGCCGATGTGGTGCAAAGCGCACCGATCAGCAGCGGCTAAGGGGTTCGTGCGGGACCAGGCCCGAACTGGCAGTGATTTCGACATCAGCACCGATTGGATTGGATTGAGCGGGTCGGTCTCACGTTTCACATGCAATTCGTGGGCCTGGTACCGACCCTCAACTGCCACGGTAGGTGCTGTAGCTCCAAGGGCTGACCAGCAAAGGCACGTGGTAGTCCCCTTGCGCGTCTGCAATGCCGAAGTCAAGTTGCACGGCGTCAAGGAAGGGCGGATCAGGCAGTTGGGCACCTCGGCCGCGAAAGTAATCAGCGGTTTCAAACAACAAACGGTAGCGGCCCACCGCCATCTCGGAGGCGTTGAGCAAGGCTTGGTCGGCGCGTCCATCCTCGTTGAGGGTGAAGCTGCGAATGGGGGTGGCACCACGGGCATCCACCCGAAGCAAGCTGACTTTCATGCCTGCCGCCGGGCAGCCGTTGGCGGTGTCGAGGACGTGGGTGCTGAGGTGGCCCATGCGGTAACTCCGAAGCGGTGAGGGTGAACAAAGTGTAGCCACGTCTCGCAAACCCAAGGGAAGCGAACGGCACATTCGCACCACCGGACCTGCCGCTTTGCGTCAGGCCCCCAAGGACCTGAAAGGGCCCCTTCGTGGTGAGAAAAGTTGAGAACGGGCCGGCGTTTTCTCATCAGGGACTGCCCGGCTTGCTGACCGCCCGCCTTCAAGACATCATGGGCTCGGAAATTGCTTTTTGGCCTGAAGCTTTGTTTCTCCCTTTGAATCATGGAGTTCTGGATGTCTCTGTCTGCCTTGCTCGTGAAAACCCTCGCCCGCCGTCAAACCTTGCTTTGCGGCGTGTTCGCCAGTGTTGCGCTGAGCCTCCCGGCCCAAGCCCAAGAAACCAACCTCAAGTTCCAGCTTGATTGGCGATTTGAAGGACCGGCTGCACTGTTTTTGGTGCCGGCCGCCAAGGGTTACTTCAAGGCCGAAAAACTCAATGTCACGATTGACGCTGGCAACGGTTCGGGCGGCACGGTGTCGCGGGTGGCGTCCGGGGCCTATGACATGGGGTTTGCCGACTTGGCCGCCTTGATGGAGTTCCACGCCAACAACCCCACCGCCGCCAATAAACCTGTTGCCGTGATGATGGTCTACAACAGCACGCCCGCGGCCGTCTTGGCCTTGGCCAAAAGTGGTATCAAAACCCCGGCTGATTTGACAGGCAAAAAATTGGGCGCGCCAGGGTTTGATGCCGGCCGGCGTGCTTGGCCGATTTTCGCCAAGGCCAACAACATTCAAAATGTGACCTGGGTGACCATGGACCCGCCACTGCGCGAAACCATGCTGGTGCGGGGCGAGGTCGATGCCATCACGGGTTTCTCTTTCACTTCCTTGCTCAACATTGAAGCGCGCGGTGTCAAGACTGGAGAAGTGGTCGTCCTGCCTTACCCCAGCCACGGCGTGAAGCTCTACGGCAACGCCATCATCGTCGGCGAAGACTTCCTCAAGAAAAACCCCGAAGCTGTGCGCAGTTTCTTGAAGGCATTTACCAAAGGCGTGAAAGACGTGGTGACCGATACCAAAGGCAGTATTGCCGCGGTGAAAGCACGGGACGGCATCATCAATGAAGCATTGGAGCTGCGCCGCTTGAACTTGGCCCTGCGTGCGGCCGTGCTCACCGCTCAAGCGAGAACCGAAGGTTTTGGCGATGTGAACGGCCCGCGTTTGAGTTTGATGGCCAGCCAGGTGTCGGATGCGTTTGCCACCAAAGAAAGGGTGAAGGTGGAGGGCTTATGGAATGGCAGCTTCTTACCACCGGCTGCTGACCGCAATATTTTTGAGGGTACGAAGTAAGCACCAAAGTCAAAGAGCAAAGGTCCCGCCATGAGTGCATTCGTCGATTTTCAGAACGTCTGGTTGGCCTACAACGACGAGTTGTTGGCCAAGAACCAGTTTGCGGTGGAAGACATCTCCCTGCAAATGCAACAGGGCGAGTTCATCGCCATCGTGGGGCCTTCTGGTTGCGGTAAAAGTACCTTCATGAAGCTGGCCACGGGCTTGAAGATGCCCAGCAAAGGTCAGATTCGTATCGGCGGGCAAGCCGTCACAGGGCCACTCAAAATCAGCGGCATGGCGTTTCAAGCGCCATCGTTGTTGCCCTGGCGCAGCACGCTGGAAATCGTCGAACCCTACCGCTCACAGTTCAAGGCTAAAAAGGCCGAGTTCGCCGAGCGCGCGCGCCGCTTGTTGCAATCGGTAGGTTTGGGTGGATATGAAGACAAGTTTCCGTGGCAGTTGTCGGGCGGCATGCAGCAGCGTGCGTCGATTTGCCGTGCCTTGATCCACGAGCCGCAGTTGTTGTTGCTAGACGAACCCTTCGGCGCACTCGACGCCTTCACACGCGAAGAGTTGTGGTGCACGCTGCGTGACCTGTGGACGGCGCAGCGTTTCAACGTCATCCTCGTCACCCACGACCTGCGTGAGTCGGTATTTTTGGCCGACACCGTGTATGTGATGAGCAAAAGCCCAGGCCGTTTGTTGGTCAAACGTGAAATCGACCTGCCGCGCCCACGCGACATTGAAGTCACCTACACGCCGGCCTTCACCGACATCGTGCACGAGCTCAGGGGCCACATAGGCGCCAACCGCCGACCGACGTCCACACCAACGCCTCTGGGGGTGGCCGCATGAACAACAAAACCTTGCAGCGCTGGGCGCCTTGGATCACCTTGTCTGTGGCCTTGTTGTTGTGGCAACTTGTTTGCAGCATCTTCAATGTGGCCGACTACATTTTTCCCAGCCCCTGGGCCATAGGCCAGTCCATGGCGGAATTCATGGGTCCGATTGCGGCGGCCGCTTGGAAAACATTTTGGGTGACGATGTTGGGTTTTGCCCTCTCCATCGTGGTCGGGGTGTTGCTCGGGTTTTTGGTCGGCTCGTCACCCATGGCCTACGCGGCGCTGTACCCGCTGCTGGTGGCATTCAATGCCGTGCCCAAAGCGGCTGTTGTGCCCATCCTCATCGTATGGTTTGGCATTGGCCTGGGGCCTGGCATCCTCACCGCGTTTTTGATTTCTTTCTTTCCCATCACCGTCAACATCGCCACTGGCTTGGCCACGCTGGAACCTGAACTGGAGGATGTGTTGCGTGTGCTCGGGGCCAAACGTTGGGACGTTTTGGTGAAAGTCGGCATGCCGCGCTCCATGCCTTATTTCTATGCGTCGCTCAAAGTCGCCATCACCTTGGCGTTTGTCGGTACGGTGCTTGCCGAAATGACGGCGGGCGACTCGGGCATTGGTTACTTGATGCAATCGGCAGGCTCCCAGCAGCGCCTGCCCCTGGCTTTTGCTGGACTCGTGGTGATTGGCGCCATGGCCATGGTGATGTACGAGCTTTTCTCCTTGGTGGAAAAACGCACCACGGGCTGGGCGCATCGGGGTTCACAAACCACTTGAAGTTCCTTGTCGGAAGAAAACACCGTTGCAAACGTCCCAACTTGTTTTTGTAAGATCTTTTGAGTTAGTCTGACCAAGGACTGTCCCGGCGTGACGTCGTGGCATCCATGTTCACCCTCATCTCAGGAGATCTCCCCATGAATCAACGCATCCTCACCGCTTCCGCATTGGCTTCCTTGATGGCCCTCGGTTTGGCCAGCAATGTGTTGGCCCAAGACAAAGCGGCCAAAGAAAAGTGTTACGGCATCGCAAAGGCCGGCCAAAACGACTGCGCCAACCTGTCTGGAACCCACTCCTGTGCTGGTCAGAGCAAAGTCGACAACAGCGCTGAAGAGTGGAAATACGTGGCCAAGGGCACCTGTGGTGACATGAAAGGCATGACCGCAGAAGACGCCAAGAAAAAGGCCATGGGCAAGTGATTCAGCGTGCCACCCGGCGCGAAGTGAATCACTGAACCATGAAGACCGCACCTCCAGATACTGGCCCGACAACTCGCCACGTGGGCATCGGTTGGCGACAACCGCATTACGCCGAGTTGTTGCAGCAGCCGCCCCCCTTGGGTTTTTTGGAGGTGCACTCGGAAAACTTCTTCGCACCCGGCGGTGCCTCGCTGGCGGTGTTGCGTCAAGCGCGTGAGACCTACGCGATCAGTCTTCACGGGGTGGGACTGTCTCTGGGATCGGCCTGCGGTTTGGACGAATGGCATTTGGAGCGCCTGGCCGAATTGGTCGCCGCCATCGATCCTGTCCGCATCTCCGACCACGCCTCGTTTGCCCGAGCCCCGCTGCGCAAACAAGGGCCCATGGTTCACGGCAACGATTTGTTGCCTGTGGCCTTCACCGAAGGCGCCTTGTCCATCATGGCGGCCAATGTGTCGCAGGTGCAAGACCGTTTGAAACGTCCCATCTTGGTGGAGAACCTGTCCGCCTACCTGGCCTGGGCCGACGACAGCCTGGCAGAGCCTGAGTTTTTCAACGAGCTCACACGGCGCACAGGCTGCGGCTTGCTGCTGGACGTGAACAACTTGGTGGTGAACGCCTTGAATGCAGGGCAAGAGCCCGTCCAGGCCACCCAACAATGGGTCCAAGCCCTGCGGCCTGGCATCGTGGGCGAAGTTCACCTGGCCGGTTATGCCCAGGGCGATGAGCTGGTGATCGACGACCATGGCAGCCGGGTGCACGCACCGGTTTGGGCGGCTTACCGCCATGCCATGTCGGCGCTGGGCCCGCTGCCCACGCTGATCGAGTGGGACACCGATATTCCCGCCTTGGATGTTCTGCTGGAAGAAGCGGCCATGGCAGAAAAAATCTGTACCGAAACACGCGTTGTGGCAACACTGCAAGAGGCCGCTTGATGGCAGCAGAGTCTCTTCAGCGCGAACAGCTGCGCCAGCAAATGTTGCTGCGCAGCCTGTGGACGGGCAGCTCGCCGAGTGGCCTGCAAGGCTGGCTCGCCCAACAGCGCGCCGACGGCCGCGCCAGGCCCAATCAGCGTGGCTGGCAAGCTTATGTGGCCAACGCCCATTCCAGTGCAGAGCGCGCCTTGGCCGGTTGTTTTCCCACCGTGCAGCAGCTGATGGGTGAAGAATCATTCGCCGCCATGGCCCGTGCTTTCTGGCATGACAGCCCGCCGCAGCGCGGCGATTTGGCCTGGTTGGGCGAAGGCTTGGCGGGCTTCATCCAACGCAGCCAGCAACTGGCAGCCGAGCCGTATTTGGCCGATGTCGCACAGCTGGAGTGGCTGCTAAACCGCTGCGAAGCGGCGGCCGATGCGCAAGCCGACCTCACAACGCTGGCTTTGCTGGCTGAGCTTGATCCGCAAGTTTTGCGTTTGCAACTGGCGCCTGGCGCGGCTTTGATTGCAAGTTCCCACCCCATCGTCAGCATTTGGCATGCCCACCATCAACCGCTGGACCCCGAGAACCCGTTCGCGGCGGTGCGCGAGGCCTTCGCTTTGGGTTTGGGCGAGCATGCCCTGGTCTGGCGGCAAGGCTGGCGTGCGCGTGTGCAGGCGGTTGACAGCGCGACGGCGGCTTTCTTGAGCGCGGTACTTGCCGGTCAGTCGTTGGCCCAGGCCCTGGACGCGGCCGGGCCGGCCTGGCGCTTTGACACCTGGCTGGAGGCGGCTGTGCCTGATGGCATGCTCGCCCGTATCGGCAGCGTCTAGCGCTGCCACCCACACCCCATTCAAACAACACAATCTACGGGAGCCCACGCCATGGGATCGTTACGCACAACACTTCAAAACACCGGCCAAAGAATCACCGCCGCGCTCGAAGCACTTCAGCCGCTGGCGCTGTTGGGTGCACGCTTGTTTGTAGGACAAGCTTTTTTTCAGTCGGGCTTGACCAAGCTGCGTGACTGGGAAACCACCTTGCTGTTGTTCGCCGACGAATACCAGGTTCCCTTGTTGTCACCCGAGTTGGCTGCTGTGTTGGGCACGGCGGCTGAGTTGATATTGCCGGTGCTCTTGGTGCTGGGTTTGGGCGGACGCCTCGCAGCGGCGGGTTTGTTTTTAGTGAACATCGTGGCCGTGATCAGCCTGATGGAGATTGCCCCCGCCGCGTTGCAACAACACCAGTTTTGGGGCAGTTTGCTCCTGGCGGTGTTGCTCTGGGGGCCAGGGCGTTGGTCGCTGGACCATTTGCTCAAACGCCGTTGGTTTGCACAAGCGCCGCTGGGTTTGGGCAAGCTGCGCTGATGGCTTCGGGTTTCGGCCCAACACCTCTTTCATACCGCAACAACAAGAAGTCGAAAAAACCATGTCTCGCACCAAACTCTTTCTGATCCTCGCGGTACTGGGCTTCATTGCCGCCTTTTTCATCTTCGATGGCGGCCAGTACCTCAGCCTGGCTTACTTGAAGTCGCGGCAAGCGGAGTTGGCGGGTTTGTACGAGTCCCATCCTTGGAAAGTGGCGGGTCTCTTTTTCGGTATTTATGTTCTGGTCACGGCGTTGTCCCTGCCAGGCGCAGTCATCATGACGCTCGCGGCCGGGGCCATCTTCGGACTGGCAACCGGCACCTTGCTGGTGTCGTTTGCGTCCAGTTTGGGGGCCACGCTGGCCTTTTTGGCCTCCCGCTATGTGCTGCGCGACACCGTGCAAGCCCGCTTCGGCGCGCGTTTGGCCGACATCAATAAGGGGGTGGAGAAAGAGGGTGCCTTCTACCTCTTCACCTTGCGACTGGTGCCCCTGGTGCCTTTCTTCGTGATCAATCTGCTCATGGGCCTGACACGCATGAAGGTCGGTATCTTTTACCTGGTCAGCCAACTCGGCATGCTGGCCGGCACCGTGGTCTATGTGAACGCCGGCACCCAACTGGCACGTATTGACTCTTTGCGTGGCATTTTGTCTCCGGCCTTGCTGGGATCCTTCGTCTTGCTGGGTGTGTTTCCCCTCATCGCCAAGAAGATCATCGAAGCGGTCAAAAAACGCAAGGTGTACGCGCCCTGGGCCGACCAAAAGCCAGCGACGTTTGACCGCAATTTGGTGGTCATCGGTGCGGGAGCGGCTGGCCTCGTGAGTTCCTACATTGCCGCCGCCGTCAAAGCCAAGGTGACTTTGGTCGAAGGCCACAAAATGGGTGGCGACTGCCTGAACTACGGCTGCGTTCCGAGCAAGGCCTTGATCAAAACTGCTTCCTTGCTCAAACAAATGCAGCAGTCGGAAAAATACGGCATCCAAGAAGCCAAAGCCACGGTGAACTTTGCCGATGTGATGGAGCGCGTGGCCCGGGTGGTGCGTGAGGTGGAGCCGCATGACTCGGTCGAGCGTTATACGAAGCTCGGCGTGGACGTGGTGCAAGGCCAGGCCATGATCGTCAACCCCTGGCGCGTGGACATCACACTGCCAGATGGAAAAGTGCAATCGCTCAGCACCAAAAACATCATCATCGCCACCGGCGCAGCGCCCTTTGTGCCGCCCCTGCCGGGCCTGAAGGAAGTGGGCTATCTGACCAGCGACACGCTCTGGGGTTTGCGCGAGTTGCCCAAGCGACTGGTGGTGCTCGGCGGTGGCCCCATCGGATGCGAGCTGGCCCAGTGTTTTGCACGGCTAGGCGCAGCAGTCACACAAATTGAGATGGCGCCGCGCATCATGGTGCGGGAAGACGAGGATGTCTCGGCGCTCGCCCAAGCGGCGCTGCAGGCCGATGGGGTGCAATTGCTGACCGAGCACAAAGCGCTGCGCTGCGAGCGAGAAGGCGAGGGTGCCACCCAGCGCAAATTCATCGTGGTTGAAGCGGGTGGCGTCGAGAAACGGATTGAGTTCGACCAGTTGTTGTGCGCCGTTGGCCGCAGTGCGCGGCTGCAAGGGTTTGGTCTTGAAAAGCTGGGCATACCTGTCGGTCGCACCGTCCAAGTCAACGACTACCTGCAAACCAACTACCCCAATATTTACGCAGCGGGCGATGTGGCCGGCCCCTTCCAGTTCACCCACACGGCGGCCCACCAAGCTTGGTACGCCAGCGTCAATGCACTTTTCGGTAGCCTGAAAAAATTCAAGGCAGACTATTCAGTCATTCCTTGGGCCACCTTCATTGCCCCCGAAGTGGCGCGTGTGGGTTTGAACGAACAAGACGCCAAAGCCCAAGGCGTGGCCTATGAAGTCACACGCTATGGCTTGGATGACCTCGACCGTGCAATTGCCGACAGCGCCGCCCACGGTTTCGTCAAAGTGCTCACCGTACCCGGCAAGGACAAAATTCTGGGGGTCACCATCGTCGGCGAGCACGCAGGCGACTTGTTGGCCGAGTTTGTGCTCGCGATGAAACACGGCTTAGGTTTGAACAAAATACTGGGCACCATCCACACCTATCCGACTTGGGCCGAAGCCAACAAGTACGTGGCGGGTGAGTGGAAGCGGGCCCACCAGCCTAAAAAATTGCTGGAGTGGGTGGCCCGTTTTCATGCCTGGCAGCGGGGATAAGACAATAGCCGTTCACCAAGGCGGCCAGGCCCTACAGTCAGGTCGCTTCATAAGAAGACGGATTCCCTATTGAACGGCATGAAACACCTGGTTTTGTTGGGCGGCGGCCATGCCCATGTGCATGTGCTCAAACAATTGGCCCGCACACCGCTCGCGGGCGTGAACGTGACACTCGTCTCCCCGTTTGAACGGCAAATTTATTCCGGCATGGTGCCGGGCTGGCTGGCAGGCCACTACCAGCTCGACGACTGCAGCATTGCCTTGTCGCCCCTGGCCGGACTGGCCAATGTCCGGTTCTTGGTTACCCCCGCCACGGCCATTGATGCGGCCGCCAAACAAGTCCACACCGGCAGTGGCGAAACCTTGCCCTACGACCTGCTGAGTGTGGACACCGGCCCAGTAATGAACCGCGACGCCATCCCGGGCGCGCGCGCGCATGCCCTTTTCGTTCGGCCCATGGAGCACTTTGTGCAGTTGTCCGACAGTTTGTTGGGTTTGGCGCAGTCTCGTGTGTTGGCGGTGGTGGTGATTGGCGGCGGCGCTGCGGGCGTGGAGTTGGCCTTGGCCCTGCAACACCGCCTGCAGGACCAGGTGCGGGTGAGTTTGGTCACCGGGGGCACACCACCATTGCCCAGCCACCCCGCGCCGCTGCAAACCCGTGCCATGGCCGTGCTGCGCGCCGCACGCATCACGGTGCTGCAAGAACGCTGTGTGGAAATTGCTGCCAACCAGGTGGTGCTGGCCAACGGCGCCAGACTGGCTTGTGACGCACCCTTGGCTGTGTGGGGCAGCAGTGCCCCGCCGTGGCTGGCAGACTCCGGTTTGGCGCTGGACGACGCGGGTTTCATTCAAACCCAATCCACGCTGCAAACTACCTCCCATCCCGAGGTGTTTGCCGTCGGTGATGTGGCCAGCCGCGTTGACGCGCCACATCCTAAAAGTGGCGTGTATGCGGTGCGCAGCGGACCACCGCTTTGGCGCAACCTGCAGTGCGCCGCAGCCGGGCAGCCGCTCCAGCCCTACCTACCGCAAAAGAACAGTTTGAACTTGTTGGCCTGCGGACCACGTTATGCGCTGGCCTCATGGGGCGAATGGTCCACCCAAGGTGCTTGGGTTTGGCATTGGAAAGACTGGATAGACCGGCGGTTTGTGCGGCAGTACCAAACAGTTTTTTAGCGCTACTGCGAGTCTGCCGCGACGTTCGACGCCTACGCGCTCACTCGCGCGCTCTGATCGTGGCAATGATGGGCGAGGGCACAAGGCCGTCGCGATTTCGAGGCATGCTCCCTGCGCGCTCGACGCCGCGCAAGATCGCTTCGTCGAATGCAGTGTTGCCGCTGGACTTGAGAATTCGCTGACCCAAAATCCTCCCGTCTGGTGTCATTCTGATCTCTACTTCTGCAGCTCGGTTTCCATCCACGTTGGCAGGAAAATCGGTGTTGTCACGGATTCGTTTTTGTATTTGGCCCGCATAGTCCGCACCGAAGTCGGATGACGTCGGCCCCGGCGACTGTTTATTGGCATCCTTCATCATGCGGTCGAGGTTCTGCTTGCGCTGGGTTTCTTCACGGGCGAGCTGCGCTTCTTTTTGTTTTACCTCTTTGGCCTCTTTCTCCCGACGCTCTAAATCAGCCTTTTTGTCGGCCAGCTTCTTTTCCTCTTCTTTGCGTTTTTTCTCGACCTCTTCGCGCTCTTTCTCGCGTTTGGCTTTTTCGGTGGCAATTTGCGCGTCTTGTTCGGCCCGTGAAGGCTTGGGTTCAGTCCGGGGTTCAGGTGCTTTAACCACGGGGTTTTCGGGCTCCACCGGTGGTGGTGGTGGCTGCACCGCAACGGGCGGCGCAGCACGAGGAATCTCTGCCCACAACTCGGCCTCCACAGGGGAGGGTGTGCTGACACGCCAGTTCACCGCCAGCGTCAAGGCCACCAGCAAGAGCCCGTGGGCCACCGCGGTCAGCACCAGGCCAACGCCCCGTCCCGCCAGAGGCTGGGGCATGAAGGGATCGCGGGGCAAGGCCGAGCTGTTCATCGCAAGCATGGGCTTCTAAGGGGCAGCCTCAACCGCCGGACTTCACCGACAAACCCACGCGCTGCACCCCTGCGCGTTGCAAGGCGTCCATCACTTTCACCACCGCTTCGTATTTGACGGTTTTGTCCGCGGAAATGACCACCGGCGTCGACGGCACGCCGGCCTGAGCTTCCCTGACACGAGACACCAAGGAGCGCAGCGGGAAAGCGGCTTGTTCTTTGCCGTCTACGCGCAATCGCAAGGTTTCGTCGATAGCCACCACGATTTCCACGACTTTGTCGGGCCGCTGTTTGCTGGCACCGACACTGGGCAAATCCACGAGCCCCGTGGTGATCAGGGGGGCACTGACCATGAAAATGATGAGCAGCACCAACATCACGTCAATGAAGGGCACCATGTTGATCTCACTGATGGTGCGGCGGCGTGCGCCGCGGCCGGATACCGCAGGCATCTTCAGTGGCCTCCCGCACTGCCTGCGCTTTGACCCACACTGCGCTGCAGAATGTTGGAGAACTCTTCCATGAAGCTGTCAAATTTCATGGCAATGCGGTCGATGTCTCTGGCAAAGCGGTTGTAGGCAATTACCGCGGGGATGGCTGCGAACAGTCCGATGGCGGTAGCGACCAAAGCCTCTGCAATACCCGGCGCGACGGTGGCCAGCGTGACCTGCTGCAAATTCGACAAACCGACGAAGGCGTGCATGATGCCCCACACGGTTCCAAACAAACCCACGTAGGGGCTGACCGAACCCACCGAGGCCAAGAACGACAAATTGGCCTCGATGGTGTCGAGCTCACGTTGTTGGCTGGCCCGCATGGCGCGCCTGGCGCCGTCAAGCAAGCTGCCGGGGTCAGTGACGCGGCGTTCGCGCAGTTTCAAAAACTCCCGCATGCCCGACGCAAAGATTCGCTCCATGGGCGAACTATTGCCGCTGCGCTGTGCGTCGGCGTACAGGTCATTGAGGTTTTTACCGGCCCAGAACTCGCGTTCAAAAGCATCGTTGCTTGACTTGATTTTTGACAGACCCACAAGCTTGCCGAAAATAACCGCCCAACTGGCGAAGGAGGTCAACAGCAAACCGGCCATGACCAGTTTCACCACCAAGGTGGCCTGTAGAACAAGGGAGATGATGGAGAGATCTTGATTCATGCAATTTTGGATAAAAAATCGGCGGGCAAACGGCAGGGGCGCAATCTCTCGGTATCAACAAACCCGAGTCGTACTTCGCTTTCGCACAGCAGAACAGAGTCGCGCATCGCCAGTTGGTTCACTGTGAGCGAGGCTTGTCCCGAATTCTTCACGCGCGTGGTGATGTGAAGGTGGTCGTCAAGCCTGGCCGGTTGCAGGTAGCGAATCTGGACCTTGCTCACCACAAACGCGGAACCCATCGCCCGCCAGGTTTCTTGCGAAAACCCCAATTCTCGCAGCCACTCGGTACGAGCCCGCTCAAAGAACTTCAGGTAGTTGACAAAGAAGACCACACCACCAGCGTCTGTGTCTTCCCAGTAAACGCGCAGGTCAAAGTGGTGTTCCGGGCGGCTCATAGGTGTCCGACAGGGTAGCAGGGGAGCGCCGCCTGGCGTTCCAACGACGGGAGAGCCCCTCGCTATTCAGGGCTTGATGACCCGCTGGAACACCGGTCCCCACAGCGGATGCCCTTGCTCGGACTTGTTGAGCATGAAAGCGGGATCGGTTTGCAATGCGCTGCGAAACGCGGACTCGCATTCGCGCACCCGGTTGCTGGTGCAATAGATAAACGCCAAGTGCTTGTGGGCTGCGGCTTTGTCCTTGGGAGAGGTGAGCCCCGCATTGATGGCATTGCTCAATTGAGTTTCGGCAATGGGGTATTGGGCATCGTCATAGGCACGAATACCTGCGAGCAAGGCCTTTTCGGCAGGTCGTTCGGCTACATCCAGGAGCCCCGGTGCTGGTGGGGCAGGGGGCGGTTGAACGCAAGCTGCCAAGGACATGCAAATCAACAGCGAACTCACGTGCAAGCGTGACAACATGATCATGATCCAAATTTTGTTTTGACGGTCACGGGCTGGCCCGGGGTGACATTGACTGTTGCACTGTAAGGCGGAAAGTCACCATTGCGTATGGTAATTTGGTGTTTGCCTTCGGTCAGCGTAATTTCTGTCAGCGGCGGAGTGGTCCCGACGGCGACGCCGTCCACTTCAACATTGCCCCAAGGACTGACTGCAATGCGCACGACACCTTTGGCCACAGGGACTGCTGCAGCTTCGCGTGCCGCCAGTTCCCGCTCCCGCGCTTCACGGGCACGCCGCTCGCGCGGGGTTTCTTTGGCTGTGGCGTCTTTTGCGGCCACTGTTTTTGGTGTGGTTGTGACGGGCGCTGTCTTGCTGTCACTCGGACCGCCAGTGGGGGCCGCGACAGTCGGCGCAGCAGCAGGGGTGGCCGTGGCGACAGGCGCCGCAGCTGCGGGTAGAGTTTCCGCGACGGGCTTATTGGCTGCTGTGTCGGTTGCGGTGGTATTGACGGCCACCTGTACCGCAGCAGAAGCGGCGTCTGCCGGCCCAGTCGGAACAATCACTTCCATGGCGGGTGCAGCAACTGGCACGGTCACCGCGGCTGGTGTCGCTACCGCTTGCGGTTGTTCTGTGCGGGGTTGGCCGAGCCATATCCAGGCTCCCAGCGCCAGAGCAACGCCCGTGGCCGCGGATGTCGCCGCCACCCAGGCCCAGCGGACTGCAGAGCCGACGCCACTGCGACCAAACGGTGAGGTTTCTGCTCCAGGAGTATCAGTTTCTTCCGTCCATTGCCTCAAGGACCGTGACATGGACCTCGCAGAACTGAAGCGCTTCTCGGGCTCCTTTTCCATCGCACGCATAACGATGTCAGACAAACCTTCCGGCAACTCAGGTTTCAGTACATGGGGCGCGGTCGGTGTATGGTTCAACACCGCTTGCGAAATTTCTTCCAGTGTCGTGCCAACAAACGGTTTCACGTCCGTCAACAATTCGTACAGGACAACGCCCAGTGAAAAGACGTCGGCTCGTTGATCCGAGGGTTGCTGGCGGATTTGCTCTGGCGCCATGTAGTAGGGCGAACCACCCGTGATTTCATCAGACACATGGGTGTCGTGTTTGTGCGTGACCCTGGCAATGCCAAAGTCCAGCACTTTGGGCTGGGTGCGCCCGACCATGAAGATGTTGGCCGGCTTGATGTCGCGGTGCACGACGCCTTTGCTGTGGGCATAACCCAGCGCATCCGCCACCCGACGAATAATCTGCGTGGCCTGCACTGACGTGGCACGCCAACCTTCTTTGAGCAGCTCGCGCAAGTCCTTGCCCTTGAGCAACTCCATGGCGATGTAGGCTTTGTTGTCGCTCACGCCTGCATCAAACACCGTGACGATGTGGGGGTGAGACAAACCAGCAGCGGCCCGTGCCTCGTTCAAGAACAAGGCATTGAAGTCAGCGCGTTGTTCTTGAGACACCTCGACGTTCAGTGTCTTGATGGCAATGAGACGGGACAGGAGGGGATCGTGAGCAGCGTAGACGGTACCTAGACCGCCCTCGCCAATCTGATACTTCAAGGCATAACGACCGATGTGTCCGATGGTGTCCAGCGGCTCTGAAGGTGTTTCGTCCAGCGGCGCGGCCGCAGACGACTGGCCCAGCATCGTCTCTGGATCCATTTGTTGGGTCGATTCAAAACCCGTGTTGGAGCCTTCCCAGCGTTCACTGGGTGGCAGGCTTTGCAGTTCGCTGGGCCGGGAATCGGCTGCCGAACTGAATGAATGGCGCTCTGATGACATGGTTACTACGAAGCTTAGACGACTGCCGCCAAGTCGTGCTGCAAATATGCGTGATTTTCCCCGCTTTTGTAACAAGCGGACACCATTGCCACCTGATCAAGGGAGGAAATTTCAGCGCGACCGCGACAACATGCCTGCCAGGCGGGCTAAGGCTTCTTCCAACTGAGCCATGCTGTTGGCAAAAGACAAACGGACAAACTGCTTGGCCAAATGCGGCCCAAAATCTCGGCCTGGCGTGATGGCCACTTGCGTTTGGTGCATCACTTCAAACGCGAACTCCCAACTGCTGGCGCCCCAGCGGGGGCTGAAAGCCGAGCAATCAGCCCAGGCGTAAAAAGCACCATCGGGCATCACAGGCACAGTCAAACCTAAGTTGTTCAAGGCCGGCACCAGGCAATCACGTCGTTTTTTGAACTCGCCCTTTCGGCGCTCGTATTCAGCCAAAGATTCTGCTTCAAAGCAGGCCAACGCAGCGTGCTGAGCGACTGCGGAAGGACAGATGTAGAGGTTTTGAGCCAGTTTCTCGACCGCCGCAACACTGTGTTTGGGCACCACCAGCCAGCCCAAACGCCAGCCCGTCATGCTGAAGTACTTGGAAAAACTATTGATGGAAAACAAGGACTCACGGTTTTGGCTCAGCGCCAACGCGCTTTGGCCATAGTTCGGATCGAAGCTCAAACCCAGGTAGATTTCATCGACCAGACTGAAGCCGTCGCGTTGCCCGACACATTCCAAAATACCTGCCAACGCCTTGGGGGGAATCGACGTCCCCGTTGGGTTAGACGGAGAAGCCAACAGCACGCCACGCGTGCGCGGTGTCCACGCCTGCAGTACCGACTGCTCGGTCGGCTGGTATCGGGTGGCAGCCTGTGTTGGCAAAAGCACAGGTACACCACCAGCGGCTGCGACGAAATGGCGGTTGCAGGGGTAGCTGGGGTCGGGCAACAACACTTCATCGCCCGGATTGATCAAAGCCAAACAGGCCAATTGCAGCGCGGCCGACGCGCCCGCCGTGACGACGATGCACTCAGGATCCACCGCGACGGAAAATTGGCTTTGGTACCAAGCGGCGATGCGTTCCCGCAGCGCTGGCAAGCCCGTTGCTGGGGTGTATTGGGTATGGCCAGCGCGAAGCGCTTTTTGTGCAGCCTCCAATACCAAGGGCGGAGCAGTGAAGTCAGGCTCGCCGATGTTGAGGAAGATCATGGGCCGCCCGCCTTGCTGCGGGTCGCACAGCGGGCCGCTGGCCATGGCCTGCGCGGCCTTGGCGCACTCCATGACGTAGAAGGGCTCGATGTGGTCGAGCCGCTGCGCAAGTCTCATCGCGATTGAACTTCGGCCGCTCGCCAATCGACAGCCGCTTTATCCAAGACGCCGTTGACGTATTTGTGCCCGTCGGTGCCGCCGAAACTTTTGGCCAATTCAACGGCTTCGTTGATGACCACTTTGTAGGGAATGTCCAAGCATTGCTGCAACTCGAATCCGGCAATCAACAAAATGCCATGTTCAATGGGGGAGAGTTCGTTGATCGGGCGATCCAGGTATTTGACCAAGACCTCGTCCAGCGCAGATGTGTTTTCCATGCAGCCACGCAGCACGTCGTCAAAGTGGGTGGCATCGCACTTGTCGAATTCATCTTGCTCACGGATATGAAGCGCCACCGTGGTCAGATCGCTTCCCGACAAAAACCATTGGTAAAGACCTTGCAATACCAATTCTCGAGAGCGCCGGCGTGCCGAGCGGGTGGCAGGGCGGTCGCCTGCACCGCGTGTCTTGCCCCTTGCCCCGTCACCGCGACTGCGCCTGGAGCCTGGAGTTTTCGCTGAAACACCGGGTTTGGGGATGATGGATTCAGGTGCGCTCACGACAGGTCTTCCATCAAGGTTGCCATTTCAATGGCCACACGCGCAGCGTCTTGGCCTTTTTCGGTTGCTCGTGCCCAGGCCTGGTCCGTGTTTTCAACGGTGAGGATGGCGTTGGCCACGGGCAGCACGTGGTCGAGTGCGACACGCGTGACGCCTGCGCCGCTCTCGTTGGCGACGAGTTCAAAGTGGTAGGTTTCTCCGCGGATGATGCAGCCCAGGGCAATCAAGGCGTCGTAGTCATCGCTGTCTGCCATGCCCATCAGGACCACGGGAATCTCCAGGGCGCCAGGAACCGTGACGTGTTTGACATGCTTGGCTAGAACGCCGCAGCGAAGCAACTCTTCTACGCAGGCTTGCGCCATGGCCTCGGTGATGGCCAGGTTGAAGCGGGCTTGGACAATTCCTATCCGCAAGTCTCTGCCGTTGAGTTCTGACGCTACGCCACGTTCTGCTTCTTGCACTGAAAATCCTTGCGAGTACTTAGTTGGCAACCATGAAGCCGGTGACTTCGAGGCCGTAGCCCGTCATGCTGGGCATGCGGCGTGGACTGCCCAGCAGTTTCATGCGGGCGACACCCACCTCACGAAGTATTTGTGCTCCGATGCCGTAGGTGCGCAAGTCCATTTGTCCGCGCGAACTGCCCACGCCTGGTGCGGTGCGGTCGAACTGGGCTGTCAGCGCAGCGGCGTCTTCTCCCGCGTTGAGCAAAACGGCCACACCTTTGCCGTGGCGCTGCAGTTCCGACAAGGCGTTGGGCAAGGGCCAGGAGTGCCCGCAAGGGCCAAGATCGAGCAGGTCCATGACCGATAAAGGCTCATGCACCCGCACCAGCACCTCGTCTTCTTTGGCCCACTGGCCAACGGTCAAGGCCAGATGAACACCCCCTGCACGGTCTTGAAACAGACTCGCAGCAAAGGGCCCCTGGGCTGTTTGAATCGTTCGCTGGGCGATGCGGGTGATGAGGCTTTCGTTGCGGCTGCGGTAGCCAATCAGATCGGCAATGGTGCCAATCTTGAGGCCATGTTCTTTGGCGAAAACCTGCAAATCCGGCAAACGCGCCATCGTGCCATCGTCTTTCATGATCTCGCAAATCACGGCGGCAGGAACAAGCCCAGCCATGGCCGCCAGATCGCAGCCGGCTTCGGTATGACCCGCGCGCATCAGAACACCACCATCTTGTGCTTGCAGCGGAAAAATATGGCCGGGCTGCACCAAATCACTGGCTTTCGCGTGGCGGGCAACAGCGGCCTGCACGGTTCGCGCACGATCGGCGGCGGAAATGCCGGTCGTCACGCCGGTAGCGGCTTCGATAGAGACAGTGAAAGCCGTTCCATGTTTGGTGCCGTTGCGGCTGGCCATGGGCGGCAGTTGCAGGCGTTCACAGCGCTCGCGGGTGAGGGTCAGGCAAATCAGCCCTCGGCCATAACGGGCCATGAAATTGATGGCCTCGGGCGTGGCGTGTTCGGCCGCGATCACCAGGTCACCCTCGTTTTCGCGGTCTTCTTCGTCAACAAGGATCACCATGCGACCGGCGGCCAGTTCTGTCACCAGTTCAGGTACGGGAGAAATCAGCATGGCTCCATTGTAGGAGCAGGGTGGTTCAGTGACCTTGAAAGTGGCGATTCGTTGGGCCTAGTGTCGCGAGTCAGAAATATCGAGACAAATGAAAACGATGGATTCGCTCCGAGGGCAAGGCGCAAACCACAGCGATACCGTGGTATCGCGAGGATTTGCAACGCTGCCATCGGGGCGAAGACGCGTTTTCATGTCTCTATATTTTTGACTCTCGACACTAGTCTTACTGTGTCAGTCAATTGCCCCTGCGTGAGCCCCGCCCACAGCCGCACTCGTCGTTGCAAATGCTCGCCGGGGTCACCCTTCGGGCCGGTAGGCCAAGCCGCGCTGTGCGCTGTTGCAGCCCTTGCCCGGGGATCACGCCGGGCGGCGGCCTGCGCCTACCCCAGCGTGGCTTGGTCTACCGGCGCAGGGGCAATTGACTGACACAGTAAAACCAGTTGAACGCTGATCTATCGGCGTAGCCACGACTTCACCCTTGTTTGCCAACGCAAGGGAATGGCTCGCGCAATGGGTTTGAGCCATGGGGACGATCGCAAACGTACCAGCGCAGGCAGCAACCTGCGTTTGGCCCCTTGCACCGCGCCCGCCAAACCCGGATCACCGGTGGATTGGTGAGCACGCAAAAATTCGTCGCTCAAGTCGGTTGTGCCCGTCAAGGCCGCGATACCGTGCAGGTAGTCACGGTGGTAGTCCCAGTCTCCAATTCGCTCATCCAATGATGAGGTGGAAATAGGTAACACGGCGGGCGGCTTGCTGCCAGAAACAAAGTTCTGTTCACGGATCTGATTGAAAAACGCCAAAAACTCCTCCGCGGTGGCGTTCCAGGGGCGCAACCAACTCCAAGCACGACCATGTAGACGTTCACCAAAGGCACCCAGGTTGGGCGCGACGACAGGCAAACCCGCCTCCAAGCAGGCGCTCAGGGTGTAGCTGTATGTCTCGGGCCAAAGCGCGGGGAACCAAACCAGATCGGGTTTCAGCCAAGACAGCAGGGCGGGCAAATCGGCTTCTTCATACTTCCCGTGCACGGTGAGTTTGGCGCGGGGCTGCGTGCTCAGGTGGCGGTAGGCATATCCCAGCAAGTGAAATTCCACCGGGCTGTTGTTCCGAGTGGCTTGAAGGGCGATGGCTTCCAGTAGGTCGGCCCCCTTGATGGGACTGAGTGCGCCAATCACCACTACCTTCAGCGGCGCGCCCGGCGCCAAGGGGATGGGTTGCGGCGAGGGCAGCGCACCCAAATCAGCGAGGTCGGTGTGAGGCGCTATGCGCACATCAGCCTGGGGTACGAACTGAAGAATACGACGCGCGGCGTCTCGGCTGGGTACCAGCACATGCCGAGCACCTTGCAAAAAGGGAGCGTACTTGTTGCGCCAAGACTCAATATCGACACCGCCAGGGGCGGGCGATCGTTTGAGGCATGTTCTGCACTGGTCTAAACCCTGTTCGCCGCAATAGCGGTTGTTGTGGTCGGTCAGGGAAATTTGCGGACAGTAGCTGTAAAAATCGTGGGCTGTGAAGTCGTAAGCCAAGCCGAGTTGCGCAGGCAGGTCCAGTACCTGCGACTGGTGGCCAATGAGATGGTGGTAGTGAATGTGGGCCACACCGAGCGCTCGCAGCGCAAACAACAGCGATTGAATTTGCTCGGGTAAGCGGAACACCACGGCGTGCTCTTCCGGTGCGTCGAGCAAGCGAAGTGCAACCCGCTCTCCGGGCAAAGGCACAAGCAGCAAGAAAGCGGCCTGCATATGCAGATGGCCGGCCAGCTCCACTGGATGGCGGCGCGTGCCGCCTGCTCGGTCATGAAGGACAGCCAGCACAACAGGCCGCCCCGCATGGGTCGCCCGCGCCAAATCCGCTTTTAACCGTGCCACTTTGGCAGGGTCTTGGGCTACGAAAGCGTGCACGCGAGGCTCGTAACTCGGGTGCAATCGCCTCAGTGTTTCCATGGCGGCCAACTCTCGTTGGCTTTTGGAAGCACCAAAACTCACCCCACCCGCATGCCGGACAAAAGTATCCAGGGCATGCAAGTTCCGCCATCCGGCGACAAAAGCACGGCAACAAAAATCATTCTCTTCGCCATAACCTTTGCCAAAATTCTCGGTATCAAACAGACCCACCGCGTTCAAAGCGTCACGCCTGATGTACATGCAAAACCCCACGCCGGTGGGTACGTCCACGACCTGCCCCGGATTGGCCTTTGCAAAGTGCTGGTCGAGCATCTTCGTATCCAAACCCACCGGTAGTTCGTTGTCTTTGCAAAACTCTGGGTAGCTACAAATGGTGGCGTTGTTGGAGAACGGCGTTACGCTGGCAACTTGGGTATCGCTGTATGCAGCGCGCTGCAAACGATCCAACCAGTCATTGGCGACTTCGGTGTCGCTGTTGAGTAAAAGCACATCCCGGTCCGCATGCAGGGCCATGCCGCGGTTCACGGTGCCAACAAAGCCGAGGTTCTCTGAGTTCTCCAACAACTCTATGGTGCCAACATGGCTGGCCTGAATTTGGCGCAACCAGTTGGTGACGTCTATTTCGGGACTGGCATCGTTGATGATGACCAAACGATAGGGGATGCTCACGTTGCTTGCCAACACCGAAAGGACGCAGCGCTGCGTGTCCTCCAAGCCTCGGTAGACGGGAACGATCACATCAACCATGCGGGATTCAGTGGGTGTGGCCGAGCTTATCGCGGGCCGAGCTAGGCTATCGACTTCGTTTTTTTGGTCCATGGCGACAGGGGGTGAGCGCCCAAACAAACGATCCATCCGCATCTTGAAGTGAACCAGTGGTCGGGTGAGGCGAAACACCGTCGAGTTTTCTATCCAATGCAAATGTGTGGCCAGTGCATTGAATTCTTGTTGCAAGCTCGTCTGTTGACGTTCCATCACGTTGTTCTTGGACAGCACCGTAGCGTAGCGCTGTGCCTGAGCAATGATTTCTTCTTCATGACGCTTGGCGCCGGACTTACGTTGCAGCGCGTGCTGTGCTTCCTTGGACGCGGCGCTTTCTTGGAGAGCCAAGATACTGGCCTCCAGATTGCGCAGAAGCTTGACGTCTTCATGGCCTTTTTGGGTAAGCGCCCGAATCGTCGATTGCGCTTCCTGACTTGAGCATTCCAACTGCTGTTCCAACTGTTCGGCTCGTTGTTGCAGTGGCCTCACGACGGGCAGCAAGGCAAGGTAGTCAGCCGACATGGGCCACCCCAACTCCACCTCCAAGACGCAGCCTGCCGCAGCCGGACCCAATTGCGCCAGTACGGATTCAAGGGGAAGTTCGATGAAAGGGTCATTGCCCAACAGCAAAGACGTGACCCCGTGCGCCAAGGTCCAAGGTGGGCGCAACACAATATCATGTGCTGTGCATTTCAGAAGTGGTTCGACACCATCATTCTCAGCGCTCCATTGCCAATGCAAATGGCCATCCGCGGAACGCAGTGCCAGGCTATGCCATTGCAAAAAGCCGGGTCTGTCAGCAGGATCTAAACGTAAAGAGGTGATGGGTAAGTCATCGTCTGGGAGCGAAAACTCCAGGCGCTGGTGGGCTTGGCCCATTTGCCCTCGCGCCAGAAGTTTTCGCTTCTCGTTGTAGCCTTGTGGAGAACCGAAATACAGCTGGAGCGAGAAAGTCGCTCCCTGCAGCGTACTGTCGCCGTGTTCGAAGCTGGGTGGCTGCTCCGAGGCGGTACTTGCGCTTGCAACAGCGGCAGAGACGATGAACTGGTAGGTCAGTGCGTCAGGCAACCCGAGCAAATGGCGAGACACTGCCGGCGGCAGCCGAACCAAGTCCGTTTTGAACTCCGAGTCGGGCAAGTCTCGTTCGACGGTCTCCAAGGCAAGCGCGTGCCAACCTGAGTCTCGCAAGAAACGAAGCAAAGAACGCCGGGTGAAAAAACGCAGATGGGTGTTATCCAGCAACCCTTCAGTCCGGTACTGGAACTCTCCACACATCAATTCGCCGAGTAAACCGGCATAGGCCACGTTGGGGACGGAGATCAGCAAGCGACCATCTGTCGCCAGCAGCTGCTGGCAAGCGTCCAAAATCCGCTGCGGGCTGCGAAGGTGCTCCAGGACATCGGCGCAAACGATGTAGTCATAGCGCTGGCCGTCGAAGATAGACACCAAATCCGCGACCTCCAGATCTGCGACTTCGACACGTCGATAAAAAGCTCGCGCGAGCTCGGCTTCTGCCGGGTTGTAGGTCAAGCCGTCGGGTGCAGGCCAACCCAATTCGGTCAAATGCCTGCCCAGTGCCCCGGAGCCCAACCCCAAATCCAAAACCGATGCGCCAGACTGAATGAGGGCGGCGAGAACGGAAAGTGAACTGCGCTCGGTTTGAGAGACTTCTCTTTGGTAGACGTGTAGTGCGTTGGGTGAGTCTGGTTTTTCCGGCATGGCCGGGATTATGCCGGGGCCGTCTAAGGGCAAAACCTAGTGCACGCGTGGCGTGACGCACGGAACATTGCGCGACCCCAGGGTGTAGTTTACATAATATACATCGTAGCGTATAAACGAAGGCGGCCTTCATTGAATGCCAGGCCGGGCTGACGGCCTTTCCTCAGTGGTGATTCAACTGATCGTCTTGTGTCGGTTCTGCCTCCAGACGGGCGTCTACTGCCGCGCTGGTGCCCGGCAAAGGTTTCAGCGGTGTGGGTTTGTCCAGTGGCCGGCAAACATGGCTTGTCAACCGGCGCAGCCGCTCAGAACGGTTCATGGCGGCAATGACCGCCTCTGGGTTCATCATCAGAGCGAAAGGATTGGCGCTGACTTCGGACTTGTGCATGACTCGTCTCCACAGAGGGGTTGGTGTGTGGAGAACGATACGCCGATGGCACAAGTTGACGAGTCAGCCTGGCGACATACACGATGTAAGAAGAAACCTGACAAAAGCCACGGTTCTACCCAGAAATGCGCTGGTTAAGCAGGTCCAACCAAACGCCCGCCAGGCGCCTGGGGTCAATCAACCCCCGGCTGCGGATTTGAGTTGCTTGGCAAGCTTTTCACGGCCGCCTCTGGACGCGAAATCACCCGCAGTGAGCCCCAGGTCGTTCTTGCGTTTGATGTCGGCGCCGCGGGTCACGAGCAGATTCACGCTGGCTTCGGAGCCATAAAGTGCAGCCATCATGACTGGGGTGGAGCCGTTGGGAGACGGCGCGTCGATGGCCGCGCCTTTGTCCAGCAACAATGTCACCACCTGAAGATCACCGCCCGATGCTGCGTAATGCAACGGTGTCCAGCCGGTTTTATTCAGGAGCGCACCACGGTCCAGCAACTGCCTGCACCATTGAATCTGCCCTTTCATGGCGGCCATCATCAAGGGGGATTCGTCGTTGTTGTTCAGCGCGTTGATGTCGACTTGCGGGTGCCTGAACAATGCTTGCGCCGCGTCCCAGGACTCCTTCTGCAGGGCCACAAACAAACCCGGGCGTCCCTCGGCATCGCGGGTATTGGGGTCAAATCCTCGTTCCAACAATCGGGTCACCGAAGTGGGGTCGTCGCGCTCCAGCGCCAAGAAAAAGTCTTCGTAAGATCCTGCGGAGGCAATTGAATATCCAATAAAAACAAATAGATAAATTATTTTCTTAAAGTGTTGGTTGAGGTTCATTTGACAGCCTTCAGGTGCGTACTTTGGGGAAAAGTCGGTCGAAATTTGAGCTGGTCGCATCGGCGATCTCTTGCACAGAACATCCCTTCAACTGAGCCACCTGCTGCGCCACATAGGGCACCCAGGCGGGGCTGTTGGTTTTGCCGCGAAAAGGATGAGGCGCCAAATAGGGGCTGTCGGTTTCGATCAAACAGCGGTCCAGCGGCACAAAACGGGCCACCTCTTGCAAGTCGCGGGCACTCTTGAAGGTCAAGATGCCAGAAAACGAAATGAAAAATCCCATGTCCAGTGCCGCCCTGGCCACTTCCATGGTTTCGGTAAAGCAGTGGAACACGCCGTTTTGAGCACCCTCTTCCCTCAGGATCGCCAGCGTGTCTTGCGAGGCGCTGCGGGTGTGAATCACCAAAGGCAGTCCCGTTTGGCGGCTGGCCTCAATGTGTACTCGGAAACGCTGACGCTGCCAAGCCATGTCGTCCACCGAGCGACCTTGGAGGCGGTAGTAGTCGAGCCCGGTCTCGCCAATCGCCACCACACGCGGCAAGGCGGCGCGCTCCAGCAAATCATGCAGCGTCGGTTCTTGAACCCCCTCGTTGTCCGGATGAACGCCGGCACTGGCCCAAAAGTTGTCGTAGGTCGTGGCCAAGCTGTGTACTTGGTCAAATTCTTCCAAGGTGGTGCAAATGCAAAGCGCCCTGTCGACCTTGGCCTGCGCCATGGCGGCACGAATCTCAGCCAGATTCGTGCGCAGTTCGGGAAAATTCAGATGGCAGTGGGAATCCACAAACATGGCATGGCGCCCACGAGGACGGGGGTTCAGAGCGTCTGGGTAGGACGAGACGAAGACAAAGCAGTGCCCAATATTTCCTCGATGCGCAGTTTCAGCACACGGGTTTTTTCGTCATTGGGGAAACGCACACCAACACCTTGTGTTCGGCCGCCTGACGCATTGGCAGGCGTGATCCAGGCCACCTTGCCGGCCACCGGATAACGCTGGGGGTCGTCTGGAAGCGACAGCAAGAGGTAGATGTCTTCGCCGAGTTTGTACTCGCGGGTGGTGGGAACAAAGAGACCACCATCGGTCAGCATGGGAATGTAGGCCGCGTATAGCGCGCCCTTTTCCCGAAACACCAATTGAATGACGCTGGGTCTGGCACCTGCGGGTGTGCTGGTGGGGGGTGTGGCGGTCATGGCAGACAGATTGGCACGCGGGGGAACATCACTCATGAGCAGCAGTTTAACGAATGCCTGCCCCACTGGGTTGCATGCTTGCGTCATCAGTGGGCGATGCCCCTGTCGGGCGACCGCCGGCGACGGAATGTGTAGCAGTCACGCCGCAGTTCAAAGCCTGCGTGGCCCCCAAGACCACAGCTTGTAGCGCCAGCGGTGCACTCCATGGGTGTTCGGCGTGTCGGGCGGTCAATTGCAAGTCGCGCGACCAAACTGACAGTGCCGCTGCATCCAACACGACTTTGTGGGGCCAAGCATTCCGGGCAAAGTAACGCGTGGAGGCGCCACTGGCCAAACGCATCGCGTCATGACAAACCTTTTGCAAGGTTTCCACGACACGCACCAACGGCCATTCCGAGAGCACCCCTGCCTTGCCTTCCATCAGTTGCTGCGGTAGCGCGTGCAACTGTGCGGAGGTGACGCCCTCAGCGAACCAAACCAGCACCTCTTGGGCTTGCCCACCCGCGGCGGCCAACAAGGCTTGAGGCTCGGCAACCCCCAGACTGGAGAGCCACGCACAGGCTACATCGACGTGTGGAAGTGGCATGGTTTGCAACTGGCAACGGCTGCGTATGGTGGGCAACAAGGCATCGAGCGCCGCGCTGCTCAGTACAAAACGCGCTTGACCGGGCGGTTCTTCTAAGGTTTTCAGCAAGGCGTTGGCTGCAACCGTGTTCATTCGTTCTGCGGGGTGGACGAGAAGCACTTTGGCACGGCCCCGGGCCGAGGTAGTTTGGGCAAACAACACCGCCTGGCGCACAGCCTCTACCTTGATGTCCTTGCTGGGTTTGGCGGCGCTGGTCTTTTCGCTCGCCGCTGTGCCCTCCTCCATCTCCCAACCCAATTGCTCCCTCATGGCTTCGGGCACCAGTAGCAAAAAATCGGGATGGGTATGGGCTTGAAAAAGACGGCAACTTGCACACACACCACAGGCAGGCTGTGTGGCTTCTGAGGCGATTTCGTTTTGTTCGCACAACCAGGCCTGCGCCGTGGCCATGGCCAAATCGAACTGCCCCACACCGGCCGCACCATGCAAGAGCAGCGCATGGCCTTGCCGAGATTGCAGCAGTTTGATGAGGGGCTCTTGCAGCCACGGCGGAAGGGTCTTCTCGGCTCTTTCCGAGCTTGCCAAATTAGCTTTGGTCACCATCCTCGGGGCTCCAGCGCCTGGGCGATCGAGGCCCAAACCTCGTCGACTGACTTGGCGGCATCGACGCGCAAAAAGCGCTCGGGCGACTCGGTGGCACGGCGGGCATAACCCGCGTGCACCCGCTCAAAAAAGGCCAGGTCCAATTGTTCGAAGCGGTCCGGCGCACGGGCGGCAGCACGTCGCTGCGCTGCGACCGCGGGTGGCAGATCAAACCACAAGGTCAGATTGGGCTGCAAACCGCCGTGAACAATTTGTTCGAGTTGCTGCAACAGCGTCCACTTCAATCCTCGGCCACCGCCTTGGTAGGCGAATGTGGCATCTGAAAAACGGTCGCACAAGACCGTGTGGCCCTGCGCCAAAGCAGGTTTGATGACTTGTTCAACATGATCTCGGCGGGCGGCAAACATGAGCAAGGCCTCTGTCACGTCGTCCATGGGCTGTGCAAGGACCAAGCTGCGCAGCTGCTCCGCAAGTGCGGTACCCCCTGGCTCTCGTGTCAAGACCACGGTTCTGCCTTGGGATTGCAGGCGCTGGCGCAGCGCCTCAATGTGGGTGGATTTGCCCGCCCCGTCGATGCCTTCAAAGGTGATGAATGAACCAGGGCCTGTCATCACTTGTTTCCACGCTGGTACTTGTTGACCGCCCGATTATGTGCGGCCAAGTTGTCACTGAATTCACTGCTGCCGTCGCCTCGCGCCACGAAATAAAGCGCTTTGCTCGTTTCGGGCTGAACGGCCGCCAACAATGACGCTTTGCCTGGCATGGCAATCGGGGTGGGCGGAAGACCGGCTCGGGTGTAGGTGTTGTAGGGCGTATCGGTCTGCAAATCGCGCTTGCGCAGATTGCCATCGAAGGAAGGCCCCAGGCCATAAATCACCGTGGGGTCTGTTTGAAGCAGCATGCCCACCCGCAAACGATTGATGAACACGGACGCCACCAAACGCCTGTCCTGGGCAGCGCCGGTTTCTTTTTCAATGATGGAGGCCAAGATCAAGGCTTGCTGCGGGCTCTTCAGCGGTAGATCAGGTGAACGCTGAGCCCACGCGGCAGTCAGTTTTTTGTTCATCACCTGATGAGCACGACGCAGCAAGGCCAAGTCGCTGCTGCCTTTGTTGTAAGCATAGGTGTCCGGGAAAAAAGCGCCCTCCGCGCTTTGTCCTGTGGCCCCGAGTGCGGCCATCAGGTCGGTGTCGCTCATGGTTTGGATGGAAGGCAACAACCCTTCGGCCTTGGCTAGTTCGGCGCGCACCTGCCGCATCGTCCAACCCTCAATGAAGCGCACGGTGGCCAGGGTGACGTCACCCCTGACCATTTTGTTGAGCAAACTACGCGGCGTGGTGTTGCGGTCGATTTCATAGCTGCCCGCACGAATCTTCTTGGATTGTCCAGACCAACGAAACCACTCGTACAACAACCACGGCGAGGCTTGCACACCAGCGTCCACCCAGTCGTTGGCGATGGCTTTGGGTGAGGTGCCAGACTCAATGGACAGCTCGACCAGGTCGGTGGCCAGCGGCAGGGGTCGTTCCAGCCAATAAAAAACGGCCGCTGCCAAAAGTGCGGCCAGCATCAACATCAAAAGCAACAAACGGCGCAAGGTTCGCATGGAGGACTGCTGCGGATAAAACCGTGAACCTCGAAGGGAGGCAGGGCGGCCATGATAATTGGCGCATGAATCCTGCCGTGACTGCCCCTGCTTCTACCGCCCTCGCCTCACCAGGCAGTCAGCGTTGCCCGTTGACCCACTGGGGTGTAATTCGCGCCCTTGGCGCCGAAGCCGCCTCTTTTTTGCACGGCCAGCTGACCAATGACATCCAGCAGCTGGCGCTCGGCCAGGCCAGGCAAGCTGGTTATTGCTCTGCCAAGGGCAGACTTTTGGCCACTTTCATTGTTTGGCGAGAGTCCGAGGAAGAGCTGCTGCTGGTGTGTGAGCGCAGCGTATTGGCCAGCGCGCTCAAACGTTTGTCCATGTTTGTGCTTCGTGCCAAATGCAAACTCAGTGACGCCACCGACGACCGTCCTCTTTGGGGACTGTGGGGCGCCGCCGATTCCACCAATTCGCACGCTGTGTCGGCCATGGCAGCTTGGTCCGTGGATGACGGCTCCGACGCCAGCGCGCCCGCCAGCGTTGTTCGTTTGACGGACGCAGCAGGCCAGTGGCGTGCGCTGTGGGTGGGTCGTGATGCTGGCGCTGCTGCAACCCAGCAGGCCAATGCCCCGCTCAGCGCATGGCAAGGATTACAAGTGGCCAGCGGTTTGCCCATGGTGGAAGAGGCCACGATGGATCAGTTCGTTCCTCAAATGATCAACTACGAACTCATCGACGGTGTGAATTTTCAGAAAGGCTGCTACCCCGGCCAGGAAGTGGTCGCGCGCAGCCAGTACCGCGCAACCGCCAAACGGCGCATGTTCTTGTTCCGGACCAACGGGTCCGCTACCGCAGGCACCGAGGTTTTTCACAGCGCCGACGCTGAACAACCGGCGGGGCTGGTGGTCAATGCGGTGAAACAAGCGGATGGCCAAACTCTGCTTTTGGCCGAGGTCAAATTGACCGCCTTGGTGCAAGGCACACTGCACTTGTCATCCAACACGGGTGCCATGCTGGAGCCGCGCGCCCTGCCCTACGCGGTGCCCATAGAAGCCAGCGCACCTGCCACTTCTGGCACGCTTTGAACGCTGTTTTTTCGTTTCCTTGGCTTGCCTGCACCCATGCGTGAATTGTTCATTTACTTTCGGGCACAGGCCCAAGATGATGCCGTGGTGAAAGCTGCCGTCCATCAAATGCAAGATCAATTTCGCCGGGCTTGGCCCGGTTTGAGCGCTCGATTGCTGCAACGGCCCGAAGCGCAAGGTGGGCTGCGCACCTGGATGGAGGTTTACGCGATGGCCGGCGCCGCAGGGGTGCCGCCGCCATTGCAATCCGCCATCGAGTCAGCCGCCCAAAGTGCGGTGCCGTGGGTGGTGGGCGAGCGCCATGTCGAAGTGTTTGTGGACGGGACCTGAGCATGTGTTTGTTGTCATTGGCGCTGGACGTTCACCGCCGTTTTCCCTTGGTTGTGGCCGCCAACCGGGATGAATTTTTTGTCCGGCCCGCAGCCCGCATGGCGTGGTGGACACCCGAAGGCAGTGACCACGCCATATTGGCTGGGCGCGACTTGCTCGCTGGTGGTACTTGGTTGGGCCTGACCGCTGCCGGGCGTTTGGCCCTGATCACCAATGTGCGCAACCCCGCACGCAACGACCCCTCGGCCCCATCCAGGGGCTCGATCGTGCCGCGGTGGCTGTCGGCCCAAGAGCGGCCCGATCAGTTCTGGGCCCGTGTGGCCATGAGTGGCCACAACGGTTTCAACCTCATTGCCGCCGACTTTCGCAAAGGCGAGTGTTTCGCCGCGTCCAATGTGCATGGGCATCCCAGGCAACTGGAGCGTGGCATCTATGGCCTGTCCAATGCCCACCTCGATGCGCCCTGGCCCAAGGTGGAAGCGCTCAAAGCCAACATGAAACACGCGCTTTCCAGCGCAAGCGACGTCGATCAACTCGCCGAACAACTGTTCGCCGCACTGGCCGATCGCACCGAGGCCGATGACGAGTCGCTACCCCAAACCGGCGTGTCGATGGACATGGAGCGCCAACTCTCGCCAGCTTTCATCCGCACGCCTGATGGACGTTACGGCACGCGCTGCTCAACCCTCATCATCAGCGAGCGCACCAAAAAGCAGACCGTCACCCATGTGCTGGAGCGCACCTTCAGTCCCACCGGCGGTTTGGCCTTGCTGCGCCGCTCCAGCCTCACCCACTGGCCGCCGCGCTACGAGCTCGACGACACCAGCGCCGAAGAAGCGGTGCAACTGAGCGAGGTGTCTGAGAGTGAGTCGGACTTGTTGCTACAACCGGCATTCGTGGCACCGCAGCCAGCCAAAAGAACGAGGGTTCGCAGCTTGCTCAAACCCGAGGTGGCTCGCAAGCGTGTGCCCAAAGCTTGAGCTTCCTTCACCACCGCTCACGCAAACGCGCCCCAATCCAGGTTTGCACCTCCACGGCTGGAGGTAAAGCGCGGCCCATTTTGATGAAATCGTGGGTGACCCCACGCGTGAGTTCCAGTTCGACCGGAACACCCGCCGCGCGTAATTTATCGGCATATGCCAGCCCCTCGTCCACCAAAGGGTCGCACTCCGACAACACCACCACGGCAGGCGCAACACCATCCACATCGGGCGCATTCAATGGGGCATAACGCCAGTCGCTGCGGGCGTGGCGGTCAATGTAGTGGTCAAAAAACCATTGAATCGTGGCGGCTTCCAGCAAGAAGCCGTTGCCAAACAAACGGTGAGAGGCGCTGTTGGTGTTGTCCGCAGTTCCAGGGGTGATGAGCAACTGAGCGCGAAGTGCCAGGCCGGCACGAGCCGCCTGGATGGCTGTCACTGCGGCCAGGGTGCCGCCTGCGCTGTCACCGCCAACAGCCAGCCGTTTTTCGTCCAGCCCCAATTCCTGCGCGCCCTGAGCAGACAACCACTTCAAACCATCCCAGGCATCGTCCACCGCAGCGGGAAAGCGGTGTTCGGGTGCCAGGCGGTAGTCCAGGGCCAAGACTGCGGCGTGGCTTTGCAATGCCAGTTGTCGGCACAGGCTGTCATGGGTGGACAGGCCGCCCACCGTGAACCCACCTCCGTGCAGGTAGAGCAAGACGGGCAACTTTTCATGGGAGGGTGCGTAGAGGCGTGCCTTGCACGCATGGTCACCCAGCGGAATTTCCAGGTCCAAGACGCGAGGCAAGGCTGCACGGGGCAGATCGAGCACTTCCGAACCCACCAGATAAGCACGGCGGGCGTCTTGAACTGACAGCGCATGAAAAGGGGTTTGTTTGGCGCGGCGGATGCGTTCGAGCACACCCGCCATGCGAGGCAACAAGAGTGATGTGGTCATGGGTCGCAAGGATAGCGGCGCAATAAAAAGACCCACCGCCTAGGGTGCGATGCAAAGTGATGTGCCGATATCGCCTCCCAGCGTCATTCCCGCGAAAGCGGGAATCCAGGCGGTGCATCGAGTGGAATCATCCCAGACCTATTGCTTACCTCAACACACTGGATTCCCGCTTTCGCGGGAATGACGTGGTTCTGCACAGGTGCGCGTCACACATCACTTCGAATCGCGCCCCACCTCCTACGTTCACGCGAACGAGGGGTGGGCCAGTTTCGCGGTTCGGCTTCAGCCGTGCTTCTTGTCGAAGAACTGCTCGTCTTCGGTCGAGCCTTTCAGCGCCCCAGTGGATGCATCACGTTCGATGGTGGTCGTCACTGCATCGAAGTAACCGGTGCCCACTTCGCGCTGGTGCTTCACGGCTGTGAAGCCCTTCTCGGCCGCAGCAAACTCTTTCTCTTGCAGTTCCACGAAAGCGCTCATGTTGTTGCGGGCGTAACCGTGGGCCAGGTCGAACATGGCGTAGTTCAGGCTGTGGAAACCCGCCAGCGTGATGAACTGGAACTTGTAGCCCATGGCACCGAGTTCGCGCTGGAATTTGGCGATGGTCGCGTCGTCCAGGTTCTTCTTCCAGTTGAACGAAGGCGAGCAGTTGTAGGCCAGCAACTTGCCGGGGAATTTGGCATGGATGGCGTCGGCGAACTCCTTGGCGAAGGCCAGGTCGGGCTTGCCGGTTTCGCACCAAATCATGTCGGCGTAGTCCGCGTAGGCCAGGCCGCGGCTGATGGCTTGGTCCAGGCCGTTGCGGGTGCGAAAGAATCCTTCCACGGTGCGCTCACCGGTGCAGAAAGGCTGGTCGTTGGGGTCGATGTCGCTCGTGACCAAGTCGCCGGCTTCGGCGTCAGTGCGGGCCAAGAGCACGGTCGACGTGCCCATCACGTCGGCGGCCAAACGGGCGGCCACCAGTTTGGCAACCGCTTCGCGAGTCGGCACCAGCACCTTGCCGCCCATGTGACCGCATTTTTTGGCCGCCGCCAATTGGTCTTCAAAGTGCACGCCAGCAGCACCGGCTTCAATCATGGCCTTCATCAACTCAAACGCATTGAGTACGCCGCCAAAACCGGCTTCGGCGTCGGCCACGATGGGCGCGAAGTAGTCGATGTCGTTCTTGCCTTCGCTCCACTGAATTTGGTCGGCGCGGGTGAAAGTGGCGTTGATTTTTCGAACGACTTTGGGCACCGAGTCCACTGAGTACAGCGACTGGTCGGGGTACATCTCGCCATTGCTGTTGGCGTCACCTGCCACTTGCCAGCCAGACAGATAGATGGCTTTGAGGCCGGCCTTGACTTGCTGCATGGCCTGGTTGCCGGTCAAGGCACCGAGAGAATTCACGAAGGGTTCGGTGTTGACCAAACTCCAGAGCTTGTCCGCACCGCGTTTGGCCAAGGTGTGCTCCACCTGCAGCGAGCCACGCAAGCGCACCACATCGGCAGCGCTGTAGCCGCGTTTGATGCCCTTCCAGCGCGGGTTGGTGGCCCAGTCTTTTTCGATGGCTGCAATTTGTTGTTCACGGGTGAGTGTGGTCATGGTTCGCTCCTGAGGTTGATGAAAAAAGCCGAGAGAAATGCGTGTGGCATGGGCCTGAGCATAGTCCTTGGAGGGATTTCTGTGAAGACTTATGTCTTATATAAGACAAAAAAAGTTTATCAATAAAAACAACGAGTTATGCATCGCATTTCCGCATATGAAATGCTGTTTACCGTGATGGGAAATTATGCGGCAATGCAACATGATGAATGCCACATTACGGAATAGAACCTCCTAATGGTGAAACGCCGCACTGAAAGTCGGCTTAAGCCGCAGCGCATCGCCCCCCACGGCCGCATTCAGTCCAATGGGCAGATGGCGCGCCGATTGCTTGCTGATTTGCTGGCACACTTCTGCCCCAATTCAACCTCACCATCCCAGCACCACTGCGCTCCCGCACCATGAGTCCCGCCAAGCCTGCTCCCGAGCCTGATTTTTTGCAGATCATCGACCTGGTCAAAGACTTCGGTGGCGGCGCCGTCGCCGTGAACCATGTGAGCCTGAGCCTGGCCCAGGGCGAAATTTTTGCCTTGCTCGGCCCTTCGGGCTGCGGCAAAACCACCTTGCTGCGCATGTTGGGTGGGTTTGAGACCCCCACCTCGGGCCGCATCGTCTTGGGTGGCCAAGACCTGGGTGATTTGCCGCCCTATGAGCGGCCAATCAACATGATGTTCCAGTCCTACGCCCTCTTCCCGCATCTGACGGTGTGGGACAACATTGCCTTCGGGCTGCGCCGCGATGGTTTGCCCAAGGACGCGGTGGCGGAACAGGTGGAGGCCATGCTCAAGCTGGTTCAGTTGGGCAAGTTTGCAAAACGAAAACCGCACCAGTTGTCGGGCGGCCAGCAGCAGCGCGTGGCGCTGGCCCGCAGCTTGGCCAAAAAACCGAAGTTGTTGCTGCTCGACGAACCCTTGGGCGCACTCGACAAAAAGCTGCGCGAAGAAACCCAAATTGAGCTGGTCAACATCATTGAACAAGTCGGCGTGACCTGCGTGATGGTCACCCACGACCAAGAAGAAGCCATGACCATGGCCTCGCGCATTGCCGTCATGAACGAAGGCCGGGTGCAGCAGGTGGCCGCGCCCCACGACATTTACGAAACGCCGAGCACACGTTTCGTGGCCGACTTCATTGGCAATGTGAACCTGATGCCCGGAACGGTGACCGTGGATGAATCCGACCATGTGGTGATTCAGTGCGCAGACTGCACCCACCACGTGGGCCACGGCATCACCGGCAGCAAGGGCATGGAAGTCACTGTGGCACTGCGGCCCGAAAAAATTCAACTCTCCACCCACGCACCTGAAAGCACGGCCTTCAACTGCGTGCGTGGCAAGGTGAAAGAAAAAGCCTACTTCGGAAGCTTCACGGTTTACCGCGTGCAACTGGCCAGCGGTGCGCTGCTCAAGGTGAGCGAAATCAACACACAGCGCCACCGCGAACATGAAGCGACTTGGGGTGACGAGGTATGGGCCTGCTGGTCGGGGGCGGCGCAAGTGGTTTTGACGCAGTAATCAATGCAATAGCACCATGGCTGCTCCAACACCCCAACTTCAACGCGCCAGCGCGGGCTTCACCGCCGGCTGGCGGCGTGGCCGCACAGCCGTGATTGGCCTGCCCTACCTCTGGTTGCTGCTGTTTTTCCTGCTGCCTTTTCTCATCATTCTGCGCATCAGTGTTTCTGAGATGGACGGCGTGGTCTTCAAAGACCTCGTCACATGGAACGAAGGGGTGTTGCAACTGAGTTTGAAGTTCAGCAACTTTCAGTTCTTGTTGAGTGATGAACTCTATTTCGCCACTTACCTGTCCAGCCTCAAATACGCCGCCATCACCACGGTGATATGCCTCGTCATTGGTTACCCCTTTGCCTACTTCATGGCGCGCGCCAAAACCACCTGGCAGCCCGCTTTGTTGATGATGGTGATGCTGCCGTTTTGGACGTCTTTCTTGCTGCGTGTCTACGCGTGGAAGGGATTGCTCAGCGAAGGGGGTTTGGTCGCCAACGCATTGACCGCCTCGGGCTTAGGGCAGGTACTCACGAGCGCGGGTTTGATCCCCGGCCCTGACCAGTACATGAACACGCCCTTCTCTTTGGTGCTGGGCATGGTCTACACCTATCTGCCTTTCATGATCCTGCCGCTTTATGCCAACCTGTCCAAGATGGATTTACGTTTGCTCGAAGCAGCGTCTGACTTGGGAGCCACGCCACTGCAAGCGTTTTGGAAGATCACCGTGCCGCTGTCCAAGGCGGGCATCATCGCGGGCTCGATGCTGGTCTTCATTCCCTGCATCGGTGAGTTCGTGATTCCCGAGCTGCTGGGCGGCCCAGAAACTTTGATGATTGGCCGCGTGCTTTGGGACGAATTCTTCAGCAACAACGACTGGCCCATGGCGGCCAGTGTGGCCGTGGTGATGGTGCTGCTGATTTTGGTGCCGCTGGCGGTCTACAACCGCTACCAGGCCGAAGCGCGGGAGTTGGGTCGATGAAAACAACCATCCGCCGCCGCACTTTGTTTGGCCCAACCTTCACCCGCAGCTTCTCCAAGCTGTGGCTGGTGCTGGGTTACACCTTTCTCTACCTGCCCATCCTGGCTTTGGTGGTCTTTTCCTTCAACGACTCCAAGCTGCCCAATGTGTGGGCCAGTTTCACCCTCAAGTGGTACAGCGCCTTGATGCAGGACGACGCCATGTTGGCCGGTTTGTGGCTGAGCCTGAAGGTGGCGTTTTTCACTGCTTGGGGTTCGGTGATTCTGGGCACACTGGCCGCGTTTGCGCTGGTGAAGTACACGCGGTTTCGAGGCCGTACTTTTTTCTCGGGCATGGTGAATGCGCCCCTGGTCATGCCCGAAGTCATTGTCGGTTTGTCGCTGCTCTTGATGTTGGTCTCAGTACAGCGCGCCTTGGGGTTTCCCGAGCGCGGCATGCTCACCATTTGGCTCGGTCACCTGCTGCTCGGCATGGCCTATGCCACCATGGTGATTCAAGCGCGTTTGCAAGAACTCAACCCGCGCCTTGAAGAAGCGGCGATGGACTTGGGCGCGCGACCCGCTGAGGTGTTTCGTTTGGTGACCTTGCCCATGATCGCGCAGTCGCTGGTGTCGGCTTGGTTGCTCACCTTCACCATCTCGCTGGACGATGTGGTGCTGTCGGCGTTTCTTTCCGGCCCAGGTGCCACCACCATGCCCCTCGTAATTTTCTCGCGCGCACGTTTGGGCCTGGACCCGAGTGTCAACGCCATGGCCACCGTCATCATCGGCATCGTGGCCTGCGCCACCTTGGTGGCCACCTATTTGCTGGCCCGCTCTGAGCGCGAGCGTTATCGTGCAATGACTCAGGCGGCACGGGGTGGCTGAACCCCAAGCCACTGCTTCGGTGACAACAACGCAGGCCCCCTGGCAAGCCTACTTCTGCTTGGCCAGCGCCATGGCCTTGGTCGGTGCCTATGTGGGTTTTTCCAAATGGCTGGTGCTGGTGTTCCCGGTGTTCTTGCTGGCCTGGCTGCGTTTTGGCATCGCAGCGGTGGCCATGGCGCATTGGGTGCGGCGTGGTCCAGGCGACGAGGTGCTGAACAGCCGTGACCGCAAGCTGCTGTTTCTCGAATCCTTCTTCGGCAATTTTTTGTTCTCGATTTGTATGCTGTTCGGCGTGTCGCTCACCTCGGCCTTGGCGGCGGGTGTGATCATGGCGGCGATTCCGGCGGTGGTGGCGTTGTTGTCTTGGTTGTTGCTCCAAGAGCGCATCACCAAAGCGGTGCTGGGCGGCATCGCCTGCGCGGTCAGCGGCATTGCACTGGTCTCGCTCACCAAACAGTCGGGGGACGCCAGCAGCTCACTGCTGGGCAATTTGCTCTTGGTCGGCGCCGTGTTCTGCGAAGCCCTCTATGTGGTGCTGGGCAAAAAACTCACAGGCCGTGTCTCGGCCAAACGTATCAGTGCGTTGGTGAATTTGTGGGGGCTGGCCTTGGTCACGCCGTTTGGGATTTACCAAGCCTGGCAGTTTGATTTTTCAAGCGTGGTGCCCAGCTCATGGGCCTTGCTGGTGTTTTATTCCCTGGCGGCCAGCATGTGGACGGTGTGGTTGTGGATGACCGGGCTCAAACACATTCCTGCGTCGCGCGCTGGCATCTACACCGTGCTGTTGCCGATCACGGCGGCCGCCGTGGGTGTCATGCTTCTTGGTGAGCGTTTCAGCGCCATGCAGGTTGCTGCTTTTGGTTTGGCGCTTGGTGGGGTGGTGTTGGCCACCTGGCCAACGAAAGAGGCTGAGTCCAAGGTTTGATTCGCTGTGTTTATGCGGCCGCCAGCACCGCATCCCGCGCCAACGCACTCACGGTTGCGGGTGTCTCCGTTTTTAAGCGGTGATCCGACCACACCTGCCGCCATTTTCTTGCACCAGCTTGGCCATTGCGCAAACCCAGCATGTGGCGAGACACGCGCGACCACGGTTCTCCTGCTTCCACTCGCTTGGCCATGTAGTCCAGCATTTGCTGCTCGACCTCATCACGCGTCAGGGCATGGGGTGCATCGCCAAAAAACGCCGCGTCCCATTCGGTCAACCACCACGGGCGGTGGTAGGCCTCGCGGCCGAGCATGACGCCGTCGACATGGGCGAGGTGGATTTGGATTTCTTCGTTCGTCGTCACGCCACCATTCAGGACGATGGTCAGACCTGGGAAGTCTTTCTTCAATTGATAGACCGCTTCGTAACGCAGTGGCGGCACCTCGCGGTTTTCCTTGGGGCTCAGGCCTTGCAACCAAGCGTTGCGTGCATGCACGATGAACACTTCGCATCCGGCGTTGGCCAAGGTGCCCACGAAGTCGCGCACAAATGCGTAGTTCTCAAGGCGGTCAATGCCGATGCGGTGTTTCACCGTGACGGGCAGGCTGCAGGCGTCACGCATGGCCTTCACCCCATCGGCCACCAAGGCGGGCTCGGCCATCAGGCAGGCACCAAACGCACCGCGCTGCACACGTTCACTCGGGCAGCCGCAATTGAGGTTGACTTCGTCGTAGCCCCATTGCTGCGCCAGTTTTGCGCAGTGCGCCAGGTCTGCGGCTTCGCTGCCGCCAAGTTGCAAGGCCACGGGATGTTCGCTGGCATTGAAGTCCAGGTGCCGTGCTACATCGCCATGAATCAGCGCGCCCGTGGTCACCATCTCGGTATAGAGCCGGGTGCGTTTGGTGAGCAGGCGGTGAAAGTGGCGGCAGTGTTTGTCTGTCCAGTCCATCATGGGCGCAACCGAAAGCCGCCAGGGGTTGGTGGCAGCAATCGCAGACATTTCAGAGCAGCGGACGTCCATGGGCGGCATGTCGAAAAAAAAAGCCACTGACGTTGTTGGTCAGCGGCTTGTCTTGTTGCTTGGCATTTGGTGGGACGTGGAGGCTTCGAACCTCCGACCCCCACAGTGTGAATGTGATGCTCTACCCCTGAGCTAACGTCCCAAATGCTTTTCGCCTTGCGTTGGATGGAAGAAGTTTTCGCACCCAGAAAAGCCTGTGATTATGCCATAGCTTTTTCAAAAAATCATTCCACCGCCAGCTTGCGCCAGACGGTTTTCCCGCCCGAGGCTTTGTCCAGTTCGGTCAGAAGAGCAGCATGGGCCGCCGCCTCTTCGTCGTTGGCAGCCAAAACCGGGAGGCGCAATTGGCTGAAATCCACCGCCTCGACGGCGTACTCGGCGCTGCCCTCTTCGGCTTCAAGCTGGACCAACGAGTCTTGGCCGCGTGTCATGCGGATGTAAACCTCGGCCAACAAACCGGCGTCCAGCAAAGCGCCGTGCAGGGTGCGGTTGGTGTTGTCCACTTCCAAGCGGCGGCACAGCGCATCGAGTGAGTTGGACTTTCCCGGGAACATTTCGCGGGCCAATGTGAGGCTGTCGGTCACGGTGGCCACGAAGGTGGGGAACTTGGGCCGTCCCAGTCGTTTGAGTTCTTCGTTCAAAAAGCCGACGTCAAAACCCGCGTTGTGGATGATGATTTCAGCCCCTTGCAGGTACTGCAGCAAGTCGTCCACCACCTGGGCGAAGAGCGGTTTGTCGGCCAAAAATTCATCCGTCAGGCCGTGCACACGCAGCGCATCTTCGTGGCTGGAACGCTGTGGGTTCAAGTAGAAATGCAGGTTGTTGTCGGTGAGGCGGCGGTTCACCATTTCGACGCAGCCGATTTCAATCACGCGGTCGCCCGCCTCGGGGCTCAGGCCTGTGGTTTCGGTGTCTAGAAAAATTTGTCGCATGGCTCAAGCCTTCTTGCCTGGTGTGGCACGTCCCCGGCCCCACCACCACAGCAGGACACCGGACAGCACCATCGGAATGCAAAGCCACTGGCCCATGCTGAGGTTCAACGCCAACAAGCCCAAAAAGCTGTCGGGCTCACGGAAATACTCGGCCGTGAAACGCAGCAGCCCGTAACCCACCAGGAATACCCCAGAGACTTGGCCCAAACCACGGGGCTTGCGGGCGTACAGCCAGAGCACGATGAAGAGCAACAACCCCTCCAGCAAAAACTGGTAAAGCTGGGAAGGGTGACGTGCCAACGTTGAGCCCGACTGCGGAAACACCATGGCCCAGGGCAGGCTGGGGTCGGCCGCCCTGCCCCACAACTCGCCGTTGATGAAGTTGCCGATGCGGCCACTGGCCAGGCCCGTGGGCACGCAGGGCGCGATCAGGTCGGTGACCGCCAGCCAGTGGCGCTTGCGGCTGTGCGCAAACCAAGCCATGGCCACGATCACACCCAACATGCCGCCGTGAAACGACATGCCGCCCTTCCATACCGCGAACGCCTCTAAGGGATGGTGGATGTAGTAGTCGGGTTTGTAGAAAAACGCGTAGCCCAAGCGGCCACCAATCACCACACCCAACACGCCAAAAAACAGCAGGTCTTCAACGTCACGGCGGGTCCAGCCCACGGCGACCGCATGGGGCTGTTGCACACGCCGGCCGCACAAAAACATGAACAAACCGAAGGCGACCAAATAGGTCAGCCCATACCAATGGATGGAAATGGGCCCCAAACTCAGGGCCACAGGGTCAAACTGCGGATGCACGAGCATCAAAAATTTCCTTCATATGTTGGACGGCTGGCCTTGAAGCGCCGCTTGCACATGCTGCACAAAGCGCTGCACCACAGGCGTGGGTTCTGCGGGCCAGATCAAGCTGGTTTCACACGATGGCGCGTGGCCCGCCACACGCCGGTAATACACCCCTGGTCGCTGCAACTGCATCACCGACTCCGGCACCCAGGCCACCCCCATGCCCGCAGACACGAGGTTGACGATGGTTTGCATTTGAATCGCTTCTTGCACAAGCTGGGGGCTGCATTGGTGGGCGCTGTAGAACGACAACAGCGCATCATAGAGTGAAGGTGCGATGCGCCTTGGAAACACCAAAAGCGGCTCTTGCAGCACGGCGCTCACCGCGAGTGTTTCTGCCAAGGCCAAAGGGTGCTCGGCTGGCAGGGCCAACACCATGGTTTCCCGCGAGACCGACAGCGCCTGAAACCCGACCGGCGGCGCATCTGGTGCATGCAAAACAAATCCGGCATCCATTTCACCGGCGGAAAAGGCCGCCAGTTGCAGGTCAAAGGTGGCTTCTTGCAAGGCCAATTCGACCTCAGGGTGTGAGGCGCGAAAGCTGCGCAGCCACTGGGGCAAACCGCCAAAACCCATGGTCGACACAAATCCCAAACGCAGTCGGCCCAAGCGTCCTTGAGCTGCCGCCTGCAGCGTGGTGGGGATGCGTTGCAAGTCGTCGAGCAGGCGCTGGGCGATGGGCAGCAGCACCGCTCCGGCAGCCGTCAAGGCGACCGAGCGGCTGGTGCGGTCAAACAGCTTCACCCCGATCTCCAGTTCCATTTGGCGTATGGACATGGTGAGCGGCGGTTGGGTCATGTGCAGGCGTTGTGCGGCGCGACCGAAGTGAAGTTCTTCGGCGACCGCGAGGAAGTGACGCAGCTGGCGCAAGTCAGTCATTGATACGTTTTGTATATTGATAAAAAGCAAAAGATATATTTGAACCTAAAACAGCGCCGCAGGATACTTCGACCTCGCCAATACAGCCCAGGAGACGCCACATGACCATCAACCGCCGTTCCAAAAACATCACCGAAGGTGTGGCGCGCGCCCCCAACCGCTCGATGTACTACGCCCTCGGTTATGAAGCCGGTGACTTCAAGAAACCGATGATTGGCGTGGCGAACGGGCATTCCACCATCACGCCTTGCAACTCCGGTCTGCAAAAGCTGGCCGACGCGGCAGTCGCTGGCATCGAAGAAGCCGGCGGTAACGCGCAAATTTTCGGCACACCAACCATCTCTGATGGCATGGCCATGGGGACCGAGGGCATGAAGTACAGCCTGGTGTCACGCGAAGTGATTGCCGATTGCATCGAAACCTGCGTGGGCGGCCAATGGATGGACGGCGTGCTGGTGGTGGGCGGCTGCGACAAAAACATGCCCGGCGGCATGATGGGCATGTTGCGCGCCAATGTGCCGGCCATTTATGTCTACGGTGGCACGATATTGCCGGGGCGCTACAAAGGCCAGGACCTCAACATCGTCAGCGTCTTCGAAGCCGTGGGCCAGTTCACCTCGGGCAATATGAGCGAGGAAGACTTCTGCGAAATCGAGCGCCGCGCCATTCCCGGCAGCGGCTCCTGTGGCGGCATGTACACCGCCAACACCATGAGCTCGTCGTTTGAAGCGCTGGGCATGAGTTTGCCGTTTTCGAGCACCATGGCCAACCCACACGATGAAATCGCCAACAGCGCCAAAGAGGCCGCTCGTGTGTTGGTTGAAGCCGTGAAGAACGATTTGAAGCCACGCGACATCGTGACCAAAAAGGCCATCGAAAACGCCGTGGCCGTCATCATGGCCACAGGCGGGTCCACCAACGCGGTGTTGCACTTTTTGGCCATCGCGCACACGGCCGAAGTGGAATGGACGATCGACGACTTTGAGCGCATGCGCAAGAAAATTCCCGTGCTGTGCGACTTGAAACCCTCAGGCAAGTACCTGGCCGTTGACCTGCACAAAGCCGGCGGCATTCCGCAGGTGATGAAGACGCTGCTGGCAGCAGGCCTGTTGCATGGCGACTGCATGACCATCACCGGCAAAACGGTGGCTGAAAACTTGGCCGCCATTCCTGACGTGCCGCGTGCCGATCAGGACGTCATCCGCCCCATCGACAAACCGATTTACGCCGAGGGCCACCTGGCCATCTTGAAGGGTAATTTGTCACCCGAAGGCTGCGTGGCCAAGATCACTGGCCTCAAAAACCCGGTCATGACAGGGCCAGCACGGGTGTTCGACGACGAACAATCCGCCCTGGCCGCCATCATGGGCCGCAAGATTGTGGCGGGTGATGTGATGGTGCTGCGTTACCTCGGCCCCAAAGGCGCGCCTGGCATGCCGGAAATGCTGGCCCCAACGGGTGCGCTGATCGGTCAAGGCCTGGGCGAATCGGTGGGCCTCATCACCGATGGCCGTTTCTCAGGTGGCACCTGGGGCATGGTGGTCGGCCATGTGGCACCTGAGGCTTATGCAGGGGGTGTGATTGCCCTGGTGCAAGAAGGTGACAGCATCACCATTGATGCGCACACGCTGAGTTTGAATCTGCATGTCAGCGATGCCGAGTTGGCCAAACGAAAAGCTGCTTGGACCGCGCCCAAACCGCGTTACACCCGCGGCGTATTGGCCAAGTTTTCGCGCAACGCCTCCAGTGCCAGCACCGGCGCTGTGCTTGATCGCTGGGAAGGCTGATTGACCAGCGGTGTCTCACCCAACAAAAAGCGGCTCCATGAGCCGCTTTTTTTGTTTACCGTTTGAGGTCAGCGCTTCGCTTTTCCCCGTCGACCTTTTTCGTCCATGCCCAAAGAGACCAAGTTTTGGTTGCGGCGCTTCTTTTTCCTGTCTTCCATTTTGTCGATCTCGCGGCGTTTGGTGAGGCCTGAGCGGTCTGCATACTCCCACCACAGAACGGCCAAACCCAAGGGCGTCAGAATCAACCACCAGGACCAACCCGCCACAGGGTCGACTTCGGCTATCTTCAACAAAACCAGCAACACGCCGATCACAACACCGTACATGGTCGAATCCCTTCAGAATCGATGGGCGACGACTCCCGCCCTTTTTCGAAAACATACACTCAACAACTGGGAATGTAGCGCAGGAGACCGGATTTCTGTGCTGCAGCCGGCCCCTTTGCGTACCACACCATGAAACCTATTGCATTGACACTCGTTTTTTCCGCCTTGTTGGCCAGCCCCATGGTGCACGCCGACCCCACCTTGGCCGACAAGAAAAACTGCATGGGGTGTCACCACGCCACAGAGCGCAGGGTGGGCCCGGCGTTCAAACTCATTGCTGCCAAATATGCGGGTCAAGCCGATGCGGTGGACAAACTCGCGCAAAAGGTGATCAAGGGCGGCGCGGGCGCTTGGGGCGCGGTGCCCATGCCCGCCAATTCGCAGATCACCCCGGCTGAAGCCCGCCAATTGGTGACTTGGATCTTGGCCCAGAAGTGAGGGTTACGAAACCACGAGCTCAGCCATCATCCACCCACGAAGGCTGTTGACGAAGGCCAGGCCTTGTGCACGTTTGAAGTCGGCCAGCGTGATGCGTTGCTCCTTGATCCGCCCTTCGCCCAGTGCCAATGCCCGACCCACACCCGCGAGCAAGCCGCAATCCAGTGGCGGCGTGAGCCACTGACCCTCCAACAACACGGCCACATTGCCGCGCGTGAACTCCGTCAGCTCCCCGGATGCATTGAACAAGAGGGTGTCGAACACATCGGCGCTTGAGGGCGTGAAGGCGTCGTAGTGGCTTCTGCGCGTCGTTTTGAAACGAACAAACTCGCTGTGGGCCTCGACGATGGGACGGTCGGCCAGTTGTACCCGAACGGGTAACACCGTGGGCGGCAGTTCGTGGGCTGTCGCCTGCACCTTTCCTTGTGCATCTGAACACAGACGCACGCGCCAAACGCCGTGGGGGTGTTGTTGGGCAAGGCTGGCCAGACGCTGCTCAAGGGCTTCATGCTGGACGGCATAGCCAAAATGCGCAGCGGCCTCTTGCAGCCGAACCCAGTGCAGCGCCCAGCGCGGGAACTGGCCTTCTTCCAAACGCAAGGTTTCCAACAAATCAAAAGGCGATGCGCAGCGCTGCAAAAAAGTCTGTTTGTTGCGCCACTCCTGCCATTCGTCCGTCGCATTGGCGTCGGCCGTGATGCCACTGCCTATGCCGCAATGGGCAACCTCGCCCTGCACCGTGACCGTTCGTATGGCGACATTGAAAGTGGCTGCGCCGCCCGGCTGCAACACACCGATGGCACCGCAGTAAACACCCCGCGCCCCCGCCTCCAGTTGTTTGATCCAGTGCATGGCACGCACCTTGGGTGCCCCGGTGACCGACCCACAAGGAAACAGTGCACCAAACACGTCGGCGAGCTGCACACCGTGGCGGGTTTGGGCCAGCACATCAGAGGTCATTTGCCAAATCGTTGGCCACGCTTGCAAGGCAAAGAGCTTGTCAACCTTGACGCTGAAAGGATTGGCAATGCGGGACAGGTCGTTGCGAATCAAGTCCACGATCATCAAGTTTTCGGCTTGTTCTTTGCTGCTGTCGCGCAGCGCTTGGGCCAGTGCCTGGTCTTGCGCCAGCGACTGTCCACGCGCCGCGGTGCCTTTCATCGGACGGCTCAGAATTTGCCCATCTCGCCAATCAAAAAAAAGTTCAGGCGAGACGGACAAAATTTGGATGTCACCCAGGTTCAAGTAAGCGGAGTAGCTGTTCGGTTGGGCGCGGCACAATGCATCAAACAAAACCAAGGCATCACCCTCAAAACGCGACTCCAAGGGGCTGGTGAGGTTGATTTGATAGACCTCACCGTTGGCAATGGCCTCGTGAATGTGCCCCACTTGGCTTGCAAACGTCGAAGGTGTGAGCGCGGATTTCCATGGTGCCAACTGCCAAGTCTTCAGCTCGGTGTGGGATGGCAAATCGTGGGCACTGTCGTATACCGCGAACCAGGCCAAGGGAGCAGGCGGGTTGTTGTTGATGGGGTGCAGTTCATACGCAGTATCGAATGCTGCTGCAGCTTCAAAGCTCACGAAACCGACGCACCAACGGCCGTCTTTTGCGTGTTGGTGGGCCGCGTTCAACACGGCGGCCACCTCATCGGAGCGCTGTGCGCTCAGGATGTGCAGTGGCTCGCCGAACGCAGCGTGCAGGGGCTCAGACTGCGCTTCTGGGGCGGTGAAACGCAGTATGGCAGAGGGGGATGCGACGAAGGACGACATGCGCTGGAGAGTCTAGCGCGGGGGCCGTCCTGTCGCGCTGCAGCGCGGGTTTCACTGCGAATCATCGGGACACCGCTGCTGCTGGCGTCATTCCCGCGAAGGCGGGAATCCAGGCGGTGCCTCGCGTCCAGACAAACCTCTCGTTTGCCGTCATCCGTTGGATTCCCGCCTGCGCGGGAATGACGTATCAATACCAACCGGTAGCGCAACGCTCCATGTTGGTCAGAAGGCTTCGCCTAGCTGATCCAGGATGGCCGGATTTTGGTGCGTCCGTCACATCGCTGCGCGATATGAGTACGCCCCGAATCCCGCCACCGCCCTAAAGGGCTGCGTCGCCTACGGCGACGCAGGATCAAAAGGCTTCGCCTAACTGATCCAGAATGGCCGGATTTTGGTGCGTCCGTCACATCGCTGCGCGATATGAGTACGCCCCAAACCCAGCAGCATTCCTATAGGAATGCGCCGCCTGCGGCGGCACTCGATCAGAAGGCTTCGCCTAGCTGATCGAGTATGGCTGGGTTTTGGTGAGCACATCACGTCGCTGCGCGACATGAGTGCTCCCCGAATCCCGCCGCAGCCCTGACGGGCTGCGTCGCCTTCGGCGACACTGGATCAAAAGGCTTCGCCTAATTGATCCAGTATGGCGGGATTCTCCAACGTGCTGGTGTCCTGGGTGACGGCTTCGTTTTTTGCAACCGAGCGCAGCAAGCGGCGCATGATCTTGCCGGAGCGGGTTTTGGGCAAGTTGTCGCCGAAACGGATGTCTTTGGGTTTGGCGATGGGGCCAATTTCTTTGGCCACCCAGTCGCGCAGTTGTTTGGCTATTGTCTTGGCTTCGTCGCCCGTGGGGCGGGGGCGCTTCAAGACCACGAAGGCGCAAATGGCTTCGCCTGTGGTGTCGTCGGGGCGACCCACCACGGCGGCCTCGGCGACCAACTCGGTGCAGCTCACCAAAGCGGATTCAATTTCCATGGTGCCCATGCGGTGGCCGCTGACGTTGAGTACGTCGTCGATGCGTCCCGTGATGGTGAAGTAGCCGGTTTTGGCATCACGAATCGCACCGTCGCCCGCCAGGTAGTACTGGCCCTTGAAATCGTCGGGGTAGTAGCTCTTCTTGAAACGTTCGGGGTCACCCCAAATGTTGCGGATCATGCTGGGCCACGGTTTTTTCACCACCAAGATGCCGCCCTGGCCATTGGGCACATCTTTGCCGGTTTCGTCGACGATGGCCGCTTCAATGCCGGGGAAAGGCAAGGTGCAGGAGCCCGGCACCAAGGTCGTGGCACCGGGCAGTGGCGTGATCATGTGGCCACCGGTTTCGGTTTGCCAAAAGGTGTCCACGATGGGGCAGCGGCCGCCGCCGATGTGCTGGTGGTACCAGGTCCATGCGGCCGGGTTGATGGGCTCGCCCACTGAACCCAAGATGCGCAAGGAGGTGAGCTTGTAGTTTTTGGGGTGAGCCGCCTCAACGGATTCAGCCGCTTTGATGAGTGAGCGAATCGCCGTGGGCGCGGTGTAAAAAACACTGACTTGGTGTTTTTCGATCATCTTCCAGAAACGGCCCGCGTCCGGGTAGGTGGGCACGCCCTCAAAAACGATTTCCGTGCTGCCCAAGGCCAGCGGGCCATAGGTGATGTAGGTGTGGCCAGTGACCCAACCGATGTCGGCGGTGCACCAGAACACATCGTTGGGTTTGAGGTCAAAAGTCCACTTGGTGGTCAACATGGCATGCAACAAATAACCGCCGCTGGAATGTTGCACCCCTTTGGGTTTGCCCGTGGAGCCCGAGGTGTAAAGCAAAAACAAGGGATGTTCTGCTCCGACCCACTCTGGCTCGCACGTCGTCGCCTGTGAGGCGACCACCTCATGCAACCACAAGTCACGGCCTGACTTGAAACCGACGTTGCCGCCTGTGCGGCGGTAGACGATGACGTTCTTGATGCTGTCGCAGCCGCCCAAAGCCAGCGCATCGTCAACGATGGCTTTGAGTGGCAGGTGTTTGCCGCCACGCACTTGTTCGTCAGCGGTGAGCACCATCACGGCGCCGGCGTCTTCAATGCGGTCGCGCAGCGATTGCGCAGAAAAACCACCGAACACGACGGAATGGGTGGCGCCTATGCGTGCGCAGGCTTGCATGGCCACCACGCCTTCCACGCTCATGGGCATGTAAATGACCACACGGTCGCCCTTTTTCACGCCGCTCGCGCGCAGGGCGTTGGCCAGTTGACAGGTTTGGGCCAACAGGGCGCTGTAGCTGATGGGGGTGGCGGTGCCGTCGTCGGCTTCAAAAATGATCGCTGTTTTGTCACCCAAACCCGCGAGCACTTGGCGGTCCAAGCAGTTGTAGGACACATTCAGTGTGCCGTCTTCAAACCACTTGAAAAATGGTGCCTCACTGCTGTTAAGCACCTTGGCGAAGGGCGTTTTCCACACCACCATCTCACGGGCCAAACGGGCCCAATAGCCCTCATAGTCCGCCTCTGCTTCGGCGCACAGCGCGTTGTAGGCCGCCAAGCCGGACACGTGTGCGTCTTGGGCCAAGGAAGCGGGTGGCGGATAAAGCGCGGTCAAAGGGTCTGTCATGGCGGTCTCCTGGGATGTCCTGGGGGCTGTATTGGTTTTGAGAACGGCCACTACCTTAGGCCAAAACTCTGACGATAGTCTTACCGCACTGGGGGGAATATTCTGTCTTGACGTCGGCCACTTCTACAATGTGGGTTTTGCCTGAATCAGCAACCCCTGCGCGCGTCCACCCACAACGGTCCCAAACCGATGAGCCCCCTGTCGAGGTTCGTCTACACCGACTGCTTGATGTTGCCTGCCAAATCACCCAATCACCAAGGACACACCCGTGGACATCCTGACCTTCATCGCTGGTTTGATTGCCCTCGTGGTGGGTGCCGACCTCCTGGTACGCGGCGCATCGAAGCTGGCTCTTTCCTTTGGAATTTCGCCTCTGGTCGTCGGACTCACCATCGTCGCCTTTGGCACCAGCGCTCCAGAAGTGGCAGTTTCAGTGGGCGCTGTGCTCGACGGAAAAACCGACATCGCCATGGGCAATGTGGTGGGCAGCAATATTTTTAACGTGCTGTTCATCCTCGGCGTCTCCGCACTGATCATTCCTTTGGTGGTGAATGTGCAATTGATTCGGCAGGAAGTGCCCATCATGATTGGCGCATCGCTGCTGCTCTTGGCGCTGTCGCTCGACGGCACACTCAGCGCGCTGGACGGGGGCATTTTGTTTGCACTTTTGGTGGTTTACACCGTGTTTTTGATCGTGCAATCGCGCAAAGAAACCAAAGCCGCCAACGACGAATATGCCGCCGAGGTCAAACCCGCCGCTGCGGGCAGTTGGGACGCCAAGTTGTGGGTACAAATTGTGCTCATCTTCGTGGGCTTGGTTTTTTTGGTGCTGGGTTCTGAATGGCTGGTCAGCGCCTCCATCATTTTCGCCAAGGCCATGGGTGTGAGTGACTTGGTCATCGGTTTGACCATCGTCGCAGCCGGAACGTCCATGCCCGAGGTAGCCACCTCCATCACGGCGGCCATCAAAGGCGAACGCGACATTGCGGTGGGCAATGTGGTGGGCAGCAATACTTTCAACATCTTGGGCTGTCTGGGCTTGTCGGGTTTGGTGGCGGGTGATTTGGGCTTGGCGGTTGCACCTGCGCTGTTGAACTTCGACATTTGGGTGATGCTGGCGGTGGCCCTGGCCTGTTTGCCCATCTTCACCACAGGACGTGAGATTGCGCGCTGGGAAGGCGTGGTGTTTGTCGCCTACTACGCGGCCTATGTGGCCTACCTGATCCTGGCCGCGCAGCAACATGATGCACTGGCTGCTTACTCCCAGGTGATGATGAGTTTTGTGATCCCACTCACCGTCGTGACCTTGGTGGTGGTGCTGATGCGGCGAGGAAAACCCGAGACCTCTGCATGAGCCACGGTGCGCTCTTGGCCAGCCTGGCCGCCCTGCCCTTTGTGGGCGCCTTGCTGTTGTCGCTGATGCGCAATGACCAACCGCGGCGGGTGGCTTGGGTTGCGGGTCTGATCACCTTGTCGGGCTGCGGCCTGCTCGCCACCTTGGCCCCACAGGTGTTCGCAGGCGAGGTGCTACGCTGGTCCATCGAGTGGTTGCCTGCCCTGGATTTGCGTTTGGGTTTTCGCATGGACGGCCTGGCCTTCATGTTCGCCCTGCTGGTGCTCGGCATCGGCGCTTTGGTGGTGCTCTACGCGGCCTACTACCTGGACCCTAAAGACCCACCCGCCCGTTTTTTCTCCTTCCTGCTGCTTTTCATGGGTGCCATGCTGGGCGTGGTGCTGGCCGACAACCTGATTTTGTTGGTGGTGTTTTGGGAGCTGACCAGCCTGTCCTCCTTCTTGCTCATTGGTTACTGGCACGCAGATGCAGACAAAGGAAAAGAAGCCCGCCAAGGTGCCCGCATGGCCCTCACCATCACTGGCGCAGGCGGTTTGTGCTTGTTGGCGGGGTCACTGCTCATCGGTCACATCGTTGGCAGCACTGATTTGGACACGGTGCTGGCCTCGGGCGATTTGATTCGTTCGCATGCGCTTTACGAGGTGGCCCTGGTGCTGGTGCTGCTGGGCTGTTTCACCAAAAGTGCGCAGTTTCCCTTTCACTTTTGGCTGCCCCACGCCATGGCGGCCCCCACGCCGGTGTCGGCCTATTTGCACTCGGCCACCATGGTCAAGGCGGGTGTGTTTTTGCTGGCCCGGCTTTATCCCGCGCTGGGTGGGTCTGAGCCTTGGTTTTGGATTGTTTCGCTCACAGGCTTGGCCACCTTGATGTTGGGTGCCTACATGGCGCTGTTCAAACACGACCTCAAGGGCCTGCTGGCCTACTCCACCATCAGCCACCTGGGGCTGATCACTTTGCTGTTTGGCTTGGATGAACCGCTGGCCATCGTGGCCGGTGTGTTTCACATCCTCAACCACGCCACGTTCAAGGCCTCGCTCTTCATGGCCGCTGGCATCATCGACCACGAAACTGGCTCGCGCGACATGCGGCAACTCAATGGCCTGTGGAAATACATGCCCATCACCGGCGCCTTGGCCATGGTGGCCTCGGCGGCCATGGCCGGTGTGCCTTTGATGAACGGCTTCTTGAGCAAAGAAATGTTCTTTGCCGAAACCATCACCAAAGACAGCCATGTGCTGATGGAGTGGTTGTTGCCCGTGGGCGCAACCTTCGCCGCTGCCTTCAGCGTGGCCTACAGCCTGCGTTTCATCCACGACGTGTTTTTCAACGGCGAGCCCGTTGGTTTGACCCGCACCCCGCATGAACCGCCGCATTTCATGCGGGTGCCTGTCGAGCTGCTGGTGTTGCTTTGTTTGGCGGTGGGTTTGATGCCCGCCTGGGTGGTGGGCGACTTGTTGGCCGTGTCGGCCAAAGCCGCGCTGCTGGGCCCTGTGCCTGGTGCGCTGCCCGAATACACCTTGGCGCTGTGGCACGGCTTCAACCTGCCCCTGGCCATGAGTGCGCTTGCTTTGGTTGCTGGCACCTTGCTTTATTTCGGGCTGCAAAAACGCGTCAACCTGCACCGCCTGGACACCGTGCCGGCCGCGCCTCGCCAAGGTGGGCGTGACCTCTTCCTGGCCGCTTTGGCGCGTGGCCTGACCCAAGCGGCGAGCACCACGCTGGGTCTGCAAAACGGCCAGCTGCAGCGTTATCTCGCGGTATTGGTGGGGATGGCGGTGCTGGCGGGGGTTTGGCCCTTTGCGAGCGCCTATCTGAACCATACGCCGCAAACAGGCCCCACCGTGCCCGCTCAAAGCGTGAGCTTGGCATTTGCCGCCGTGTGGGGCATCGGCATGGCCGCGACACTGGCCACGGTTTACGCCTATCGGCAACGCCTCTTGGCGCTGTTGCTGCTCGGCGTGGTCGGGCTCGTGGTCAGCCTGACCTTTGTGTATTTCTCGGCGCCTGATTTGGCACTGACCCAACTGCTCGTGGAAGTGGCCACCATCATCTTGATGATGCTGGCCTTGCACTGGTTGCCTGAAGAGTCGCAAACAACGCCAGACGACACCCGCGCCCGCCGTTTGCGCGACGCCGTGCTGGCCCTGGCTGCAGGGGCCGGCATCGCTGCGTTGGTTTACATGGTGCTGGGCCGCCCGTTTGAGTCGATTGCGCCCTACTATCTGGCGAACACGGCCACCCAGGGTGGCGGTGCCAATGCGGTCAACGTCATCATCGTGGACTTCCGTGGTTTTGACACCCTGGGCGAGATCACGGTAATGGGCATCGCGGCTTTGATCATCCACGCCCTCTTGTCCGAATTCAATCCTGAAAACACACGCTCCCTGCCTGCCGCACCGCAGGACAGCCATCCCTTGATGCTGACCGTCATCAGCCGCTTGCTCTTGCCGCTGGCGGCCATGGTGTCGGTCTATTTGTACTTGCGTGGGCACAACCTGCCCGGCGGCGGTTTCATTGCGGGCTTGCTGTTGGCCATTGCCTTGGTGCTCCAGTTTGTTGCCAGCGGCCAGTCCTATGTGAGCCAACGTTGGCAGGTCGACTTTTCGCCCTGGGTCGGCTGGGGTTTGTTGATTGCGGGCGGCAGCGGTTTGGCCAGTTGGTACTTTGATGCCCCTTTCATGACCAGCACCTACGACTACCCCGTGTGGCCTCTCGTGGGTGATGTGCCTTTGGCCAGCGCATCCATCTTTGACCTCGGTGTTTTCCTGACCGTGACCGGTGCCACCATGGTCGCCTTGGTGGCCATGGCCAGGTTGTCCACCCACCCGGCACCAGCAACAGGAGCCAAGCCATGATGGCCGCATTGCTCGCGATTGCACTGGGTGTGTTGTGCGCTGGCGGCATCTACCTGATGCTGCGGCCGCGCACTTTTGATGTGGTGCTGGGCCTGACCCTGCTGTCTTACGCCGTCAACCTGTTCATTTTTTTCATGGGTCGCGTCAAGACCAATGCGGTGCCCATCGTTGACGGCATCAGAGCACCCGACCTCAGCCAGTACGCTGACCCCATTCCGCAAGCCCTGGTGCTCACCGCCATCGTCATCAGTTTTGCCATGACGGCGGTGATGCTGGTGATTGCACTGCGCACGCGGGCTGACACACAAAGCGACCATGTGGACGGCCAAGAGCCAAGGGCAAACAACGAGCACGAGGCCAAGCCATGAGCACCTGGCCCCACCTCATCATCCTTCCCATCGTATTGCCCTTGATGACGGGCGCGTTTTTATTGCTGCTGGACCGCTGGGCACCCAAGCTTGTGCCGCTGGTCGCGGGCATGAGCACCTTGCTCGGCCTGGCCGTGGCGGTGGCGTTACTGCGCCAAGCCGACAGTAGCGTCGTTCAAGCGTATTTGCTGGGCAACTGGGCCGCACCATTCGGCATCGCGCTGGCACTGGACCGCCTGGCCGCCCTGATGGTGCTGCTGACCTCCCTGGTGGCCTGCGCCACTTTCTTGTACAGCTTGGGCGGCGATGCCAAACGCGGCCGCCACTTCCACAGCCTGTTCCAGTTTCAATTGATGGGCCTGTGCGGCGCTTTTCTGACGGCCGACTTGTTCAACCTTTTTGTCTTCTTTGAGGTGCTGCTGATTGCCTCTTACGGTTTGCTGCTGCATGGCGCGGGTGCGCAGCGGCTCAAAGCCTCGGTCCACTATGTGACCTTCAACCTCACCGGCTCAGCCCTCTTCTTGGTGGCGGTGAGTTTGCTTTACGGCCTGACAGGCACCTTGAACATGGCCGATCTGGCTGTGATGATTCCGCAAGCCGACACCGACCGCCACCTGCTGCTGCAAAGCGCGGCACTGCTCTTGCTGGTGGTGTTTGGCGTGAAAGCGGCCCTGCTGCCGCTGTATTTTTGGCTGCCCGCCACCTATGGCTCGGCCAGCGCCCCCGTTGCAGCGCTCTTCGCCATCATGACCAAGGTGGGCATTTACGCCACCCTGCGTGTCACCACCCTCATCTTTGGCGACCATGGCGGCCCTACCTTTCAAGTGGCAGCGCCCATGCTCGAAGTGCTGGCCTTGGCGACCTTGGTGCTGGGTGCGGCTGGCGCGCTGGCCGCTCGGCAGCTGCGCACCTTGATCGGCAATGTGGTGGTGGCTTCTGCCGGCACTTTGCTGCTGTGTATTGCTTTGGCCCGGGTCGACTCCATTGCCGCAGGCCTGTACTACCTGGTTCACAGCACCTTGGTGGCAGCCGCCCTCTTCTTGCTTGCTGACCGGGTGCGTGCCGCCCGCGTGTCTGCTCATGCCAACGACCCCGCAGGCGACACCCTGCTGCCGCTCACACTCGGTACCGCCCGTTTGCCCTTGGGCTTGGCCTTCTTCGGTTTGGCGGTGGCGGCTGCCGGTTTGCCGCCGCTGTCGGGTTTCCTCGGCAAGGCCATGCTGCTGCAAGCGGCAGGCCTCACTGCCCATGCGGGCTGGATTGTCTTCTTCGTGCTGGCCAGCAGCCTTCTGATGATGGTCGCTTTTGCGCGTTGTGGCAGCACCTTGTTTTGGAAGTCGGCGCTGGATGCTGCGCCGCCCTCTGCTGGCGCCGTGCTGGATGCATCCGACACCCCTTGCCCCAGCCGCGCCGTGCACCGCATCAGCTTGTGGATCCTGGGCCTCTTGATCGTGGCTTGTGCGGCGTTGGCCGGGCCGCTGTCGCGTTACACCGCCGCCACGGCAGACCAGCTCTTAGAGCGGCAAACCTACATCTCGGCCGTGCTGTACACCGCGCCCGTGCCCGCCGCCATTGATGTGCGCCGTGAAATGCGTGAGCGCAAAACACAAGCCTTTGAGGAGCAGCGCAAGTCGGCCCCAGGCGCTGAGGTGAAACCATGAAAACCTCAAGACAACGTTGGCTGCCTTCACCGCTGCTGAGCAGCGTGTTGTTCATCGTGTGGCCGGTGCTGAACCAGTCATGGTCGCTGGGCCAGTTGTTACTGGGCCTGTGTTTGGCTGTGGTGATTCCCTGGTTCACCGAACCGCTGCGCGACCACCGACCTCGCCTGCGCCGCCCGTGGCTGGCCGCCAAGCTTGTTCTGCTGGTGCTCAAAGACATCGTCACCTCCAACATCGACGTCGCCAAGCTCATTTTGGGGCGCGAGTCGCGCATCAAGCCGGCCTTTGTGTGGGTGCCCCTGACCATCACCGACCCCCACGGCATCGTTGCGCTGGCCGGCATCATCACCATGACGCCGGGCACCTTGTCTGCCGACCTCACGGCAGACCGCCGCCACCTGCTCGTTCACGCCTTCAATGTCGAAGACGAAGCGGCCCTCATCGAGGCCATCAAAAGCCGCTACGAAGTGCCGCTGCTGGAGATATTTCAATGACTTATCTGGCGGCTGTCTTGCCCTGGGCCATCGGCGGCTTTGCGCTGGCCTTGTTGCTCAACGCCTGGCGGCTCTTTCGCGGCCCCGGTGTGGCTGACCGCATCTTGGCCCTGGACACGCTTTACATCAACACCTTGGCCCTGCTGGTGTTGCTGGGCATCCAGTGGGGCAACGAGGTGTACTTTGAAGCCGCCCTGGTGATTGCCATGGTGGGTTTTGTCGGCACCGTGGTGCTGTCCAAATACCTGTTGCGCGGAGACATTGTGGAATGAACGCTGCCGAAAACCTGCTGTCCACCATGCCTGTTTGGCTCGATGTGCTGCTGACCGCCTTGGTGGTGCTGGGCACTGCCTTTGCCTTGGTGGGTTCCTGGGGCCTGGCCAAACTCGGGAGTTTTCTCAAACGTTTACATGGGCCTACCAAAGCCACCACATTGGGCGTAGGCTGTGTGCTGATTGCTTCGGCTGTGTTTTTCAGTGTGGCGCGAGGATCGCTGAGCCTGCACGAATTTCTCATCACTTTGTTTTTGTTCCTGACCGCGCCGGTGTCTGCCCATTTGCTGATCAAAGCCGCGCTGCGCGTGGACCCGTCCGAGCGGCCACCCGCCCCGCCTTCTTCCTCTTCTTCGTGACGTTTTTTTTTGCCAAGCCAAACACCATGAGCACCATCCATCAAAAAGACCTGATCGAAAGCGTGGCCGCCGCGCTGCAATACATCAGCTACTACCACCCTGCCGACTACATCACCCACTTGGCCCGGGCTTACGAGATTGAACAAAGCCCCGCCGCCAAGGATGCCATTGCGCAGATCCTCACCAACTCAAAAATGTGCGCGGAAGGCCGCCGCCCGATTTGCCAAGACACCGGCATCGTCAATGTGTTCCTGAAAATTGGCATGGACGTGCGCTGGGCGGGTTTCACCGGCAGCATTGAAGACGCCATCAACGAAGGCGTGCGCCGGGGCTACAACAACACCGACAACAAACTGCGCGCCAGCATCGTGGCCGACCCGTTGTTCGAGCGCAAAAACACGAAAGACAACACGCCCGCTGTCGTTCACATGAGCGTGGTGCCCGGCAACACAGTGGACGTGCAAGTGGCAGCCAAAGGCGGCGGCAGCGAGAACAAGTCCAAATTCGTCATGCTCAACCCCAGTGACTCCCTGGTCGACTGGGTGATGAAAACCGTGCCCACAATGGGCGCAGGCTGGTGTCCGCCCGGCATGCTGGGCATTGGCATTGGCGGCACCGCAGAAAAAGCCATGCTGATGGCCAAAGAGTCCTTGATGGACTCCATCGACATGTTCGAACTCAAAGCCCGTGGCCCACAAAACAAAACCGAAGAACTGCGCATCGAGCTGTGCGACAAGATCAATGCTTTGGGCATTGGTGCGCAAGGCCTGGGCGGCCTGACCACGGTGCTGGATGTGAAGATCGCCATGTACCCCACCCATGCGGCCAGCAAACCCGTCGCCATGATCCCCAACTGTGCTGCCACCCGCCATGCCCACTTCGTGCTCGACGGCTCAGGCGCCGCCTATATCGACCCGCCGTCGCTCGATTTGTGGCCCGATGTGCACTGGGCACCGGACTACAACAAGTCCAAGAAGGTGGACCTCAACACCCTCACCAAAGAACAAGTGGCCAGCTGGAAACCCGGCGACACCCTGCTGCTGTCCGGCAAGATGCTCACAGGCCGCGACGCCGCGCACAAACGCATTCAAGACATGCTGGCCAAAGGCGAAAAGCTACCTGTCGATTTCACCAACCGCGTCATCTACTACGTGGGCCCCGTAGACCCGGTGCGCGACGAAGTGGTCGGCCCCGCAGGCCCCACCACCGCCACCCGCATGGACAAATTCACCGAGATGATGCTGGCCCAAACCGGCCTCATCGGCATGATAGGCAAGGCCGAACGCGGACCCACCGGCATTGAAGCCATCAAAAAACACAAGAGCGCTTATTTGATGGCGGTGGGGGGTGCGGCCTACCTCGTCTCCAAGGCCATCAAACACGCGCAGGTGGTGGGTTTTGCCGACCTGGGCATGGAAGCGATTTACGAGTTCGACATTCAAGACATGCCGGTCACCGTGGCCGTGGACTCCGAAGGTATCTCCGTACACAACACCGGACCCAAAGAGTGGCAGGCCAAGATTGGGAAGATTCCGGTGACGGTGGGGTGATCGACCGTGCGGAGGTCGTTGCTGCCCCAGTCCTTCAGGCTAACAACGATTGAAGTTCACCGCACAAACTTCCCACTCGGTCCAATGATGGACAGGTCGGCAAAGTCCAAGCCGGTGTGATCGGTTTCGCTGAACGACACCTCCAGCCCACCAATGTCAACTTTGCGCATGCTGTTCAGGGCCTGCTGCAAGCTCAGTCGCGTAGGTTTGGCCCCGGCGCGGCGCAGGCCTTCTACCAAGACTTTGGCGCCGGCATACCCCTCCAGCATGGCAGGCGTGACTTCCGTGAAGCCTTGCGCAGCCGCCAGTTCCATGGCTTCTTTGACCATGGGCGTAGAGATTGAACGTTCGAACGGGAAGACCTGCGACACGATGGTGCCGCGTGCATGTTCACCCATCAGTTTGATGAAACCGCTGGACGCGTTGTTCGACACTGTCACCACTTGCGCACGTGAACCCGTGGCCCGAATCAATTTGGTGGCGTCGGAGACCGCGCCCGAACTACCAATCAGAAAAATAGCCTGAGCATCGTGTTTGGAGGGAAGGCCAGCCAACGGTGCGAAATCGGGTTTTGTGCGGTCAAACTTCTCCAAAAAAACGGGTTTCAACTGGGCTTTGTCGAAACCCCTCTTTGCCCCCTCGTAGACGTCCGCACCAAAAGAATCGTCCACATGGATCACGCCAATGCGGGTCAGCCCTATGGTGGTCAAATGCGTGATCGCCTTTTCGGCCTCACGCTGGTACGAGGCGCGGACATTGAACACCCAAGGGTGAACTGGCCTGTGCAGCACCATCGCACCGGTTGACGGCGCCACCAGCGGCACCTTGTAATCGGTCAACAAGGGCAGTACCGCTTGGGTATGGGGTGTGCCACGGGTCATGAACAAGGCCAAGACATTCTTTTCGGTGATCAACTTGCGGGCGTTCTCAGCGGTGAGTTTGGCATCGAACTTGTCGTCCATGATCTCAAGGTCGATGCGCTGCCCATTGACGCCGCCGCGTGCATTGATGTGTTTGAAATAGACCTGCGCGCCGTCAATGTTTTCCTTTACCCCAGCCGCTACCGCGCCCGTCACGCCACTGCTGACGCCGATCACAAGCTGGGCCCAACTGGGGCTTGCGGTCAACACCAGCACCCCGGCAGCCAAGGCCCCACACGCACGCCGAACAGAGGTGTTCAGCACCGCATCGCACTTCAGCCGTCTATCGGCACGAATCAGGTCGAGGAAGGTCTGGATCTGCATCTGAGTCTCCTTCCGGCGGGCTGCCGGCGCTGATGGAGAGTGTGGGTCACCTGCTTATCGGCCGCTATTGTGGGAAACCGAAACGAAAAACGGTCAACAGATGCCAGAAAGCGCACAAAAATGTGTTGCCCAGGAGAAAACCCGAGTGCGGCACCACCTTGATGGCGCCAGTTCAAGCCAATTCAACCGCGCGGGTGGTGCTGTGCATGCAGGCTTTTCAAACGCTCACGGGCCACATGGGTGTAAATCGTGGTGGTGGAGATGTCGGCGTGGCCTAACAACATTTGAACAGCTCTGAGGTCGGCACCGTGGTTGAGCAAATGCGTGGCGCAACGTGCGGGGTGAGAGCGGCACCTGAATGCCTGCCCTCAACGCGTGGGCTTTGATGAGTTTCCAGAACATCCGCCGGGTCATGGCACCGCCGCGTGAAGTGACAAAAAGCGCGCCCGAAGTCTGTCCGGCCAGTGGCCGCACAGACTAAGCCCAACGGTCAAACGAGTTGCCTTATCCGTTCAGCGTAAAAACTTGCCGTTTTGCCCAATGATGGACAGGTCAGCGAAGTCCAAACCTGAGTGGTCTGTTTCGCTGTAGGAAACTTCCAGGCCACCAATGTCTACCTTGCGCATGCCGTTCAATGCTTGCTGCAAGCTCAGTCGATTGGGTTTTGCACCCGCCCGACGCAAGCCCGCCACCAATACCTTGGCACCGGCATAACCTTCCAGCATGGCGGGCGTCACTTCCTTGAAGCCTTGTGCCGCCGCCAACTCCATGGCTTCTTTGACCATGGGCGTGGAGATGGAGCGCTCGAAGGGGAACACCTGCGACACGATGGTGCCCCATGCATGCTCACCCATCAACTTGATGAAACCGTTGGAGGCGTTGTTGGACACCGTCACCACCTGGGCTCGCGATCCTGTGGCGCGAATCAGTTTGGTGGCCTCGGCTACAGATGCGCCGCTGCCGATCAGAAAAATAGCTTGGGCATCTTTTTTTGCTGGAAGGCCAGCAATTGGCGTGAAGTCGGGTTTGGTGCGGTTGAATTTCTCCAAAAAAATGGGCTTTAACTGGGCTTTTTCAAACCCTTTTTTGGCGCCCTCATAAACGTCCGCACCAAATGAATCGTCTACGTGAATGACCCCGATACGGGTGAGGCCGATGGTGGTCAAATGAGTTACTGCTTTTTCGGCTTCCCGCTGGTATGAGGCACGAACATTAAACACCCACGGGTTTACCGGGTTGTGCAGCACCATGGCGCCTGTTGCTGGCGCAACCAAGGGCACCTTGTACTGGGCCAACAACGGTAGTGCGGCTTGGGTTTGGGGCGTCCCACGGGTCATGAACAGGGCCAACACGTTGTGCTCGGCGATCAATTTGCGGGCGTTCTCGGCCGCAAGCTCGACCTGATTCTTGTCGTCTAACGTGATCAGCTCAATGCGCTGGCCGTTGATGCCACCGGTTGCGTTGATGTGTTTGAAGTACACCTGCGCACCGTCCATGTTTTCTTTCGAGCCAGCGGCTGCTGGACCCGTGATACCGGTGCTTTGACCAATCAAGAGTTGAGCCCAACTCGTGGGAGCCGATAGCAGCAGCAAACCAAGAACCAAGGTGCTCAGTGCTCGATGGGTGGCGCGGCGAGACAAGTCAAGAAAGGTTGCCTGTTGCATCTGAATCTCCTACCGGCGGGGTGCCGATGTGGGGATGGAGTTTGGTTCAGATGGCTATCGACCGCTATTGTGGGAAACCGAAACGCACGCTCCACACCATGTAAATAAATCACAACCAAAAGGTGGCGAACCTCTCGTATACCCGCCGCCGTGCGGTTTGCACGCTACGGGCTCAACCACGCGGATGATGCAAGGCGTGCAGATTTTTCAGACGCTCGCGGGCCACATGGGTGTAAATCGTTGTCGTCGAGATGTCGGCATGCCCCAGCAACATTTGCACCGCTCTGAGGTCAGCCCCGTGGTTGAGCAAATGGGTAGCAAAGGCGTGGCGCAGTGTGTGGGGTGAGAGCGGCACCTGAACGCCTGCCCTCAAGGCGTGGGCTTTGATGAGTTTCCAGAACATCTGCCGGGTCATGGCGCCGCCCCTGGCGGTCACGAACATGGCGTCGGTGTTTTGTTGCTTCAAGATCGCACCACGGGCTTCGTTCAAGTAACGCACCAACCAAACCCTGGCCTCTTCACCAAAAGGCAACAAACGTTCTTTGCTGCCTTTTCCAGTGACCTTCAGGGCGTTGTCACTCAAACTCAGGTGCACGGTTTTGAGGGTGACCAGTTCGCTCACCCGCAAACCACTGGCGTACATCAACTCCAGCATGCTGCGGTCGCGCAGACCCAAGGGCGTGGCCACATCGGGGGCCCCCAGCAGCGCTTCAACTTGCCCTTCGCTCAAGGTTTTGGGCACACGCTGCAAGGGTTTGGCCATCAGCAGTTTCAGCGTGGGGTCGGCCTCCACCAGTTTTTCCCGAAGTGCCCAGCGGAAGTAACGCTTGAACACCGTCAAGCGGCGGTTGGTGCTGGTGGCTTTGCTGCCTTCGTGGCGTGCCACTGCATAACTTTTCAAGTCTGATTCGCTGGCCTGGTTCAGGTGTTTGCCTTGTTCATCGGCCAACCAGCGACTGAACAACGTCAGGTCGCGCCGGTAGGCGGCCAAGGTGTTGGCTGCCAAACCGTCTTCCAACCACAGGGCGCTTGCAAACCCATCAATGGCTTGCTCGCTGATTTGCATCACATTCATCGAAGAAGAAAAAAAGGGGAGCCTGATTGGCTCCCCTGCATTGTGCTCGGCCAAGGGCCAAACCAAGTAGCTTTACTCCAAGGTCAGCTTTTGCAGAAAGACCACGCGCTTGTAGGTAAACAGTTCGTCTTTAATCTGTTTCTCAAACTCGGCCTGCGTATTTCCAATCACGATGGAGCCCGTATCCTCAATGCGCTTTTTGACACCTGGATCGGCCAAAGCCGTTTTGACCGCCGCGTGAACTTTGTCGACAATTTCTTTTGGTGTGCCTTTGGGTGCCAAGATGCCATAAAACGCCATGCGGTTCACAGGCTCCAACCCCACCTCGGCAAAAGTCGGCACATTGGGCAGACCAGCCACCCGCTGCGGTGACGACACCACCATGGGCACCAAACGCCCGTCCTTGATGAAAGGCAGCGCGGAAGGCAGGTTGTCAAAAATGATGGGGATTTGCCCCGCCACGGCATCGTTCAGCGCAGGCCCAGCACCGCGGTAGGGAATGTGGGTAGGGAAGGTTTTGGTCATGCTCTTGAAAAGCTCCATTTGCATGTGGCCAATGCCGCCGGTGCCTGAGCTGCCATAGCTGTACTTGCCGGGGCTTTTTTGCAAGGTCTCCAAAAACGCTTTGTAGTCTTTGGCGGGGAATGAAGGGTGGACAGCGATCACATTCGGTGTGGCCGCCATGTTGATGATGGGCACAAAATCTTTGAGCGGGTCATAAGGAATTTTCGGGTTGATGGCCGGGTTGGACGCCACCGTGGAAACTGTGGCCACGCTCAGGGTATAGCCATCCGGGGGCGACTTCACCACTTCCATCGCTCCCACCACGCCGCCCGCGCCGGCTTTGTTTTCCACCACCACCACCTGCCCCAGCGCGGCGCCCATTTTTTCGGCCACGATGCGGGCGATTAGATCAGTGGTACCGCCTGGCGCAAACGGCACCACCAGACGAACTGGTTTGGCCGGGTAAGCCTGGGCCCAGGCATTGCCTTGTGTGGCGGCCAAGGCCGCCAAGCTCAGCAGGGCCAAAGTGAGGGGTCTGCGTTTCATTGAGGTCTCCAGTGAATGAGGGTGGTCAACAACGCCGTTGCGACAAGCTGCAATCAAACATCGTTGACCCGATCTTCGTGCAAGCCAGCGGCCTTGCCATTGTGGAAACTACGCAGCAAGAACCCACGCGTCAATCAGGGCGACGGGCGGGCTGAGGGTGCTGCCGCAAGGCCCAGTCAATGTGCTCTTGGACCAAGGGCGCCGCGTTCGGGCGTCGCCCCTGCAAAGCCTGTCGGCATTCATCCTGAGGCATTGGCACCTCACGACTCGCCAGCGCATTGCCCAGCGCCACCGCCAGATTCCGCTGCCAGCGCTCAAAACCAATGCGGCGGATGGCACTGCCCTCGGTGTAACGAAGAAACTCTTCTTCTGACCATGACCAAAGTGTCAGCAAGCTGGGTGTGTCCAGTGCCGATCGGACGTTGAAGTCAGGCAAGCCACTGACCTGGGCGTACTTGTTCCATGGGCAAACCAGTTGGCAGTCGTCGCAGCCGTAAATGCGGTTGCCCATGAGGGGGCGCAACTCCAGCGGAATAGCGCCCTCGTGTTCGATGGTGAGGTAAGAGATGCAACGCCGCGCGTCCAGTTGGTAGGGGCCGACGATGGCCTGGGTGGGGCAAACGTCGATGCAGGCTTGGCAGGTGCCGCAATGTTCGCTGCTGGCAGGCGTGAGCGACAGGGGAAAGTCGATGTAAATCTCACCCAGAAAAAACATCGACCCCGCATTGCGGCTCAAGGTCAGTGTGTGTTTGCCGCGCCATCCAATGCCGCTGCGGCTGGCCAGCTCCACTTCCAAGACCGGCGCGGAATCGGTGAACACGCGGTAGCCCAGCTCGCCCACCTCAGACGCCAACCACGAGGCCAGTTGTTGCAGCCGTTGGCGCAGCACCTTGTGGTAGTCCCGGCCTCGCGCATACATCGAAACCACGGCTTGATCGGGACGTTTCAAGCGCAGCCATTCAACCGCTTGCCAATCGCCGCGCACTGCTTGCGCTGGCAGGTAGTTCATGCGGGCGGTGATGACACGTACCGTTCCTGGAACCAGCTCTGCCGGACGAGCGCGTTTGAGGCCGTGGGCGGCCATGTAGTGCATGTCGCCGTGAAATCCGGCTGCCAGCCAATCCATCAGGCCCGGTTCAGCGGAACTCAAATCCACGTCGGCCACACCAATCTGGGAAAATCCAAGCGAACGCGCCTTTGCGCTCAGGGAGCCCAGCAGCCCTGCTTTGTCGATCACCCGAGGTTGATTCATTTGCCGATTCTAGAAACCCGCCAGATCTCCTGGCTTGATGAACACGACACCGCCACATCGGCAGCGCTGTTGGCAGGCCGCGCCTTGCTCAAAAATGCGACGATCGCTTTGCACGGTGATCTCGGTGCAGGCAAAACCACTTTCGTGCGGCATCTGCTACGGGCACTGGGTGCGGTGGGCACCATCAAGAGCCCCAGTTATTCGGTGGTGGAGGTTTATGACTTGCCCACAATGCGCGCCTCTCACTTCGATTTTTACCGCTTCAACGATCCCCAGGAGTGGGAGGATGCCGGCTTTCGCGAGGTGTTCGCTGACCCTGGCCTCAAGCTGGTGGAGTGGCCGGACCAAGCCTTGGGGCTAATGCCTGAACCGGACTTGAGCGTGACCATCAGTGCGATCGCATCCAGCAACAGCAGCGAGTCCCGGCACGTGGTGTTTGACGCGTTTTCCGCCACTGGCCAACGCTTGTTGCCATGAACACCCCACAGACCAAACTTTCCCGGCGTCAAGCCGTGCGCCGCATGGGCAGCTTGGTGCTGACGCTGACAGCCGCTGATTTGGCTTTCGGCGCCAGCATCGTGGCCGTGCGGTTGTGGCCGGCAGCAGACTACACCCGTGTCACGCTGGAGAGTGATGTTCCTTTGAGCGCCAAGCATTTTTTGGCTGACAACCCGGCCCGTTTGGTCATCGATGTCGAGGGTCTGGAGTTGAGCCCCGCCCTGCGCGAGTTGGTGGGCAAGGTTCGGGCCGACGACCCTTACATCGGCGGCATGCGCATCGGCCAAAACCAGCCGCGTGTGGTGCGCCTGGTGGTCGAGCTCAAGCAGCTGGTCGATCCAGAGGTGTTCTCGTTGGCCCCGGTGGCCGCCTACCAGCACCGTTTGGTCTTCGACTTGAAACCCGCGCAAGAACGTGACCCGTTGTTGCAACTCATCCGCGACAAAGCCCAAGCGGAAAGCAGCGCCAGCAAAGAAGTGCAGGACGCTTTGGGCGAGTTTCTTGTGCGCCTAGGCAAACCCGCCACAGAAACACTCCCCAGCAGCACGGCGTCAGCACCCCCAGTGCCTGCCAATTTGCCGCCCGCCCTGCAGCAAAAAATTGACCGCCTGGTGGTTGTGGCCATCGACCCGGGTCACGGAGGTGAAGACCCCGGTGCGGTGGGCCCCACAGGGTTGAAGGAAAAAGATGTGGTGCTGTCTGTCGCCAAACAGCTTCAAGAGCGTTTGAACGCTCTGCCCGGCATGCGCGCCATGCTGACGCGGGACGCTGACTTTTTTGTGCCTTTGCATGAACGGGTCAAAAAGGCGCGGCGCGTGCAGGCCGACTTGTTTGTGTCCATCCATGCCGACGCCTTTTATACGCCCCAAGCTCGTGGGGCGTCGGTGTTCGCCTTGAGCCAAAGCGGGGCCTCCAGCACCACGGCGCGCTGGATGGCCAACAAAGAAAATGCGGCCGATGTGGTGGGCGGTATCAACGTCAAAGCCCAAAATGCGCAGGTGATGCATGCCCTGCTGGACATGAGCACCACGGCTCAAATCAAGGACAGCCTGCATGTGGGGCGCGAAGTGCTGGGCCAAATCGGCAAGGTGGGCCGCTTGCACAAACCACGTGTTGAACAGGCCGGTTTTGCGGTGCTCAAAGCACCTGACATCCCCTCGATCTTGGTGGAGACTGCCTTCATCTCCAACCCGGAAGAAGAAGCCAAGCTGCGTGACCCCGACTACCAAGCCGAATTGGTGCAGGCCTTAACCACGGGGATACAGCGCTACTTTGCGAAGAACCCGCCGCTGGCGCGGGTCAGGCAGCTGTAGTTCTTTGCGCTGCGCGTCGCACACTGTTGAGACAAAGGAAATCGCGATGAAAACCCTCAATCATTCGAAAGAGGGAATCCAGAGAATGGGCCGAATCGCAGCCATGACTTCGTTGGCGACCACGGCTTGGATTCTCGCTTTCGCGGGAATGACAATCTGAGCACTGGGGCAGGCAACAGAGACCGACGGGCTCAGTGCTGTGCTTGCGGATCGTCGGAAAAACGCTCCGCAATGGACGAAATCTCTTTCCAATCCTCGGCAAATGCAGCCACGCAGTCAGGGTCGAAGTGTTTTCCGACCTGGGTATAGAGATGTTCCAGCGCTTCGTCCATGGACACTGCGGGTCGGTAGGGGCGCTCACTGGTCATGGCGTCAAAGACATCGGCCACCGCCACAATGCGCGCGGCCAAAGGAATGGCTTGGCCTGCGAGGCCGTTGGGGTAGCCACTGCCATCAAACTTTTCGTGGTGGCTTTCGGCGATCAATGCACCGAGTTGCAAGCTTTTGGAGGGGCTCGTGTGGAACATCTCAAAACCTTTGACCGTGTGCTGCTGCATGGTCAAACGTTGTTCTGGGCTGTACTCGCCTTTGTGCTGAACCAGTTCAGGGGGCATCAAGAGTTTGCCCACGTCATGCAAAGCGGCTGCCTCAAAGAGTGCCTCTTGCTCGCCCTTGGGCAACTGCAGTTTGCGCGCAATCTGCCGGGTGTAGTGGCAAACACGTTCCACGTGTTTGCCGAGAGACGGATCGTGTTTTTCTGCCCATTGCGCCATGCGGAACATGGTGTCGCGCTCCAAGGCGGACAGGCTGTGGGTGGCCTGGTAAACATCTTCTGCCAAGACCTCGGCTTTGTAGGCCAGTGCAACCTGCGCTTTGCGCAAGGCGAGCATGTTGCGTGAACGGGCCAGAAACTCGGTCCGGTCTATCGGTTTGGTCAGGAAGTCGTTGGCGCCCACGGCCAGCGCTTCGTAGCGGACCGCGCTTTCGTGGCTGGCGGTGACCATCAAAACAGGAATTTCTTCTTTGCCAGGGTAGGCGCGGAACATTTTGATGAATGCCAGGCCATCAAGCACCGGCATCATGTAGTCCACCACGACCAGGTCGGGGTCGTTGACCAAACACCAATCCACTGCCTGCATGGGGTCGGTGAACTCCACCGACTCGCAGTCGGGCAGTTGTTTCACCAACGACCTGACCACGACCACGTTGACCTGGTTGTCGTCAACGATCACGATCTTCATGGGCCTCTCCAGTTAGAACCCGACAATTCGGGGCGCTACAGACATCGGACTTCTGGGAACTCTCAAGCCCAGAGGATTTGTAGTCTTATCGTCTATTTTGGAGCTGACTTGAGATCCTCGCGTGAGGATCAGACGCTTTGCGCCTGGGCCTGCCGCTTGGCCTTCCAGGCACCCCACAGGGCGATCAAACCCGGAACGATGATCAAGGCCCAAATGATGAGGCTCAAATTCTTCTGCACCCAAGGCAGGTTACCGAACACGTAACCTGCCGTCGTCAGGGACAGCACCCAGATCAAGGCCCCGGTGACGTTGAAAAACGTGAACTTGGAACGAGTCATCTCGGCCACGCCGGCCACAAAAGGCGCAAAAGTGCGCACAAACGGCATGAAACGGGCCAGGATGATGGTGATACCGCCGTGTTTTTCATAAAAGGCGTGGGCGGCATCAAAGGCGGCTTTGTTGAACCAGCGTGAGTTTTCCCAGCGAAACACTTTGGGACCGAAATAACGGCCAATGGTGTAGTTGGTTTGGTCGCCCAAGATGGCGGCGACGATCAAGACCGCCATGGCCACTGGCAGCGACATCAAACCCGCACCGCACAACGCGCCGGTGATGAACAACAAAGAGTCGCCTGGGAGAAAAGGCATCACGACCAAGCCTGTCTCGACGAAAACGATCAAAAACAGCAGGGCATACACCCACACCCCGTAGCTTTGGACAAAGGCCATCAGGTGGTCGTCCACATGAAGGATGAAGTCGATCAAAAAGGTCATGATTTCCATGGGCATTGATTATCCATAGCGAGCGTGACAGTCGGATTCAACACCCACCTAAAATGGGTAAATGAGCGTCTCCCTACTGGCCCCCCCTGCGGACTCAAAGCCCGCCACGCGCCGCCCGATTCGTGAGTTGCCGGATGAGTTGGTCAGCCAAATTGCGGCGGGTGAAGTCGTCGAGCGGCCCGCCTCCGTGGTGCGCGAGCTGGTGGACAACGCGCTGGATGCTGGTGCATCCGACATCGCCGTCAAGCTGATCGAAGGCGGAATTCGAGCGGTGGTGGTGGAAGACGACGGCGGCGGTATTCCGGCCGAGGAGTTGCCCTTGGCGCTCAAGCGCCATGCCACCAGCAAGATTAGCAGCCTGGACGACCTTGAGCACGTGGCGACGATGGGATTTCGCGGCGAGGCCTTGGCGGCGATCAGCTCGGTATCGGAGATGAGTGTGGCCAGCCGCCTCAAGGGCGCTGACCATGCCCTGCGCCTGGATGCGCGCTCCGGTGAACTGCAAGCCACTGCCCGTGGTGTAGGCACCACCGTCGAGGTGCGAGAACTCTTTTTCAGCACGCCCGCACGCCGCAAGTTTCTCAAAACCGAGTCCACTGAGTTGGCACACTGTGTGGAAGCCGTGCGCCGCCATGCCTTGACACGGCCCGGCGTCGGTTTTTCCATCTGGCACGGCGGCAAATTGCTGCAGCAATGGCGACGTGCTTCGGCTGACATCCGCTTGCAGGACGTACTCGGCGCGGAGTTCATCGCTCAAAGCCGGGCTGTGAATTGGGATGCTGGCGTCATGCGCGTGACCGGCCGCGTTGGCACACCCGAGGCGGCGCGGGCCCGTGCCGACCAGCAGTATGTTTACGTCAACGGCCGTTTTGTTCGTGACAAGCTCATCGCCCATGCGGTGCGCTCCGCGTTTGACGATGTGCTGCACGGACAACGCCAACCGAGTTATGTGCTTTTCATTGAAATCGCCCCGGATCAGGTCGATGTGAATGTGCACCCGACCAAGATCGAAGTGCGTTTCCGTGAGTCACGGGCAGTCCACCAGGCTGTGCACAAAGCGGTGGTCTCCGTGTTGGCTCCCTCCAAAGCCTTGGCGGTACCGGGGCCGCAGCCCCTGGCAGATACCCTACATAGAGACGAAGCACGCAACGCCAGCGGACAACCCAGTGCGACCTGGCCGAGCGGGAGCCTTCCCTACCAAGGCCGATTGGGTTTGCAACAAGCCGCGGTCCTGCATGCGCGAGAGCTGCCGGCAACTTGGCCCTCGCCTGTGGCCCAAAACGGCCAAGACACGACCACACCAAACCCACAACGGCCCAAAGAAGCCGCAGAGGGCGATTGGCCACTGGGCCGGGCGATTGCGCAGATTGGCGGCATCTACATCCTGGCGGAGAACCAACACGGTTTGGTCGTGGTGGACATGCATGCGGCCCACGAGCGCGTGGTTTATGAGCGGCTCAAGGCAGGTTTGGGTGCAGCAGCCATCGAGTCCCAACCGCTGCTAATTCCCGTGACCTTCACGGCAACACCCGCCGAGCTGGCCACTGCATCCCAACAAACGGCCAATCTGCAAACACTGGGCCTGGATATTTCGCCTTTGGGGCCCACCACGCTGGCGGTGCGCGCTCGGCCCGCCGCTTTGGCCCAAGGCGATGTGGTGGATTTGGCACGCAGCGTGCTCGCCGAGTTGGCTCAATTTGATGCCAGCAACGTGATTGAACGTGCCCAGCATGAGATTTTGTCCACCATGGCCTGCCATGGCGCGGTGCGTGCCAACCGGCACCTCAGTGTGGCCGAGATGAACGCCCTCTTACGGGACATGGAAAGCACCGAACGCTCGGACCAATGCAACCACGGTCGGCCGACTTGGCGTCAGATCAGCATCAAAGAACTGGATGCGTTGTTTTGGCGGGGGCGCTGACCAGCGCCTGTGCTCACAAAGACGCCAAGCCGTTCGGTGAGGTAGATCTACCGGCGGGCGCCAAGCTGCGGCGCTCCTCAGACATCACTTTCCACCAAGCCAGAACGGCATCGCCCCGCCCATCGAAACCATAGCGGCGCAAACGCTCAGAGGCCACAGAACAGTGCGCCGCAGTGGACGAGTCCAAGAAGGTCTTCGATGACAGTCGATCGCATTGCAAATAGGTGGCTTTCAACTCTTCAACCTGCAGCAGCACCGTGCCCTCGGGCACCTCAACAGAGGGCAACCAAGTGGGCGGCGCTGCGTGTGCCAAACCAGACAGCAAGGTGACAGCAGCGGTCAGACCCTTGACCACACGACGGAAATTTGGGTTGAGTTTCATGTGGATTCTCCAGTCACAGCGCGGGTTTCAATGGATGCGCGCACATCGGTAGATGGGGGGGCTGTGGAGTCCTCAATTCCGCTGTGCATGTTTCCAATATCGGCCAATTTCGACGATTCATTAGTCGAATAAGCGCCAGCAAATTGGACCTGCTCTCGGTTTATTGAGAATCACATCAAACACGACAACTCCCACCGTTCGGGCTGACCCTTCGCCGGTGCTCAGGACTAAAGGCCTTGGCGAAACCAACGCCCGCCTCGCTCATGCACGTCGACAAGCTCGGTGCGAACGGACTTGGTTTGTCATGAAATGTGTAAAGCTCAATAGAACGCGGCCGCCGAACGTGTTCCAATTTCGCCCTGAAGAGAAAACATGTCATGGCCACGCTCAAACTCAAAACTGCACGCAAAACAACAACATCCACCGACCGCCCTGGCCGTGCGCCGGTGCGTGGTGCTGGGAATGGCGTGCGCCATCGCCCAACCTTGTCTGAGGCGCAAGCCGAACGCGCTGAGCGTGAAGCCTTGTGGCAACGTGAGCATCAAGCGCGTGCAGCGCCGCCGACGCCCGCGCCCGCTGAGCGCAAACCACCGCGCAGCGACCCCAAAGGTCAACGGCCGCCGTCGGGGGCGGACGCCCGTCGACAGCCGCCCCGTGCTGATGCCACTTCGCTTGGCCGCTCAGACCGCCCCCCACGGGGCAGCGCTGAACCGCAAACGCGAGCATTTCCGAGAGGTGAAACCAACACGGCGTTTGGTCGACCCGCCGCCAAGCCAAACAACCCTGGCCACAGGGACCACTATGACAGCCGCGGTGCGGCACCCAGGTCAGACGCCCGACAAGAGCGCACCTTGCCCGCCAGCGGTGAATCGGGTCGTACTGGCCCGGTGACACGTGACCGCGAACGCAGCGCTGCACGCGCCCGCGAAAAACGCCCATCACAAGCACCCACATGGACACAGAACCCGGCCGCGCAGTGGAGTGGGTCTGAGCCCCCAGAACACCTGCCCGGCAGCTTGCGCCTGTCAAAACGCATGAGTGAGCTGGGTTTGGCATCGCGACGCGAGGCCGACGAGTGGATAGAAAAAGGCTGGGTGCGTGTGGATGGCCAGGTGGTGCGGGAACTCGGCTCGCGGGTGGTGGCGGGGCAACACATCACCATCGACACACCGGCGCGGCAAATGCAAGCGCAAAAGGTTACCGTACTGATCAACAAACCCATCGGTTATGTCAGCGGCCAGGCCGAAGACGGCTATGAACCGGCCTTTGTCTTGGTGACACCGCAGAACCAATGGACGGAAGACGCCAGCGGTACACGTTTTGCCCGCGACCACCTGCGCAGCCTCGTGCCTGCCGGGAGGCTCGACATCGATTCGGTGGGACTTTTGGTTCTGACTCAAGACGGCCGTGTCGCCAAAACCTTGATTGGCGAAAACAGCCCCATAGAAAAAGAGTACCTGGTCCGCGTGCAAAGCCTCAGCGGCGAGGCCTTGCCGCAAGCGCTGTCCGATGAGCAACTGGCCTTGCTGAACCATGGCCTGGAATTGGATGATGAAGCCCTGCGCCCGGCCAAGGTGGAGTGGGTCAATGAAGACCAATTGCGCTTCGTTTTGGTGGAAGGCAAAAAACGCCAAATTCGCCGCATGTGCGAGGCGGTGGGCCTCAAAGTGACTGGGCTGAAGCGGGTTCGCATCGGCCGGGTCATGCTCGGTGACCTGCCAGTGGGGCAGTGGCGCTACTTACGCAGCGACGAGGTATTCTGAAGCGGCCTAAGCCGCAGCCCCTCAGATCAACAGGCGCGGACTTTGAACTCCACGCGGCGGTCCAACGAGTCTTGTTGATCGTCTGTCCCCGAACCGATCAAATTCTCACGAAACCCCATGCCCACAGGCTGAAAGCGACCGGTGGTGTCAGGAGCCATCACTTCAATGCGTTTTTGAATCGACGCCGCACGTTGCAAAGACAAACGTTCATTGAATTGCTCTGAGCCCGTGCGGCTGGTGTGGCCCACGATGACCAAGCAGGCTTTGGAGGCCGACAGTTCCGTCGACAACTGCTTCAACCAACTGGCGTAAGGGCCACTGACTTTCGGGTCGGGAAAGAAGTCGGTGGAGCCTGGACGGAACAAAAATTTCACCGACAAATTGTTGGTGGCCAATCCCAGGGCAACGATGCGGCCAAAGGCAGCAGAGGCGGCATCCGTGCGGCCCAACTGGGTATTGCTCAGATAGATACCCACCAGCACCCGCATTTGCCGCCCTTCGGCGCGCTCTGCCGCAGATTCGTAGTAACGCAGTGCCTCCGCGTGCTTGCCTTCTTCGTAAAACTTGGCGGCTTCAGAGACCAAGGCCGCCACGGGCAGTCGGGCCAAATAAACTTGGTCGGCCTCTGAGCCTGTTGCGCCTTGTGCCGTGCGAATTTGGCCTTCGATCACCCTGTCCTTGGTCAGCGAAGGACTGTCACGGAAGAAGCTCGTGGGTGTGGAGTCCACACCCTTGGCCAGCACCCGCGCCGCAGATTGCGCCACGATCACGCCATTGCGAATCTCGGTCAGCGACAGATTGATGCGGTAGCCGGTATCACCACCCGATGTGCTGCCCGTGGTCAAGGTGCCTGCGATCAAGAACAAAGCCTTGCCCAAGTTGTCACCGGAAACGGGCAGAACCTCAAACTGATCGAATCCTGCCTTGGCGCGCTCCAACAACCGCGTATCGAGCAAGCGGGTGGCCGTGGTTTGTTGGCCCGTCACACCGTCAATGACCGCGTCCATCACGATGACCGGCTTGCCCGCACCCGTGATATTGCCCAACAAAGCCTTGCCCGGTTGGAACTGCGGCAGACGGCGGGCTTGAACCAGCAGATCATCCACCGCAAAGGCAATACCCTGCTCCAAGGCCACTTCGCCCGCTGGCGCCGCAGGGCGCTCAGGTGTGGCACAAGCGCCCATGAATACGACCAGTGCACATACCCAGACACGGCCAGCACGGAAAGAGAGGAAATTGTTCATTTGTTCACCTGCGCAGCCCGCACTCAAGCACGTCGGCTTGGGTCAGGCTGGTCGGAATCGATGGGATGATTTGGAGCGGGTGAAGGGAATCGAACCCTCGTATGAAGCTTGGGAAGCTGCCGTTCTACCATTGAACTACACCCGCATGCCGGAGCGATTATAGGCAGCGTCAAAGTCGGTTGACGAGCTCGCGACCGTGCATTCTCAGAGCATCAGCCATTTTTGGCCACCCATTCAATCAAAGCATCCAAGGCCGGTAAACCGAGGGTGGCCTGGGGGTGATTGACCATGGCCGCCACCGCGTACACCTTGCCGCTGCGGCCACGAACGTAACCCGCCAGAGCGCGGGTGTCGCGCAGGGTGCCGGTTTTCAAAAAGGCCTGGCCTGTGGCTGCACCTTGCAACATGCGGTGGGCCAAGGTGCCGTCCACGCCCGCAATCGGCAGGGACTCCACGAAAGCATCGGCGGTGCGGCTGCGCCAGGCGTGGCGCAGCAAGGTCACCATCGCACGCGGTTTGCCACGCTCGGCACGCGACAGGCCGGACCCGTTTTCCACTTCCACATCCCCCGGCTGCAAGCCCTGACGCGCCAACCATTGCCGCATGCGGGCTTGTGCCGCGGGCAAAGTGGCCGCCTTGAAGGGGAAACCTTGGGACAGGGTGAGCAGCAAATTTCTCGCCGCCATGTTGTCGCTGGTTTTGTTGATGACACGCATGACTTGGGGAAGGCGCTCTGACAGATGCACCGCGAAGGGCATCAGGGCTTCTCCCTGGGCATCGCGCTGCATGGTGGCGGGGCCAGGCTGAGGCCTTCCACGTTGGGCCTCGCTGACCACAGGCCGCGGTTTGTCAACCACCTGGCCTTTGAGCACACCACCGGCTTGCTGCCACAACGCAGCCACGGCACGTGTGGTCAGATCGACGTGCGACATCGCAGCGACCGCGTGTTGTTTCTGCGGGCACAAGCTGCTCCAAGTCCCGTTGACCGTGACCTTGAGCACATTTTTGCTCGAGGTCAAACTGGCACCGGCCCAACAGGACGCTCCGCCCATGCTGACGTTGTTCACCAGCTGCACGTCTGCCAGCGGCGGATCCAAGCGAACCGCTGCACGATTTCCCTTGCCTGGCGACACGACCACACGCAACACCCCTTCGTTCAGGGTGAATGCATCGGGCAGCGCATGGTGTGGTCGGTCTGCGCCCGGTACGGGTGTGTGCGCATGGTCGTCGTCGTTCAATTGAAAGGCAAAACGATCCAACACAATGTTGCCGCTGATCTCTTTCAAACCCTTGGCGCGCAAATCAGCGAACCACTGCGCCAAGTCTGCGCCAGACAGATACGAGTTGCCGCCACCCACAATGAGCAAATCGCCGCGCAATTTACCGGCATAAATGGGGCCACTGGCGAAGGCATAGGTACGCCAGCGGTAGTTGGCACCAAGCAAGTCCAGCGCCGCGAGCGTGGTGACCACTTTGGTCGTGGACGCAAGCACAAAGTGTTTGTCGTCGTTGAGTGACGCCAGCGCAGGTTGTGTTCTTGGCTCGTCCATCGCGACCACATCGCTGACCTCTTGCACATACAAACCCATGCTGCTCGCGGGCAGACCGGCTTGTTTGAGGGCGGCTGCGACTGTGGCGGGCACACCTTTGAGCACCACTGAATCGTTGCTCTTCTGCGCGCCAACCGGGGCACACAGCAGCGCACACGACAAGGTCAGCGCCATGCGCCAGCGTTCGCTCAGTGGTTTGTGACGAGCATGTGACAAGTGCATAAAGATGGGTCGCGAAAAACACACGAAAGCAGTGAACGTCGAGCTGCCTTGCCCGTACGTCGGGTATCGGCTGGCCATGCCCATACTTGAGACCACCCCTGACTTTGGGGGGCAGACAAGCGTCTGGGACCGTCAACACGCCCAAGGCCTCGTGCACAATTCACGGCCTCCAGCCCATGCCCTTGTCCTTGTCTTCCGAAACTACTCCTCCCGATACACCCGCAGCGCCCACGCGCGCCATTCGCAGCTTTGTGGTGCGAGCAGGCCGCATGGGATCCGGGCAAGTGCGGGCGCTCGCCGAACTCGGTCCGCTTTATGTTCTGCCCTACCAAGACAGTCGGCCGGACTGGGCCACCGTGTTCGGGCGCCAAGCCCCCTTGATTGTTGAAATTGGGTTTGGCATGGGCCAGGCCACCGCCACCATTGCGCAAGCCCGTTCCGACTGCAATTTTTTGGGCCTTGAGGTGCATCCTCCGGGTGTCGGAGCACTGCTGCAACGCATAGACGAACTCGGTTTAAGCAATTTGCGCATCGTTCAGCACGATGCTGTCGAGGTGCTGGCCAGCATGATTGCGCCCGATTCGCTGGCCGGGCTTCATGTGTTTTTCCCAGACCCGTGGCATAAAAAACGGCACCACAAACGCCGTTTGATCCAAGCGCCCTTCGTGGCCGAATTGGTCAGCCGCCTTGCGCCTGGCGGTGTTCTTCACTGCGCCACCGACTGGCAACCCTATGCCGAACAAATGCTGGACGTACTCAGCGCCCATGGCCAGCTGCAAAACACAGCATCCGGTTTTGCGCCACGCCCCGACTACCGTCCTCTCACAAAGTTTGAGAACCGTGGCCTGAAATTGGGCCACGGTGTGTGGGATTTGTTGTTTCGCAAAAAAGACCGGTCTGTGGTGAACGAGCCGTGACGCGGGTTCGAAACTCTCTCGTGCTGTCCATGGCCGACAGCTATGTCGGTTTGGTGTTGCAAATTGCCAGTACGGTCATCATTTCGCGGCTGCTGACACCGTCTGAGGTCGGTGTTTTTGCCATCGCCGCCGTGTTTTCAGCCCTGGCCACCACGTTTCGTGACTTTGGCGTGGCCGAGTATTTGATTCAAGAGCGCGAGCTCACCCGCGACAAAATCCGCGCCGCGTTGACCATGAACATCATGGTCAGTTGGTCGATGGCGCTGTTGTTGGTGCTTGGCGCGTCATGGGTGTCAGACTTTTACCGTGAACCTGGCGTCGGCGATGTGATGCGTGTTTTGGCGCTGAACTTCGTATTCGTGCCCTTCGGGGCTGTCACCCACGCCTGGTTCCGCAGGGAACTCAACTTCAAACCCGTTTTTGTTTGCAATTTGTTCTCGCACGTAGCGGCCTTTGTAGTGTCTGTGGCGCTGGCACTGGAAGGGTTTGGCACCTTGAGTTTGGCCTGGGGTTCTTTTGCAGGCATCGTGGCCGTGGTGGTGGCGACTTGGTTTTTTAAACCTGCAGACTTCCCTTTTTTACCGGGCATCAAGGGCCTGGGCCCCGTATTTCACTTCGGCAAATTTGCCAGTTTGATTTATGTCTTTGGGCAGCTCGGCCGAGGCGCGCCCGAGCTCATCATTGGCCGGGCCTTGGGTGCCGCCGACGTGGGCCTCTTCAGCCGTGCGGGCGGGCTCACTGAAATGCTGCACCGTGTGTTGCTGCGCCCCGTGCTGCTGATTTGCATGCCCTACTTTGCAGGCCAGGACAGAGACCAAGGTTCGATTGCCCCCGCCTATGCCAACAGCGTGTCCCTGCTGACCGCCGCAGGCTGGCCGTTTTTGGCCGTCACCTGCTTTTTGGCCTACCCCTTGATCCACCTGATTTACGGTGGGCAGTGGTTGTCAGCCGTGCCCTTGGCCCAAATTCTGTGTTTGGCCTGTGCATTGGAAATTTTGTACCTGCCGTCGCGCGAAGCGATTTTGGCCAGTGGCGATGCCCGCCGTGCCAGTGCACTGCAGATGCAAATTGTGGCGCTTCAGGTGCTGGGCTTGTTGGCCGCGATTCCTTTCGGCTTGCAGGGCGCGTGCTGGGGCCTCGTGGCTGCGGCCATGGGAGGCGTTGTGCTGTCGCACTGGCAACTGCATCGTTTGGGCGCGAGGATGGGCTCCATGTTGCAAGCGTGTTGGCCCAGCAGCCTGCTGACCGTCATCAGCGCCGGGCCGGTGGCCGTGATGGCTTGGTTGGTGCCCATCACTGAAGACAACTACATCGTGTGGTTGCTAGCGGGCGGGCCTGCTGCCACGCTGCTGTGGCTCGTGGGGTTGCGAGAGCTGAACCACCCCTTGTGGAAAGAGGTGATGGTGTATGTGCGGCGGGTATTGCCGCGTCGGGCTTAGGGCCGACATCCGCCGCGTGACAGGCCCTGACTCAGTCGTTCTTGAGCCGCTTGATGATCGCGGCGCTGGTCAACATGTCCAGCTGGGTTTCCAAACGAATCACGCGTTCGGTGAGGTTTTCAATTTTGGCCTGTTGAGATTTCATGGCCTCGGACTGGCGCTGAACTTTGTCTTCCAGTTTGATCACTGCTGCAAATGCGCCCCACACACGGTCTGTCATTCCCATGTCAAGCGGCCTTGCGTTTGGTCTTGGCAGCCTGGGCTTCCATTTTGGCGATGCGCTTGTTGCTGGCCTCGATGAAATCGAGTGCTTCGTCGATGAAACCGGCGGAACGTTGGGCTGCTGTTTCAGCGGCAATGGCCAGTGCACCAAACTCGGCGTCCACCTCGGTGCTTTCATAGGCAAACGCGCCACGGCGCATCAGCTCTGAGACGGGCAAAGCCAGCTTTTTTGCTTTGGCCGCAATAGCGCGTTTGTCTTGCTCAGTGGCCTGCACGACAATGCGCGCGCTGGCCGGTCCAACCACATTGAGTGCCGCGGTTCCCATGAAACTCCCCTGTTGGTAACGATGGTCATGTACAGTATATGTACATAGTTTCCCCTGTCAAGCACCGGGCCGCCATCGAACCGTTGAAGTGCTTGGCAAGCGCCCAAAGCGCTGGTCAAGCACCTGCAAGGTGCTCCAGTATCAGCGACCTTTGCCCGCTTCTTGCTTGCTGTTGTTCGGTCACCCCACTACATTCACGCCCGCTAACCCCCACTGTTTGAGTGCAAAAAGCGTCAGCACAGCGCACCACACCAACCCAAACCGGCCTCGTGCCGCAGGCTACTCCATGCGAACCTTTGATCCGTCTTGCCCCGCTGTTTTTTCCGACCTGCCGATAGAGCGCAAACAAGCCCGCACCCGCTTACCGAATGCCCGCGCCCTGGGGCTGAGCTGGGCTTTGGACCGAACGGCCTTCAACCTCCAGTTTGTACCCAGCAGCGACACCCGCGAAACCACCAACTACGCCAACTTGGCGCGCGACCCAGCAACGCGCCAGCAGAACCTGTCCACCTTGTTCGGGCTGATCAACCAAAGCCTGAACCAACAACTGGACGACAACGGCCGATCCACGCGTTATGCCATCGCGATCGATATCTTGAGCGTGCGTGCGCTGTTTGAAGCCTCTGCCTCGCCCGCTGGGTTTCGCCTCACCGAAGTGATGCAAGCCACTGTGATCGACACCCACAGCGGCGAGCGCCACGCCGGGCCCACGGGGTTGAACTTTTCGTCCTATTTGCGCGACTACGATTTCAGAATCATCGCGCCCAAAATTGCCAACCACACGGCATCTCAACAAGAACGGGATCAGTTCGGCAAGTTACACGGCGTGCTGTCGCAACTGCAATTTGGCCAAGGCGGTTGTTGCACCGACCCACTCACGGTCGCCATCAGCATTTCCCAAAAGAAACACTACATGGCCACCGAGCATGTGCACAGCGTGCTGGGCCGCGAGTACCTGGAGATGGGCGGCGACTCAGCCACCACCCAGTACTTCAAACACATGGCCCTGGCGCCACGTTTCTTCCGCCCACCGGGCTTTCCCGCGCCGCTGGCCATTTATTCCGATGTGCGCGAGTCCCTCACCGACCACAGCCGCGTCTACCTGGCAGCCCTGATCGCGGTGATGGGCACGTTTCAGAAAATTTACCGCCCCGAGATTTACATGGCACGCCAAGGTTTTCATGAAACCCCAGGCGCCAGCAGCCAGCTCACCTTGGGCAACACCGACTTCGACACCTTGCCCATCCCCTACGACAAAGTGGAACGCGACGACCTGGCCCTGCAGCAGGCGCTGCGGGTGGAGACAGAGTTTTTGAAGCCTTGTGGGGCGGAGCTGGGGGAGATATTGAGACACGTGATGGAGGTGGGGTGAGCGGTGCTCCGTGTCTTGCGCGCCTGATCGTTGAACGCCCGCATCAGCCTCCAGATTGCGTGAGGTGCCTCAACTCGCCCGCTCGCCGCCGAACTTGCGCTGCTCCTTGCAGCATCAACATCTGACCCACCACCCCCAGCGCAATCACTTCAGGTTCTTTGCCGTCAATCCCCGACAAACCAATGGGGCAAGTCATGCGCTGCAGCAGCTCGGCAGGCAGACCCCGCACTTGCAGCTGATGCGCGAAACGCGCACGTTTGGTGGCAGAACCAATCAAACCGAGGTAAGCAAAATCACCGCGCCGCAGGATGGCTTCTGTGATGCGCAGGTCAAGCGCATGTTGGTGGGTGACGACCAAGTAATAGGCCCCGGCGGGTGCTTGTTGAACTTCCACCTCGGGCGCATCGACCGCCAGGCAGCGGATGGGGTCGGGCACGTCGGGCGGGAAGACGGACTCGCGTTCGTCCACCCACAGCACCTGCACATTCAAGGTGGCCAGCAAGTGGGCAATGGCGCGGCCCACATGGCCGGCGCCGTAAAGCTGCACATGGAACAGGGGGGGTGGCTGCGGCCCATCCTGCAGCAAGGCGGCGGTGAGTTGTTCAAACTTCAGCTCAACGACGCCGCCGCAACATTGGCCCAGGCTCGGGCCCAAGGGATAACGGTGGTGTTGGGGTTCGCGGACATCTGACGGGGTTTGGAGCAGCTTGCGCGCAAGTGCCATGGCCTGCCATTCCAAATGGCCACCGCCTATGGTGCCGGCGACTTCATCACGGCTGACCAGCATGCGGGTGCCGGTTTCACGTGGCACTGAGCCTTGGGTGCGGGTGACCTCGATCAGGATGGCAGGCACCGCTTGTGCGACCCAGCGCTGGGCAGTTGCGATCAGCCTTTGGTTCTGGCTGCCACCCAGGGGTTCAGCCACGGGACGGTCTCACTGCATCCAGCGCGTCCAGCACCGCCTCGGGTGTGGCGGGGGCTCGCAGTGGCGGGTCGATGTGATGCCCGCCTGCGGCCGAGATCGCATCACGCAGTGCGAAGAAAACGCTGAAGGCCAGCAACAAGGGCGGCTCGCCGACGGCTTTGCTTTGGTGGATGCTGCCGGGCAGGCGCGGGTTGTGGAAGAGCTGGGTGTTGAACACCTCGGGGACGTCGTTGGCGGTCGGAATTTTGTAGGTGCTGGGGGCGTGGGTCATCAACAGGCCCGCTTTGGGTGAACCGTCCAAGGGTTGCCAAAACAACTCTTCGCTGGTGAGCCAGCCCATGCCTTGAATGAAGGCGCCTTCGACTTGGCCGATGTCGAGGGCGGGGTTGAGTGAGCGGCCCGCGTCGTGCAACAGATCGGCTTGCAGCAGGCGGTGTTCGCCGGTGAGGGTGTCCACCAGCACCTCGGCCACGGCGGCGCCATAGGCAAAGTAGTGGAAGGGGTGGCCTTGCAGCGTGGCGGGGTTCCAGTGCAAACCGGGTGTCGCATAAAACCCGTCGGACCACAGTTGCACACGCTGGTTATAGGCCAGGGCCACCAATTCGGCGAAGGGCATGGTGAGCTGGTTGCACACCACTTGCCCACCCGCAAACACGACCTCTTCCGCCGCACCGCCAGCACGTTCGGCCAGCAGCTGGGCCAGCCGTGCGCGTATGGTCATGGCGGCCTGGTGGGCGGCTTGGCCGTTGAGGTCGCTGCCCGTGGAGGCAGCGGTGGCCGATGTGTTGGCGACTTTGTCGGTGTCGGTGGCGCTGACACGCACCGTGCTCAGTGGTACACCAAAAGCCTCCGCCACCACCTGGGCCACTTTGGTGTTCAGACCTTGGCCCATTTCGGTGCCACCGTGGTTGACCAAGATGGAGCCGTCGGCATACACATGCACCAGGGCACCGGCTTGGTTCAGGTGTTTGACGTTGAAGGCAATGCCAAACTTCACCGGCGTGAGCGCCAAGCCGCATTTGAGCAGCGGGCTTTGGGCATTGAAGGTTTTCACCTCCAAGCGCCTTTCTCGGTAACTGCTGCTGGCCTCCAACTGCGCCACCAAGGGCTGCAGCACGTTGTCGAGCACCGCCTGGCCATAGGGCGTGCTCTGCTGCAGGAAGCCGGGGCTGTCGGGTTCGGCGTAAAAGTTGATGCGGCGCACATCGAGGGCATCACGTTGCAGCTGGCGGGCCACGCTGTCGATGATGTTCTCAATCACCATGGCCCCTTGCGGCCCGCCAAAACCGCGGAAAGCGGTGTTGCTTTGGCTGTTGGTTTTGACGCTGTGGCCGTGCATGGCCACATTGGGCAACCAATAGGCGTTGTCGAAGTGGCACAGCGCACGCGTCATCACCGGGGCCGACAAATCGGCCGAGTGCCCGGCGCGGGACATCATGGTCACCTCCACCGCCAGGATACGGCCCTCATTGTCAAAACCCACCTCGTAGTCGTATTCAAAACAGTGGCGGCGGCCGGTGATGAGGAAGTCGTCGTCGCGGTCCACGCGCAGTTTCACTGGGCGCTGCAGCTGCTGCGCGGCCAAGGCGGCAATGCAGGCGAACTGGGCCGACTGCGACTCTTTGCCCCCAAACCCACCGCCCATGCGGCGACACACCACCCTCACCTGGTGCGAGGCCCAACCCAAGGCATGGGCCACCGCATGCTGCATTTCGCTCGGGTGTTGGGTGGAGCAATGCACCAGCATGCCTTGGTTCTCGGTCGGAATGGCGTAGCTGATTTGGCCTTCCAAATAAAACTGCTCTTGCCCCCCCAAAGACCACTGGCCTTTCAAGCGGTGGGGCGCCGCTTGCATGGCCGCTTGCCAGCCTTGGGGGACTTGTTCACGGGTGAGGTGCATGGGCGACACCACGCACTGGCCTTGGGCATGGCCCAACCGAACATCCATCACGGCGGGCAGGGGCGTGGCTTGAATCACTTCTTTGGCGCGTGCCGCCACACGGCGGGCTTGCAGCCGGGTGGTGGCAATGACGGCGAACACCGGTTGGCCGACATAACGCAACTCGCCCTGGGCCAAGATGGGGTCGTCGTGTTGGATGGGGCCGCAGTCGTTGAGGCCAGGAATGTCGGGGGCGCTGAGGATGGCGACCACGCCGGGTTCTTTGCGCAGCGCATCGAGGTGCAAGGCATCCAAGCGGCCGTGGGGCACGGGGGACAGGCCGAGTGCGGCATGCACCGTGCCGCTTAGCTCGGGCAGGTCGTCCACATAAGGCGCTTGCCCTGCTACATGCAGCGCGGCAGATTCATGCGGCAGGGCACTGCCCACGACGGCGGGGGTGAGGGCTGCGGCAGGATCGTGGCGATTCATGGCGACGTCACGACGCAAGTGGGTGAATGACAAACTGCTTGCGCTGCGGCCAGACGCTGCTGTCGCTGCTGGCCACAGGATCGTGCGGCCGTGTCTCCAGCCAGAAGCGGCGCAACAGGTTTTGCGCCACACGCAGGCGGTAGGAGGCGCTGGCGCGCAGGTCGGACAGCGGCTTGAAGTCTTGCGCCAATGCGGCTTGGGCCAAGGCCAGTGTCGCTTCGTTCCAGGGTTCGCCCAGCAGGGCAGCTTCGGTCAACGCAGCACGGCTCACCGTCGGGCCCATGCCGCCGAAAACAATACGCACCTGATCCACACAGTCGCCTTCTAAGCGCATGGCCAGGCCAGCGCACAAGGCGGAGATGTCGCTGTCAAACCGTTTGCTGACTTTGTAGGCGCGAAGCTGCAGCCCAGGCTGGGGCAGTGGAACTTCCATGGCTTGCAGAAACTCGCCCGCTTGCAACTGGTTTTTCATGTAGCCGAGGTAGAAGTCGCTCAAGTCGACGCTTCGGGTTTGGCCGCCACGGCGCAGCAACAAGCGCGCATCCAGGGCCATCAGCACCGGGGCGCCATCACCAATGGGTGAACCATTGGTGATGTTGCCGCCCAAGGTGCCCGCATGGCGCACAGTGGGCGACGCAAAACGCAGCCACACCTCGCCCAAGGTCGGCAGGTGGTCGGCCAGGGCCTTCCAGGCGTCCTGTAAAGAAGCCGCAGCGCCGATGTGCAGCATGGCCGCGCCCTGCCCTTGTTCGATCACTTGGATCTCGCGCATCTCAGCCACAGCGCCGACATAAATCACCTCGGGCAACACCCGCAGTTGTTTGTTCACCCACAAACCTACATCGGTGCCACCGGCGAGCAAGGTGGCTTTGGGGTGTGCCAGCAGGCAATCCGCCAAGGCATCCACCTGACGCGGTGCGAAGAAATGGCCCTCGGGGCTGTGGTGCTCGAAAACGGGTGGGGTGTTGGCAGCGATGTCGCGCAGGCCTGCGGCAATAGGCTCACGCTGCAGTCGGCAAGGCGGGGCATCAAACATGTGTTCGGCGGCGTCCAGAATCGAGCGGTAGCCGGTGCAGCGGCACAAATTGCCAGCCAGGGCATCGGCCAAATCGCGGCGGCTGGGGGGCTCAGCACCCACAGCCTGGGCCTCATAGGCGGCCCACATCGACATCACAAAACCAGGCGTGCAAAACCCGCATTGCGACCCGTGGTGCTCCACCATGGTTTGCTGCACGGGATGCAACCCACCCTGCCCCAAAGATTTTAGAAACTCGACGGTGAACAAGGCCTTGCCGTGCAAGCTGGGCACAAAAGCCAAACAGGCGTTGATGGCACGCAGCTGCAAGCCACCCGGCGCTACGTCATCCAATGTGCCGACCACGACGGTGCAAGCACCACAGTCGCCCTCGTTGCAACCCTCTTTGGTGCCGGTGTGGTGGGCGTCTTCACGCAACCAGTCGAGCACGGTTCGTGTGGGGGCACAGCCTTGCAGCTCGACCGGCTGGCCGTTCTTGAAAAAACGAAGGGGCTGAGAAGTTGACGGAGGGATGCTCACAAACATGCGACCTTCAAGCGGCGTTGGGGACTGCGATGGGCAAGCCAGAAACGTGCCCGCATGGCAGCCCCTGCCTCCAACGATACGCCGTCACGCCGCCCAGGTCACCCAGCCCGTGTAGGCCGTCAGCAAGACAATGCCGCCAAACACGATGCGGTACCAGGCAAAGATGGTGAAGTCATGGGTGGACACGTAACGAATCAACCAGCGTATGCAAACCAGGGCGCTGAAAAACGCAAACACCAAACCCATGGCGAACATGGGCAGATCACCCCAATGCAGTGCATGACGCTGCTTGAGCAGCGAATAAGCACCCGCAGCGATCAAGGTGGGAATACCCAGGAAAAAACTGAACTCGGTGGCACATTTACGCGAGAAGCCCATCATCATGGCGCCGATGATGGTGGCGCCTGAACGGCTGGTGCCGGGGATCAAAGCCAAGCATTGCACCAGGCCCACTTTGAGGGCGTCCGCCGCACTCATGTCGTCCACAGTTTCCACACGCGCACGGCGTGTGCCTTGCATGTCCATGTCGCCATACTTTTGGCGATGGCGGCGCTCCACCCACAAAATGATGAAGCCGCCCACCACAAAAGCCAGCGCCACAGGCACCGGATGAAATAAAGCCGATTTCACCCAGCTGCCGAGCAAAAAGCCAAAGATGGCGGCCGGAATGAAAGCCACCAACAAATTGCGTGCGAAACGCTGGGCCACCGCCTCGCTGGCAATGCCGCGCAGGGTGGATTGGAGCCGCACCCGGTACTCCCACATCACCGCAAACATCGCCCCGGTTTGAATGGCGATCTCAAACACCTTGGCCTTTTCGCCGGTGAAGTTGAGCAGCGAGCCCACCAGAATCAAATGGCCGGTGCTGGAGATGGGCAGAAATTCGGTCAGTCCCTCGACCACGCCCATGATGGCGGCTTGAATGAACAGGGTGAGGTCCAAGGAAACTCCAAAAAGAAAGACGCGGGATGATAGCGACGAGGTTTTACTTGCGCGTGTCGGTGGAGGCAGACGGCGTGCTCAAAGGCACCAGGCTCAGTTCAATGCCACGCCCAGTGATTTGCAAGGCACCGGGCTTCAGGCCTGCCGCAGCGGCGCGCTGCAAATCTTCTGGCTTAAAGCGATAGAGCGGCTGACGTTCAAACACCTGTTGCACCAGCAAGGGCCCCAGGCCCTGTACAGCCGACTGCACAGCCGAAGGCAAACCGTCCAACTTCAGTTGACTGACCTTGACATCGGCCAGACGGATGGCTTGTTCATTGGCATCAAACAACAAGCTGCCATCAAACGCCAATTGACCCGTGAAGCTGCGGCCAAAGAGCCTGTCTTTGCCGGACAAGTCCAGCACCGCCGCTAAGCGGTTGGACTCAGGCCGCAAACTGAACTGGGGGTTGCTGAGGGTCACGTCCAGCACCTCCAGCATCTTGCGGTCCATGGGGAAGCGGGTTTGCGCCCAGCGTGTGAGGTCTGCCTGAGAAAAGGTCAGTGTGCGGGGACTGGTCGCGCAGGCCGACATGCCGACCAACAGGCTGGGCAGCAGCAGCAATGCTCTGCGCTGACTTTGAGTTTCGTTCATGTTCTTCATGTTCATCGCAGGTTGAGATCACTCATGTCGCAAGGCCTGTATCGGCAGCAAAGCCGCCGCACGGCGCGCCGGATAGTAGCCAAAAAACACCCCCACAGCCGCTGAGAATCCCACGGCCAGCAGCACTGCCTGGCTGGACAGCACCACCTGCCAGCCGGCAAATTCTGCAATGGCCCAGGTTGCCGCCGCACCCAGCACCACACCTACCGCACCACCAATCACACTCAGGGTGACGGCTTCAATCAAAAACTGCCGCAGGATGTCGCGGCTTCTGGCGCCCACCGCCAAACGCAGGCCAATTTCACGGGTGCGTTCGGTCACGCTCACGAGCATGATGTTCATGATGCCGATGCCGCCCACGAGCAAACTCACGCCCGCCACGGCGGCCAACAGCAAACCGAACACGCGGCTTGAATCTTCTTGCGCTTTGAGCACCTCGGTGAGGTTGCGCACGGTGAAGTTGTCGGGCAGACCCGCCTGGAGCTTCAGACGCTGGCGCAACAACTCGCGCACACCCTCCTCCGCCGCCGCCATGCTTTGGCCTTCCTGCACTTTCACAAAAATAGCGCCCACCCGTTTGAGCTTGCCGCGCACGCGGCCGTCAATGCGGTTGCGAAAGGTGGAGATGGGCACGAGCACGATGTCGTCTTGATCGGTGCCCGATGAGTTCTGCCCTTTGGGGCTGAGCACACCAATGATTTTCACTGGCACGCGCTGCACGCGTATGGTTTGGTCGATCGGGTCTTCATCCCCAAACAACTCCTTGACCACGGTTTGCCCCAAGATAGCCACCTTGCCCGAGCCCGAGATCTCCTCGGCCTCGAAAGCGCGGCCACTGCTCAAGGTCCAGTCTCGTACCTCTAAGAAGCTGGAATTGGTTCCCACGATGGAGGTTGCCCAATTCACATTGCCCAGAATCACTTGTGCGGAACGGCGCGACGAAGGCGCCGCCGCCTGCACCTCGGGCACTTCAATGGCGATGGCCTGCACATCTTCTTCCGTGAGGTTCTGTCCGGTTTGCGCGCCCAATCGCAAACCCGCCGTGGCCTGCGAGCCCGAAAACACCAACATCACATTGGTGCCCAGCCCGCGAATTTCTTGCTCCACCCGCTGCTGCGCACCCGTGCCTATCGCAATCATGGTGATGACAGCCGCCACACCAATGATGATGCCCAGCATGGTCAAAATGCTGCGCAGCAAATTGGTGCTGAGGGCGCGCCAGGCGGCACGCAGGGCGGCGCCAAAACTCATGGTGCGAGCAGCGCCACTGATGGAATTTCATCGGTGGCGCGATGTGTTTTTTGGGCTTGATCCTCTAAGAGCAAGCCGTCTTTGAACACCACACGCCGTCTGGCCCAGGCGGCCACGTCGGCCTCGTGGGTGACCAGAATCACCGTCATACCTTGGGCATTCAGCTCGGTCAGCAAACGCATGATGTCTTCTGAGGTTTGCGAGTCCAGCGCACCCGTGGGCTCATCCGCCAAGATCAGTTGCGGCTGGTTGACCAAGGCCCGCGCAATGGCCACCCGCTGCTGCTGGCCGCCCGACAACTCGGCAGGCGTGTGCGCGGCCCGCTCGGCCAGCCCAACGCGGTCCAGGGCTTGCAACGCGCGTTCATGGCGCCTGTCTGCCTTCACGCCGCCATAAAGCATGGGCAACTCCACGTTTTCAAGCGCCGAGGTGCGCGGCAGTAAATTGAATTGCTGAAAAACAAAGCCAATGCGCTGGTTGCGCACCGTGGCCAGCTCGTCGCCGTGCAGGCCTTCGATGGCTTGACCCCCCAACCAATACTGTCCGCTGCTGGGTTGGTCCAAACAACCGAGGATGTTCATGAACGTGCTTTTGCCCGAGCCCGAGGCACCCATGATGGCCACAAACTCGCCCGCTTCAATGGTCAGCGACACACCACGCAGCGCATGCACGGTTTGTGCGCCCATGGCATAGGTTTTGGTGAGGTCCTGCGCTTTGATCAGCGGTGTCATGGCGGGCACTAGAACGGCGCACGCGGTGTCGTGCTGCGTTTGTTCTCAACCGGCGCATTGACACCCACCACCACCAAACTGCCTTCTTTCAACACCGAAGCCTGAGGCGAATCGGGGCGAATCAGCAACTCGGTCGTCACGCCATCACTCACACCCAAACGAACGGCGTGTGCCAGGGGTTTGCCATCCTCGCCCAATGTGTAAATGCGGCCCCGTGTGCTGCTGCCGCGACCGCCACTTTGGGCCAGCAGCGCTTGGTAGCCTACGCGCTGTGCGTCCGTCAGTTTTTCACCGATCTGGGCACGCACCTCGGCCAGCAGTTTTTCTCGGGTTTTGGCGCGCGTGTCTTCGGGCATGTTGCGCAGTTCGGCAAAACGGGGGCGGGCTTCGGTCAGCACCGCGTCGATGGCTGCGGCTTGTTCGGCAGATAACTTGAGCTCGGTCACCACACGGTCACGGAACTCGCGCAAGGGGCCACCGCGTCCGCCAGCCGCTGGGTTGGCAGTTGCAGCCGGCGTGGGCGTATTGCCATTGGGCGGACCATCGCTCGGTGCTGCCGGCGATGCCGCGGAGGCGGTGGGCGCTGCAGCCGATGCCGCTTCCACCGGCGGCTCCACCCCGGCAATGCGCACCCGCAGCGCGGCGTTGGGCACCTTGAGGACGGCTTCGCGGTTGTCCGTGATGATGCGTACATTGGCCGTCATGCCTGGCAAAAGCAGGTCATTGGCATTGCTGGCGGCATTTGAAAAAGGCACCACCACGGTGTAGGTCACCACGTTTTGCTGGGCCACAGCCGCCTTGCGCACCTGGCTCACGCGCCCTTCAAAGTTGCGCCCGGGAAAAGCGTCTATCGTGAAGCTGACTTTCTGCTGTGTGCGCACGCGAGAAATATCGGCTTCGTCGATGGAGGCTTCCACCTGCATGTCGTTCAAGTTTTGCGCAATCACAAAGAGTTCAGGCGCTTGCAAGCTGGCGGCCACGGTTTGCCCAAGCTCGACGGCGCGGCGTATCACCACACCGTCGACAGGAGAGCGAATCTCGGTGCGGTCCAAATCCACCTGGGCTTGGGCCAAAGCCGCTTCGCGCTGGCGCACCACGGCCTGGGCACTGGTCACTTGGGCGCGGGCCACTTCCAGCTGGGCCTGCGCCACCTTCAAGCCCTCGCCCAAGGTGGCGGCCAAATTGCGTGCCGATTCGAACTCCGCTTGCGAGATGAACTGTTTGGACAGCAGGTCTTGTTTGCGGTTCAAGTCACGCTGGGCGTTGTCAAAGTCCAGCCGTGCGCGCGACACATTGGCCGCCACCGCCCCCACATTGGCCTGCGCATTGAGCAGCGCCGCCCTGCCCGCTTCCAGATCGGCCTGCGATTGGCGCAGCCGGTACTGGAAAGTTTCCGGGTCAATGCGGGCAATCAAGGCCCCCTTTTTCACCACCGAATTGAAATCGGCAAACAGCTCTTTGACCTGGCCCGACACCTGGGTGCCCACAATCACTTGCAGCACCGGATTGACCGTGCCCGAGGCTGACACCGCCGCCTGCAGCGACCCGCGCTCCAGTTTGCTGGTACGGTAGGTCACACCATCGTCTTTGGCACGGGCCCACCACCAAGCCGCACCACCCGCAGCGACCAGCACCAAAACAATCCACCACCAACGTCGTAACTTCATGTCGCCATTCTAGGGAGGCCAGGCGATACGGGTGTGACGGTGCAAAGATGCCCGCAAACGCGGTTTAACGCTCCCGCCTCAATACTCCCTTGGCCGTGCTGCCGCCACCCAGGACAAACAAGGAATAGACGCTTTGTGCTTCCAGTGAGACGCCCGTGGTGGCGCTGTTGTCTCGGGTGGTGGTGTAAACCGGGGCGTTGCTCAGCGAGGAAGTCACCTCAATCAAGGCGTTGCCGCTGTTCGGCGCTACGTTGACAAAGGGTGAGGCCAGGCCATAGCCCAGTTCAGTGACGACGGAGAGGTTGTCCACGCCCAGGTTCAAGGGGGGAAAACCCACGGCACCATGCACCAAACGAATTCTGGCTCGGGTGGCGTTGGAAGATGGCCTGTTGTCGTCGATCAAAACTTTGACCAGTGGGGCTGCGGAGGATCCATAGACCAACAGCGTGTAGTCGCCGCCGGCAACAAAGTTTTGCGTCGTGGAAGGCACGGTTGCTCCAGCCACTTCTACCAGCACGGTTTGGTTGCCAGCCGGCGCCAGCACATAACCGCTGCTAACTGCGGGTGAGACAGTCCCTGTGGAGATGGTGGTGGAAGCCACCTTGGCAGACACATTGCCATTGCCATTGCCGCCGACCCCCGCCGCCAAACGCACGCGGACTTGATTTGTTTTGTTGGGTTGGAGGTTGGACTGCTGAGTCAATACATAGGCGTTCACCAAGGTGCCGCCGACGCCTGATTGCAGAATCATCGTGGCCACTTGTTTGTCGTTGAACGACAGGCCAGACACATCCAAGCGCACATCGTCTTTGCTGCCCGCGACGGTCACACGCAGGCGGTAGGTGCCGCGGTTGAATTCCGTGAACCCGGTGGTGCTGCCGACCGCAACGGCGCCATGGGTGGGCGTATTGCCTTCCAAGGCCTCGGTCTCGTTGGTCAGGTAGACATCCAAACTGCCCGCATCGGCGGCAGTGTTCAACAAACGTAACTTCACCTTGCCGCCGTTTGGCGCGTCTTCGTCTTCGCCCAGAACGGAGAACTTGATCGCGCCATCGCGCCCCCAGCTCACGCCTGTGTAGTGCTTGCGTTTTGCCAAAGTGGTGGACACCGTGGTCAGTGCCGACCCCGTGCCTTTTCTCACCGCCAAATCATAGGTTTTCGCGTCCACGTCGACATAACCACTGAGTTGTTCTTGGTTGATGCTGGCAATGCGTTCGTCTGAGCCGGTATACAAACTCAAACCAGTGCTTTCTGTGGTGAGGTTGGTGAAACGCAGTTTGGCGTCGTCGCCGGTGCCGCCGCCACAAGCAGCTAACACAACAGAAAGAAGAACAACAAAGAGAGGTTTGATCATGGACGGCCCTGTAGAAGAGGTGTATTGGGTTGATTGTGGCCCAAGGCAGCGCGGTATCTGGCGCCGCACACCAGCACGCGGTTGCCCCGGTGGGCGACTCACGCTACATTACTGACCATTCGGTCAGTATCATTGCCCCATGCCTACAGCCCCCACCCGTCAACGCCGCAAGGAAGCTCGTCCGCAAGAGCTGCTGGATGCCGCCTTGGCTTTATTCGGTGAGAAAGGTTTTGCCGCCACACGCTCAGAGGAAGTCGCCACGCGCGCGGGGGTGTCCAAGGGCACGCTCTATCTCTATTACCCGAGCAAAGAAGACTTGCTCAAGGCGGTGATCCGCGAGAACCTGTCCAACTTGATCGCGGAGGGCGCAGACACACTGGACAGCTACGAGGGCAGCACAGGCGACTTGCTCAAATACCTGGTGAGCACATGGTGGGAACGGGTGGGCAATACCCCGGCGTCGGCGATACACAAAATCATGCTCTCTGAGGTGCGTAACTTTCCTGAAATTGCCGAGTTCTACATGCGGGAAGTGATGGGCCCGGCACAGGCATTGTTCGCACGCACCATCCAGCGCGGCATCGACCGAGGCGAGTTTCGCCAGGTTCCGCTGAAAGAAATGACCGTGGTGATGTTCGCGCCCATGATGTTTTTGTGCCTGCACAAACATTCTCTGGGCGCATGCCATCTGCAGCCCGACCCGCCGGACCCTGCCACGGTACTGGCCACCCACATTGATGTGGTGCTGACGGGACTGTTGCGCACTGAGCCCAAGGCCGCGATCAGAAAATCAAAGGCTGCGGTTCCAAGCCCAGTCAAGCAAAAAGGCAAAAACCCCGCATGAAGTTTGTCAAAACCTGGGGGGTGGCCTTGTTGCTCGTTCTGGTGGTGGCCGGTTTGGTTTGGCGCGCCGTGCACCAACGCCAACTCGCGCGGCAAGCTTTACAGGTCGTTGCAGAAGCACCGCCGCTGGTGCTGGGTGACGCGGACGTCTGGCGCGTCGCACCGATAGACTTCAGCCGAACGGTCAATGTCTCGGGTGGACTCAAGGCATTTCAAACCGCCAATATCAAAGCCAAGGTGGCGTCTGAAGTTAAATCACTGACGGTGCGCGAGGGCGACAGTGTTCAGGCGGGCCAAGTGGTGGGGCAACTGGATACGCTTGAATTCGATTTGCGTTTGCGTCAAGCACAACAGACCGCAGCCTCCAGCCGGGCCCAGTGGGAAGTGACCCAACGTGCCTTGGCCAACAACCGTTCGCTGGTGGCCCAAGGTTTTATTTCGCCCACGGCCTTGGAAACCTCGGTCGCCAACGACAACGCTGCGAGAGCTAACTTCGAAGCGGCCCAAGCCGCCGTCGAGTTGGCGCGCAAAGCGCTGGGCGATGCCCGCTTGCTTGCACCCATCTCCGGCCAGGTGTCTGCCCGCCTGGCACAAGTGGGCGAGCGTGTGGGTGTGGATGCGCGCATTCTGGAAATTGTGGACATCCGCCGCTTGGAGCTAGAAGCCGCGCTCGCACCCGACGAGGTCGCCTTGGTCCGTGTCGGCCAAACCGCGCGTTTACAAATTGATGGCCTCGCGGAACCAGCGCTGGCCACGGTGAGCCGAATCAACCCCAGCACCCAAAGCGGGAGCCGCTCGGTGCTGGTCTATCTGAGCTTGACACCCAACAGCAGCAACGCCCCGGCCCTGCGCCAAGGCTTGTTCGCCAGTGGCAGCATCGAGTTAGAGCGCCGCAAGCACTTGGTTTTGCCTGCATCGGCAGTGCGTGTAGACCAAGACCAGCCCGCGGTCCAGGTGCTGGTAGATGGCGAAGTGCAACAGCGCCCTGTCGTGGTAGCCCAGCGGGGTGAAGCGCAAATTGACGGCCAGACGGAAGCGGTGGTCACCTTCAACCCCGCGCTGCCCGAGGGCACGGTGGTGCTGCGCGGTTCGGTGGGCCCGTTGCGCAGCGGCACCAAGGTGCAATGGCGAGGCACAAGCTCGGCATCAACCGAAGCTGCCACCGCAAACTCGCTTACCAAGTAGATAAATCCCTCTTTATTCGCTCTTTTCAAAGGGAACACAACATGTCCAAATCTGCATTCAGCGCCAAAGTGTTCGCTGTCTATCTGTTCTTCGTAGGCGTGGTACTTGTTGCTGCTCCAAATTTCCTGCTCTCCATTTTTCGGATTCCGCAGACCTCGGAAGTTTGGGTTCATGTGGTTGGCGTTCTGGCGTTCAATATCGGCATCTACGCATGGGTCGCGGCCAAACACGAAGACAAGTCATTTTTTGTAGCATCTGTCTATACGCGATTCCTGGTCTTCGGAGCATTCACGACGTTCACTGTCATTGGTCTTGCGAGTCCAATGCTCGTCCTCTTCGGCGTAGTGGACCTTCTTGGAGGCACATGGACATACCTTGCATTGAAAGCTGATGCGTCAACGGGCGTGAATCCGAATGCCGATACCAACATCGCCGCAAGAACGGCCTAACGTAAGCGCGGCCGAGGGTAGACGGAAAACAGCACGCTGACCATGTGGTTCACCCGCGTCTCCATCCACAACCCCGTCATGGCCACCATGGTCATGTTGGCGTTTGTGGTGCTGGGCTTGTTCAGTTACCAGCGCCTGTCCATCGACCAATTCCCCAACATTGACTTTCCCACCGTGGTCGTGGCCATGGACTATCCCGGAGCGTCGCCGGAAATCGTGGAGGCCGAGGTCACCAAAAAACTTGAAGAGGCGGTGAACACGGTGGCGGGCATCAGCACGCTGTCGTCGCGGTCTTACGAAGGCACGTCTGTCGTCATCATCGAATTCAACTTGGATGTGGACGGCCGCAAGGCCGCAGAAGATGTGCGCGAGAAAGTGGCCTTGGTGCGGCCCAGCTTGCGCGACGAAGTGAAGGAGCCGCGCATTTCGCGTTTTGACCCTGCCAGTGCCCCGATTTTTAATGTGGCCGTGATTTCTGACGACGGCAAAACTTCACCCCAGGCACTGACCACCTGGGCTTCGCAGGTGCTTCAAAAGCGGCTGGAGAATGTGCGCGGCGTGGGGTCTGTCAGCGTGGTGGGCGGCGTGAAACGCCAAATCAGCATCCACATGCAACCCAGCCACATGGAGGCCCTGGGTGTCAGCGTGGACCAGGTGCTGGCTGCTGTGCGCAGCGAGAACCAAGAGCTGCCCATGGGCAATTTGCGCTCCCTGGAGCAAGAGCGTGTGGTGCAAATCAATGCCCGTATGTTGAACCCGCAGGACTTCCGCGACATTGTGGTGGTGCGCAAAGGCGGCAGCTCCATCAAGCTGTGGCAAGTGGCCGATGTGGTCGACGGGCCGACCGAGACAGAAAGCCTCGCGCTTTACAACGGGCAGCGCACGGTGCTGCTCAGCGTTCAAAAATCTCAGGGCGAAAACACCATTGCAGTGGTGGACGGTTTGCTCGCGGCGCTGGACGGCGCAAAGAATTTGACGCCGCCCGGCGTTCGGGTCGAGGTGAACCGCGACAACTCGCGCGGCATTCGGGTGTCGGTGGCCAATGTGAAGCGCACGCTCCTAGAAGGTGCCGCGCTCACCGTGCTCATCGTCTTCTTGTTCTTGAACTCATGGCGATCCACCGTCATCACCGGATTGACCTTGCCAATTGCGCTGATTGGCACGTTTCTCTTCATGTACGTGCTGGGTTTCACCATCAACACCATCACCATGATGGCGCTGAGTTTGTGCGTGGGCCTGTTGATCGACGACGCCATCGTGGTGCGCGAGAACATCGTGCGGCATCTGCGCATGGGCAAGTCAGCGCGCCAAGCGGCACTGGACGGCACCCAAGAAATTGGCCTGGCGGTGCTGGCCACCACCTTGTCCATCGTGGCGGTTTTTTTGCCCATCGGTTTCATGGGCGGCATCGTGGGCAAGTTTTTCCACGAGTTTGGGCTGACCATCGTGGCTGCCGTGCTCATCTCCATGTTCGTGAGTTTCACGCTCGACCCGATGCTGTCCAGCGTGTGGCACGACCCGCCCAAGCCCAGCCCCTGGTACCAAAAAACCTTGGGGCGCGTCACCGCGCTCTTTGACCGCTTCACCACCTGGTTGTCTGGCCGCTACCAGGCCATCCTTGCGTGGTCGCTGCGGCACAAGCTGGCAACGTTGGCCATCGCATTGGCCACCTTCGTGGGCAGCTTCGGCCTCACTCCTTTACTCGGTGCTGAGTTCGTCCCCAAGGCAGATTTGTCTGAGACGACGATCAACTTCTACACGCCTGTCGGTTCGTCCATTGAAGTGACCGAGAAACGTGCCCAACAAATTGACCAGATGCTGCGGCAATTGCCCGAGGTGAAATACACCGTCACCACCATCAACAGCGGCTTTGCCGCCGGGAAAATTTATGGCGCCATTTATGTTCGCCTGGTCGACCGCAAAGAGCGACAACGCAGCGTGGTGCAGCTGACTACGCCACTGCGCCAGCAATTGGCCGCCATTCCCGGTATCACCATCACCAACATTGGTCAAACCGACCTTGGTGGGGGCAAAAGTTTGCAGTTCTCCATTCAAGGCCCTGACCTCGCCCAGCTGGAAAAACTCTCCAGCAGCATCATGGTCCAGTTGCAGAAAATGCCCGGTGTGGTGGACTTGGACAGCAGCTTGAAGCCCAGCAAACCCACGGTGACGGTGACGCCCAAACGGGACGCCGCTGCCGACGCGGGCCTGAACGTGAACAGCCTGTCCAACAGCCTGCGTACTTGGCTGGCGGGCACGTCGGCGGGTACTTGGCGTGCACCCGATGGCGAAAGCTACGACGTGCTTCTGCGCCTGCCACCCGCATTGCGGGACTCCATTGGCGATTTGCGCAACTTGCCCATTCCTGTTGCTGCCGCCAGCGACGGCAGCAGCCGCGTGGTGCGCCTGTCGCAAGTGGCCAGCGTGGAGTCCAGCACCGGCCTGTCACAAATCAACCGCCGCGACCTGAACCGCGAAATCAACATCGACGCCAATGCCCTGGGCCGCAGCTCGGGCGATGTATCCAACGACATCAAAAAAATTCTCGACGCCACGCCCTTCCCGCCCGGCTACCGCTACAGCTTTGGTGGTTCCACAAAAAACATGAACGAGTCCTTCAATTACGCCATTGGCGCCCTCGGCCTGGCGGTGATCTTCATTTACATGATTTTGGCGAGCCAGTTCCACAGTTTTTTGCAGCCCTTGGCCTTGATGAGTTCGCTACCGCTGACCTTGATCGGTGTGGTGCTCACGCTCTTGATGTTTGGCTCCACGCTCAATATGTTCAGCATCATCGGCATCGTGATGTTGATGGGCTTGGTCACCAAAAACGCCATCTTGCTGATCGACTTTGCCATTCGTTCACGCCGAGGTGAACATGGGCTGGGTGCTGAGGTGCCGCCCATGGCACGTGAAGCCGCTTTGCTGCATGCGGCCCAGGTGAGGCTGCGCCCGATTTTGATGACCACCCTGGCCATGGTGTTCGGCATGGTGCCCTTGGCCTTTGCGCTGTCAGAAGGATCCGAGCAACGCGCACCCATGGGCCAGGCCGTGATCGGCGGCGTGATCACCTCCTCACTCTTGACCCTGGTGGTGGTGCCCGTAATTTACTGCTACCTCGACGACCTGGTTCAGTGGAGCAAGCGGCGCTGGGGGCATCGCCACATTCAAGCCGCAAACACCACACCCTAAAATCATTCCCTTATTTGCACACCGACTGCCAGAGGAAACAATGAACATTGAACAAGCCCGTTTCAACATGATTGAGCAGCAAATTCGCCCCTGGGACGTGTTGGATCCATCGATCTTGTCGCTGCTGTCTGTGCTCAAACGCGAAGACTTTGTGCCCGAGCAGCACCGCGCCATGGCCTTTGTCGACACCGAAGTGCCCCTGCCCCATGGCCGCTTCATGCTCAGCCCCAAGGTAGAAGCCCGTTTGGCACAGGAACTGGCCGTTCACAAACATGAACGAGTGCTGGTGCTGGGTGCCAACTCCAGCTACCTCCTGGCCTTGCTGGGCCACAAGGCACAGCAGGTCACGGTGATCGAGAGCGATGCCGACATCCTGCTTCTTGCGAAAACCGCCCTCAGCCAAGCAGGCTCGAGCAATGTGGCCTTGCGCGAGGTCAAGAGCAGCGACATGGCCCATGGTTTGGCCGACCAAGCCCCGTTTGATGTGGTGCTATTCGCCGGTTCCGTTCCTGCCGTCCCGAAGGCACTCTTCAACCAGCTCAAAGCCGCCAGTGGCCGCTTACTGGCCATCGTCGGCCAAGAACCCGTCATGCAAGCCACGCTCTACAGCCGCAATGCACAAGGCAGCGTGCATGCCACCCAACTCTTTGACACCGTGGCAGCCCGCTTGCCTGGTTTTGACGAGCCCAGCCGTTTTCAGTTCTGACCCGCGCTTGACCCATGCAGGCCTTGCACCCCACTGAATTGCTGGACTTCTTGGCCGAGCACCCGGGCTCCGTGCTGCTGGATGTGCGTGAGCCCTGGGAAGTCGCTCAGGCATCCATCGCCTTGCAAGGTGTCGAGCTGCGAGCCGTCCCCATGAACCAGGTTCCCGAGGTCATGCAGCAATGGGCACAAGACCAAACCACGGTCTGCATTTGCCACCACGGGGTGCGCAGCGCCCAGGTGGGCCGCTACTTGGAATCGTCCGGTTGGAGCGATGTGGTGAACCTCAGCGGCGGCATTGATGCATGGTCGACCTTGGTCGATTCGTCCGTGCCGCGCTACTGACCTTGCCACTGAAGTTTTTTCGGTTGAAGTCGTTTTTGTGCATCCCATTTTGAAAGAACGCCATGTTTTTTTTGCGACCTGCCTCTAAGCGCACCTGCAGCCCAGCACCCACCGGACCATGGAAACGTTGCGCGCTCGTCTTGGCCCTCGGTTTGGCCAGCGGCGGTTGGGCGCAAGCCCAAAGCCTGCTGCAACTCTATGAAGCTGCGCGTCAATACGACGCCACCTACTTGGCCGCCAACAACCTGGCCGACTCTGCACGCTACAAAGCAGCGCAATCTGCTGCACTGCTACGCCCCACCGCCACGCTGGTGGGCAGCAGCACACGTTCCGAGAGTGAATTTCCCAGTGGCGTAAACCGCGGCTCCACCACCAACGCCGCCACGCTGCAAGGTCGCCAGCCGCTGTACAACAAAACCAGCCGCGTGACCATAGACCAAGCCCAGCGCACGCTGGAGTTGTCCAGGTGGGATCTGGAAACCGCCGAGCAGGACCTCATCGTCCGTGTCGCGCAAGCCTATTTCGATGTGCTGGCCTCGCAAGACGCACTGGAAACCACACGCACCAACAAAACCGCCATTGCCGAGCAACTGGCCTCGGCCAAGCGCAATTTTGAAGTCGGCACGCAAACCATCACCGACACCCGCGAGGCCCAAGCCAAGTTTGACTTGGCCACCGCGCAAGAGATTGCCGCGGAGAACGACTTGCGCGTCAAACGCATTGCACTGGATGTGCTGGTGGGCCGCAGTGGCGTCACACCCAACCCTTTTGCCACCCCGGTTGCCCTGCCAGCCACTTCGCCCGCCTCTGTCGACGCATGGGTCAGCCAAGCCGCACTGCACCCTGCCGTGCAACGCGCCCAGCTGGCGGCTGACATTGCGAAGTTAGAGACCGAAAAAGCCAGGGCCGGTCACCTGCCCACACTCGACGCGGTGGCCAGTGCCGGGTTGAACAAATTCATCGGCTCCACGGGCGTGACGTCTGTCCCGGGCACCACCCAAACCGCCACGGCGGGCTTGCAGCTGAACTGGCCGCTGTACTCCGGCCTGTCAGTGCAAAACCGCATCAAGGAAACCTTGATGCTGGAAGCAAAAACCAGCAACGACCTCGAAGCCGCCCGCCGCACCACCGCCCAGGCCACACGCAGTGCTTACTTTGGCGTGGAGTCGGGCCGCGCCCAAGTGGCCGCTTTAGAAGCGGCCGAGTCATCCAGCAAACTCGCCCTGGAAGCCACGCAGCTGGGTTACAGAGTGGGCGTGCGTGTCAACTTGGACGTGCTCAACGCCCAAACCCAACTCTTCACCACCCGCCGCGACCTGGCCAAGGCGCGCTACGACGTGGTGCTCAATGGTTTGAAACTGCGACAAGCCGCAGGGCAACTCAAACCGGCCGATGTAGAAGCTGCGAACCAGTTGTTGGCGAAATAGCCCCGCAAACCGTCGCTGAAATCAATCATCAGCGGCTGTAAGAACATGGCGGTCATCCCGACCAAACCGCCATGACCACACCCCGACATGGGTGCTCGCGGCATGCAAACAGCCGTTGAAGCCCGTCATTTCCAGAGCGCCAAGCCGTCAGCCAAGCCCGTTGCTGACATGCGCGTGCGCATGGAACAGACCCGCCAGTGGCAGCCCGCGCAAATCGCTGGGCGACGCTGGGCGGTGGCTTGTGTTTCGCTGGAAATCACGCAGCGTTGTAACCTCGACTGCACGCTGTGTTACCTCAGCGAGTCGTCCGAAGCCGTGCGCGACTTTCCACTGGAAGAGATTTTTCGCCGCATCGACATGATCGCGACCCACTATGGCCCGGGCACGGACGTTCAAGTCTCCGGTGGCGAGCCCACCTTGCGCAAGCAGGAAGAATTGGTGGCCATCGTGCAGCGTCTCACTGAGCGCGGCTTGCGCTCATCGCTTTTTACCAATGGCATCAAAGCCACCCGTGCGTTGTTGAAGCAACTGGCTAACGTCGGCTTGAACGACGTGGCTTTCCATGTGGACACGACGCAGCAACGCCAGGGCTACCGCAGCGAGCACGACTTGAATGCGCTGCGCCGCGAGTACATCAACCGGGCACGCGGTTTGCCCATCAGCGTTTTTTTCAACACCACAGTCCACGCGGGCAACTTTGACGAGTTGCCCATGCTGACGGCGTTTTTCATCGCGCAGGCCGATGTCGTGCGTTTTGCGTCTTTCCAGCTTCAAGCCGACACTGGGCGCGGTGTGCTCGGCAGCAGAGAAGACAGCATCAGCAACCAAAGCGTGGCCCAGCGATTGCAACAAGGCGCGGGCACCACATTGAAGTTCAATGTGCTGGCCGCAGGACACCGCGACTGCAATCAAAGCGCGGTCATACTGGTGGCCAATGGACGAGCGTTTGACGCCTATGAAGACGCATCTTTCATTCAACGTTTCATGCGCGAGACCACCTCACTTCGTATCGACCGCGGCACACCTTGGCGGTCAGTGCGTTCGCTGCTCAAAGCCGCAGCCTCTCGGCCTGCCTTGGCATGGGCTGCACTGGGCTGGAGTTTGTCTCTGGCCTGGAAGATGCGCCATGCCCTGCTGGCCGCACGTGGCCGGGTGCACAAACTCACCGTCTTCACCCACAACTTCATGGATGCCTGCCAACTCGACCCCGAGCGGCTGGATGCTTGTGTTTTCATGGCCATGACACAAGACGGGCCCTTGAGCATGTGCGCCTACAACGCCCAGCGTGAGCACTTTCTGCTGCAGCCCTTACAAACGGCCAACGGGGTGTGGCAACCATTGGCCCCCGGCCACACGGGCCCGCGAACCTTTCCGATCAAATGGCTCAAAGGCAAGGCCAAAGAGGCGACACGACAAGCGCGACATTCGCCCAAGCCCACGGCAACCGCAGACGGCACGCCATGAACCAGCGTTTGAAAACCCTGCTTATCGCCAGCGCCATGCTGCTGCTTTCGGGTTGCTCCACGGTGGTCAAAACCCCGCAAACGTCCCTCGTCTCGTCCAACGAAGCGCTCACCTCCTGGGCCCGGGTGCTGAATGATTTTGTCAACGACGCTGGAGAAACCGATTTCGTCGGGCTGGCCCAAGACCGCAGCGACCTGGACCTCTACATTCGTTACGTGGCCGACACGCCGCTGGATACCGTGCCTGGCACCTCCAATCAACTCGCCCACATGATCAACGCCTACAACGCCTTGTCCATGTTCAACGTGATTGAAAGTGGTTTTCCAGCCAGCCATGCGGGCTGGGCCAAGGTGAAGTTTTTCTTGCTGCGCAAACACACGATCGGTGGTGCAAGCTGGTCGCTTTACGGTTTTGAGAACGATGTGATTCGGCCTTTTGCCCGTAGTCTGAAAGACCCGCAGGTTCACTTCGCCCTGAACTGCTCGGCCGTGGCCTGCCCTGTGCTGCCGCGCACGCCCTTCACGGGCAGCACGCTGCATGCAGAACTGGAGCGCGAAACCCGTGCCTTCTTCGCTCAGCCGCGCAACTTTCGCATCGACCACGACTCCAAAACCCTGTGGCTGAGTGAAATTTTGAAGTTCTACCCCGAAGATTTTGTGCCCCTGGTCGCCGACAGCTTGATGGCTTACGCCAACCGTTACGCGCCCCAAGTTGCGCCGCTGGACTACACCGTTCGTTTCACCCCTTACGACTGGACCGTTTCACATCAAAGGCCGCATTTGCGTTCCAATAGGACACCATGAAATTCAGCATCACACCCATCTTTCCCCGCCGCTCATTCTTGATCGGTGCTGTCGCCCTGCTGGGCGGTCCTGCCTGGGCACAAAGTTTCGACCATCAGCACGCAGCCTGGACTGCCTTGCTGAAAAAGCATGTCGTCGTGCTGGATGGTGGGAAAACCACCCAGGTGCGTTACGCCGGCATGGCCACCGACCGTGCGGCGCTTCAGCGTTATTTGGCCTCGCTGTCGGCCGTGAACGCAGCCACCTTTGACGCTTTCACCAAACCGCAACAAATGGCGTTTCTGATCAACGCCTACAACGCCTACACAGTAGAACTGATTCTCACGCGCTACCCCAAACTCGCATCGATCAAAGAGTTAGGCAGCTTGTTGCAAAGCCCTTGGAAGAAAGAATTCGTTCCCCTTCTGGGAAAAACGATGTCGCTGGACGGCATTGAACACGACACCCTGCGCACACGCGGCCGTTTTGACGACCCACGCGTGCACTTTGCAGTGAACTGTGCCTCCATTGGCTGCCCGGCCCTGCGCGAAGAAGCTTTTGTGGCCGAACGTTTGGAAGCCCAGTTGGAAGAACAAACCCGCCGCTTCATGAGCGACCGCAGCCGCAACCGCTGGAGTGTGGACAAGCACAGACTGGAAGTGTCGAAAATTTTTGACTGGTACGGCGAAGACTTCCGCTTGGGTCACAAAGGTGTCGCCTCGCTCGCCGCTTTCTGCGCGCGGTACGCCGACCAATTGGCCGACGCACCCGCAGACCGCGAGCGCATTCGTGCCATGACGGCGACAGTGGCTTTCCTGGACTACGACTGGAAACTCAACGACGGCAAGTAACATCGGCCGAACATTCCCCCCCGCTTCAACAAGGAAATCACATGACAGTCAACGCCTTGCTGCCGCGCCACCCCGTACCCGCTTTGAATGTGCCACTGGTCACGGGGGAGCGATTCGTGCTCGGCGCCAAACCGGCGCAACACTTTGATCTGTTGGTGTTCTACCGTGGCCTGCACTGCCCAATTTGCGCCAAGTATTTGCTAGAGCTGGAACGTTTGGCCCCTGAGTTTGGTTCGCGCGGCGTTCAAGTGGTAGCCATCAGCAGTGACACACCTGAGAGGGGCCAAGAAATGGCCCAGAAGGTGGGCGCCAAGGGCATTCAGTTTGCCCACAGCCTCAGTCTCAAAAATGCGCGCCAATGGGGGCTTTACATCAGCACCTCGCGCGGCAAAACCTCCATCGGCATTGAAGAGCCGGCCTTGTTCAGCGAACCCGGTGTGTTCTTGGTGCGCCCAGACGGCACGCTCTACTATGGAGCGGTGCAAACCATGCCCTTCGCGCGCCCCTCGTTTCAAGATTTGATCGGTGCGATCGACTTCGCCATCACCAAAGACTACCCCGCACGCGGTGAATACACCGGTGAGGTTTGAACCGTTTTGTTTGTCAACCCGAGGGAACCGTTTCATGAAAAAACTGTCTTTTATTTCCATGCTGTGCGCAATGACCTTGAGCACCGCAGCAGTGGCCGCCGACGGTTTGGTGGCCGTGAAAAGCCCCTACCCCGCCAAAGAAACCATGAACCGTTTTGAAGACATCGCCAAACAGCGCGGCCTGAACGTGTTTGCGCGTATCGACCACGCTGCAGGTGCCAGCAAAATCGGCAAAACACTGCGGCCCACCGAGGTGTTGATTTTTGGCAACCCGCAAGGCGGTACGCCTTTCATGGAGTGCGCACAGTCGGTCGGCATTGACTTGCCACTCAAAGCCCTGGTGTGGGAAGACGCGCAAGGCCAAGTTTGGCTTGGCTACAACGACCCGGCCTGGTTAGGGCGTCGGCACGGGGCCGCCGAATGCCCTTCCGTGATGGGGCTGAGCAAAGCACTGGGTGGCTTGTCTGAAGCCACTGTGGCTCGTTGAGAAAACCGTTTCGGGAACAAGGCGTGGCCGCTGTCAACCTCCGTGGCATCCGCCGACGGCATGTGTTATTCGGCGGATTGTGGGTGCCAGCATGGTCTGCCCTGGCCACAGAAGGCAGCCATGCCGAGTGGTCACGCCTGAAGGCACGCATCAGAAAACGTTACCCTGACGTCGCCCAATTAAGCGTGCCCGAGTTGGTGGCTTGGTTGGCGGACACCCAACGCACGCCACCCTTGCTGCTGGACGTGCGCAGTGCCGCCGAGTTTGAAGACGGTCATCTCAAGGGCGCGGTACGCGCCGAGACGCTCGCACAAGCCCAAGCTGCGCTGCTGAATGTGCCTCAAGACAAACCGGTGGTGCTTTATTGCGCAGTCGGCATGCGTTCGTCCAAACTGGGCACCGAGCTGTTGGCCTTGGGGCGACAGCGAGTCTTCAATTTGGAAGGTTCTGCGTTTGAATGGGCCAATGCAGGCCACCCCTTGGTGACCCGCAGCCGGCCCACAGCCAAAACCCATCCCTATGACAGAAGCTGGGGCAGGTATTTAGGCCGCGAACATTGGTCGCGGGTGCCATGATCATCGCGTTGAGATGAACAAAGACCTGACCGCATTCTTGAGCCGCTTCAGTTTGCAAGCACGTGTTTTTTTCTCAGGGAATCTTTGCAACATCACTCATTTCGATACCAGCAGCGGCGCGGGACATCTGCATGTGCTGCGCCGAGGCCGACTCGTGCTGCACACACCGGATGGAGGGCGTCAGGTGTTGACCGAACCGAGTCTGCTTTTTTTTCCACGCCCCACTGTCCATCGCTTTGAGACCGATGCGCGCGACGGGGCCGATTTAATTTGCGCATCAGTGCAGTTCGGAGCGCAACCCAGCAACCCGGTGATCCAGGAACTGCCCGCCTTGTTGACCGTGCCCCTGAGCAACTTGCCGCGTATGGCTGGGGTGCTCACTTTGTTGTTTGACGAGGCGTTTGCCGCCGATTCGACGCATGCACCCATCCTGAACCGCTTGAGCGAAGTGGTGCTGATTTACCTGATGCGCTGGGCACTGGAACAACAGTTGCTGAGCAGTGGCGTCGTGAGTGGCCTGGCAGACGCTCGACTGGCCAAAGCCCTGACGGGCATGCACGAGCACCCCGCTCGAAACTGGACCTTGTCCCAACTGGCGGACTCGGCTGGCATGTCACGGGCGCGTTTTGCCGCCCACTTCACCGCCACCGTGGGCAAACCGCCTGGCGAGTACCTCGCCGCGTGGCGCATCAGCCTGGCACAGGACATGCTGGCCAACGGCCGCCCCCTCAAAAGCATCAGCCAGGACTGTGGTTACAGCAGCACCAACGCGCTGTCCAGGGCCTTTCATCAGCAGGTGGGTATGACGCCCACCTGCTGGCTGGCACAACATCATCTCGGCGAGCATCCATCCACCGACATCGATCGGGCGTCGTGAACGAAAAAAAGGGCCCAGCGGGCAGGCTCGTGCAAGGGTTGCCATCTACTGCGGTAGTGGCTCCATCCATGTCCGTGGTGCTATGCCTGTGTTTCACCGCTTTGGCAATGTTGGCCTTCGCGGGCAATTCTTTGTTATGCCGCTGGGCGCTGAAATACACCACCATGGATGCCGCCAGCTTCACCGGCATTCGTTTGGCCGCTGGGGCCATCACCTTGTGTTGCATGGTGGGTCTCAGAACCGCTTGGGCTGGCGGAAACTGGATGTCAGCCTCAGCCCTGTTCGTTTATGCAGCCGCATTCTCTTTTGCTTACGTGGCGCTGCCCGCAGGCCCAGGTGCGCTGCTGCTGTTCGGCGCTGTGCAAATCACGATGGTGGGATATGGGCTCTACAAGGGTGAGCGCCTTGGCAGATGGTCAGCGGCCGGCTTGACGCTGGCGCTGGCAGGATTGGTCGGTCTGCTGCTGCCCGGTGGGGTGGCCCCCATGCCACTGGGCAGTGCCGTCTTGATGTTGTTAGCCGGTGCAGCCTGGGGCGTTTACTCCCTGCGCGGCTCCGGGCCCTACCCTGCCTTGGTTTCAACGGCGGGCAACTTTGCTCGCACCTTGCCATTTGCGCTGGTACTGAGCTTGCTCTGGGCGTCAACCACCACGCCTGATCCCAGCGGCGTCGCGCTGGCCGTCGCCTCGGGCGCTTTGGCGTCAGGCGTGGGTTACGCGCTGTGGTACGCCGCACTTCGCGGATTGCGCTCGGTCCAGGCCGCAGCGGTTCAACTGACCGTGCCCGTGATCGCCGCGCTCGGCGGGGCATGGTGGTTGAGCGAGTCTCTCACTTGGGCGCAATGTCTGTCAGGCGCCGCCGTGCTGGTGGGCGTGGGCTTGGTGTTGTTGCAGAAGTTCAAACGCAGCCACACCACCCACTGACCGCAACACGCCCAACATCGGCGCTCGCCACGAGACGCAAGGTGGAGGGAACGAGACGTTGGGCCACCTGGGCCGGCCTTTCGATCCCTAAAGTTCAAACCACACCGCAAGCCCTTGCAGTGCCACTTTTGAACAAGGAATTCGTCATGTCAAACGCAGCACTTTCTGCGCCAGTCGCCGCCCTCGACGCCGCGTCATTCAACGCTTTCGTTGCCAGCCAATCCGAACCAGTATTGATTGACTTTTGGGCCCCATGGTGCGGCCCCTGCCGTGCATTGGCGCCCACGCTGGATCAACTGGCACAAAACCTGGCCGGTCAAGTGCAGGTTCGTAAGGTCAATGTGGATGAAGCACAAGCGCTGGCCGCTCAGTTCAATGTGCGCAGCATTCCCACATTGATTCTGTTCAAGAACGGGCACGCACATTCTCAGCAGATTGGCCAGCAATCCGAGCAACAACTCTCTGCGTGGATTCGCTCCGCGCTTTGACAAGCCACTTTTTTCCCCACCCACCTTGAAAGGTTTTCACCATGTCTCGCTTATCCATTCCTTCTGTCACCGATGCACCCAGCGCATCCAAGCCTTTGCTCGACGCTGTCCACCAGCAATTGGGCGTCGTTCCCAACCTGATGAAGCTTTTGGGCAACTCCCCTTCGGGGTTGGAGGGTTACTTGTCGCTCAACGCAGCCTTGGGCAAGGGCAGCCTGGATGCCAAATTGCGTGAATCACTGGCATTGGCCGTGGCCGAATTCAATGGCTGCGACTATTGCTTGGCCGCGCACACCTACATCGGAAAAAACATGGTCAAACTCAGTGACGATGAGATTGCGAAGGCGCGTGACGCACAAGCGGTGAACCCCAGCCACGCTGCCGCATTGAAGTTTGGATTGCGTGTCGCCGCAGAACGGGGACGAGTGAATGACAACGACATCGCCTTGCTGCGCCAAGCCGGCTTCAACGATGCCCAGACGGTTGAGATCGTGTTGAACGTCGCCTTGAATGTGCCAACCAACGACGTCAACAACGTAGCGCTCACCGACGTGGATTTTCCTCGCGTCAGCTCGCACTCGCCAGTCTGAGTCTGCCTCAACCTGTTTGCATTCACACCATTCAACAAGGAAACACCATGAAATCCATCACCTTGCGCCGCAGCCTCTTGTCCCTCGTTGTGGCAACCTTTGCCAGTGCCGCCCTCTTGCCCGCGACCAGCTTCGCCTACGACACCAATTCAGCGTCTGCAGTGAATGTCGATGCCAAAGGCCTCGGCCTGCAAGGCCATGACCCCGTGGCTTACTTCACCAAGGGCATGCCCACACTGGGACGCACCGAAGTCACCGCATCGCATGACGGCGTGGTTTATCAATTCGCTAGCACCGCGAACCGCGACCTCTTTGTGAGCAACCCGAATAAGTACGCACCGCAGTTCGGTGGCTTTTGTGCCATGGGCGTGGCCCTGGAAAAGAAACTGGATGGCGACCCCCAGGCTTGGGCCATTGTTGACGACAAGCTCTACCTGAACGTGAACAAAGACGTTCAGAAAAAGTGGCAACAAGACGTCAGCGGCAACAACAAGAAGGCCGAGCAACACTGGCCCATCATCCGTGGCAAAACACCCAAGTCACTGAACTGATAGGAACGGCCAGTCGCTAAAAACAGGGCTGGCCGCGTTGAAGCCGCCCGCCCTGTTTTTTTGCCCAAGAGATCAAGTTGCGTTGCGACCTACCATCACCCCACCATCCACGTCCCAAATGGCGCCGATGACCCAAGCCGCTTTGTCTGACAGCAAGAAGATCACAGCATTGGCCAGGTCATCGACATGGTCCACACCGCGAATATCAGGAAAGCTGTTCGCAGGGCTTTTTTGGTATGGTCGCCATCACAACCGATATAACCCGTGCCATGACTTTGAACCGCTCCGCCCCGATCCAACGCCGCTTGGCACTGCAACTGTGTTCGGCCGCGTTGCTGCCTTTGCCCGTTTCAGCTCAAGCTGTGTCCCTCGGATTTCTGCCCTTGGGGCGCGCCGAGCCCATAGCGCAATTGGTAGCGGGTGGCCCCGGCGGTCTGCTCGGCGTGAGCACCCAAGGCAACTTGTGGTCGTTGGCCCTTGATGGCCGTGGATTGAAGCAATTGGCCGACGGCTTGGATCCGGAAACACCGCTGGCTGTGGGTCACGGCCGCCTCGCGGCACGTCGGTCCGATGGCGGTTTGTGGGTTCACGAAGCCTCGGGAAGCAGCGTGTCGGTGGAGCGTAACCTAGCTCCCCATGCGGGTTTGTTGGTGCTGCCACTGGCCATCGTTGCAGTGCTCAAAGACGGCAAACAACATCGGCTCGCACGCTTGGAGCCCAACGCATCGGGTATTTGGCAGCGCGTGGCCCTGTCTGAGCGGAATGTTTTGCCAGATGCCCGCCCGGTGCAGGCGGACTTAGATGGCTCGGGCGATGGCGGGCATGTGGTGGTGCTGGCAGGGCCGAACAGCGAGCGCTACAACCATGGCGTGCTGGGCGACGGGGTTGAAGCCACCCGCGTCGCCCTCTTAGAACGCCACAGCCTCACGTTGATGCGCGAGTTGGTGTTGGATGCGCCTTGGGTTTTGGAAGATATCGCGCCACGCAAGGTGCGTTTGGCGGGTGGGCGCGACGGTCTGCTGTCCGTGCAAGCGGGCCCTGCCGGGGGCCAATTGGTATTGATCGACGCCGACCCCAAGCATGCGACCTCTCTGCGCTTGGCCGCCCAGGGCCCTGCCCTGGGCACGGTCAACCGCTGGATGTCACCGATGGTTTGTGGCGAGCGCTGGCTGGCCGTGCACACGCCGCACATTGGCGGTGTGCTGCATGCTTACCGACAAGACGGCATTCATCTTCAAGCAACACGGTGGCTGTCTGGCGTCAGCAACCACCGCATCGGTTCACGCTGGCTCGACACCTCGTCTTGTTCGGGCCAGCACCTGCTGATCGCCGATCAAGCGGGGACGCGTTTGCTCTTGATCGACGCAGCGTCCAATGGACGGCTTGTGAATGAAATCTCAGTGACATCAAGGGTTTTGGGAACGGTCAGCTTGCCGCAGCCAGGTGCGTTCGCCGTGTTGCACGAGGACGGAGCGGTGTCGCTGTTGACTGTCTAACCACCAAGCTGTGGCCAGCACTGCGATTTGAATCCCCGCCAACACCCCGCTCACCTTGTAAGGGCCAGCACCCACCTGGCTCATCCACCCTGCTTCGACCAACACCGTGGTGTTGAGGTAGGACAACACGGCAAATAAGGCCACTACTGTCACCACCCGCGAGCCCACCATCATCGCCGGGGCCAGTGCCCACAACCAGTACCACGGGTTGACCACGGGGGCAAACAAAAGCAGCAGGATCAAGGCCAGGTGAACAGGGGGAAAACGACTTCCCCCATCGGCCTTGGTACGCCACCAAGACCATGTCACTCCAGCCACAACCAACACGACCACCAGCGCTGCCATGGGGCGTGCCAAGTTCGTTGGGAGCAACCATTCAAACCCGCGAAAGAGCAACGGGTTGAATCGCCAATGATTGCCAAAAGTGGCGAGCGAGGCCATGTCGCTGCCCCCTACCCAAACGAAGGGCGCATACAACAAGGCCAAGGTGATAACGAACCCAGCCCCCAAAAGCAGCGCCCAAAATACGAAGCGCCTGGCATCGGATGCAACCATCAAGGTGGACACTTGCGGGTGACACAACAACATCGGCAAGGCCACCAAAGCCACCACTTTGGTGGCCGCGGCCAAACCAAGCAGCCCTCCCACCCACACCGGCGCTCGCCGCTGCCACGCCATCATCGCCAGCAGCAAAAACAGCGCCACCAATCCATCGGGATGGGCACTGGCCATGGCCTCCCGCAACACCAAAGGATGGATGGCGTAGACCAACAACCATCGCGCGCGAACACCGCTGCGTGCCAACAACAGCAGCACGCCCATGTCCACCAGCAACAACAAACATTGCACGGCAGCTACCTTGGCCGGTGCGATGGCATAGGCCAGGGCAAAGAAGCCCTGTAAGACGGGGCCGTAGAGCGTGGGAATGTCGGGGTTGTTGATGCCACTCAAAACGTCTTGCCACATCAGCGGCAGTTGCTGATCGGCAAAGAATGCAGACGGCGCAAGTCGATAGGGATCGAGCGTGGTGGCGGTACGCAGGCCATCCCACAAGTAGCGGTAGTGGTCGTCTTCAAGCAAGGGAGTGGCTTGCACTGCGATCAGACGCAGCAGGAGGGCCAAACCCAACACCCACCACAGCGGTGTTTCATCAAACCCCGGCCGCAAGGCCACCCAAACAACGATGGCAGCGCCAAGCGATGCGGCCAGCAGCACGCCGAGCAACTGCTGTTGCACATTGCCATGCGGGTGGCTGCCCCACACCAGGAACAAGGCGCTCGTCACACCGAGCAGCAGCAACGCCAAGCGGTTCCAGAACGGCTGGGTTGTGGTGGTGTGAATGACTTGACGCATCACGAACCGTGTCGCCCCACTACCAACGGCAGTCGACACGGCTCATGACCATCACTCAGGCGCCCTTAGAAACCAACGGTGTAAGACAAACCCACGATGGAGTCGTCTTTCACCGTGTTGCGCCCACCGGTCACTTTGGCCAGGTTCAGGGCCACGCCTTGGTTGCGGGCCAGCGCGAACCCAACACCGAGCTTCACCACTTCGCGCTCTTCTTTGACTTGTTGGAAACGGCTGGGTGCAAAACCCGGGCCGCCAATGTCCAGGTCACCACTGAATTTTTTGTTGCCGTAACCGAGCGTGGCACTCCACTGCGGTGCAAAGCGGTAGCGCCCGTTGAGCTCAAAAAAGGTGGCATTGGGCACACTGTTGGAGCGGTCTTGCAAACCCAGTTCTGCCCACAGCGACAGCGCCGGTGTGAACTGCTTACCCAAAATCACCGCAACTTCATAGCCGTTGGCATCTTTTCCGACACTGGCCAAACGCGCGCCATCGTAGGAGCCCTTCAATATCGCTGCGCCGCGCAGCGTCAAGGTGGGCAAGCCGGGGCGTTCATATTCATCCAGCACACGCCAGTTGACGCCCAAGTTGGCATCGGTGACGCCATTGTCACGGTCGGCTTGCCCGACTCTGACGCGGCCATAACCAACCGCCGCATCCAAGGAAACCGAATCGCTCAAGCCATAGGAAGCGCGAAACTGGGTGGTGGAGCGTTTGTACTTGGAGGCACCACCGCCGGTGATGGCGGACAGCGGCAACTCGGTGGAGCCGATGTAGGCAGAGTCGCCACTTTGTTCGGTCTGGCCCAGGCTGAGTGTGAATTGACCCGGGATCGGCAGCCAAGGCGAATCGCCTTCTGCCAAAGCAGCCAGTGGCAACGCCAACACAATGGCGGCGAGCAAATGTCGTGTGTGCATGGTGGTTTTTCTTTCTTGTGTGAAGTGAGTTTGAAACGAGCGCAATTCGCGCTCAGAGCTTGAAGCGGCGCTTCAAATACACCTCCAGCGCGGCGCTCTCTTCGGCGCTCACAGAAACACCTTTCTTGTTGGCCAGCAACTCACGTGCGCTGGCCGCATCCAAACTCTTGCCCGCCATGGGGCAAGTGCCGCAAGCAAATTTGCTGGAATAAACGCCTTTGCCCGTGTTGTAGGCGGCGGCATCACCGGTCTCTGCACTGCCACCTGCATCCGAACCAGAGGCCATGGCCAAACCGGCCGCCATGGCCAGGGTGGCAGCCGCAGCGGCGCGAAACGTTAAATGCTTGTTCATGAAAACTCCTTCTGGGGTGGGGGAAAATGAGTGTTCGCCCAATCGCTAGGACGACACACGTGGGGGGGATTGGGGGATTGCAGCGGCGCGCCGTGCCGCGAGAAAGGTGACCTTTGGCCGTCGGTGCTCACGCCACCACAGCCGCGCAATCATTCCGAGAATGCCCATGCCTGCACCCCAGACGCCGCGCAGGGTGCCGCTGATCTTGGACACCCCCGCAGCCCGGGCCCGCCAATGCACCGGCACTTCAGACACGCGCATGCCCAACACGTGGGCGCGAACCTGCATCTCCACCGTCCAGCCGAAGGCGCGGTCTTGCATGTCCAGCGCATCGAAGGCGTCACGCCGAATGCTGCGGTAGGGGCCCAGATCAGAAACAGGCATGCGCCAAACCAGTCGCATCAGCGCACATGCCAGAGCGTTGCCGAACTTTTGGGGCAGGGTCATGGCCCCAGGATCGATGCTGCGGCGAACGCCGATGGCCAGGTCAGCACCTTGGTGAATGGCCTCCAGCAACTGCGGCGCTTCTGATGCATCCACGGCACCATCGCCGTCCGCAAAAATCAGAATCTGCCCTCGGCTGGCTTGCACAGCCGCCCAACAGGCTTGACCGTAGCCGGGCGCTGCCACCGGCACCACACGGGCGCCGGCCGCTTGCGCAACCTGCGCGGTACCGTCGGTGGAGCCGTTGTCGGCTACCACCACTTCCGCAATGAAAGGCTGTCCTCGCAAATCACGCAGGGCCAACAAGCCTTGCACCACCGCCGCAATGCACAGCGCCTCGTTGCGTGCGGGAACGATGGCGCTGACCAGCATGCCAGCGTGCGCATGCTGAGACTCTGTCGCTTTGATCTGTGGCGCTGTTTGCGGTCGGGACATGGCCGCTATGTCGTCCACCGCAGCCATGTCTTACTGGCTAAATCAAACTCTTACAACCCTCACAAAAACTGCGAGCGGACGACAGCACCTGGGCGCTACATCGCCCTGACCTTCACCACCTTGCCCTTGACCTTGGCCGAAGAAAGCTTGTGCAGTACTTGTGGCGCAATGCTGCGCTCCACGGCCACATAGGTAGAAAACTCGTTCACATTGATCTTGCCGATTTGACTGCCTGCAAAACCGAGGTCTTTGGTCAAGGCGCCCAGCACATCACCGGGCCGGATTTTTTCTTTGCGACCGCCCAAAATTTGCAGCGTGACCATGGGCGGCTGCAGTGGTTCATTGCTGGTGGGTGTGAGTTCAACCAGCTTGTGCCACTCCGAGGTGAATCCCATTTCTTTTTCAATGTTGCCGACGCGGCCCATCTCGTCCATGCTGGCCAAACTGAAAGCCCAGCCTTCTGCATCGACGCGACCGGTGCGCCCAATGCGGTGGGTGTGCACCTCGACGTCGGGGGTGATGTCCACATTGATCACCGCTTCCAGTTGGGCGATGTCCAGCCCGCGTGCCGCCACGTCGGTGGCCACGAGCACGCTCGTGCTGCCGTTGGCAAACTGCACCAGCACCTGGTCGCGGTCACGCTGGTCAAGGTCGCCATGCAGCTCCAGCGCTGAAAAACCCTGGGCGCGCAGCACTTCAATCAAGTCTCGGCATTGCTGCTTGGTATTACAAAACGCCAAGGTGCTGGCTGGGCGGTAGTGGTTCAGTAAGAGTGACACCGCATGCAGGCGCTCTTCTTCCGCCACCTCGTAAAAACGCTGGCGGATTTTTTTGGAGGAATGTTGTGCGAGCAGCTTCACCTCTTGCGGCTCGCGCATGAAGGCTTGGCTCAGCTTGACGATGCCCTCGGGGTAGGTGGCCGAGAACAACAAGGTTTGGCGGGTTTTGGGGCACTGTTTGGCGACCACGCTGATGTCGTCGAAGAAACCCATGTCCAGCATGCGGTCGGCTTCGTCGAGCACCAAGGTTTTGAGGGAGTCCAAGCGCAAACTGCCGCGCTCCAGGTGGTCCATGATGCGGCCGGGCGTGCCCACCACCACGTGGGCGCCGTGCTCCAGGCTGGCCAGTTGCGGCCGCATGGTGGCACCGCCACACAGGGTCAGCGCTTTGATGTTTTCTTCGGCGCGTGCCAAACGGCGTACTTCTTGCGTCACCTGCTCGGCCAATTCACGCGTGGGGCAAAGCACCAAGGCCTGCACCGCAAACTGTTTGGGGTTGAGTTTGGCGAGCAAGGCCAGGGCAAAGGCCGCGGTTTTGCCGCTGCCGGTTTTGGCCTGGGCGATCAGGTCTTTGCCTGCCAGGGCCAGCGGCAAGGTCGCCGCCTGGATGGGCGTCATTTGGTCGTAGCCCAGTTGCGCCAGATTGGCCAGAGCGGCGGGTGGCAGGGGCAAAGTGCTGAACGACGAGCTGGATTTGTCAGCCTTAGGTGCAGGTGAGGAAAGCGTTTTTTCAGTCATCCCCGATTGTCAGGCCTGTCCAGACTTGGGCCCAAGAGAAAACGCCGGGTCGATTTAACCCGCATATTTCACCAGGTCGCTCTCCTATGCCCTGCAACACCGCATGAATGCTTGCTTGGGCTGCTTCGAGCACCAAATCCAATTTTTACCGAGTGCTACGCACCCATGCGACAGTGCCTGGCCGACCGGATGCGGTCTTCTATCCTCGCCAAGGCTCTCATTGGCAAGAGCGGGCCTTGGCTGCGGCCGTCTCGATCGCCCAGGCCCGCCCATGCACAACCGCATGAGCGCGTCCCTGATGAAATATGCGGGCTAAAGTCGGCTCATTCCCCTTGGGGACCCGGCCTTTGGGTGATCAAGACGCCACACCGCGAAATACCAAAAACGTGGGATTGGCGACGACGCTTCTCGTCGATAGCCTTCGGCAGCCAACGTCGGCAACTCACCGAGGAATTTTCACCATGAAGAAACTGCTTCACCTTGGGAGCACACCCGCTCTTTCATTCTTGGGCCGGTTTGTCGCAGCAACGGGGCTGTGCGCCATTCTGACCCATGCCCAAGCAGCCTCACCCATTGCCTGGGAAGTTCTCGATGCAGCGACCTGGGACTGCGACGCGATCAATGTCAGCGTGTATCCCAATCAGTCTGCGGCGGGCAGCATCACGTTCGAGCTGGAGGCCAGTCCGAACGTGACATGGTGGAAAGGGCTGGCCTACATTGCCTCAGGCAAGCTGCAAGACGAGGCGTGGACGCAAGCCGGTTCACAATCGCGCGACAGTCTGACCGTCACAACCTCGCAGATTCAACCCAGCGACCAGATCGAACTGAAGAAGGCAAAGATTTTCGGGGTCCATACCGGCATGTACTTGCTGACCGACCCGACGCGATTTCCTGATGCCTCCAAGGTTGTGTTTGCGTGGACACAAGACAGCTGCCAGTACCAAGCGTTCCATTTGCGCCAAGCCAGCGGCCCCAGCCACATGCGACCAGGTAGCAGCAGCGCCGTGCAACTGGAAATCACCAACACTGGAAACACCACATGGACGGGTTATTCCCACTACATCGTCACTGCCGGCGGCGTCAACCAAGCCTTCAATATTCAACCCTTTTTCCCGCTGGCGGCGGTTGTACAGCCCAGTTCCACGCTGCTGGTCACTGTGCCGATCACAGCCCCCAAACAAAGGGGCATTTACACGCTGCCTTTCCAAGTATGGCAACGCGGGTCCAATGCCATCTACGGCAACGATGTACGAGCCAGCGGCACGCCCATGACCATTGAGGTCTCGGACTACCCTGGTCAAGTCGCAGCACCCTCATCGCCCGCGCCGACGCGCGTCCCTGGCTTGGTGGGCAAAACGCAAGTGGACGCCGAAAACGATCTTCGCAAAGCCGGTCTGACCCCAGGCCATGTCAACCACCAGGGTGATCCCAACACCACCATCGCGGATCGCATCGTCTGGTCGCAGAGCCACAGTGCGGGCAGCAAAATCAGCGAGGGCAGCTCAATCGACTTTGACACCATGGACGCACCACCCGCGTCGCCATCGGGCGTTGCGGGCGTTGACGTTTACAACTGCAGCAAGAAATTGGTGTCGGTGTGGGTGTACGAGTCGTTCGACTGGAAGCATATCGCTGACCTTGCGCCACAGTGGAACGATGGACTTTGCCCTGCAACGGGCACCCCCGTCGACGTCAGTTTTAGTCAGCAAGGCGTAGTCGCTATCGCTGCAGTGGACAGGAGCTTGATCGGCTGCAAAAGCGGACATCCAAGTGAATCTGTTTGTGTGCGTCGCGGAGGTGCGTTGATGAGTGACCCGAACGGACCTCGCATCACCATGGGCGTGAACTGAAGCCTGGCGACATCCAGCAGCGCCCCGAGGGCAACAACGCTTCGCCCAGCGTCCAGGCTTGCGGACGCTGGGCGAATATGATGCCCAGATGACAACGACAAAGTATCTGCAAGGCTACCCTGAAGCGCTGCGTCAACAAGTACAACAACTCATCGATACGGGTCGCTTAGGCGAACGTTTGGCCCAGCAATACGCTGAACAAAACCACACCATCCGCACCGACAAAGCTTTGTTCGACTACACGCAGAACCTCAAAAGCCAGTACCTGCGCAGCAGCGAACCGTTGGCCAAAGCGGTTTACGACAACAAACTCAAGGTTTTACAACACGCCTTGGGCACCCACACCCAGGTGTCACGTGTGCAAGGCGGCAACCTCAAAGCCAAACGCGAAATTCGCGTGGCGAGTTTATTCAAAGACGCACCCTTGCCATTTCTAAGAATGATCGTGGTGCACGAATTGGCCCACATCAAACACCGCGAACACGATAAAGCGTTTTACGGTTTGTGCCAGCACATGGAGGCGAACTACCACCAGTTGGAGTTCGATTTGAGGCTGTGGTTGACGTGGCAAGAAGTGACAAAACCACCTCTTGCCGATCAAGCCATCACGTGAGTGAGCTCGGACGCCCACACCCCATTGACAACTTCACGGCGCTCAAGGAATTCACAACGAAGTGCTGCGCCCAGCAGCCTGGTTCGAGTCAAAATACCAGTTCCTTGCGCATCCCGCGCGATTCCCCTCGTTCAATCTTCACACCACGCCAATGAAACAGTACAAAGTCGTTATCTATCAAGAAGGCATGTTGGGCTCGTTGCTGCTCGGCGCTTCAAAGGTCAACCCGGTCAAATTCACTGACTTTTTGAATCTGAACGCCAAACAGGGTTGGCAGGTCATCACCATGGAAAAAGACATTCGCCGAATGCTGCTGCTGTGGCGCCGAGAGGCCTATGTTGTCGTGATGGAGAAAGAAGCTTGAGACTCGGGGTCATCATTGCACTGACGGTCACTGTGCTGTGGTCGGTGCTGGCTCTGTTTCAGTTGTGGCTGGGCGTTGTCAGCAACGAGGTCTTCATCAAGCTCACGGTATCGGCAGGCATCATCGTTGGCATCACCGTCATCGTGACTTTGGTTTTGCGCGAATACCTGCAAGAAAAAGACCTCAAAACCAAGGGTTTCGTGGATGAGTGATGGCCCCATCAAGGGAACTCAATTGGGACTGCGGCTGTAGGTGATCGACTGCACCGTGCCCGAGCGGAAACGAACGGTCGCCATGAGATTCCCGGGGCCTCGGTCATAGAGCCATTCCTCAATGACTTGGCATGGCACTGCCGCACTGGCGTAGGGCTCGGGCAAGGGATCTCGAAATCTCGCCCCATACACCGGCGCACAATAACTTTCCTTGAGCAGCGGTGGCCCACATTTGTAGGCGACAGACAGTTTCGAATCACCTTCCGAAGCACTGTGGCCGTTGCAGCGCAGTGACTCTGCCTTGGCAGGCGATACCGCGACCAACAAAACGGTGGCGACCACAGCGCCCATGTTGACTTTCATCGATGGCTCCCTGCTAAGAAATTTCAAGGAATTGTGCTCCTGGATCCGTCCGCTCACAACAGTTCCGCCGACATTGCGTTTCGTCACGCCCAGGGCGCACTTACTCTTGCGCCACGGCCTGAGCAAGCACCGACGCCCAAGATCCAAATGCGTAGGCGTCCATGCCCAAACAGCCGTAGGTGACGCTCTCGTGCAAACGCTGCGGTGCGTGAAATGAACCGCCGGCACCGGCGGCAATGAACCAGGGCAACAAGTGTTCGTCGGTGGGATGCATGTCGTGGTAGTGCGGTGCGTGTTCGCGTGCGGCAAGAAGAGCAGGCCAATCGCGGGCTTGGGACTTTTCAAACATCCATTGCCTGAAGGCCAGGCTCTCCGAAATCTCAACTTGTTCCACCGGCGTATTCATGCCATTCGAGAAAACGCGCCCCAGGTTGTGGGTGATGCTGCCGCTGGCCAGAATCAGCACGCCCTCGTCCAAGAGTGGTGAAAGTGCCTGGCCCAGCTTGAACTGCTGGTTGGGGTCGTCGCTCGGCAACCAGGCCAAAGGCAGGATGGGCACATTGGCTTGCGGAAAGAGATAACGCAGCACAGTCCAGTTTCCGTGGTCCAGACCGCCCGCGGACACCAAATTCGCTCGTAACCCTGCTTGGAGTAGGAGCTGGGCCACGCCTGACGCCAAAGCGGGTTCACCGCGGGCGTCATAACGCAGTTCGAACAGCCTGTCGTCGAAACGACCAAAGTCATGCACGGCATGGTGCTGGGGCGCCGCCAAAAGCGTCAGTTCACGCGCAAGCGTGTGGGCGGACAGCGCCAAAATGGCACGTGGCAAGCCGAACTGCTGGCGCAATTGGTCCCCAAGCCTGCGCATGAACAGGCCGGCTGCGCCAGGCTGCAAGGCGATCATGGGCGAGCCATGCGACAAAAAGAGCGCAGGCTGCGGCGAATGTGGCGTGGTGCTCATTCCGCTATTGGACCCCTGCGCACCTCACACCATGTTCAGCACTTTTGTACGCAGCGTTCAAGCCTCTGCACGACAGCTGGGTGTGATTCAAAGCGGCGAGTTGTGAGGCAGACAACTCCCGTCATTCCCGCGCAGGCGGGAATCCAGACGGTGGTGGCGATTGAAGCGGTGGACGCGAAGCGGCACATCCCTGGATTCCCGCCTGCGCGAGCATGACGGCTTCACAGAGAATGACCGCGATATCAAACACTTGAATCGCACCCTCGACATCCCTGCAACCAACCGGGAAAGGTCACCTGGTGTAAGGTGTTGCCATGCCGACTAACCCGCCGCCCAACGCCTTCAAACCACCTTCTATAACGCTGCTGTCCTGGCGGCAGTTGCTGCGTGATTTGCGCGCTGGCGAACTTCGCCTTTTGGTCGTAGCCGTGGTGTTGGCTGTGGCGGCTCTCACCGCAGTCGGATTTTTTGCAGACCGGCTCAATGCCGGTTTGGCCCGCGATGCACGGCAGTTGCTCGGTGGCGACGCCCTGCTGTCCAGCGACAAACCCACACCCGAGGCGTTCGCACAGCAAGCGGCGGCTGTTGGGTTGAAACAGGCCAGAACCGTCACTTTCCCGAGCATGGCGCGCGCACCCGATGCCCAGGGTGGAGCGGCGCGTTTGGTGGCCGTGAAAGCGGTGAGCGAGGCCTACCCGCTGCGCGGCACCTTGCGCGTTCAGAGTACCGCCGGCACAGAAGACGAAGCCGCCGTCGGCGGTCCAGCACCGGGCACTGTTTGGTTGGAACAAGCGGTGCTCGACTCTTTGGCATTGAAGCTGGGCGACGCCCTCTTGCTGGGCGACGCCTCACTCCGGGTCGCACGCATCATCACCATCGAACCCGACCGGGGTGCGGGCTTCATGAGTTTTTCACCGCGTGTGATGCTCAGTGAAAAAGACCTGCCCGCCACTGGCTTGATTCAACCCGCCAGCCGCGTGACCTACCGTTTGGCCGTGGCCTCACCTCAGCAAAACGACGCCGAGGTGAAACGTTTTGTCGCCTGGGCCGAGGCCCAAATCAAATCCAACCAAGTGCGTGGCCTGCGCGTGGAGTCGCTCGACGCAGGGCGGCCTGAAATGCGCCAAACGCTGGACCGGGCCGAAAAATTCCTCAATCTCGTGGCCTTGCTGTCTGCCCTGCTGGCGGCTGTGGCCGTCGCCATCGCCTCACGCGACTTCGCCCAGCGCCGCTTGAACGACTGCGCCATGTTGCGCGTGCTCGGTCAATCACAAGGGCGCATCGCGGCCCAGTACTGGATCGAGTTCTCCGCGGTCGGCCTCTTTGGCAGTTTGCTGGGCGTCTTGCTCGGCTGGGCGGTGCACCATGTGTTTGTCTGGTTATTGGCCGGTTTGGTCGATGGTCGCCTGCCCGCGCCTTCTGTCTGGCCGGCACTCTGGGGCTTGGGCGTGGGCATGACCCTCCTGCTGAGTTTTGGCTTGCCGCCCGTGTTGCAACTGGCGCGTGTTCCCGCGCTGCGTGTCCTGCGCCGTGACGTGGGGCCGCCCAAAACCTCCTCCATTTTGGTTTTGGTCGCAGGCTTGTGCGGCTTCGCCGCCCTGCTGTTGGCGGTGGCCAGCGATTGGAAACTGGGCTTGTTGACCGTGGGCGGCTTCGCGGGGGCCGTCGCTGCCTTTGCGCTGCTGAGTTGGCTGTCGGTCAAAGCCTTGCAACATGCGGTGCCTCAGTCACGCGCACCGCGTTGGTTGATTCTCGCCACCCGGCAAATCGCAGCCCGGCCGGGGTTTGCGGTGTTGCAGGTGTCGGCACTGAGCGTCGGCTTGTTGGCCTTGATGTTGCTCGTGCTGCTTCGCACCGACTTGATCAGCAGCTGGCGCCAAGCCACACCGCCCGATGCACCCAACCGTTTTGTTATCAACATCCAGCCTGAACAAAGCGAGCCCTTTCAGCAGCACCTGCAACTCGCCGGTGTGAAACAGTTTGACTGGTACCCGATGGTTCGAGGCCGCCTGACCGCCATCAATGGCAAGGCGATCGCGAGCGACCAGTACGACAACGAACGCGCACAGCGCTTGATTGAACGCGAATTCAACCTCAGCCACAGTGCGCAAGTGCCGGGGCACAACGATGTCGTCCAAGGCCGCTGGCAAGCGGAGGAAGCAGGCGGCATCAGCGTAGAAGACGGGCTGGCAAAAACACTGGGCTTGGGTTTGGGTGATCGCATGCAATTCGACATCGCCGGGCAGCTGGTTGAGGGCCGCATCACCAGTTTGCGCAAGGTGGATTGGGGTTCCATGCGCGTGAACTTTTTTGTGCTGTTCCCACAAGCGAAAATGCCCGAACTTCCGTCCACCCGCATCGCGGCATTTCGCGCGCCGACCCAAGCCGGTTTTGACAACGCCCTGAGCCGCGACTTTCCCAACATCACCACCGTGGACGTGTCGGCGTCCATTGCCCAAGTGCAGCGCGTACTGGGCCAAGTGATCCGCGCCGTGGAGTTTTTGTTCGGTTTCACCTTGGCCGCAGGCCTCGTGGTGCTGTTCTCCGCCATCACCGCCACACGCGAGGCACGCGCGCATGAATTCGCTGTGATGCGGGCTTTAGGGGCCAGTGGTGATTTGCTGCGCAAGGTGCAACGCGCTGAACTGCTGGGCGTGGGCGCGCTGGCCGGTACTTTGGCGGCAGTAGCTGCCATGGCCGTGGGCTGGGCCTTGGCGCGGTATGTGTTCGAGTTCAACTGGACGGCCGCACCTTGGGTGCCCCTGGCCGGCGCCACCGCCGGTGCCCTGCTGGCCTGGGCCGCAGGCTGGTGGGGACTGCGTGATGTGCTGCGCAGACCTGTGGTGCAAACGCTGCGCAGTGCGCAAAACTGATTGCGTCAACTCAGACGCTCAAGCCTCTAAACGGAAGATTCCCACCACCCGAGCCAGCTTATCGGCTTGTTCCTTCAAGCTCTCTGCGGCTGCTGCACTTTGCTCGACCAGCGCTGCGTTTTGTTGTGTCATTTGATCAAGTTCACCGACGGTTGTGTTGACTTGACCGATCCCGTTGCTTTGCTCTGCGGCCGCGGTGGCTATTTCTCCAATGATTTGAGTGACATTCTTTACCGACCCCACAATATCACTCATGGTTTTTCCAGCCGTGGCCACCAGCTTCGACCCTGCGTCAACACGTTCAACGCTGCTGCCAATCAAACTTTTGATTTCCTTGGCGGCTTCAGCAGAACGGCTTGCCAAATTTCGTACTTCACCCGCGACCACAGCAAAACCACGGCCTTGCTCGCCGGCGCGGGCGGCCTCGACTGCTGCGTTCAACGCCAAGATGTTGGTTTGAAAGGCGATACCGTCAATCACAGAAATAATGTCGGCAATTCTCTTGGAGCTTTGGTTGATTTCGCTCATGGTGGTCACCACTTGTGATACCACCGAACCGCCCAAAGCCGCAACTTCAGCAGCGCAAGCCGCCATCTGATTGGCTTGTTTTGCAGAGGCTTCAGATTGCTGCACCGTGCCCGTCAGATCAGACATTGAAGAGGCGGCGCGCTGCAAATTGTTGGCGGTTTGTTCTGTGCGATGGCTAAGGTCTTGGTTGCCACTGGCAACTTCGGCACTGGCCACTTTGATGGAGTCGGCCGAATCTCGTACCTCGCCCACCACACGGCTCAAAGAAGCCTGCATGGACTCAAGCGCTCTGAGCAATTCAGCCGTCTCATCATGCCCGGTAACGACGATAGGTTGGCTCAAATCACCGGTGGCGATTCGTTGCGCCACCTTAACAGCGCGATCCAAAGGTCCGCACACTGATTGCAAAGTCAACCATAACAAGGGGGCGAGAAAAACCAACGTCATCGCAACCAAGCCAAACCTCAACAAAGAGGCGGAGGTTGCCGTGGCCGCCATTTGGTCACGGGCCCCGACTACCGTTGCTTGCTGCGCAGCAAGCAACGCTGCTGTGTTTTGCTTCAACTTATCGTGCGTCTCGTTTTGCATCCGCGCATAAGCCAGGGCCACCACGCCGTCAATCTTGGCCTCCTGCATTTGTATCATCACAGGCAACAAAGCGGCTGCATAAACACCCAACAACTCTTGTTGGTTTTTTAGGAGAGTGGCGATCTCTTCGTTTTGAGGATTGGACTCAACGATTTTCTTGGCAGCAACTTCGACGTTCTTGAGTTCATTTTTCCAAACGTCAACCAATCGTTGAATGTCATTGGTATCGTTTGCGCCAACAGCCATGCTTTCCAGCTCCCAGCGACGAACCTGGCTCATGGCTTCACGAAGATTGGCCATGTCCACAGCCCCGGCACTGGCCTCGTCAAAAATGACCGCTGCGCTTTTGTTTGCACTTTGGCTGGAATACCACCCCCATACGCCAAGCACCAACAGCGACAGCGACAGCGACACCATGACAGCGTAAAACCGCAAACGGATGGTTAGCTTTTGAAGCATGTTCATTCGAATCCCTCTTCCGGCAATGTGGCCACATGCTGGCATCACTTTGTCAGCGTTATGCGTGATATCGGCAGACGCTTACAAAACTTTCGCCTGACAACCCAAATTTTGAGCGCCGCGACGATGCCAGATTGGTCGAAAAAGCGGTCAATCCCCAGCCATATCCACCACGGCGCCTGTGCCCACCGCTGTGAAAGGGTGCAATTCGAGGTGATCTGTCACACCGACATGCCCCGCAAGCCATGATTCCCGTGCCGGCGCAATGCTCTCCGTCGAAGTTTGTTCACTGGAAAAATCTTGGCTGAACCGCATCGAACCCGTGCAACCGCAGTCGTCGGCGGTGATACGACTGGGCCTCTAGTGTCGTGAGTTAGAAGTTCGTTGAAAAAATAAGTTTGACGAAATCGGTGCCAGGCAAGGCGCAAAGCACAGCAATGCCCCGTGGCATTGCGAGCATTTGCAACGCCGCATGGCGTCGATTTCGACGGACTTATTCAACGAACTTCTAACTCA
>JANPCX010000016.1:0-17946 GCA_031431125.1 Burkholderiales bacterium
AGTCCAGTGCGAAAGCAAAACTTCCCGGGACGATTTGTTCAGACAAGACGACCGGCAGCAACATGCCGTTGCGATCCTGGGGTTTGTAGCGGGCCATGTTCTGCAAGGTTCGTTGGGAATCCGAACACAACGCTTTAGACCCCGCGGCGGCTGACGGGAATGACCCTGGGCAGATGTTTTTTTACAGCCTCAACGCCCGTGCTGCAAGTGGCGATTGCCCGTTTCGAACAGGACAACGCACTGCGCGCAGAGTTGGCACAGGTGCAAAACCAAGTTTCAGACAGCAAATTGATTGAACGCGCCAAAGCGCTGTTGATGCTGAGCAGCAGCATGAACGAAGACCAAGCCCACAAACACCTGCGCCGCCTGGCCATGGACCGCGGGCAACGCATGGTGGACATGGCCAAGCAGTTGATTGACGCCCATGAGCTGTTGCACCCCAGGGCCTGAGAGACCTCGGTTTTCGTGACATCTTTGCTGCGCCGCACCAACTTTGCGCGTCCTGCGCTTCATGCCCGCCAAACGGGTCCCGGTTTGGTGCACTGACGGCACCTTCGGTGCTGATCGTCATTCCCGCGCAAGCGGGAATCCAGCCACTGCATCAAGCTGCATCTACGGCTTCATCAATGACCACCGCCTGGATTCCCGCCTGCGCGGGAATGACGATTTTTTGCGGAGCCCCAGCACACATCCAAAAGCTGGCACGGCTTGTGCTAACTACCAAACAACAGTTCTCACAACGGCGTGCGGGCTGAACATATGAATCGGGCAAAGGCGTCCGACTGCATGGGCTTGTTGTTGATCACAACAAGGGCCCAGTGGTCGAGATGCCTTTTTGTTTTTTTGCTGCTTTTTTGTTGTTCTTTTTTTGGAGTACGTCATGTCTGAAAACAACCACCTGAAACGCGAGGGTTTGATGAGCGAAAAACGTCGACAAATCATCAAGGGATCGGCGGCGGCGGCCGTTGCGGCCACCATGGTGCCAGGCGCTTGGGCCCAAGGCTCAGATGCACCTGAGAAAAAAGAAGTCAAGATTGGTTTCATCCCGCTGACCGACTGCGCCTCGGTGGTGATGGCCTCGGTGCTGAAGTTCGACGAGAAATACGGCATCAAGATCATCCCCAGCAAAGAAGCCTCCTGGGCGGGCGTACGTGACAAATTGGTCAACGGCGAACTCGACATGGCCCACGTGCTCTATGGCCTGATTTATGGCGTGCACCTGGGCATTGGTGGCCCCAAGAAAGACATGGCTGTGTTGATGACCTTGAACAACAACGGCCAAGCCCTCACCCTGTCCAAAAAACTGGCAGACAAAGGCGCGGTGGATGTGGCCAGCCTGGCCAAAGTGATGGCCGCAGACAAACGCGACTACACCTTCGCGCAAACCTTCCCCACCGGCACCCACGCCATGTGGTTGTACTACTGGCTGGCCTCGGGTGGCATCAACCCATTCAAGGACACCAAGGTCATCACCGTGCCCCCACCCCAAATGGTGGCCAATATGCGGGTGGGCAACATGGACGGTTTCTGCGTGGGCGAGCCCTGGAACCACCGCGCCATCATTGACGGCATTGGCATCACCGCCGCCACCACGCAAGACGTGTGGAAAGACCACCCCGAAAAAGTGCTGGGTACCACGGGCGACTTCGTCAAGAAAAACCCCAACACGGCACGTGCGGTGATCATGGCCGTGCTGGAAGCCAGCCGCTGGATTGACGCCAACTTGTCCAACAAAAACAAGATGGCGGAGACGATTGCCGACAAGAGTTATGTGAACACCAGCGTCGACGCCATCAACCAGCGCATCCTGGGCCGCTACCAAAACGGTTTGGGTAAAACCTGGGACGACCCCAACCACATGAAGTTCTTCAACGATGGGTTGGTCAACTACCCCTACCTGTCAGACGGCATGTGGTTCCTCACCCAGCACAAACGCTGGGGCCTGCTGAAAGATCACCCTGACTACCTGGGCGTGGCCAAACAGATCAACCAGACTGATCTCTACAAGCAGGCTGCATCCCAGCTCAAGATCAGTGTGCCCAAGAGCGACATGCGCAGCAGCAAGTTGATCGACGGCGTCGTCTGGGACGGAAGTAACCCAAAAGGGTATGCCGACGGTTTCAAGATCAAAGTCGCTTGAGTAGTTCCATTGCCAGATCCGAAGGAGAGCATCATGGTCAGCGCTGTATTTCACTCACCCTTGGAGACCGCCGCCGCCGATGTGGCGGTAGGTCAAAAAGGAGCTTCTACAACCCCAGGCAGCGCCCCGACCACTGCAGCGGCCCCGCAAGCCGCTGTTCGTTTGCCTTCGGTCTGGCGTGAATGGGCCTTGGTCATTTTTCCGCCCATCGCGGGTTTGGCGCTGTTGATTGGTGTATGGGGCTTGCTCACCCAAAACAGCACCACCTTCCCGACCCCTTGGGCCACTTTTGAAGCGGCGGTCAAGCTGTTCTCGGATCCCTTCTACGACAAAGGCCCCAACGACCAAGGCATCGGTTGGAACGTGCTGTTCTCGTTGGAGCGGGTGGCGCTGGGCTTTGGTTTGGCCGCGGTGGTGGGCATTCCGCTGGGCTTTGTGATTGGGCGGTTTGCAGTGCTCAACCGCATGGTCAGCCCCATCATCAGCTTGCTCAAGCCGGTGTCGCCATTGGCTTGGTTACCGATTGGCCTCTTGGTATTCAAAGCGGCCAACCCGGCGGCCATTTGGACCATCTTCATTTGTTCCATCTGGCCCATGGTGATCAACACCGCCGTGGGTGTGCAGCGTGTGCCGCAAGACTATTTGAACGTGGCACGGGTGCTCAACTTGAGTGAGTGGCGCATTGCCACGCGCATTTTGTTGCCCGCCGTCATGCCTTACATGCTGACCGGTGTTCGCCTGTCAGTCGGCACCGCGTGGCTCGTGATCGTGGCGGCCGAAATGTTGACCGGCGGCGTGGGCATTGGTTTTTGGGTGTGGGACGAGTGGAACAACCTGAACGTCAAACACATCATCATCGCCATCGTGGTGATTGGTGTGGTGGGTTTGTTGTTGGAGTGGGCCTTGATGGCCATCGCCAAACGTTTTGAGTACAACTGATCCAACGCACTTTTGGAGAACGTCATGACCACATCCCTTTCTAAAAGCGCCGCCAAACCCACGTTGAAAATTGAAAACGTGGGCATGGTCTTCCCCACCAAACGCGGCCCCTTTGTGGCTCTGCGCGACATCAACCTCGACGTAGCTCGTGGAGAAACCGTCTCGTTGATTGGCCACTCGGGCTGCGGCAAGTCCACTTTGCTCAATCTCGTGGCCGGGCTCACCACGCCTACGAGTGGTGTGCTCTTGCTGGAAGACCGCGAACTCAGCGGCCCCGGCCCGGACCGCGGCGTGGTGTTTCAGAACCACTCGCTCTTGCCGTGGCTCAGTTGCCTGGACAATGTTTACCTCGCCGTTGAGCGTGTGTTTGGCGAAAAAGAAAACAAAGCCCAGCTCAAAGAGCGCTCCCTCGCCGCCTTGAATTTGGTGGGCCTGACCCATGCCAAAGACAAACACCCGGGTGAGATTTCTGGCGGCATGAAGCAGCGTGTGGGCATTGCCCGTGCGTTGGCCATGGAGCCCAAAATGCTCTTGATGGACGAGCCCTTCGGCGCGCTCGACGCCCTCACCCGCGCCCGTTTGCAAGACGAGTTGATGAAAATCGTTGCCTCCACCAACAGCACCGTGATGATGGTGACCCACGACGTGGACGAAGCGGTGTTGTTGTCCGACCGCATCGTCATGCTCACCAACGGCCCCGCCGCCACCATCGGCGAAATTTTGAAGGTGCCGCTGCCACCGCTGCGCGAAGCTTTGCGCAACCGCCTGGAGATGGCCCACCACCAAGGTTATTTGGCGGCGCGTGAATCGGTGCTGGAATTTTTGTACAGCAAACAGGCCCACGTCGAAGCCAAAGCGGCTTGAAAGCAACGGGCATGGCCTCTGAGGGAGGTGATGCCAGATGGCCCCACCCATCGTCATTCCCGCGCAGGCGGGAATCCAGCCGGCCTTTGCAAACGGTACGGTGTGCGCGACGCGACGCACTGCCTGGATTCCCGCCTGCGCGGGAATGACGTTTTCACTGATCTGGCGGTGCTGTACGTCGAATGAATCCGCTCACAGCGTCAACCCAGAATCACCTGCAAACTGTGTTCGTAGCAGGCCGTCAGCCGGTCGAAAGTCTCCAGCAGAGATTCGCTGGTCCCGCACAGCGTGGCACGGGCATCTGCGTGGGACTGGCCCCGCAGTGCGTGCACCAAGTGCAACCACTGCTCACGTGCCACCACCAAGAGCGCACGGATTTCGGCCGAGCTCAGCGGCGCAGCGTCTAACTCGTGCAGGCTTTGTTCGAAGTCCTGGACGATCTGCGTCCAATCGGGCATGGCACGTTCGGGCAACAGGCTGGCGAGCAAGGCTTGTTTGGCCAAACGCTGCACCCGCATGCGCTGTCGGCCGCACAGGTTGACGACGTTGAGCCCGACCCGTCCACTGGTGGACGCGAGCGCCTTGGTCAACGCCTCTGACGATTGCAGCAACGCTTCGGCGCGGTCGTCCATCAGGCCCAACCCCGCAGCAGTGACCTTCACGGTTTTCTGACTGTCCCGGCCCAGCGCGGAGCGCAACAAGCGCCAAGCCTCTTGCACCCCTTGCAAAGAGGGGCCGATGCTTGCAGCCAAAGGGCCGCCCGAGGTGGCGGTGTTGTCGTGAACAGCCACCAAAAAGGCGAGGTTCTCTTCGATGCGCTGTGCCGCGTCAAGTTGCAGCTCGCTGGCACGTTTGGCATCGATGCCCACATGGCGCTGAACGGCCAGTTTGAGCAGACGCTGCGACAGCATGCGCAACTGCCCACTGCGGTTCATGGCCTCGGCCCACTGCGCGGCTTCAATGACGGAGCGAGACACCTCGCCCACCTGCATCTTGGCGTGCATGGCCGTGCCGCGCAGCAGCCGAAACGCTTCGTCCTCGCCCATGCCCTGCGCCTGCATCAACACGCCCTTGGCACGTTCGACCCATTTTCGCTCGCTGAGCTGGGCTTGGGCTTGGTTGAAACGTTGTTGCGCCGCTTCTTGATCCGCTTGTTGCTGTTTCCAGCGCGCTTGGGCCAGCGCCAAGGTCAACACAAGCTGCTCTGGCGCCACATCACCCAGCAGCAGGTCTTGCACGCCGCAAGCCAAGGCCGCCGCGAGCAACAGCGGCGGCGGCGCCTGCTCCAACCACAGCAGCACGGGGCAGCGCAGGTGGGCACCGGACAACTGGGCGGTCAAGGCATCGTCCGTCGTCAATTCATCCAGGCTGTCGAGATGAAGAATGACTTGATCTGGTGCACCCTGGGTCACATCGTGCACCAATTTGTTGCATTGCAACAAGCCAGGCGACACCACGCCCGCCGCCAACAATTCGGCGTGCCGCTGCTGGGCGAGCGCTTCGGAACGGTTAAAAAAAACAAGGGCAGTCATGTCAGCAGAGGCAAAGTGCAAAGAAAACGCGGGCCTGAATGCGAATGCGCGAAAGCGGCGTCACCCGCAAGAAAACTGCGGCGAAAGCTTTAAAAACTCGATTGCGAGAAAAATTACCGTTCACCCAGGTCAACAGGCACGCGGCTTGCATTGTGAAGGCTGCGGGGCAACGACGCCCTGCTTTGGTGAGTGCCACGGCCCATTGTCGGCCCGCAGCACAAACGGACTTCAGCAACGGCGCGCCAACTTGGCATGCTGTTGGCCTCCGATACGCCGCGCCCATGACGCTGACATGCGCCCATGTTGAGCGCGCAGGGCATCCTCACCTCACACTTTCCCTGGTTTACCTGCTTGACCGCCTTCACGGTGGCCAGCGGGTTTTGTCTTCACGAGTCCAACTGCGCATGAAAAACAACTCGACATTTTTTCGCTCCGGTCACTGGCCTACTTTGGCGGCGTCGTTTTTGTACTTCGACTTTTGCTTTGCCATTTGGGTGCTCAACGGCGCGATGGCGCCCTTCATCAGCGAAACGTTCGGACTGAACGCAGCGCAAAAAGGCTTCATGGTGTCGGTGCCCATCTTGGCCGGCGCTTTGATGCGTTTTCCCTTGGGCGTGCTGGCGCAGTACATCGGGCGCAAAAATGCCGCCATGGTGGAAATGGGGTTGATCATTCTGGCCCTCGTTTTTGGCTTCGTCTACGTCAACACCTACAACGAAGTCTTGGCCATGGGCGTGTTGCTGGGCATCGCCGGGGCGAGTTTTGGCGTGGCCTTGTCCTTGGGCTCGGGTTGGTACCCACCCAAGTACAAAGGGCTGGCCATGGGCATTGCTGGCGCGGGCAACTCGGGCACGGTGCTGGCCGTGCTGTTTGCGCCGCCACTGGCACAAAAGTTTGGTTGGTCCGCCGTTTACGGTTTGGCCGCATGCACCATGGTGTTGCCCATGCTGGTGATGTGGTTCGCTGCCAAAGAACCGCCTGACCGCGAAAAACAAAGCTTGCGCGAGCACGTGTCTTGCCTGTTCGAAAAAGACGGCTGGGCCTTCAGCTTGATCTACATCATCACCTTCGGTGGTTTCATTGGCCTGGCCAGTTTTTTGCCGACCTACTTCTACGACCAGTTCAAAGTCACCAAGGTGGAAGCCGGCCAGCTCACGATGTTGGCCACGCTGATGGGGTCGTCGGTACGGGTTCTGGGTGGCTATATTTCTGACCGCATTGGCGGCATCAACACCTTGAGTGGCGTGCTGGTGCTGGTGGCCATCACCTTGACGTTGTGCGGCTTCGCAGGCACGTCGCTGACCGTCACCACCTTGCTCTTCATGCTGTGTTTTGCAGCACTCGGCGCAGGCAATGGGGCGCTGTTCCAGTTGGTTCCGCTGCGCTGGCCGATGACGACAGCGGTGGCTGGTTCAATGATCGGCGAAGTCGGCGCTTTGGGCGGCGGCTTCCTGCCCAATGCCATGGGGCTGTCCAAACAGTTCGGCGGCACCTACCTCTGGGGTTTTGTCTCGTTTGCCGTGCTGGCGGTGGGCATGCTTGTGATGCTGCGGGTGGTGCAAATTCGCTGGACACGCACCTGGGCGGAAAAGGGCGGCCGTGCGCGTCCCGGCGCGTGACGGACCACTGTCTTCCACCATGAACTTCAAGCGCTCCCCGCAGCACTCAACGTGGCAAGAACAGCAGCCACACGATGAGCAGCGCGTTGAAGAGCAAGGAGGTGACCAAAGCCACTTGCCACAACAAAAGCGGGTCGCGTTTGGACAGCGGCGTGTGGCCGGGCGCTTGCAATGGGCGCGAGGCACCACGCTCCAGCGCCAGCAACAGCTCCTCGGCGGTCTCAAACCTCAGCTTGGGGTCCCGCGCCACGGCTTTGCGCAGCACATGGTCCAGCCACATTGGCACATCGGGACGCAAGCGCGAGGTGGGTGTCGGGTCGCGGCGGTAACGCGCCACTTGGTAGGGTTCAATCTCGCCATAGGGCAGGCGCCTGGTGAGCCACTGGTAAAGCGTGACACCCAGGGCGAACAAGTCGCTGCCGGTGTCGGCCACCGCACCATCCCATTGTTCAGGGTTCATGTAGCTGGGCGTGCCCGCATGCAACTCCCGCTGGGCCTGGGTTTCACGGCCGCTGACGGCGGCGCCCAAGTCAAGAATGCGCCACACACCGTCGTCACCCAAATGCAAGTTGCCGGGTTTGATGTCTCTGTGCACCACCCCCTGGCGGTGCAAGCGGCCGAGCGCGCGACTCCAGGCGATGGCTGCTGCCACCGCATCACCGACATTCGGCGCTTGTTTGCTTTGCAGCATTTGCTCCAAGGTCAGGCCTTGGTGCCAATCGAACACCACATACAAAGCGCTGGCCTGAAGCGACCGTTCGTGCACACGCACGAAGCCGCCGTCGCTGCTCGCCGCGACACGCTGACCCAACCAAGCTTCGTGGGCCAACATGGCTCGTTCCTCCATGTCGCTGGCACGCGCCGGGTGCAGGGTCTTGAGGGCCACCAGCGAACCACTGTCCTGCAGCCGAGCCTGGTAAAGCACATGCACGCTGTTGTTCAGAACCACCGCCGTGATCGTCATGCCATCCATCACCTCACCAATTTTCAACAGCGGCGGCGCGGGCAAGCGGCGCACGTCGCCGAGCTCGTCGTGCAACTGCCGCGCATCGAGGCCAGTCACGCGCACCACCAAGGCGGTGGCGTTGTCGTGGCTGCCCGCGGCCAAGGCGGCCTGCACGATGGCGGCGCTTGCCGCTTGGGCCGTCGGCTCAGAACGCAGCCACTGCGCCAACTGGCGCGGCTTGAGCACGCCATGCACACCGTCGCTGGTGAGCAGAAAAACATCGCCGGTGCGCACATCGCCCTGGGCGAAATCAATGCGCACGACATCGTCCAAACCCACGGCGCGCGTCAAGCGGCTGCGCTGGTCGGGGTGGTCGAAGGCATGGTCTTGGCTGAGCTGCGTGAGCTCTTCCGGGGCGGCGCCGTCAGCGTCACGGGGGCCGCTGCTCGGGGCACGCAACAACCAGGCACGGGTATCGCCGACATGGGCCAAGGTCCAGGTTTGGCCGTGCACGGCCAAGGCGGTCAAGGTGGTGAGCGCCGCGCCATCACTGCCCGGGCTTTGCCGACGCTGGTTGTGGCTGGCCAACCAGGCGTTTTGCGCACCGATCAAACGGTCCAGGACCACCGTGGTTTCCCAGGTTTCCGGGGTGGCAAAAAAATCTGCCAACAGCCCCATCACCGTGGTCTGCGCGGCTTCAAGGCCGCCACCGCCGGTCGATACCCCGTCCGCCACGGCAGCAATCAAGCCGCGCTGGTGGTCCGGCGGCGCGGCCAAGGTGGCACCACCGAAATCTTCGTTGCTGCTGCGTTGCCCGCGTTCGCTGCTGTAGCCAATGTCGACATGAAAGCTCATGCCGAGATTGTCGCCGCGTTGATTGAAGGCCTCGACTCCATGCCATCAGGCATTCAACTTGCTTATTGAATCTCCATCGACAGAAGGAAGGCTCACCATGAAAAAAATGAAACTCGTGATGATCGGCAACGGCATGGCCGGCGTGCGCACGCTCGAAGAGCTTTTGAAAATGACGCCCGAGCTCTACGACATCACCGTCTTCGGCGCCGAGCCCCATCCCAACTACAACCGCATCTTGCTCAGCCCGGTGCTGGCCGGTGAGCAGACCTTGGATGAGATCGTGCTCAACCCTTTGAGCTGGTATGCCGACAACCACATCACGCTGCACCTGGGCAAGAAAGTGGTCAATGTGGACCGGCGTCGCCGCGTGGTGATCGCTGAAGACGGCACCGAGGCGGAGTACGACCGTTTGCTGATCGCCACCGGCTCCAACCCCTTCATCCTGCCCATTCCCGGCAAAGACCTGCCCGGCGTGATCGCTTACCGCGACATCGCCGATACCAACACCATGATCGAGGCCGCGAAAACTTACAAACACGCAGTCGTGATTGGTGGTGGTCTGCTCGGTTTGGAAGCCGCCAACGGCTTGATGCTGCGCGGCATGCAAGTCACGGTGGTGCAAATTTCAGATTGGCTGATGGAGCGTCAACTCGACAGCGTCGCTGGCGGCTTGTTGCGTGAGTCGTTGGAGGCCCGTGGCCTGCGCTTTTTGATGGGCGCACAAACCCAAGAACTCATCGCTGGGAAAGACGGACGGGTGATGGCCGTCAAGTTCAAAGACGGCAAAGAAATTCCCGCCGACTTGGTGGTCATGGCCGCAGGCATCCGCCCCAACACCGAACTCGCAGAAAAAATTGGCATCCACTGCAACCGCGGCATCGTCGTTACCGACACCCTGCAAACCGTCACCGACCCGCGCATCTATTCGGTCGGTGAATGCGCTGCACACCGCGGCATCGCCTATGGTTTGGTGGCCCCCCTCTTTGAGCAAGGCAAGGTCTGCGCCACCCACTTGGCCGAATTCGGCATTGGGCGCTACACCGGCAGCCTGACCAGCACCAAGCTGAAAGTCACGGGCATTGATTTGTTCAGCGCCGGCAACTTCACGGGCGGCGAGGGTTTTGAAGAAATCGTCATGAGCGACCCAGCCGGCGGTGTCTACAAAAAACTCGTCATTCAAGACGACAAACTGGTCGGTGCCTGCATGTATGGCGACACCGTGGATGGCTCTTGGTACTTCAAGCTGCTGCGTGAAGGCCGCAAGATCGGTGATATCCGCGACAAGCTGATGTTTGGCGAGTCCAACATTGGCGACGTGGGCCACCAAGGCCACAACAAAGCCGCCGCCATGGCCGACAGCGATGAAGTCTGCGGTTGCAACGGCATTACCAAAGGCGCCATCTGCAAGGCCATCAAAGAAAAAGGCCTGTTCACGCTGGAAGAAGTCCGTAAATGCACCAAGGCCAGCGCCAGCTGCGGCTCCTGCACCGGCTTGGTTGAGCAGTTGCTGATGTTCACGGCGGGGGGTGACTACTCGGCCGCCCCCACCAAAAAAGCCATGTGCGGCTGCACCGACCACAGCCACGAAGAAGTACGCCAGGCCATACGCACGGTGAACCCTGATGGCAGCAAACTGCTCACCGTCGATGGTGTCTACAAACAACTCGGCTGGCGCACGCCCAACGGCTGTTCCACCTGCCGCCCGGCGGTGAACTATTACCTCATCAGCACCTGGCCCAAAGAAGCCAAGGACGATCCGCAAAGCCGCTTCATCAACGAACGCAGCCACGCCAACATTCAAAAAGATGGCACCTACAGCGTCATCCCGCGCATGTGGGGTGGGGAGACAACCGCCGACGAACTGCGCCGCATTGCCGACGCGGCGGACAAATACAAAGTGCCCACCATCAAGGTCACCGGCGGCCAGCGCATCGACTTGCTCGGTGTGAAAAAAGAAGACCTGACCAGCATCTGGAAAGACATCGGCATGCCCAGCGGCCACGCCTATGCCAAAGCCCTGCGCACCGTCAAAACTTGTGTGGGCTCCGAGTGGTGCCGCTTCGGCACCCAAGACAGCACCCAAATGGGCAAAGACCTGGAGCGCGCCATGTGGCGCATGTACGCCCCGCACAAGGTGAAGTTTGCGGTGAGCGGCTGCCCGCGCAACTGCGCCGAGGCCGGCATCAAAGACGTCGGCATCATCGGTGTGGACTCGGGTTGGGAAATGTATGTGGCTGGCAACGGCGGCATCAAAACCGAAGTCGCCCACTTCTTCACCAAACTCAAAACGCCGGAAGAAGTACTGGAGTACACCGGCGCGTTTTGCCAGCTGTACCGCGAAGAAGGGTGGTACCTGGAACGCACGGTGCACTATGTGAGCCGCGTTGGTTTGGACTATGTGAAGAAAAAAATCCTCGACGACGCCCCTGGCCGCAAAGCCTTGTGGGAACGTTTGCAGTTCTCGCTGGATGGCGAGCCCGACCCTTGGTTTGAGTTTGACAAGGCTGCGGTGGATACGCGGCAGTTTGCGCCGGTCAACCATGTTTGAGGTGATGCACCGAACTACACCTCGTCATTCCCGCGTTGGCGGGATTCCAGTCGGTGGCTGCAAAGTCATCCACACGCACCCTCGACACATCACCTGGATTCCCGCCTACGCGGGAATGACGGACGCGTTGATTAAAAAGGTTTGAACACCATGAACCAATGGATCACCATCTGCCGCGTTGAAGACATTCCCGTGTTGGGCTCGCGCCGCGTGGCACGCGACAACGCCACCGCAGTCGCCATCTTTCGCAACGCTGAGGACAAGGTTTTTGCCCTGCTCGATCGCTGCCCCCACAAAGGCGGGCCGCTCAGCCAAGGCATTGTGTTTGGCGAAAGCGTGGCCTGTCCACTGCACAACTGGACCATAGGCTTGTCTGACGGCTGCGCCAAAGCGCCCGACGAAGGCTGCACACAGCGTTTTGCGGTGAAGGTGTATGCAGGCCAGGTGTCGCTCGACCAAGAAGAACTGCGCACCTTGGCACTGGAGGCCTTCGTTCCAGCCGCATCCAAGACCGCTGCAGAGTAACGTCGCGGCAACCGGCTGAGAACTTCATGACCCCGCAAGAAACCAAGTCCACCTGCCCCTACTGCGGTGTGGGCTGCGGCGTCATCATTGAAAGCCAAGGCGCGCAAATCACCGGCGTGCGCGGCGATCCCGACCACCCCGCCAACTTTGGCCGCCTGTGCAGCAAGGGCAGCACCTTGGCGCTCACCGCCACTGCACCGATCACACAACACAGCCGCCTCTTGCAACCACTGCGCCGCATCCAACACGGCACGCCGGCATATACGGTGAGTTGGGATGACGCGCTGCATGAAGCGACTGAACGTTTCGGCAGCATCATTGAACAGCACGGCCCCGACGCGGTGGGGTTTTACCTCTCCGGCCAGTTGCTCACCGAGGACTATTACGTCTTCAACAAACTCGGCAAAGGCCTGATCAGCACCAACAACGTCGACACCAACTCGCGCCTGTGCATGAGCAGCGCCGCCGCCGGCTACAAAACCACGCTGGGGGCTGACTCGCCACCCTGCAACTACGACGACATCGCCCACGCCCACACGCTTTTCATCTCCGGCTCCAACACCGCCTGGGCGCATCCCATCTTGATGCGCCGCATTGAAGACGCGCGCCGCGCCAACCCCCAGCAGCGAATGATCGTGGTCGACCCGCGCCGCACCGAAACCGCCGACATGGCCGAGCTGCATTTGCAAATCTTGCCGGGCAGCGACATTGCGCTCTACCACGGCATGCTGCACTTGATGCTGTGGGAAGGCTGGATCGACGCGCCCTACATGGCCGCCCACACCCAAGGTTTCGAGGCCCTGAAGGCCAGGGTGCGTGAATACACCCCGGCCCACACCGCCCGCCTCACCGGCTTGAAGGAAGCGGCCATTGTTCAAGCCGCTACTTGGTTTGCCGGTCTGGACGACGATGGCGGCAGCAGAAAACCCACGCTCAGCCTCTACTGCCAAGGCCTGAACCAAAGCAGCAGTGGCACCGCTAAAAATGCGGCCCTCATCAACCTGCACCTGGCCTGCCGTCAAATTGGTGTGCCCGGCGCGGGCCCGTTCTCGCTCACCGGCCAACCCAATGCCATGGGCGGGCGTGAAGTCGGTGGCATGGCCAATTTGTTGTCGGCCCACCGCGACCTCGCCAACCCCGCACACCGCGCCGAAGTGGCGCAGCTGTGGGGCGTGCCCGAGGTGCCTGCCAAGCCCGGCAAAACCGCGGTGGAAATGTTTGAAGCCGCAGCCGACGGTGAGATCAAAGCGCTGTGGATAGCCTGCACCAACCCCGCGCAATCGCTGCCCGACCAAACCCTGGTGCGCCAAGCCTTGCAGCGCTGCGAGTTTGTGGTGTTGCAAGAAGCCTTCACCACCGCCACCTCGCCCTATGCGCATTTGCAACTGCCGGCCACCAGTTGGGGTGAAAAACAAGGCACCGTGACCAACAGCGAACGCCGCATCAGCCGCGTGCGCCCGGCCATCACCCCGCCCGGCGAAACCCGCGACGACTGGGCCATCGCGCGCGACTTTGCGCAGCTTCTTCAAGCACGTTTGAAACCACAGTGGCCACCGCTGTTCAACTACCCCACGGCCGAGAGCGTGTGGAACGAACACCGCGAAAGCACACGCGGCCGCGACCTCGACATCACCGGCCTGTCTTACGCCATGCTGGAGGCCCAAGGCCCACAGCAGTGGCCCCTGCCCGAAGGCGCAAGCCAAGGCAAAGCGCGGCTCTATGAAGACGGCATCTTCCCCACCGCGGACGGCCGCGCCAAATTTGTTGATGCACCCTTCACGCCCCTGGCCGAACCACGCGACGCCCGTTTCCCATTCAGCCTCATCACCGGCCGCCTGCGCGACCAATGGCATGGCGGCAGCCGCACCGGCACCGTGGGCCGCTTGTTTGGCCATGTGCCCGAGCCTGTGGTTGAAATGCACCCGCAAGACCTGGTGCGTCTGCGCCTGACTGAAGGTGACCTGGTTCACCTCACCTCGCGCCGCGGCTCCATCATCCTGCCGGTGCAAGGGAGCGAACGTGTGGCCACCACCCAAGCCTTTGTCTCCATGCACTGGGGTGAAGAGTTTCTCTCCGGAAAAAACGGCCACCAAGACCCCTCCACCGGCATCAACGCCCTCACCACCCGCGCCTACTGTCCCAGCTCCAAACAACCCGAGCTGAAACACTCGGCCATCAAAGTGCTCAAGGCGGAATTGCCCTGGCGGCTCGCTGCCATGGCCTGGTTCAGCGACGACGAGCTGCCGGTGCTGCGCCGCCAACTGCAAACCTTGCTGCCGCGTTTTGACTACGCCGCGTTGGTGCCCTTTGGCCACCAGCGCAACGGCTTGATGCTGCGCGCGGCCGCCGCCGAGCTGCCCGAACCTGAACTGGTACTGGAAATTGAAACCCTCTTTGGTTTAGATGCAAGCCGGACCGGCGTGCTGCGCTACGAAGACAAAAAACGCGGCCAACGCCGCGCCCTGCGCCTGCTGCACGCCAACGGCGACCGCCGCCTCGACGCCTTCTTGCTCGCCGGTGACGAAAGCGCGCAAAGCTGGATGCGCAGCATGCTGCAAAGCCAGCAGGCCACGCCGTCCCAAGCCCACCGCCTGCTCGCCGCCGGCGCCAAACCGCCCTCGGACGCCGCCCCCGCCAGCCCCCAGGTGTGCAACTGCTTCAACATCAACGCCGACCAAATCGGCGCCACCTTGCTACGCTGCACAGGCTCGGCCGACGACCGCCTGATGCAATTGCAAGGCGAGCTCAAATGCGGCACCCAGTGCGGCTCGTGTTTGCCGAGTTTGCGCGAGCGGGTGCGGCAGAGTTTGGCGGCGGCTTGAAAACTGCTTCTGGATCACGCCGCTTCAACATGAACAACGCATCCACCCACCCTGGCACTGCACGGCAGTCACTCGCTGTCGGCCCAACAAGGTGCCCGCCCACCTCCTCACGCCGTCATTCCCGCGCAGGCGGGAATCCAGGGCACTCGTTCATCAGGCGCGGCGTTGGTGGCTGTGGTGACATCGCCTGGATTCCCGCCTGCGCGGGAATGACGGCCGGGCGCCAAATCCTGCATTGGAGTCAACAACCATGAGCCACCTCGCACCGCACACCCCCACAGTCCACCTTGTCGGCGCTGGCCCCGGTGACCCCGAACTGCTCACACTCAAAGCCGCCCGCACCATCAAAGAGGCCGACGTCATCCTGTGCGACGACCTCGTCGACCCGCGCGTCCTGGAACATGCCTCCGCCACCGCCCGCGTGCTCTACGTCGGCAAACGCGGCGGCTGCCCCTCCACCGACCAGCGGTTCATCCACCTCGTGATGATCCGCGAAGCCATGAATGGCATGAAAGTGGTGCGCCTCAAAGGCGGCGACCCCTTCGTCTTTGGCCGTGGCGGCGAAGAGGCCGATGCCTTGCGCCAAGCCGGATTGCAAGTGCAAGTGGTCAGCGGCCTCACCGCCGGTTTGGCCGGCCCCGCCTCCATTGGCCTGCCCACCACCGACCGCCGCCACACCCCCGGCGTGGCCTTGGTCACGGGCCATGCCAAAGAGGGCAGCAAAGGCCCGAACTGGACCGCCCTGGCCCAAAGCGGCCTCACCCTCGTCATTTACATGGGTGTGGCCCGCGCTGAACACATCGTCCAAGCCTTGGTCGCAGGCGGCCTCTCGCCGGAAACCCCCGCCGCCATCATCAGCGCCGCCCACACACCCCAGCAGCGGCAGGCGGTGTGTGTGTTGTCGGGTTTGGTGAACACCATTGCCGAACAAGGTTTACTCAGCCCGGCACTGCTGGTGATTGGGGATGTGGTGCGGGTAGCACCGATGTGGGGGAAGAGGTCAACTCAGGTTGGCCTGAAGTTTCTGGAAACGCCCCATACAGCGGCAAGATAGGCGGCTGGGTCTGTAGTCGAAATGTCGGCCAAGCCAAAACTTTGCCCGCCGCTCTGCGTATCTCGTCGGCTAAACTGGTTTTCATGAGGCACGCGACAATCGAAATTGCGTTGCGCATGAGACAGAGGAATACGCAATGATGGAGTTTCAGTGGGATGCGCCGAAGGCCGACGCCAACATTAAAAAACACGGCGTTTCCTTCGACGAAGCAGCATCGGTGTTCCTCGATCAGCTCGCAGTGTCAGGTCAAGATCCCGATCACTCCGTTGGTGAGTCTCGCTACATTACATTTGGAATGTCGAGCCTTGGGCGATTGTTGGCGGTCTCACACACCCACCGGCTTGGCAATATTCGCATCATCAGTGCACGGCGTGTCACACGCATTGAAAGGAAACTGTATGAAGAAGGTTGAAGACCAGATACGCGCCGAGTACAAACGCACTGACTTTGTGAAATTGGAGCGCGGCAAATTCTTCAAGGAAGTTGCCAAAGGCACTTCGGTTGCGCTCATTGACCCGAAACTGGCTAAGGCATTCCCGACCTCTGAGGCAGTCAACCAAGCGCTTCGCGGCTTGCTCGCCCTTGCAGATGAAACCGCCCGCATCACAGGGCGCTCAAAACTGACGGCCCGCAAGCGCGCCTCGACATAGTATGTTGGGTGTTGCGGCACGCAACACTGTGGGGCAGATGTTGGTTTTCTACCCCGCATATTTCACCGGGGACGCGTCCATGCGGCGGTGCTTGGGCGAGCCGGGGTTGCCTTCACCGCAGCCGCACCATTTTTTCAACCCACCGAAGCACCCACCGTAAGCCCAGGCAACAAATCCGCCGGGCTGCGCACCGCGCCGCCACCCACCTTCAGCACATGCGTGTAAATCATGGTGGTTGACACATCCGAATGCCCCAACAACTCCTGCACCGTGCGAATGTCCGTGCCCGCTTGCAGCAAATGCGTGGCGAACGAATGCCGCAGCGTGTGCACCGACACAGGTTTGTGAATTTGGGCTGCAGCGCAGGCCAACTTGATGGCCCGTTGCAAGCGTTCTTCGTACACATGGTGCCTGCGCTCCACTTGAGAGCGGGGGTCAACCGACAGCCGCGTTGACGGAAACACCCAAAACCAACCCCAGCGTTTGCCCAAGTCTGGGTACTTCACAGACAGCGCATCCGGTACGGCCACTGCCGCCCTGCCCGCCGAACGGTCGTTCGACCAAACATCTCTTGCCACTGCCACTTGTGCAGCCAGCGCGCCATTCAAACTATGCGGCAACATCACCACCCGGTCTTTGCCACCTTTGGCTTCACGCACCACCAGCACCTGGCGGTCAAAGTCCACATCTTTCACGCGCAAACGCAAGCCCTCCATCAAACGCATGCCCGTGCCATAAAGCAACTTGGCCAGCAACGCTGTTTCGCCATCCATTGCAGCCAGCAGCGCCGCGACTTCAGTAGGCGTGAGCACCGAGGGAATGCGGCGCGGCCGCTGTGGCCGCTGCAACTCGTTCATCCAGGGCAAGCTCTGGCCCAGCACTTCACGGTACAGAAACAGCAGCGCACTCAAAGCTTGGTTGTGGGTGGACACCGACCTCTCCACGGGTCGCGACCTCACTACCTTGAGTGTCTTCGCCGCCGCAGAACCACCTCCGACTACTAAAGAAGGTTTCACGTACATAACCGATCTGGTTGGCCGAGCCGGTAGCAACATGTTGGTCGCTCAGTATCAAGTTGAGACTAAGACGGCAGGAACCGAATGCAGAGAACGCGTGTTCGTGTTCGAAAACGAGAAGCTGAGGCCTGTCACAAATACGAAGAAAGGCTGCTCTTCGTTCTAAGACGTCTAACCCTTCCATCGAGGGGATGCCCAAAAGGCTGCGCCTTTTGTGCACCCCTCATGTCAAACGTTGAGGCTGTAAAAAAACATCTGCCCAGGGTCATTCCCGTCAGCCGCCGCGTGGTCTATCGCGTTGTGTTCGGATTCCCAACGAACCTTGCAGAACATGGCCCGCTACAAACCCCAGGATCGCAACGGCATGTTGCTGCCGGTCGTCTTGTCTGAACAAATCGTCCCGGGAAGTTTTGCTTTCGCACTGGACTACCTCGTT
>JANPCX010000017.1:0-2913 GCA_031431125.1 Burkholderiales bacterium
GTGAACAGGGGTTTGATTTGATCGCGCAAGCTGCACACAAACTTGGCAATGTGGGCGTGGCTGGGCTGGCTGTCGCCGCTGATGGCGATGAACTGCACGTTGTGCACGCAGGCGCGCTCGATCGCCCGGCTGGAGATCAGGCCTTGGCTGTAGGCCAAGAGCACGATCTTGAGCATCACACGGGGGTCATAGGCTGAGGCACCGACTTCGTCGTTCTTGAACTTGGCGTCCATCGCCTTGAGGTCGAGTTCGTTGTCAACGAGGTAGTCCAGTGCGAAAGCAAAACTTCCCGGGACGATTTGTTCAGACAAGACGACCGGCAGCAACATGCCGTTGCGATCCTGGGGTTTGTAGCGGGCCATGTTCTGCAAGGTTCGTTGGGAATCCGAGCACAACGCTTTAGACCACGCCGGGGCTGACGGGAATGGCCCTGGGCAGAGGTTTTTTTACAGCCTCAACCCTTTACAGGGACTTCCCGTTCAGTCAAGCGCGCTGTTTTAGTTTTTTGCATTTCATTGTTTAGCCAAGGGCTTGTGGAACACACGGCGACGGTGTCGAAGGCAAGAACAGAGAACAGACTGCCACTCTACAGACGGCCTTGTTGCAGTCGCTGATCAATCACTGCCAGCGCTGCGGGCCCAGATACGAACCGCTCGGCGGGGCTCCATTCCTATCACGTGGACTGGCCAATGCCGCCACAAAGGGTTAGTCGAGCTTGCCCACCGCCGGTCTGACCTGTTACTGCATCTTCTGATTGTCGTCGTGCAAGGAAGTTGGTTTGTTAAATCGAGTTGGTGGCTGCGTTGGTGGGCAGGTTCGTCATTACCGTGCTGCCACCCGGTTTGACACTCACATGGTGGCGATCAAAGGCTGTGCCCTTGGTCATCACCGCCCACAGAATTCGCGCATTCTTGTTGGCCAGCGCCACCACCGCCTTTTGCCAACCCGAGCGTTCTTTGAGCGCCAGCACCCAGCGTGAGATCGGGTCGCTGCGCAGGTGAGCACTGTTGACCACGGACTTGGCCCCCTGAATGAGCAAGGTGCGCAGGTAGGTGTCTCCGCGTTTGGTGATGGTGCCCAGGTTGTTCTTGCCACCTGAAGAGCGCTGCTTGGGCACCAGCCCCATCCAGGCACCGAACTGCGCACCGCTCTTGAACTGCTTGAAGTTGCCCACGGTGGCCACGACAGCCGATGCACCGACAGGGCCCACACCCATCAGTGTGGCTGCACGCTGGACCGCTTCGTTGTCTTTGAGGTGTGCAGCAATGCGCTCATCGCACCAGGTGAGGTGTTCATTGAGTTCGCGCCACTGGTCCTGCGCCCGGCGCAGTGTGATGCGCGCCAAGCCATTCATCTCGTTGCTGGCGTCTTCAAGAACGTCGTCCAGCAAAGCCTCCAGGGCCCGCACGCCGGTGGGAATGGCGATACCGAACTCCAGCAACAAACCGCGAATGCGGTTGATGCAGGCATTGCGGTCTTGCTTGACGCCCTCACGCAGACTGTGCACGGCCAGCATGCTTTGTTGCTCCACGGTCTTGATGGGCACGAAGCGCATGTGGGGGCGGCTGGCGGCCTCACAAATGGCCGCAGCATCGTTGGCGTCGTTCTTGCCGGTAGCACCTTCGCTGCGGTAGGGTGCGGCAAGCTGGGCGGCCACGATGCGTGCGTCCATTCCAAGCGCCATCAACTTGCGGCCCCAATGGTGGGCCGAGGAGCTGACCTCCATCGCCACCAAGCAGCCTGGGGGCAACTGGGCGCACCAAGCCATGAACTTGTCGCGGGCCAGCGCACGGCTGGTGACCACGCGGCCTGCGGCATCCACCGCGTGCACTTGAATCACGCGTTTGGCCAGATCAACCCCAACACGCACCACTTCACGACCACCAGAACCTCGTGTAATCTCGCTCATGGATTTCCCCTTTCAACACAGCAACAGATGGATGACTCGAACCACCCATCTTGGCGCATCGACGCCGTTGCTCGAAGGTGGGAAGTCCCTTCGTATTCCGCTCGAGAGGCGACCCCACGAGGCGTGGCGCCCTGGCCCCGCGCAGGGCAGTCGCAGGCTCCATTGTCCTGCGCGGCGCCAGGGCGCCATGCCTCGCGGGTCACCTCAGCTCGAACTACAAGGGCTTCCCCACTTTTGTCAAAGGCCCGGCTTCGGGGTCAGGTCTCCCATTTCTCCTAGACTGCCCACGCCGCAAAGCCAGATCTATTTGGTTGATGAAAACTTCGTGCAGCGCATGCAAGCGCAAATGAATGTGCACCAGCAACAAGACAAACAGATGCCCAATTTGCAACGCCAGCGCCGGCAGAGCTGGACCGCGTGGCTGGCCCAGTGCCACGTTGATCGAGACCAAGCCCGGTACCAAGCCTACCAAGACGGCGGTATAACGATGACCCCATTGGGCCGTGAATCCCGTTTGTCGATCAGCCATGTCAGTCGGTTGATTTCCAAGGGGAAGAAGGGCAAATGGAAGACCTGACCCCGTTGGGTGCTGCCGGTTTTCGCGAATTTGTTAATGCCTGATGAAAACCAGTGTTCATGCCAAAACTTCAAGCGCCATGCGGCCTGCAGGCCGATTTCGCCACCAGAATTAGGGAGACAGGTCGCGGTGTTGTGCAGCAAAACTGTCGCCCTATAACAAGTAGACCAAATTGAAGAGCCCGCTGGTCACGTTGATGTATATCCCCACACCGGGCACATACCGGCGCCGACCGAGCCCAACCACATCTGGTGTGTGAGCGAGTGGCTGGCAGACCACTAGTACTCCGACTCAGAAATAACGAAACATGAAAACGTGTACTCGACCCAATGGCGGCGTTGCAAATCCTCGCGATACCTCGGTATCGCTGCGGTTTGCGCCTTGCCCTTGGGCCGACTCCACTACTTTCATTTGTTCCGTTATTTCT
>JANPCX010000018.1:0-84144 GCA_031431125.1 Burkholderiales bacterium
CATGGCCCCAGGTTGCTCGCGCGCTTCACGGCGCAGGGCAAGAGTCACGATGCTGAGGTGACTCAAACGGATCAGCGCTTGGCTGCGTGAGCATCGCCTGTACCAACGGGGGGCTAAAAAGCAGCGAAGAAAGGGGGGGGGGCCGGCGGCGCCATGGCAGGGGCCTTGAGGGCATAAAAAAACAGACAACAGAACACGCCAAAAATGAACCGCGTAAAGCGGACAATCTACTTGCTACAAAAGCGGACAGTTCTATTTGCTCTCAACACGCTGGCCGCTGACGGGGTTGGCTGAACCAGCCCAAGCCCGCGTTCGGCGGGTGGTCTTGCGACCGTTTTCAATCACCGATTGACTTTCGGTTGTTCGGCAGGAGTCGAACCCGCGACAGGCTTTTTCCTAAAAAGCTGCTCTACCAGACTGAGCTACAGAACATGGCTGACCCTTCGGGATTCGAACCCAACGCCACGAGGACGCCACCACGGAAGGCCAAATGAACAGTTCCACAGCGGTGCGGCATGCAGGCCTTCAACGGGCTTCCCCGAAAACCTGCACCGGCGCGGCGGGCTTGTGGCCCCAACCCCTGACCTGTGAGCAGTCGCTGCGGTGGTCTGTTCTGCCTTCTCTATTGCAACGGCTGTGCCAGAAATCGTTTTGATCCGCTGCCAACGACGCAAGTAGTTGTTTTGATTCAGAAAAAAGTTTTCTAACGAATCATGGCCGCCCACCCGTTGCCCGTGGAAGTCGCCTTAAACTAGCAAAAAAGATAACTACTTATCCATATGAACCCAACCTTGCCTACCGTTGTGATCGGCTTTCTCGGCACCCAACTCGACGCCGGCTTGGGCGCTGGGCGCTGGGAGAAGTGGCGGCCGACGGTGTCGCTGGTGCAGCAACCCGACATGGTGGTGTCGCGCCTGGAGCTGCTGTACACGCCGCGTTATCTGGCGCAGGCGGAGCAGTTGGTGCAAGACATGAACCGCGTCTCGCCCGACACCGAAGTGCGGCTGGTGGCCATCGATGTGGCCGACCCCTGGGACTTTGGCGAGATGTATGCCGCGCTGTACGACTGGGTGCGGCGCTATCCGTTTGCACCTGAGCGCGAGCAGTACTGGGCCCACATCACCACCGGCACCCATGTGGCGCAAATTTGTATGTTCTTGTTGGTGGAGTCACGCTTCATCCCCGGCGTGTTGCTGCAAACCGCGCCGCCCAAAAAGCAGGTGGCCGGCAACCCCGGTAGTTATGCCTTGATCGACCTGGACCTGTCGCGTTACGACGTGCTGGCCCAGCGTTTCCATCAGGAACAAAACGACGCGGTGGCGTTTTTAAAAAGCGGCATCGCCACGCGCAATGCGCGCTTCAACGCCTTGATTGAAGAGATTGAACGGGTGGCGGTGCGCTCGCGGGCCCCGATTTTGTTGACCGGGCCGACCGGTGCGGGCAAGTCACATCTGGCACGGCGCATGTTCGAGTTGAAGAAGTCACGCCACCAAGTCAGCGGCGAGTTTGTGGAAGTGAACTGCGCCACCTTGCATGGCGATGGTGCTGCTTCCACCTTGTTTGGCCACCGCAAAGGCGCGTTCACCGGTGCTGCTGCCGAGCGCGCCGGGCTGCTGCGCAGTGCCCACGAGGGCGTGCTGTTTCTGGACGAGATTGGCGAGTTGGGCTTGGACGAACAAGCCATGTTGCTCAAAGCCGTGGAAGAAAAACGCTTCTTTCCCATGGGCAGCGACCGCGAAGTCAGCAGCGATTTCCAGTTGATAGCAGGCACCAACCGCGACCTGCGCCGCGATGTGGCCGCAGGCCGGTTTCGTGAGGATCTTTATGCCCGTATCAACTTGTGGAGCTACACCTTGCCCGGCCTGGCCCAGCGCCCCGAAGACCTGGAGCCCAACGTCGAACACTTGCTCGCCAAAGTAGCGGTGGAAAACGGCCGTGTGGTGCGTTTCAACGCCGAGGCCAAAACCCTTTACCTGCGGTTTTCGGCTTCAAGCGAAGCGCATTGGAGCGGCAACTTCCGTGACCTGGCGGCCAGCATCACCCGCCTGGCCACGCTGGCCGATGGGGGGCGCATTTCCACCGAGTTGGTGACCGCTGAAATCCAGCGTTTGCGCTGGTTTTGGGACCGGGGTGCATCGACCACGGCGGCGGATCAAAACGGGCTGAGTTTGGAGCAACTGCTGGGTGAAGAAGGCAGCGCAAAGCTGGACCTCTTCGACCGCGTTCAACTGCAAGCCGTGCTGCAGGTGTGCGCCCAAGCCCGCACCTTGTCCGATGCCGGGCGCCAACTTTTTAACCACTCGCGCACACAGCGCGCCGTGGTCAATGATGCCGATCGGCTGCGCAAATACCTGGCCAAGTTTGGGCTCCATTGGGAGCAGATTGGCCGCGCCTAGGAGTCTGCGCGGCAGAAGGCGTCGAAGCGAAACGTGCGAAAACCGAGGGCAGTTTGGTCGCACCGACAAGCCCAGGGTAGCCCCCTGGGCGCAGGAGGTGATACCAAAATGGACCGGTTTCTCGCGCGTTGCAGCCGACGACCTTCTGCCGCGCAGACTCCTAGTCCGATGGAGGAGTCGAACCTCCTGGCCCATGGCCGCTGTGAATCGATCACATGCAGCGTTGTTCATGGCCTTGATCGGACGGGAGTTGGCACCAGCTCAATCGCGCCGGTAGTGGTGGCGGTTGACGCCGTCAAAAGCAACCTGATTTCAAGCAGCAGCGTTTGAACACGCGGGCGGAGCCACAAGCGCAGGGGTCGTTGCGACCCAAACGTTCGATCAGCTCTTTGTCGACATGCACAAAACGGTCGCCACGTTTGACGCCGGTTTCAGACGGAAAACCTCGCCTTCGTTTGCTCATGGTTCTGAAAGCTGAGGGTGTCTTCAAACTTCGGTTTCATGTTGTTCTCCTGGGTTGTCACTGAAAATGGAACGCATGTGTTTGGGGGTGACCGGCCGGAGTCGAACCGGCACCAGCGGGACCACAACCCGCGGCTCTGCCATTGAGCTACGGCCACACCCAAACACACGTTTTCCTGGATTGGTCTCGGCGGCAGGTTTGCTCGCGCTACGCGCTCGGCCTTCGGCCCGCGCCTACGGCGCGTCCTGTGCGGCAAGCCGCGCAGAGCGAACCTGCGACCCCATGCTCCCAAAGCAAGTGCGCTTCCAGCTGCGCCACACCGAGATAGAACTTTCGATGAGGGTCAAAGCCCCGCTTCGCGCAAACGCTGCAGCAGGTCTTTTTGCTCTTTGTCATCCGGCCGCTTGTCTCGCTGGTGCGATCCGGCAGCGCGTTGCTTGGCCAGCACCGCAAAGGGATTGCGCGGCTTGAGTGCCGCGATGCGGATGGCAATGGTCTTCTTGTTCATGGCGGCACTCCTTTTAAACAGACAAACAAACTTGGTCCCTCGTGCACGACTCGAACGTGCAACCTTCGGTTTCGTAAACCGACGCGCTGATCCATTGCGCCAACGAGGGTTCTTCTGGCGCTCCGTGCGGGAGTCGAACCCGCGACCTCCCGCTAGACAGGCGGGCACTCTGGCCTCTGAGTTAACGGAGCAATTCCATCCGGTCACGGGTTCCGGTACCGCCCAATCGTTGCGGTCGATTTCCGTCGGGCGAGCGTGAGCTCAACAACGACTTTCTTTTTTGGCGTCGCGTGCGGGAGTCGAACCCGCGTATCCGGAATGAAACCCCGGTGTCCTAGGCCACTAGACGAACGCGACAAAATTTTTTTGTTAAAACACGATTCCCTGTGGCTGTGCCCAAGCGCGAGCATCCCGTCGGATGTGGTGTCTCGCTGCACGAAGGCCGGGTCCGATCCGCGCACATCCCGGGCCGCTCACACCATCGGTGCGGCTCGGAGTGCAAGGGCACACCCACAGAGAATCAACAGTTAAAAACAAAAAGGCCCGGAACCTGATGGGGTTCCGGGCCTCTGGTGAACAGAGCGTGGAGGGCGGCGTCTAAGCGCTTTCCTCACCCGGATGCATGGCGTTTTCATCACGATCAAGCCGTGAATCAAACACGCCCATGCCCATTGGTTTCATCGTGACCAGGCGGCAACCACGCACGAACGCAGCCCATCCCTGGACGGGGCGGTGGTTGGCGGTTGTGCGAATGGATTTCACGGGGGTGCCTTTTGAATCAACAAAGCTCTTGCGAGCGACGGAGTGAACTGTAAAGACTCTTTACTGTGACGTCAAGCCCCTGCGACGATCACTTTTGTTTTGTTGTTCTTCAAACACAAGCCTTACCCAACACCACCATCGCCTGATGAGACCGATCTCCAAATCCGCATCGTCGTTCGCCAGGTTTCTCTGAAATCTTCGGGTGAACAAGCTATCGCGATAGGAAACGGTCGGTTCTCCTTCCCAAACCTTGTTTTGGAAGTCAGGGTTGTCGCCGTCGCGGACGGTTCGCTCAGAAGATGAGACAGATTCACGCCGAAGAAGTCTCAAAAGCCTGTGCTTTGCAGTTTTCGACCTTTATTTGTTGACCACTTGACCGATAGAGTAGACACGTCCCACCCGCAAACCGCGTGAAAGCGCGGGACGCAAAGCCACCGGCCTACAGCGCTGCTGCCATGCAGCGCCAAGGTAGCGGGGCTGCCAGCAAGCCACCTTGGGTTTGTTGGCCTCTCACCTCAAGAGGCTTGTTCATGCTGAAGCGACCATCTCCCCGTTCTTCCGCTATCACTTTGCCAAGCCGTGCCTTTGTCGTCGCTTGCTCGTTGACGTTTGCGGCCGCGGCCGCCTTGTTGCTGATGGTGGGTTCGGCCCGCGCGCAGGCTGTGCTGGATGCGGCACCGCTGCGCATCAACCACAGCGATGAACTCCCAGGCACCGACCGGGTGATCGTGAAGTACCGCGAGGGCGTGGACTTGAAAGACCGCAGCCGCGCAGCTTCTTCCAAAACCAATGCCTCCTTGGCTGCTGCGCAAGTAGCGGCGAATCGATTGGGTGTACGTTTTGATGTGCTGCGCAAAACCGCAGGCGGCTCGCATGTATTGCAAATCAATCGCCATCTGAACGCGACCGAAGTCGAAGCCTTCGTCGACAGCTTGCGCAGCGGTGACAGTAACGTGGAATACGCAGAGGCCGACAAACGCGTTGTGCCAATGTGGGTGCCCAATGATGCGATGTTCGCCCAGCAATGGAGTTTGTCTGACGCCACCGGTGGCATTCGTGCACCCGCTGCCTGGGACCGGGCCAACGGCACAGGCGTCACCGTGGCCGTCATCGACACCGGCGTGCGGCCCCATGTGGACTTGGCGGCCAATTTATTGCCGGGGTATGACTTCATTGTCGACACCAAGATTGCAGCCGATGGCAACGGCCGAGATGCCGATGCGTCTGACCCTGGCGATGGTGTTGCTGCAGGGCAATGCGCTGCCAACAGTGCCGCGAGCAACAGCTCCTGGCACGGCACCCATGTGGCCGGTTTGATTGCTGCGGTGGCCAACAATGGCGGTGGCGTGGCGGGTGTTGCCTTCGGTGCCAAGGTCTTGCCCCTGCGTGCGGTGGGCCGCTGCGGCGGTTACGCCTCCGATGTGGCCGACGCAATTGCATGGGCAGCGGGTGCCACGGTGCTTGGTTTGCCCACCAACCCGAATCCAGCGCGTGTGATCAACCTCTCATTGGGTGGCAGTGGCAGCTGCGACCGCACCACACAAACCGCCATCAACACCGCCCGCAGTTTGGGTGCGGTGGTGGTGGTGGCTGCTGGCAATGCCAATGCCAACGCAGCGAGCACATCACCTGCAAATTGCCAGGGTGTGATCACCGTTGCGGCGACGGCTAAAAGTGGCGGCAAGGCGTCGTACTCTAACTTTGGTGACAACGTGACCCTGGCCGCCCCGGGTGGTGACCGTGACGCCGGCATGTGGTCCACCCTGAATATGGGCACCATCGCACCCGGCGCAGACGCCTACGCGTCTTATGCAGGCACCTCCATGGCTACGCCTGTTGTCAGTGGCGTGGTGGCCTTGATGCTGTCGGTGAACAAGAACCTCACGCCCGACCAAGTCGCGGCTTTGCTCAAGTCCTCAGCACGGGCTTTTCCTGCTACGTGCAACAGCTGCGGCGCAGGTTTGGTGGATGCGAACGCAGCCGTATCTGCGGCACTGGGACAAACCTCAGCGCCAGCGCAGACCCCCAATCCAGCGCCCAGCACACCAGCCGCTGGCGATGCGGAGCCCAACGACAGCATCAGCACCGGGGTCAAGGTGACCACGTTGCCGACCACGGTCTCGGGTACCCTGAGCAGCAACAGCAACAGCAACAGCAACAGCGACAACGATTACTTCATCGTCAACGTCAACCCCGGCAAGGTGCTGACCGTCACCCTCACGCCCAACGCGGCCTTGGGCACGGCGCTGGGCCTGTACTTGAGCAACGGTCAGCAACTCGGTCTCTTCAGCGGTGCGGTGGGACAGGCCCAGCGTGTGCAGTTGAACAACTCCGGCTCCACGGCTGCGCCTGTGGCCATCCGTGTGCTGCGCAGTGGGGGCACGGCCGGGGCTTACCAGCTGGTGTTCACACAGTAAACCACCGCACCGACCAGCACCGCGGCGTCAGAGCATGGCGCGGTGCAGCCCCCAGTGTTCGACGGCCGCACCCATCACGATGGACTCGCCCTCGGCCAAGTGATCGTCGGCTTCGACCACGGCTGCGCACAGGTGCAACAGTTTCAGTCGCAAGTCAGGGTCGTCGATTTCGGCCATCAACTCCGACAAGGTGCGTTCATCCACCCGGCAGGCTTCTTGCCAGTCGCCGTGTGAGTTGGCCAACAGGTCTTGGCACAAGGTGTTCATCACACCGTGCATCTCCACCCGTTCCATGCCGAGTTGGTCGTGGGCCTTCAGTCGGTCCAAGGTATCGACCTCAATTTTGGACAAGTTGCCGTCCGACAGGGCCGCCAGGGCCAAGATTCGGGCACCGGCTTGAGGGCTGTTTTTGGGGTAGTGGCGCATGGAAAATCTCCTTGTTCAACGGGGATGAAAACGACTCAAACTTGGGGCAATTCAGTCAGGCGCGCTGACATGCGTGTGCGTCCGCCATGGCTGCGCTGATCCAAACGCAGCAGCGCACGTGCGGCGCGGGCCAAGGCGCTGTCCAGCGCCGAGCGCCAGTCACGTGCCATGGCGGTGATCACCACCGTGCCGCTGCCGTCGGTTTTCAGTTCGATCTGGCAGCGTTTGTCCACGCCTCCGCGCGGGCCATTCACATCTGACAGCTGCACTTTGGCGCGTGGCACGAGCCAGGTGAGGCGGCGCATTGAAAAACGTACCCGCTTTTCAGCCAACTCACGCAAGGCCATCGCTTCAGGGTCCCGGGTTTCAAACAAAACTTGCATCGAAGCTCTCCAGTGGTTGCGAGGAGACTCAACCTTAGGGGCGATCACATTTCCTAGAAAGCAGATAATAAGGAACTGATATTTCGTAAAAAGCAGAACATGAACACGGCCTTCAGCTACCGCCATTTGTATTACTTTTGGGTGGTGGCCAAAGAAGGCGGCATGTCCAAGGCCGCAGCCCGCTTGGACATGGCGGTGCAAACCGTCAGCGCCCAAGTGCACGAGCTGGAGCGGTCGCTGGGTTACACCTTGCTCAAACCCGCGGGGCGCGGTTTGGAACTGACCGACGCCGGCCTGGCGGCTTTGCGCCAAGCCGAACAAATTTTTCAGCTGGGTGAACAACTGCCGGCCATCGTGCGTGACGCGGTGAGCCAGCCGCAGGTGCGTTTGGTGGTCGGCGTGGCCGACAGCTTGCCCAAGCTGGTGGTGCGGCAACTGATGCAACCCGTCATTTCCTCGCCCAATTTGCGGCTCTTCTGCCACGAAGGCGAGTTTGAAGACTTGCTGGGGGACTTGGCCTTGCACCGCTTGGATGTGGTGTTGGCTGATCAACTGCCACCGCCCAACGCCAACCTCAGGCTCTACAGCCATGCTTTGGGTTCGTCGGCGCTGGGCTGGTATGCCACGGCGGACCTGCTGGCTTCGGCCAAAAAAGGCTTCCCTCAGTCTTTAGAGCAGGTGCCCGTTTTGCTGCCCACCGCCCACGCCCCGGTGCGTGCGCGCCTCGACAGGTGGTTTGAAAAAAACGGCATTCAACCGCGGGTGGTGGGTGAGTTCGAAGACAGCGCTTTGCTCAAAACTTTTGGCGCCAGTGGCATGGGTGTGTTCCCCGCCGCGCAATCGGTGCACGACGATTTGGTGGCGCGCTACGGCGTCAAACTGGTCGGCCTGGCGGATGGTGTGGAAGAACAGTTTTTCGCCATTGGTACGGAAAAGAAAGTGCAACACCCCTTGGTGCAGCGTTTGTTGGTGAAGTTGAATCACTGATCACGTTTACCCGCGGCCTTGTCGCCCACAGGGCGCTTCGGTTGTTTTTTGTGTAGGGCGCGGCCCTGACGGGGTCACCACTGACCGCGCAGCTGCAAACGCCAAGTGCGTGGTGACTCCGCCCAAGTCAAGAGCGGAGACTTGTCGGCCAGTTGCAGATTGGTGAGGTTGTCCACGCCCGCGATCCATTCCAGGTTTTTGTTCATGGCCCATGCGACATGGGCGGACACGCGGGTCAAACTCGGGATCGGCTGAGCGGCCTGGCCTGGGGTGTTGCTGGCCAGCACCTGGTCGGCCTGGGTGTCGCTGCGTAGCCCGGCACGCCACGGTCCCCGTTGCCAATCCAACTGCATGCCAACGGCATGGCGAGGGCGTTTCTCCAGGCGCTGGCCTTGGCCATCTTCCGCGTCCAAGTAGGTGTAGTTGGCGCTGAGTTTGAAACCCGCGGGCAGGGCGGTGCGGGCCAACACTTCCACCCCCTGAAGCCGGGCGCGGTCGATGTTCTCGAACACATACTGGCCGCGGCCCGCACTGCTGCCCAAGAGGCGGGGCACGATCAGGTGTTGGACGCGGTTGTGGAACAGCATTACCTGCAGCCCTTGGGTCTTGGTGCTCCAACCCGCACCCAGTTCCACCGCCTGGTTGGTCTCCGGCACTAAGGCGGCGTTGCCAAAGTAGGTGTTGGGGCCTTCGTCTTCGCGGTAACCGGGGGAGATTTGTTTCAGCGTGGGCGCTTTGAAACCGCGGCCCACGCCGCCTTTGACCACCCATTGGTCGTCCAGCCGCCACACCCAATAAGAACGCGGGCTCCATTCGCTGCCGAAACGGTCGTGGTGGTCGTGGCGCAGCCCGACGGTCCACGCCAGCTGGGGCAGCAGGGCGATCTCGGTTTGACCAAAGACGGCGCGGTGTTGCGCCTGCCCTTGGCCACCGGGCAAACCTTCGTTGTGCAAGGTTTCCTCGCGCCACTCAAAGCCCGTGCTGACCTTCACCTTGGCCGTGGGCGAGAGGGAGGCCTGGCCTTCCAGCACCTCGTCCTTGAGGGTATTGGGACGCAATGCCGCGACACCGGCGCTGCGGCTGTTGAGCACCTCCAAGCGGCTGCTGTAGGCGCGCAGCAGGCTGTTGGCCTGGTAGATGCCGCCCCAATCGGCGGTCCAGCCCAAGCTGCTGTGGCTGCGCGACAGGTCGGTCACCGATTGGTAGAACCGTTTGGCACCGCTGCGCTCGTGGGCCCCGGCCCAACGTTCCTCTTGGCCCTGACGGTGTTCCAGTTCCACTTGATGCGCCGCACTCGCGAGCCAAACCAGCCGCAGGGCGCCATTGAGTTTGTCGTGGCCTTCCAGGTCAGAGATACGGGCGTCGCTGCGGGTTTCGATGGCTTGCCTGCGCGACTGCGCCGCCGTGATGCCCACACGCCAATGGGGTGACAAAGGCCCGTCGACCGATACCGCCAGGCGGTGGCCATCGCCGCCGAGGCCACCATCGGCCCCAGAACCCTCGGTGGTGGTGCGCAGGGCCCAGCGCTCGCCGGGGCTGCGCGTGATGATGTTGACCACACCGCCCAAGGCCTCGGCCCCGTAGAGCACCGACATTGGGCCGCGCACCACCTCAATGCGTTCAATGTCTTGCACGGCCACCCAGTCGTATTGAAAGTCGGAGTGGCCGATCACGCCGTCGCTGGCGCTGATCCGTTTGCCGTCGATCAAAAACAAGGTATGTCGCCCGTCCATGCCGCGCAAGCTGATGTTGCGCCGGCCCGAGATGGTGCGGCCGATCAAGCTGATGCCGGTCTCCGTGCGCAGGGCTTCAAACAGGTTGTCGGCGCCGCGTTCGGCGATTTGTTGGGCCGTGATGACGCTGATGGACGCAGGCGCATCGACTTGGGCCAAGGCATAACGTGTGGCCGTGACCACCACCGGCTCCAGGGTGACGGTTTGTGCGCCGGCCCAAACAGGCCAAGAACACAGCAACCAATACCAGTGGCGTTTCATCAAGGCACCTCGGTTGTGGAGTTCATGTCGGTGAGCATGCCGGGGCGGCGCCTGGACTTCCTTGATCTGCTTTGGCTTTCTGTTGGAACAACGCCTCTATTGATGCGGCTCCTTGAAGTCTGAACTGCCGGACTGTGGGAGGCCATCGTTTGGTGGAGGACAGCCGTTGCTTGAAGCACTGCGCCGGGAATTCGCCCCGGCAGGGCGACTTACTTTCTTGCTGGTGCAAGAAAGTAAGCAAAGAAGCACCTGAACACCAGCCTATTTGGGTAGAGGTAGCTTGGTGCGGGAGCGCAGACGTGGGGTCTGGATTCGGCCCGTAGCCACTGGCACTCGGGCGACGTTTTCTCGGCGGTTTGTCCAAACACCGTGAAGCGCCACGACAGCGTGGCAGGCCAAGAAAGGCGGCGGATGCGTTCAACGCTTGGTACGACAAGCCGCCGAGAAAACGTCGCCCGAGGGGTAGTGGTGCCAAGCCGAACCAGCGCATCCACCCTGGTCCCGGTTCAATCCGTCACCACTCAAATAGGCTGGTGTTCAGGTGTTTTCTTGGTGACTTCTTTTGCACCAGCAAAAGAAGTTACTCGGCAGCCGGGCCGAGACCCGGCGCGGTACTTCAAGTCAAGGCGGCCGTCCACCGGGGCTCCCTTGCGAGAGACTCAAGCGGACCGACCGTTCAAACTTCAAGGGGCTGCTTCAATAGGCTTGATCCAGTTCAAGGACAGGGTCGCAGGACCGCGCGACGATGCATGGGCATTGACCGAAACCCGTTCAACCCGCCGCTGGCCGCGCCAGCACCGCCTCAAGGAGTGCGTCATGACAAGCCGCTTTTTCACCGCCCCGCTCACGGCCCTGGCTTTGTTGGTGCTGGTCGCCTGGCCCAGCGCCGCGTCGGCGCAAGACAAAAAAGAGGTTTCTCCCGGCGACGTGAAATACCACGCCGCGCCGTCCGCCTTGGCGGGAACCCCCATGGTGCAAAGCACCAACCCGAAAGCACCGCCCATGACCCAGGCCGAGTTCGACGTCGGCCGCAAGATTTACTTTGAGCGTTGCGCCGGTTGCCATGGCGTGCTGCGCAAAGGCGCCACCGGCAAACCGTTGACGCCCGACATCACCCTGGGCAAAGGCATCGACTACCTGAAGATCTTCATCGCCTACGGCTCACCGGCTGGCATGCCCAACTGGCAGACCTCGGGCGAAATGACCGAGACCGAGGTGGATGTGATGGCGCGTTACATCCAGCACGATGCGCCCACCCCGCCCGAGTTTGGTTTGGCCGACATGAAAGCAACGTGGAAGGTGATCGTGCCGCCTGCGCAGCGGCCCAAGAAGAAGATGAACAACTTCAACATTGAAAACATCTTCAGCACCACCTTACGCGACACCGGCGAGGTGGCCTTGATCGATGGTGACACCAAAAAAATCATCAACATCGTGAAGACGGGTTACGCGGTGCACATTTCGCGCACCTCGGCCTCGGGGCGTTACCTGCTGGTGATTGGCCGCGACGGCAAGATCAACATGATTGACCTGTGGATGTCCATGCCCGACAACGTGGCCGAAGTGCGTATCGGCTTGGAAGCGCGTTCGGTGGAAACCTCGAAGTACAAAGGTTTTGAAGACAAGCTCGTGATTGCCGGCGCCTACTGGCCGCCGCAGTACACCATCATGAATGGCGACACCCTGGAGCCTTTGGTGATTGTGTCCACCCGCGGCAACACCGTGGACAAACAGGAGTACCACCCCGATCCGCGTGTGGCCAGCATCGTGGCCAGCCACTACCGGCCTGAGTTCATCGTCAACATCAAAGAAACCGGCAAGACCTTGATGGTGGACTACAGCGACTTGAAAGCCCTCAAAACCACCGAGATCGGCACCGCCCGCTTTTTGCACGACGGCGGCTGGGACAGCAGCAAACGTTATTTCATGGTGGCCGCCAACCAAAGCAACAAGATTGCGGTGGTCGACGCCAAAGAAGACAAACTCGTCAAGCTCGTGGACGTGAGCAAGATTCCCCACCCCGGGCGCGGTGCCAACTTCATTCACCCCAAGTTTGGCCCGGTGTGGAGCACTGGCCACCTTGGTGATGAAGCCATCTCCTTGATCGGCACCGACCCGCTGCGCCACAAACAATATGCCTTCAAAGAAGTGGCGCAAATCAAAGGCCAGGGCGGTGGTGCGCTCTTCATCAAAACCCACCCCAAGTCCATCCATCTGTATTCCGACACACCGCTGAACCCCGATGCCGCCATCTCGCAGTCGGTGGCGGTGTTTGACATCAATCGCCTTGACCAAGGCTTCAAGGTATTGCCCATCGCCGAGTGGGCCGGGCTTTCTGATGACGGCGCCAAACGGGTGGTGCAACCCGAGTTCAACAAAGCGGGCGACGAGGTGTGGTTCTCGGTGTGGTCGGCCAAAGACAAACAAAGTGCCATCGTGGTGGTGGACGACAAAACCTTGAAGCTCAAGGCCGTGATCAAAGACCCGCGTTTGATCACGCCCACGGGCAAGTTCAATGTCTACAACACCCAACGTGACATTTACTGAAATGAAGGAGAGCCCCATGCGCTGCAACCCCTTGTTGGTTCTGCTGGCCGGGCTGGTTTTGGCCACCCCAGGTTGGGCCCAAAACGCCAATGCCGAAGACGCCATGACCAAAGCCGGTTGTATGGCCTGCCATGCCAAGGACAAAAAAGTGCTTGGCCCGTCGTTCAAAGACATCGCGGCCAAGTACAAAGGCCAAGACGTGGTGGCGACCCTGATGCAAAAAGTGCGCACCGGCGGCAAAGGTGTTTTTGGCCCCATCCCGATGGCACCGAATGGGCCCGACAAGATCAGCGACACCGACCTAAAAGTCGCTGTGGAGTGGATCTTGAAACAGTGAGCCTGCGCCGAGCAATGCAGGCCCAGGGTTCCCCATGGTTGCAACACCGCTGCTCCAGCCCCTGGGCCTTGAAGAACTGCAGCAAGCGGGCCAGGGCTTACCGCTGTGCGACCAGCCCTTCGACGTGTGGGGCCGGCAATGGGGCGTGGGGGGTGCCGCGCTGATTGAGCAGCTGCGCTGTTTGTTGGGCCAAGGGGTGATTTCGGGTTTGGGCCCGGTGTTTGCGCCTGATTTTTTAGCGCACACCCCCCAAGCCGAAACGAGCGACCAGGCCTTGATCGAAGCCGTGGCCAGTGGCTTGCCCTTGTTGCCCCAACCCTTCGAGGCGGTGGGGGCGATGCTGGGGATTCCGGCGAGCCAGGTGCAAAGCCGGCTCGCGAGCTGGCTGTCGCAAGGCCAGGTGCAGCGCATTGGCATTGTGTCCAGTGTGCTGTGGCCATGAAACTGCCCACGCTGCTGGGTTGGTTTTGCACCGCGGTTTGCTGTTTGGCTGCGGCTGGCGCACCAGCAGACACGGCCACCGAACCCGGCGCGATCGAGGTCACCCTGCAAAGCGCCGAGGGTCCGTGGCGGCTGCGGGCCCAGGGAGCACGATTGACCTTGTTCGACGCCCATGAACAACGGCGGCTCGACATGCCTTTGCGTGACCGCCAAGGCCGTGAGGCCCACGGTGTGGTGAGTCTGCATGCGGTGGCCGCTCGGCGCTGTTTGGTGGTGGTGCTGCGCGGCCTGAACGAGTTGTGGGAGATCAACCTCGATCCCGAGGCCCCGCCGCAGTGGGAAGGTTGGGTGCACGACTACCGCATGGGTGAGGGCCACACGCGGCCGGGTTTTTTGGCGCTGCGGCGCACCGAGTTGCCGCGCCCGATCGACGCGGCTTGGGTCGACCCCGAGCGCCCTTGGGTGGTGGTGATGCTCACACGACGAGCAGACGACACAAGCCCGACGCGCCAATTGCTGGTGCTGAACCTCGACATTCGCCGCGCGGTGGCGCAGTTGAATGTGGGCGGTGAGCCGCTGTTGGCACAGGCGCAGCTGCAAACAGTGGGAGACACCTCGGTGCTCGTGGTGCCCAACCCCAGCTTGGGTCCACCACTGCGTTTGGACGCGCGGCGCTGGGTTGAATTGCCACCCTGAACCGTGACCTATTGATGCGGCCCCTTGAAGTCTGAACCGCCGGACCGGTTGAGTCTTTCGCAAGGAAGCCCCGGTGGACGGCGGCTTTGGCTTGATGCACTGCGCCGGGTCTCGGCCCGGCAGGCCGAGTAACTTTCTTGCTGGTGCAAGAAAGTCACCAAAGAAGCACCTCAACACCAGCCTATTTGAGGCGTGACAACTCGAACCGGGATCGGGGTGGATGCGCTGGTTTGGCTTGGCACCACTACCCCTCGGGCGATGTTTTCTCGGCGGCTTGTCGCACCAGCCCTTGAACGCATCTGCCGCAGCTCTTGGCCTGCCATGCTCTCGTGGCGCTTTGCCGTGTTGGGACAAAACGCCGAGAAAACGTCGCCCGAGGGCCAGTGGCTACGAGCCGAATCCAGACCCCACGTCTGTGCTCCTGCATCAAACCACCTGTCCCCAAATAGGCTGGTGTTCAGGTGCTTCTTTGCCTACTTTCTTGCACCAGCAAGAAAGTAGGCCGCCCGCAGGGGCGAATTCCCGGCGCGGTGCATCAAACAACGGCTGTCCTCCACCAAACGATGGTCTCCCCCAGACCAGCAGTTCAGACTTCAAGGGGCCGCATCAATAACGTTCCGGGTACCGCACCAAGCGTTGCATGTCGAGGATGCGGATGTCACGTTTGTCGATCTCAATCAGACCGGCGGTTTCAAGCTCGTGCAGCACACGCGAAAAGTATTCCGGCGTCAACGACAGCCGCGAGGCAATGGTGGCCTTGCTCACTGGCAACGACACCGTCACGGCGGCGCTGCTGCTCGCATCGTCTGCCAACTGGTCACGTAGCAAATAACCCACCACACGCTGCACCCCGCTGTGCAGCGAATAGGCTTGCACATCGCGCACCAAACCATGCAAGCGCCGCGAAATGCCGCCCAACATGCGCAGTGCAAATTTCGCGTCCTGTTCAATCTCGGCCACCACCGCGGCTTTTTGGATGGTGAGCAAGAGCGTATCGGTCAGTGCCTGCGCGTTGATGATGTAGGGCTTGCCGATGAACATCAGCGCCTCGGCAAAACTGTTGCCGGGGCCGATCAGCTCAATCACCTTTTCTTGCCCGCCGGGCGAAATCGCAAAGAGTTTGATTTGCCCGGTGACGGTGACATGAAACTCTTCGCAAGGCTCTCCCACCCGAAACACCATCTCCCCCCGCGCCAGCCGCCGCAGCGCACACCCCAGCGCCAAACGCTCCAGCTCATGGCCGCTCAGGTCAGAGAACAGCGGCAGCACCGCCAAATAACGCGGCAGATCGAAGGCGTGGAGGTCCAAGGGCTGCTCCTGGTGAGGCCGCTGGCTGCTGGCCGGGTGGGCTGATAGGGGCGACGAGCCAGGGGTGGTGGGGATGGTAGCGCAGCGGTGGAGGTCCGACGGACTTGAACCAGGGCTCTCGAAGGAGGCGGGTTGGCTCGAGAAGTTTCACCAAAACGGATGATGGATCTTTCCTTAACTCGTGACAGAAAGTGCCAGTCGCACCGCAGGTGAGAGGGGCGTGTCATGAATTTGGTAAAGCGCCGTCAACGGTTTTGTCTGCGGCGTTATTCCTGGGTCGACGCACATCCCGGCAAAGCCCGCAACGAGAGTCGACTTCCTCCAACAGGTTCTCGAATGGTGCAACCGAACTGAAACAGTGCGGTGCATGTCTCCCAATGGGTCGTGCTGCCGGTCTGAAGAGGGTGCAGTCGAGGGTTGGTGAGCTTGCTCGCGGCTAGCTTAAGCAGCTTCGTCGCCAAGGTTTTTTACCTCTGGCACGGCGCCGTGCAGCCCCACCAACCACCGTTGCACCAAGCCCACCTGGCACACGATTTGCTAATCATGACCTGTCATAACAAGCTCCACACCACTTTGTATGAAACCAGCCCGAAAGAAGACTGAAGCAGCGCCAGGGCCCTCGGCCGAGGCTGCGCCGAGCACGGTGACGGCGCTGTCGGCGGTGCCGCTGTACAGCCAAATTCGCGAAATCATTCGGCGTGGGGTGCTCGATGGCAGTTATGCGCCGCATTCGCAAATGCCGTCGGAGAGCCAAATGATGGCGGCCTATGGAGTGAGCCGCATCACCATCCGACAGGCCCTTGGTGACCTGCAAAAAGAGGGTCTGATTTTTAAGGTGGCGGGCAAGGGCAGTTTTGTGGCCAAACCCAAGGCGTTTCAAAACTTGTCGCGCTTGCAGGGTTTCGGTGAGGCCATGGGGCCGTCCGGTTACGAGACCTTTTCCCAGGTGCTGAGCAGCCGCGAGTTACCCGCCACCGAGTTGGTGGCGCGGCGGTTGCAAGTGCCTGTGGGCAGCACGGTGTTTGAAATTCAGCGCCTGCGTTACTTGAACCGCGAACCAATTTCGGTGGACGTGAGTTATTTCCCGCGCGAGCTGGGCCAGCGCCTGGCGCAAGAAGATTTGCCCACACGCGACATCTTTGTGATTCTGGAAAACGACTACGGCATGCACCTCACACATGCCGACGTGCAGATCGAAGCCATCTCGGCCAATGACACCTTGGCGCGCCAACTGCGCATTGCCGAAGCCACCCCCTTGCTGCGCATTGAGCGGCTCACCTACGCCGACGACCAGCCGGTGGATTTTGAGTTTCTCTACTACCGCGGCGACGCCTTCCAGTACCGCTTGCGCATTGCCCGCACTTAAGGAGCCAGTCATGAAAACCATCGAGATGGAGTTTGACCTGGTCGTTATCGGCGGCGGCACCGGCGGCCCCATGGCTGCGGTGAAGGCGAAAGAGAAAAACCCCAAGCTGCGGGTGCTCTTGATCGACAAAGCCAATGTCAAACGCAGTGGCGCTATCTCCATGGGCATGGACGGCTTGAACAACGCGGTAATTCCTGGCCACGCCACACCCGAGCAGTATGTGAAAGAGATCACCGTGGCCAACGACGGCATCGTCGACCAAGAGGCGGTCATGGCATATGCCGCAGGCAGCTTTGACATGATTCAAGAGCTGGACCGCTGGGGCGTGAAGTTTGAGAAAGACGAAACCGGCGACTACAGCGTACGCAAGGTGCACCACCTGGGCGCTTATGTGCTGCCGATGCCGGAAGGCCACCACATGAAGCGCATCTTGTACCGCCAGCTCAAGCGTGCGCGGGTGGAGATCACCAACCGCGTGGTGGTCACGCGTGTGCTCACCGGCCCAAATGGCGAAGTGGCGGCCGTGATGGGTTTTGATTGCCGCACCGCTGAGCTGTATGTGATTCGCACCAAAGCGGCGGTGATTTGCACCGGCGCTGCTGGTCGCTTGGGGCTACCAGCCTCAGGTTATTTGATGGGCACTTACGAGAACCCCACCAACTGCGGCGACGGCCATGCCATGGCGTATCACGCGGGGGCCGATTTGGCCAACCTGGAGTGTTTCCAGATCAACCCCTTGATCAAAGACTACAACGGCCCGGCCTGTGCGTATGTGACGGGACCACTGGGCGGTTACACCGCCAATTCCAAGGGCGAACGTTTCATCGAATGCGACTACTGGAGCGGCCAGATGATGCAGGAGTTCTACAACGAACTGCTCAGTGGCAACGGCCCGGTGTTCTTGAAACTCGACCACCTGGCGGAAGAAACGATTCAAGAAATCGAAACCATTTTGCACAGCAACGAGCGCCCAAGCCGAGGCCGTTTCCACGAAGGTCGCGGCAACGACTACCGCAAAAAGATGGTGGAGATGCACATCTCGGAAATTGGCTTTTGCAGCGGCCACAGCGCCTCGGGCATCCACATCAATGCACGCGGTGAAACGTCGGTCAAGGGCCTCTATGCCGCAGGTGACTGCGCCAGCGTGCCGCACAACTACATGCTGGGTGCGTTTGTGTATGGCAAGCTGTGCGGTGAAAACGCAGCCGCTTACTGCGCCGAGGTGGGCCAGGCGAGCCAAGACGCCGAGGCGCAAGCCGCAGAGAGGGCGCGAATTTTGGCGCCGCTGCAGCGCCAGGGCGGGCTCACGCCCTTCCAGATTGAATACAAAACCCGCCGCTTGGTGAACGACTATTTGCAGCCGCCCAAGATCACCAGCAAATACCAAATTGGCCTGCGCCGTTTTGCCGAGATCCGCGAAGACATGAACTCGATGGCGGCCGGTGATGCCCACGAGTTGATGCGCGCGATGGAAGCCCATTCCATCCTCGACTGCGCCGAGATGGCTGCACATGCGTCCATGTTCCGCACCGAAAGCCGCTGGGGCCTGTACCACCACTATGTGGACCATCCGGAGCGTGACGATGCGAATTGGTTTTGCCATTCCCTGCTCAGCCGCGATGGCCAGGGCCAGATGGCGCTACGCAAGAAAGCGGTCGAGCCCTACATCGTGCCGATTGACGACGAAGAACGCACCGCCTACCAGCGCCTGCGTGTGGCCACCAGCGCCGAAGCGGCTTGATACCTATCATTTTCGGAGCACCCCATGACCCTTGCTGCCACCCTCACCCAAGTGCCTGTCCGTGTGGACGAATCCAAGTGCATTGCCGACAAGGGCTGCACCGTGTGTGTGGATGTTTGTCCGCTGGATGTGCTCGCCATCGACATGGTCAGCAAAAAAGCCTTCATGAAGTTTGACGAGTGCTGGTACTGCCTGCCCTGCGAGCAAGACTGCCCGACCGGCGCGGTCACGGTCGACATTCCTTACCTCTTGCGCTGAAGGGTCCGCCATGAGTGCCCTGATGTCGATGACCGAACGCCTGCAAAGCTTGGACGCCACCGTGCGCCGTTTGGCGGTGATGGACTTGCCCTACAGCGACGAAGACGAGATCGTGCCGTTGTTGCTGCCCTTGTTGGCCGATGTGGATGCGCAAGTGCGCGTTGAGGCCATCCGCGCCCTCGAAGGGTTTGAAGAGCCCGAGGTGGTGCAAGCCCTGGCCCCGATGCTGCGCGATGCCGATCTCCAAGTGCGCAAAGTTGCTGGCGAGGTGCTGGCCGAGCTGAAAGAAGAAAGTTCGGCCGCGCCGCTTTTACCGCTGTTACTGGAAGGCCCGGCCGAAGTGCGGGCCTTGGCGTTTCATGCGGTGCGGGCTTTGCGTTCACCACAAGCGTTTGCCCCCGCCATGCAGTCGCTGCGCGACCCCGACGCGGCGGTGCGCCGCGAAGCCGTGGGGGTGCTCGGTTACCTCAAAGACCCGGCCGCGATCGGCGACCTCGCTGAAGTCGCGGCCAACGACCCCGAAATGGAAGTGCGGCGCATTGCGGTGGGTGCCTTGGGTTATGCCAGCAACATCAGCGTCCTGCCCGCCTTGACACGCGCCTTGAGCGACAGCGGCTGGATGGTGCGAGACGAAGCGGCGCAAACCCTGGGCAAGTTGCGGCTGTCCCTGGCCATTCCCGACTTGGTCTTGGCCATGCAAGACGACTACTGGCAAGTGCGCGTCAAAGCGGCGCGCAGTTTGGGTTTGCTCAAAGCCGAAGCAGGCCTGCCTTCGCTGGTCGCCTCGCTCACCCACAGCATCAGCAACCTGCGCAAAGAAGCCGTGATTGCCTTGGGCGAGATTGGCGACACCCGTGCCATTGCACCCCTGGAAGCCGCCTTGGCCGACCCCGACCCCGATGTGCGCAAGCTCTCGCGGCTGGCCCTCACGGCCATTGGCATCGCGCAAAAAGCCAAAAACGAAGGAGGCGCGCCATGACCTTTGTGGTGACCGAAGCCTGCATCCGCTGTAAATACACCGACTGCGTCAGTGTCTGCCCGGTGGACTGTTTTCATGAAGGCCCGAATTTTTTGGTGATCAACCCACAAGGGTGCATCGACTGCGCGGTTTGTGTGCCCGAGTGCCCGGTGGGCGCCGTCGTGCCCGACACCGAGGTGCCCACCGAACAACAAGCGTTTGTCGAGATCAACGCCCGTTTGTCGGCGATGTGGCCGGTGATCTCTGAAGCCCGCGAGCCTTTGGTCGACGCCGAAGTGTGGGCCAACGTGCCGAACAAACGTGAGTTTCTAGAACAGGAAGTTTTGATGACCTGACAGCCCCAACAAAGAGCCGCCAAGACCCCCACGTGGTTCATGTGGGTTTGACCACCCCAGGTGGCACCGGTCTTGCTGGTAGAGGAGACGAGCGTTCAACAGCACCCTTGTTTGTTCACGGAGAACTGAGCATGAAGCACCTCGTATCCAGCGCATTCCTCGCCTGCCTCATCACCCTGGCCAGCCCCGCTTGGTCAGCTGAAGAAGTGGTCATCGGCATCGGCACTCAAAACACCACCACCAACACGGTGACCGGTGGTGTGGTGTTGAAAGAACTCAAACTGATTGAGAAGTACCTGCCAAAAACCGGCAAGTACAAAGACATCAAGTTCAAGCTCGACTGGCAAAACTTCACCTCGGGCCCACCCATCACCAACGGCATGATGGCCAAGAAGCTGCACATCGGCATGATGGGCGACTACCCGCTCTTGGTGAACGGCGCCACCGGCCAGTCGCAGCCCGGCAATGAAACCCAGCTCGTGGCCATCATTGCTTACAACGCCTTTGGTTCGGGCAACGGGCTGGTGGTGCACAAAGATTCGCCCTATTACGAATTGGCCGACCTGAAAGGCAAATCGGTGTCGGTGCCGTTTGGTTCGGCGGCCCATGGCATGTTGTTGCAAGCCATGCAGTCACGCGGCTGGCCCGAGAACTTCTGGAACCTTTCCAGCCAGAGTCCGGAAGTGGGTACCACCAATTTGCAAGAGAAAAAAATCGACGGCCACGCCAACTTCGTGCCCTTTGCCGACTTGTTGCCTTACCGCGGTTTCGCCCGCAAAATTTTTGACGGGGCCGAGACCAAGGTGCCCACCTTCCACGGCGTGGTGGTGCGCAAAGACTTTGCCACCCAATACCCCGAGGTGGTGGTGGCCTATGTGCGCGCCCTGATGGAAGCCAATGCCTGGGTGCGCAGCAACCCCACCGCCGCCGCCGCCAAGGTGGAAGAGTGGACCAAGATTGAAAAAGAAGTGGCCTACCTCTACCTCGGCCCTGGCGGCATCCACACCCTGGACCCCAGCATCAAACCCCGCTGGCTCGACACCATCAAAACCGGGCACGAGGTGCTGACCCGTTTGAACCGCGTCAAAACTTTGGACATCAATGCCTGGGTGAATGAGAGTTTCGTCAAACAAGCCTTTGCCGAACAAAAGCTCGACTACGAAGCGCAAAAACAAACCCTGGCGAATTACGACATCACCGGAAATGATGCGCTGTGCAAGATCCCCGTGACCCGCCCCAAGGAAGCGGGTGAGGTGTGGATTGAAGGCAAGCCCATTGAGCCGCACGCGTCCGCCCTGTGCACCTTGGCAGCGGTGCAGCGTGCGCAAACCTCGGGCCAGAAAGTACGGGTGGCTTATGTGTTTGACAAAGCCTTGGGCATCAAGGTGTTTGCCGACAAAGCGTTTTACGCCGCCAACAACAGTGACCCCAAGAAGCCCGTCATCGTGCCCTTCTTGCTGAAGAAGGATGCCGAAGCCCATGCCAGCAGCACCGGTGGCCGCCTGGTGGCCTATGCCGATGCATTGGCGATGGCAGCGGCGCCGTTCTGAGTCCAAGCCTCGTAGCCCCCACCAACGCAGGAGTCGGCCCATGTCCACCGCACCCTTGAGGGCTTTGCCCACCGCCACCGAGGCCAGCGCCTCGGTGGCGCCTGCGGTGGTGCGGCTGGCCGAACCCAAGGCGCCCGCGACGACAGCGGCTGTTGCGGTTCCATCCAGCCCAACCCGCTTCCTGGGCCTGATCCAAACCCTGCGTGACCATGCGGTGCCGGCCTTGCTGGGGGCGTGCTCGCTCTTGGGTCTGGTGTTGTTTTGGCATTTGGCCACCACCTACCGCTGGGACTTCTACATTCGTTTCACCAACCTGCCCACGCCGCTGGAGGTGTTGCACAAATTCGGCGAGGCCATGAATTCCAACAAATTCATGATGAATGTGGGCATCAGCCTGCGCCGCATCTTTATTGGGTTTGCACTGGCCACGGTGCTTGGTGTGACCTTGGGCTTGTTGATTGGCCGCTACCGGCTGACACGTCAGCTGCTGTTCCCGGTGATCGAAGCCATGCGCCCCATCCCCGCCATTGCCTGGGTGCCAATCTCCATCATGCTGTGGCCAGACAACGAGGTGAGCATTGTTTTCATCACCTTCATTGGTGCCTTCTTCCCCATCTTGCTCAACACCGTCAGCGGCGTGCAGGCGGTGGATGCGGTGCTGCTGCGCGCGGGCCAATGCCTGGGTGCCCGTGAGTCGCAGTTGATGTGGCACGTGGTGTTGCCCGGCGCCGCACCCCAGGTGTTCACTGGCCTGGCCGTGGGCATGGGCGTGGCCTGGGTGTCGCTGATCGCCGCCGAGATGATCTCCGGCCAGTTCGGCATTGGTTACTTCACCTGGGAAGCGTATTCACTCATCTCGTATGCCGACATCGGGCTGGGCATGATCACCATTGGTGTGCTCGGACTGGCTTGCAGTTGGACCATTCGTTGGGCTTCCAAGCTCTTGCTGCCGTGGCTGGAGTTCACCAAATTGGGAGGGCGCACATGAACACGCAAGAGGCCAAGGGCCATATCGAGGTGCGTGGGCTGTCGATGTCATTTGGTGCGGCCCACCAGCGTATTGATGCGGTTCACGACGTGTCTTTGCATGTGGCGCCCGGTGAATTCATCTCTTTGATTGGGCCGTCTGGCTGCGGCAAGTCGACGCTGCTCAATGTGGTGGCTGGGTTTGCCAAGCCCACCCAGGGCAAGGTGTTGCTGGACGGGCAAGCCATAGCCGGTCCCAGCCCTGACCGCGGCGTGGTCTTCCAGCAGTACTCGCTTTTCCCCTGGATGTCGGTGCGCAAAAACGTGGAGTTCGGTTTGAAGATGCAGGGCGTCGGTTCCAACAAACGCGAAACCATGGCGCGCACCCTGCTCGGCTTGGCCGGTTTGTTGGCGTTTGAAAACCACTACCCGGATCAACTCTCGGGCGGCATGAAGCAGCGTGTGGGCATCGTGCGTGCTTTGGCCACCAGCCCGCAGGTGATGCTGATGGACGAACCCTTCGGCGCACTGGACTCGCAAACCCGGGTGGTGATGCAGCAAATTCTCACCAACATTTGGCAGCGGTTTCGCTTGTCGGTGCTCTTCATCACGCATGACATTGAAGAGGCCATTTTTCTGTCTGACCGGGTTTATGTGATGACGGCCAGGCCCGGCCGCATCAAGGCGGAAATCGAGATTCCTCTGCCTCGGCCGCGCACGGCTGACATGATGTCGTCGATCGAGTTCACGCAAATTCTGCACAAGCTGCGCAACCTGATCCGCGAAGAAAGCCTCGCCGCCATGGGCCACGAGCTGGAGCATGGCGGCTTGGAGGGCTTTTCCACCGAAGTGGGCCCCAGCGGCATGAAAGAGGTGGTGTGATGCAGCAGGCCATGGAAGACCCTGTGTGGCCCAGCGCCATCACCGACCACCAGCGTTCGGGCCTGCTGGAAATTGAGTGGCCCAATGGCGAGCGCAGCCAACTGCCGCATGCTTTGTTGCGCGCGCGTTGCCGCTGCGCTGCTTGCGAACAGGCGGCGCGAACCCAGGGCGCCCACCCCGCTTTGGTAGAGGACGTGCGCTTGGCCGAGATCCACACCGTGGGCGACAAAGGCCTCAACCTAGTCTTCAGCGATGGCCACCGCCGAGGCATCTATCCCTGGCTTTATCTGCGTGAGCTGGGCGATTTGTCAAAATAGCGGGTTCCGCACCTAATTTGAGTTTTTATGGCCACCCACGCAACCGAGCGCGTTCTTGAAGTTCACCACTGGAACGACACGCTGTTTTCCTTTCGCACCACACGCAACCCGGCGCTGCGTTTTCGCAATGGCCACTTCATCATGATTGGCCTGCCGGTGGACGGCAAACCGCTGCTGCGTGCCTACAGCGTGGCCAGCCCCAACCACGACGAGTACCTGGAATTCTTCAGCATCAAGGTGCCCAATGGCCCCTTGACCTCACGCTTGCAGCATTTGAAGGTGGGTGATGAAGTCATCGTCGGCAGCAAGCCCGTGGGCAGTTTGGTGATCGACGATTTACGCCCCGGCAAGCGGGTGTTTTTGCTCGCCACTGGCACGGGCCTGGCACCTTTCATGAGCATCATTCAAGACCCGGAGACGTACGAACGTTTCGAGCAAGTCATCTTGATCCACGGGGTGCGCCAGGTGAACGAGCTGGCTTATGCCGACCTGATTGAACGCAAATTGCCCGAGCATGAGTTGTTGGGCGAGTATGTGAAGGGCAAGTTGCTCTACTACCCCACGGTGACGCGCGAGCCCTTCCGCAACCAAGGCCGCCTCACCGAGTTGCTGGACTCCGGCAAACTGTGCCAAGACCTGGGCATCGCGCCCTTGAACCCGGAAACCGACCGCGCCATGATTTGCGGCAACGCCGCCATGTTGGAAGACTCCTGCAAGGTGCTGGACCGCCACGGTTTCAAGATCAGCCCGCGCCAAGGCGAGCTCGGTGACTACGTCATCGAACGCGCCTTTGTTGAAAAGTAGGGGTGACCCTAGAAACGACAGTTGACCGCTTCATTCCGCTGGAAGCACCTGATGAACATTGAGTTTTCTTCACACGACAACGCTCACGTCTTGGGTGAAAGCGCTACACGCCCGATTGAGCCGCGCTGCGGCGCGCTGGCCGCGTTGCTCCGCCTTGCGGGCATGTGCCCGCAGCGTTGTCACGCCTTGTCAGCCCACCGCATCGCAGCCCACTCGGGCGCGTCCAACCGTCGTTTCTAGGGTGTCCGAGCCCGGCCACCCACCACCGCCATCGGCTCCCCTCGGGGCAACAAGGGGGTCGGCTGCGGCTGGGCTAAGCCATCTTTGGGCGGCGGGCCGTGCATGTTGGTATGGCACCTTGTTGTGTGCCGTGGTGGCGTTGGCGGCCAGCCTGATTGCCCGTTTGCATGACGGGCCCCAGCTGCTCTATGCCTTGCTCTTCGGCGTGTCCTTCCATTTTTTGCACGACGATCCCAAGATCAAACCGGGGCTGCAGTTTTGTGCCAGCACGGTGTTGCGTTGGGGCGTGGCTTTGCTGGGCGCGCGTATCACGGCGAGTCAAATCGTGGCCTTGGGCTGGCCCACCGCGCTCACGGTGGTGGTTTGTGTTGCCAGCACCATCGCGCTGGGGATTTTTTTGGCGCGGCGCCTGGGTTTGACGAGTACCCAAGGTTTGTTGTCGGGCGGTGCCACCGCGATTTGTGGCGCTTCGGCCGCCTTGGCTATCTCGGCCGTGTTGCCCAAGAGCCGCGAACAAGAACGTTTCACCTTGATGGTGGTGGTGACGGTGACGTGTTTCTCCACCATCGCCATGCTGCTCTACCCCTTGATCGCCCGCGCCCTGGGTTTGTCACCCGCGCATGCCGGCTTGTTTTTGGGCGGCTCCATTCATGATGTGGCCCAGGTGGTGGGTGCGGGTTACCTGATGGGCACCGCTACCGGCGACAACGCCACCGTGGTGAAACTCTTTCGTGTGGCTTTGCTCGTGCTGGTGGTGGCCGCGGTGTCCTTAGCTTATGCCAAGCGCCATGCTGCGCCTGAAGAAGGGGCAGCCTTGTTGCCCCGGCCTGCTCTGGTGCCCCGGTTTTTGTGGGTGTTCATGGTGCTGGTGATGGTCAATTCCTTCTGGGGCATTCCGACCGCTGCACAACCCGTCATTCAAGAAGTGGCCCGGGGTTGTTTGGTGGTGGCCATCACAGGTTTGGGTGTCAAAACCTCGTTCCGGTCGTTGTTCCAAACCGGCTGGCGTCCTTTGGCGTTGATGTTGGCGGAAACTTTGTGGCTGGCGGCGGCCGTGTTGGTGGGGGTGTTTGTTTTACGGGCCAGCTGAGCCACCCGCTACAGTTCGCCATGACTTATCAATTGCATGACGGGCCCCCGGGCCAAGGTACCGGTGAATTTTTGCGTTTGGCCCTGGAAGTCGCAGGTGCGCCGTATGTCGATGTCGGGCGTGGCAGCGAGGCTGCGTTGCACAGCGCAACGCAAGACAGCCGCCAACCCCACCCGCCTTTCGCCACGCCCTTTCTCAAAGACGGCGACTTGGTGATGGGCCAGACGGCGGCCATCCTGCACCACCTCGCCCCGGTGCTCAAACTCGTGGCCCGCAGCGAACAGGCGCGGGTCTGGACGCAGCAAATTCAGCTCACCATTGAAGACATGCTGTTGGAGACCGAAGCGGCCCAAGCATCCCACACGGCGCCCGCCTTCGGCCGCGAACGCATACCGCTGTGTTTGCAGTGGTTCGAAACCATCATCACCCGCAACCCCGCCGGCCCGCGCCACCTGGTGGCGGGCAAACTCAGTTATGCCGACCTGTCGCTGTTTCAGCTGGTCGACACATGGCGCCACGTTTGTTCCGAGGACAGCGCAGCCGCTTTGGCGCGCACGCCGATGCTGGCGGCCCTGCTGCGGAGAGTGGCCGCGCTGCCCAAGGTGGCGGCCTATCTGCGCAGCGAGCGGCGGTTGGCGTGGGTGACAAGCCCTTCGCACGCGAGCTAGGGCCTGTTCACACTGCGGATGCCAGTGCGAACGTGGTCATTGAGGCGCAGAGCAAGGCGTACGGCGCTGCCAAGGCTCTTCGCCTTGGCGAGACGTGCAACGCTGTGCTGCGCCCCAATGACCACGTTCCCGAAGGGTTGTTCCCCAAAAGGCCTTGCGCGGCGTTGCGAAGCCTCGCCGGGGGCCAACCCCGGCTTCGTTTTGCGCCTTGCTCAAGGCCTTTTGAAGAACAACGCATCTGGCATCCGCAGTGTGAACAGGCCCTACACTTCCCACATGTCATTCGTGCACACGCTTTTTCCAACCTGCGACCACCCGGTCGCGGTGGCGTGCGCGTCGAAACACGCAAAAACCCAGCTCATCTGACCGGAGCTGTGGTTCCGTCCTCAGATGAGCGACGGAACCGAGCTTGCTTCCGCACGACCCGCCCCTTCGCTGATCCAAAGACGGTTGAACCCTTGGTCAACCAACGAAGGATCTGCCATGCCTGCTCAACTTGTTTCTTCTTTCCGTGGCCTGTGGGTGCCACTCGTGACGCCCTTTCGAGACGGCGCCGTCGACCATGAGGCGCTGGCGGCGCTGGTGCGTTCGCTGCGGCCCACGGGCATCGCCGGTTTGGTGGTGTGTGGATCGACCGGCGAGGCGGCCGCGCTCGACGCCGATGAGCAGTGGGCTTGTTTGGACACCGTGGCGCGCCATGCCGGCGACCTGCCTTTGGTGATGGGGCTCAGCGGCTACCACCTGGGCGACACCCTGGGCTGGGTCCGCACACTCTGTGGCCTGGCGGCTTCCCACCTTCCGAGTTTGCGTGGTCTCTTGCTGCCGGCGCCGCACTACGTCCGGCCTTCACAAGACGGCCTGTGCCATTGGTTTGAGACGCTCGCCGATGCGAGTTCCTTGCCCATCATCGTCTACGACATTCCCTATCGAACTGGCAGCGTGATCACACGCGACACCCTGCTGCGTTTGGCGGCCCATCCCAACATTCATGCCTTGAAGGACTGTGGCGGTGACGCGGCCAAGACCTTGGCCGTGATTGCCGACGGCCGACTCGGGGTGCTGGCCGGAGAGGACTTGCAACTTTTCTCCACCGTAGCCGCAGGCGGCGTGGGTGCCATCGCCGCCAGTGCCCATTTGCACACCGCACGTTTCGTGGAGGTGCTGAACGCGCTGGACCGTCAGGACCTCGCGGCCGCACGTGCGGCATGGTGGCCTTTGCTGCCTCTGATCGAGGCGCTCTTCGATGAGCCCAACCCAGGCCCTTTGAAAGCCGCGTTGGCGCGGCGCGGATTGATGCGCGGGGAGTTGCGGCCGCCGATGACCGCTGCTTCTGCCGCATTGTGCGAACGCCTGGACAAGCTCGTGCAGGCGCTGGAGGTTTAGACGCCGCTCAACTGCCCCATCACCTCGCCCATGCGAATCCCTCCGCCTGCACGCCACGCTGGATTGAATTGCATCGGCCCCTTGGGGAGCAACATGACGACGGTGGAGCCCAGCAAAAAGCGGCCCATCTCGTCGCCCTGGGTCAAAGATACGCTCGCGCCGTCGTAGTGCCAAGTGCGAACATCCTTCGTGCGTGGCGGGTTGACGATGCCGTGCCAGGTGGTGGCCATGCTGCCCACGATGGTGGCGCCGACCAGCACCAGCACCATGGGGCCGTTGGGCGTGTCGAACAAACACACCACACGTTCATTGCGCGCAAAAAGGCCGGGCACGCCTTGGGCGGTGGTGGGGTTGACCGAGAACAAATCGCCGGGCACATAGACCATGCGGCGCAGCAGGCCGTCGCATGGCATGTGGATGCGGTGGTAGTCGCGTGGGCTCAAGTAAAGCGTGGCGAAGTGGCCGTCTTGGAATTGCTGGGCCAAACCAGCGTCACCACCGACCAAGGCAGTGCTGCTGTAGCGGTGGCCCTTGGCCTGAAAAATTTGATCGTGCTGAATGCGACCGAATTGGCTGATGGCACCGTCCACCGGGCTCACCCAAGTGGCTTGCGCCATCGGCCGCGCGCCGGGCTTCAGGGCACGGGTGAAGAAGTCGTTGAAGCTGGCGTAGTGCGCTGGGTTCGGGTCCAGCGCCTCGGCCATGTTCACGCCATAGCGGCGGATGAACCATTCGATGAGCCGAGCCGTGCGCGCGCCGCTGCGTTTGTTGGCAATGAAGCCAGCGAACCGTGTGAGGCCGTGTTGCGGCGTCAGGTACTGCGGCAAAACACGCCAGCGCGCGGCGGGATCGGCAGGGGCGGTGAGGTCGAAATCAGGTGGAGAAGAAGACAAATGGCAGCCCCATACGAAGGTGGCTGCGATTGTATCGAGCGTGTTTCAGCCAAAGGCGCACAAGGGATGCACCTTCGTGACCGTAGCGCGTCAAGCGCTGCCGACCCTCACAGACCGGCTTCGCGCAGACGCTGGACCAGGTCTTTTTCTTCGCGGTGGACGGCGCGTCGCTCAGGCCGGTGCACACCCACTTTGCGCCGCATCATGAAGGCGACAAGTGGGTTGCGCGGTTTGGGCGCGGCGACGGTGATTTTGTTTTGGTTTTTCATGTGGACTCTCCCTGTTCTATCGGTCGTTCTGTAGCAAAAATTCAGCCAGGTCTTGGGTTCATATTGGCGGGTTGAGGAAAAAAGCACGAAAAAAAGGCCCGATCCGCTGGTGGGAACCGGGCCGCTCTTTGCTGAGCATGAAGGATGCGCGTTTTAAGCGGCATCCTCTCCCGGTGGGTTCGAAATTCGGTGGTTGACTGTGGTGGGTGTGGGGTTGAAGGCTTTGCGGTTCAATCGTGACGCTCGCTGCGGTGTGTTGCCAAGGACGCGCTGCCACTGCGCAAAGGCAGTGAAGGCGTGGATGAAGGCAGGGTTTGATTTCACAATGGGTTGCACAAGCAAGGCGTCGCGAGTGGTTTGGTGTTGTAGCGTTGGTGTGATGGTGAAGCGCGCCGCGCAACGCGTCAATATCTGTGAGCCCCTCAAATAAGGGATGCGTGAAAACAAGTGGGTTACATGACACATCGGCACCACAGCAGCGCCACAACATGAACGGTTTGAAACGCCGTGACTGGTTGTGTCACATGTTGGTGATGGGGGCCGGCACAACCGCTGGCTTGGCAGCATGCAGCGTGGCGCCGCGTTCAGGCTCGTCTTGGGCCCGTCCACTGCGCGGCCCGACAGTCGCTCTTTTGGGGGAGGTGCACGACAACGCCGACCTGCAAACCCAGCGTTGGCGCGGCTTGCAAGCGGCCGTCCAAGCAGGCTGGCGGCCCACGCTGGTGATGGAACAGTTCGATACAGACCAGCAGTCCGCGATCGACGCCGCGCGTTTGGCGCGACCCCGCGATGTGGCCAATTTAGTGGCCCAGGCGAGCCCACCGACAGCCGCTGGCATGCAAGCATGGGACTGGCCGCTTTACTACCCTGTGATCGAACTCGCGCTGGCACACGACCTGCCCCTTCGCGCTGCCAATTTGCCACGCGATCAAGCGCGCCGTTTGGTGCGCGGCGGATGGGCGGCGGTGTTCAGTGCAGATCAACAGCAGGCCTTGGGCTTGCTCGGTGCGGTGCCTGCCATGCTGCAAGCCGCTCAAGAACGGGAAGTGGACCTGGGCCACTGCGGCGCTTTGCCCGCATCCGTCCTACCCGGCATGGCCCGAGCGCAAATGGCGCGTGACGCCGTGATGGCGGATGTGCTGCGTGAAGCCCTGCGGGCGCGTCCGGGACAGGGTGCCGTGTTGATCGCCGGCAATGGCCATGTGCGACGCGACCTCGGTGTGTCGCAGTGGCTGGCCGCGTTGCCTGCACAGCCATTGTGGGTGGTGGGTTTTGTCGAGTCGACGCCAGCCGCAGGGATGTACGACGAGGTGGTGCTGGGCGCAGCAGCCAAACGAGAGGATCCCTGCGCCGCCTTCAAACCTTCCGCTGCACCACAGAAGTTGGCGCCGTGATCGTCTCCATCCCGCCCAACCAGCGCATCGCTTGTTCACGCGAGTCGCCGCACATGTCCTCAGACGGCTGCAGCGAGCTGCACACGGCGGGACGGTCGGGGTGACCGAAGATGGCGCAGCGCAAGTCGGCGGTCAATTGCACACAAGGCACACCCGCCGGTTTGCCATTTGGCATGCCGGGGATGGGGCTGGAGATGGATGGCGCGATGCAGCAAGCGGCGCACTGGGGGCGGCAGTTCATGGTGCTGACTTTATCGACTGAAAAGCGCGCAGCTTGACTTGTTGCAACCTCGGTGATGCCGAGCAAGCGCATCAGAACTTTGGGTCGCACCAGCTCGCCGAAGTGGCGAGACCCCAACCTGGTGAAGCCGCGCGCCGGATCACCGCAGGTCGAAACGATCCAGGTTCATCACCTTGGTCCAGGCGGCGACGAAGTCGCGCACAAACTTCGGTCCGTTGTCGTTTTGCGCATAAACCTCCGCCAAGGCACGCAGTTGCGAGTTGAAACCGAAGGCCAGGTCCACCCGGGTGGCTGTCCACTTCAGAGCGCCGGTTTTGCGGTCACGGCCCTCAAAGGCGTTGTCGCCGGTGGGTTGCCACTCGGTGGTCATGTCCACCAGGTTGACGAAGAAGTCGTTGGTCAACTGGCCGGGGCGCAGCGTGAACACACCGCCTTCTGTATCGCCGACGTTGGCTCTCAGCACACGCAGACCACCGACCAGCACCGTCATCTCCGGCGCACTCAAGTTCAGCAACTGCGCTTTGTCCACGAGCATGGTTTCGGGCGAGACGCGGAAGGTTGCCGCGCTGTAGTTGCGAAAGCCGTCGGCCTGGGGCTCCAGTACCGAGAAGGATTCCACGTCGGTTTGCGCCTGGGCTGCATCGGTGCGTCCGGGCGAGAAGGGCACGGTGACGACATGGCCAGCGGCTTTGGCTGCAGCTTCCACACCGGCATCGCCTGCCAGCACGATCAAGTCGGCCAGCGACACTTTTTTGCCGCCCTGCTGTGCGCTGTTGAAGTTGTTTTGAATGCCTTGCAGCACGGCCAGCACCTTGCCCAGTTGCGTGGGCTGGTTGACGGCCCAGTCTTTTTGCGGTTCCAGACGAATGCGCGCGCCGTTGGCACCGCCACGTTTGTCGCTGCCGCGAAAGGTGGAGGCCGAGGCCCAGGCGGTGGAGACCAGCTCGCTGATCGACAAGCCGCTGGCCAACACGCTGGCCTTCAAGTGGGGCACATCGGCGGCGTCAACCAGCAGGTGGTTCACTGCGGGGATGGGGTCTTGCCAGATCAAGTCCTCGGCCGGCACTTCAGGGCCCAGGTACAGCACCTTCGGGCCCATGTCGCGGTGGGTCAGCTTGAACCAAGCGCGGGCATAGGCGTCGGCAAACTCGGCGGGGTGGGCCAAAAAGTGGCGCGAGATCTTCTCGTAAGCCGGATCCATGCGCAGCGACAGGTCAGCCGTCGTCATCATCGGGGGGTGTTTCTTGGTCGGATCGTGGGCATCGGCGACCATGTCTTGCGGCTCCACGTTTTTGGCGCGCCACTGGGTGGCCCCTGCCGGGCTTTGAACCTGCTCCCACTCGTATTTGAAGAGCACGGTGAAATAACCCATGTCCCAGGTGGTGGGGTTGGGTTTCCAGGCACCATCAAAACCGCTGGTGGTGGCGTGGGCACCTTTGCCTGAACCGAATTGGTTGATCCAGCCAAACCCCATCTCTTGCATGGGCGCCGCCTCGGGCTCGGGGCCAACCAGGGTGGGATCGCCCGCGCCGTGCATCTTGCCAAAGGTGTGGCCGCCGGCCACCAAAGCCACGGTCTCAACGTCGTTCATGGCCATGCGGGCGAAGGTTTCGCGCACGTCGCGGCCCGAAGCCACGGGGTCGGGTTGACCATCCGGGCCTTGGGGGTTCACATAGATCAAACCCATTTGCACCGCAGCCAGTGGATTTTCCAGAACACGGTTGCCGCTGTAGCGGCTGTCGGCTTGGTCGCTGGTGGCCAGCCATGCTTTTTCTGAACCCCAATAGATGTCGTCCTCTGGGGCCCAAATGTCGGTGCGGCCACCGCCGAAACCAAAGGTCCTGAAGCCCATGGTCTCCATGGCCACATTGCCCGCCAGAATGAACAGGTCAGCCCACGAGATAGCGTTGCCGTGTTTTTGTTTGATCGGCCACAGCAGGCGGCGCGCTTTGTCCAGGTTGCCGTTGTCGGGCCAACTGTTCAGCGGCGCAAAACGCTGGTTGCCCGTGCCCGCCCCTCCCCGGCCGTCGGCCGTTCGGTAAGTGCCCGCGCTGTGCCAGGCCATGCGGATGAACAGGCCGCCGTAGTGGCCCCAGTCGGCGGGCCACCAGTCTTGGGAGTCGGTCATCAACGCCGCCATGTCTTTTTTCAGCGCGGTGAAATCGAGTTCGTTGAATGCCTGCGCATAGTCAAAGTCTGGATCCATGGGGCTCGAGACCGGCTGGTGCTGGTGCAAGATGGCCAGGTTCAGTTGCTTCGGCCACCAATCTGCATTGGATTGCATGCCCTGCCTGGTTCGGGCGCCGGCGGTGTGGAAGGGGCATTTCGCTTCATTGCTCATTGCGATCTCCTGGCTGTTTGACATGGGGGATGATAGTTTTTAGCAAAGCAAGTGCGCGGTCCAATTGGCACGGCTCATTGAACACATAGCGACCATTCATCACCACACTGAACCACCGCCCGGTGACGAGAGGATGACGAGAAGGCCCCCACTGCCTACAATCGAAGGCTGCCCAAAAATGAGGCAGACAAAGGTTTTGCAATGCTGTTCCCCAAAGAGTTTGATGTGATCGTGATTGGCGGCGGCCATGCCGGGACCGAGGCTGCGCTCGCGAGTGCGCGCGCTGGGGTGTCGACCTTGCTGCTCACCCACAACATTGAAACCTTGGGGCAGATGAGCTGCAACCCATCCATCGGCGGCATTGGCAAAGGCCACCTCGTCAAAGAGATCGATGCCTTGGGCGGCGCGATGGCCGCCGCCACCGATGAAGCAGGCATCCAGTTTCGGATTCTCAACGGCTCCAAAGGCCCGGCCGTGCGCGCCACCCGGGCGCAGGCCGACCGTGTGCTGTACCGCGCGGCCATACGCCGCCGTTTGGAAAACCAGCCCAATTTGTGGCTGTTCCAAGGCGCTTGTGATGATTTGCTGGTGCAGGGTGATGCGGTCACAGGGGTTGTCACGCAAGTAGGCGTTCGCTTTGCTTGCCGCGCTGTCGTGCTGACGGCGGGGACTTTCCTGGATGGCCGAATTCATGTGGGTCTGGAAAACCACGCCGCTGGACGGGCGGGTGATCCGCCTGCGGTCACTTTGTCAGCTCGACTCAAAGAACTGAAGTTGCCGCAGGGTCGTCTTAAAACTGGCACCCCACCGCGTTTGGATGGCCGCACCATCGACTTTTCCAAACTGGCCGAGCAACCGGGTGACCTCGACCCGGTGCCGGTGTTCAGCTTCTTGGGTGATGCCTCGCAACATCCGCGGCAAGTGCCCTGCTGGATCACCCACACCAACGAACGCACCCACGAGATCATTCGGTCGGGGTTTGACCGCAGCCCCATGTTCACTGGCGTGATCGGCGGCGTCGGTCCACGTTATTGCCCCAGCATTGAAGACAAGGTGAACCGCTTTGCCGACAAAACCTCGCACCAAATTTATTTGGAACCCGAGGGGCTGACCACGCACGAGTTTTATCCCAACGGCATTTCGACCTCCCTGCCTTTTGATATTCAGCTGAAAGCGGTTCATTCGATGCTGGGTTTGGAGCAGGCCCACATCCTGCGTCCGGGTTATGCGATTGAGTACGACTACTTTGACCCGCGTGCCTTGAAGGCCAGTTTTGAGACCAAATCCATCCACGGTTTGTTTTTTGCCGGACAGATCAATGGAACCACGGGTTATGAAGAGGCCGCCGCCCAAGGTTTGTTTGCTGGATTGAACGCCGCACAGCAAGTCCGCGGTCAAGACGCCTGGACGCCGCGCCGCGACCAAGCCTATTTGGGTGTGCTGGTCGACGACCTCATCACCAAGGGCGTGAGCGAGCCTTACCGCATGTTCACCAGCCGGGCCGAGTTCCGCCTGCAACTGCGTGAAGACAACGCCGACATGCGGTTGACGGAAATTGGCCGCGGGCTGGGTTTGGTGGACGATGTGCGCTGGGACGCCTTCAACCGCAAACGGGATGCTGTTTCACGTGAAACACAGCGTTTGCGGTCGACCTGGGTCATGCCCAGCAACTTGCCCGCCTTGGATTCCGAGCGTCTGGTGGGCAAAGCCTTGGAGCACGAGTACAACCTGGCTGACTTGTTGCGTCGCCCGGGCATCACCTTTGACACCTTGGTCGAGGTGGCCGCCCTGGCCCGCCCCGAGGCCGGTGTTTCACGTGAAACCTTGGTGGCGGAGTTGGGTGCGGTTTTGGCAGCGGCCGTGGTGGAGCAGATGGAAATCAGCATCAAGTACGCGGGTTACATCGACAACCAAATTGACGAAGTGCAGCGCGCCACCCACTATGAAAACCTGCGTTTGCCTGAAGACCTGGACTACGCCCAGGTGCATGCCCTGAGTTTTGAGGCCCGCCAGAAGCTGGGGCAACACCGGCCGGAAACCTTGGGTCAGGCCTCGCGCATTTCGGGCGTGACCCCAGCGGCGATCTCCCTGCTTTTGGTGCATCTGAAAAAGGGCAAGCGTGTGGGCAAGGGCGAAGGCTTTGCCCAGGCTGCAGCGGCTGCCAACGATTCGCAAACCCCGAGCAGCGATGCCGCCTGACATGGCGGCGCCTGTGTTGCGGGACCGCCTGGAACAAGGCGCGGCGGCCCTCGGTTTGTTGCCCAGTGCGCCCCAGATGGACGCCCTGCTTGCTTACCTGGCACTGATCGAGCGCTGGAACCGTGTCTACAACCTGACTGCTCTGCGCCAGAGCGACGAGATGCTGACCCACCACCTGCTCGACAGCCTGGCCGTCGTGCCCGCACTGCAGCGGCACTTGGAATCAGTGGGGTTGACGGCCAGCACACGAGTGCTCGACGTGGGCAGTGGCGCCGGTTTGCCCGGTGTCGTGCTGGCCATCGTGCTGCCGCAATTGCAGGTCACCTGCATAGACACCGTGGGCAAAAAAGCCAGCTTCATTCAGCAGGTGGCTGCCGAGCTGGGCTTGCGCCAGTTGCGCAGCCAACACGCCAGGGTGGAAGCCTGGGTGGGCCATGCCGGAGAGCCGCCGTTTGACATCGTCACCTCGCGCGCGTTTTCGTCACTCGCCGATTTTGTCGGGTTGACCCGCCGTCATTTGGCGCCCCACGGCGTTTGGTTGGCCATGAAAGGCAAACGACCCAGCGACGAAGAGCAGGCTTTGCCCGCAGACGTGAAAGTGTTTCACGTGGAACAACTGCAAGTCCCTGGTCTGCAAGCCGAGCGCTGTTTGTTGTGGATGCGGCCTCAACGGGCTGCTAACACACCCGTTTGACCGCATTTTTTGCTCGACCTGCTGGCGTAAACTTCAACGTCACCCCTGCCCTGTTTCTCCCTCGTTTTTTGCCCCTCCAGGAGTTTCTGCATGTTCGGTGTTGCCGATTACGGTCAGTTTGTGCTCGCTGTGGTGGTCTTTTTGGCCATTCCTGGGCCTGGCAATCTGGCTTTGATCACCTCCACCAGCAAGGGCCGTTTGCTGGGTGGCCTGGCTGCCACGCTGGGCGTGATTGCGGGTGACCAGGTGCTGATGTGGCTGGCCGTGGCCGGTGTGGCGGCCCTGCTCGTGGCTTATCCGGCGGCGTTGACGGCGGTACAGTGGTTGGGTGCAGCCTACCTGGTGTGGTTGGGCGGCAAGATGCTGTTGGCCAAGCCTGGCGCAGCGCCCATCCTGAACATCAAACCCCGGCACTACTTTCGCCAAGCCATGGCCATCACCTTGCTCAACCCCAAGGCCATTGTGTTTTACATGGCCTTCTTCCCCTTGTTTGTGGATCCTGCCCACCACCAGGGCCTGGTCACGTTTGGCGTGATGGCTGGAACGATTGCGCTGCTCACTTTTCTGTACGGCCTGGTGGTGGTGTTGCTCACCCACTTTCTGGCCGAACGCATGCGCGCCAACCCCGTTGTCTCGCGCACCCTGGAAAAACTCGCTGGGGTGTTTTTGATTGGCTTCGGCCTGAAGTTGGCCATCTCCAAATAACTTTCCATCGAATACAAACGCATGGCCCGAATTTTCTGCATTGCCAACCAAAAAGGTGGCGTTGGCAAAACTACCACCACGGTCAACTTGGGCGCGGGTTTGGCCCGCATCAGCCAACGTGTGCTGGTCGTGGACTTGGACCCTCAGGGCAATGCCACCATGGGCTCGGGCATTGATAAACGGGCCCTTGAATTGACGGTCTACGACGTGCTGCTGGAAAACGCCTCGGTGGCCGAAGCTCGCCAGAAAGCCGACAAAGCCGGCTACGACCTCTTGGGCGCCAGCCGCGATTTGGCCGGTGCCGAGGTGGAGCTGGTGCAACTGGAACGCCGCGACCAACGCCTCAAAACGGCATTGCAGGCAGTGGATGCCGAATACGACTTCGTGCTCATCGACTGCCCGCCCAGTTTGAGCATGCTCACCCTCAATGGACTTTGCAGCGCCCACGGCGTCGTGGTGCCGATGCAGTGCGAGTACTTTGCGCTCGAAGGGCTGAGCGACCTGGTCAACACCATCAAACAAGTGCACGCCAACCTCAACCCTCAATTGGAGATCATCGGCCTCTTGCGCGTGATGTTCGACCCCCGCATCACCTTGCAGCAGCAAGTCAGCGACCAGCTCAAAGCGCACTTTGGCGACAAGGTGTTCAACACCGTCATCCCGCGTAATGTGCGTTTGGCCGAGGCACCGAGTTACGGCCTGCCCGGGGTGGTGTTCGACCCGGCTTCCAAGGGGGCCCAGGCTTTTGTCGAGTTTGCGGCTGAGATGGTGGAGCGGCTGGGGACCAAGGTTTGATGGGCTTGGATCCCATATCTGCACCTCTGCACCGTCACTCCCGCGAAGACGGGATTAATGTTGTGTGCGCACACTCTCTTTTTGAGACTTTATTTGTGGTGATCTGAGTGACGAGCCCCATCCGTGTCCTGTCCGTCATCCCGCCGATGACGCAGCTCAACACGCCTTACCCTTCTACCGCCTACCTCACAGGTTTTTTGCGTTCGCGCGGCGTGGACGCGGTGCAAGAAGACCTGGCCTTGGCCCTGGTGCTCACCCTGTTGTCAGCCCCAGGTTTGGCGAAGGTGCGGGTCCAGATCGACGGTTTGCCCGAGAAGCAGCGTACCCCGCTGGTGCGGGCCTTCATGGACCAGCTCGACCGTTACTTGGCGACCATCACGCCGACCATCGCCTTTTTGCAGGGGCGAGACTCAACCATCGCCCACCGCATCGCCAGCCGCGGCTTCCTGCCCGAAGGCCCGCGTTTTGCCTCGCTCGATGTCTATGTGGACGACGAGGGCGGCGACCCCTTGGCTTGGGCCTTTGGTGCCTTGGGGGTACAAGACCGCGCCCGCCACCTGGCCACGCTCTACCTCAACGACCTGGCCGATGTGCTGCGCGACGCCATCGACCCGCGGTTCGAGTTTGTGCGTTACGCCGAATCACTCGCCCAAAGCCAACCCACCTTCGACCCCCTGGCCACGGCCTTGGCCGCACCGCTCAATCTTGTCGACGAAACCTTGGTTGAACTGACGCTGGCCGCGATTGAAAAACACGCGCCCACCCTGGTGTTGGTTTCCACGCCCTTCCCCGGCTCGGTCTACGCCGCTTTTCGCATCGCCCAAGCCATCAAAACCCACCACCCCAGCATCCAGCTGGGTTTGGGGGGCGGTTTCGTCAACACCGAACTGCGCGAACTCAGCGAGCCCCGTGTCTTCGACTACTTTGACTATGTGACCCTGGATGCAGGCGAGCGCCCCCTGCTTGCCCTGCTGGAACACCTGCAAGGCAAACGCTCGCAGCAGCGTCTGGTTCGCACCTACCTGCGTGACCGTGAAACCCAGGCTGTGCGCTACATCAACATGGTCGAGGCCGACATCGCTTTCGCCGAAGTCGGCACGCCGACTTGGGATGGCCTGCCTCTGAACCAGTACCTCTCGCTGCTGGACATGCTCAACCCCATGCACCGCCTGTGGTCAGACGGCCGCTGGAACAAACTCACCGTGGCCCACGGGTGTTATTGGAAGAAATGCAGCTTCTGTGATGTGAGCCTGGACTACATCTCCCGCTACGAAGGCGCGTCGGCGGAGGTGCTGGTGGACCGCATTGAGGCCATCGTCAAGGAGACCGGCCAAACCGGTTTTCATTTCGTCGACGAAGCCGCGCCCCCCAAAGCCTTGAAGACCTTGTCCGCCGAATTGATCCGACGCCAGTTGTCCATCTCCTGGTGGGGCAACATTCGTTTCGAAAAATCCTTCAGCCCCGAGCTGTGCCAACAACTGGCCGACAGCGGTTGTATTGCCATCTCAGGCGGCCTCGAAGTGGCCTCCGACCGCCTGCTGCAACTGATGAAAAAAGGCGTGTCGGTTGAACAAGTGGCGCGTGTCACCAAAGGCTTCTCAGACGCCGGTATCTTGGTGCATGCCTACCTGATGTACGGTTTTCCCACCCAGACCGTGCAAGACACCGTCGATGCGTTGGAATACGTGCGCCAACTGTTCGAAAACGGCTGCATTCAATCGGGCTTTTTCCACCGTTTCGCCTGCACGGTGCATTCGCCTGTGGGCAAGAATCCCGAAGACTATGGCGTCACTTTGTTGCCCCTGCCCACCGTGTCATTCGCGAAAAACGACGTCGGCTTCATCGACCCCACGGGTACCGACCACGATGCCCTGGGCCAAGCGTTAAAGAAAGCGCTCTACAACTACATGCACGGCATCGGATTGGAGGAGGATGTGCGCAGCTGGTTCAAAGGCGGCGTCCCTAAAACGACCGTGCCCAGGCGCCGCATCGCGCGAGCCCTCGCAACGCCCCCCCTCTAGGAGGGGACAGCAACAACGGCAGGAATTCGAAGCCAGTCACCCTACAATCTATCGGATTTGCTGCTCACCTTTGGTCGAGTGAAACCCAAGTCCAGAGATGGTTGTTTATGGTGACCCCAGTCCCGGCCGAACACGCCAAAGATTTCCGCTGTGATGTGCTTGTTGTCGGTGGCGGCCCAGCGGGGTCGACCATCAGTGCCTTGTTGGCTGAACAAGGTCGTGATGTCGTGGTGATGGAAAAAGCCCACCACCCGCGTTTTCACATTGGTGAATCGCTCTTGCCCGCCAACGTCCCCTTGTTGGAACAACTGGGTGTGCGTTCACAAGTCGAACGCATTGGCATGGTCAAGTGGGGGGTGGAGTTCGTATCGCCCGACCACAAACACAAGGCATTTGTCGAGTTTGGTGATGCCTGGGACAAATCCATGCCCAGTGCATTTCAGGTACGCCGTTCCGAATTCGACGAAATACTGTTCCGCAATGCCGCGGCCAAAGGCGCCCGAACGCTGGAGGGATGCCGAGTCCGCCAAGTTGCATTTGACGACGACGGCGCCACGGTGCAAGTGGAGCTCGACGACGGCGCATGCCAAACCTGGCGCACCCGGTTTTTGGTTGATGCGTCGGGCCGCGACACCTTGCTCGCCAACCAGCTGCAATGCAAACAGAAAAACCCGCAGCACAACAGTGCCGCGTTGTATGGCCATTTCACGGGCGCCAAACGCCTCGCGGGCAAACAAGAAGGCAACATCACCATCTTCTGGTTTGAGCATGGTTGGTTTTGGTTCATTCCCCTGGCTGATGGCACCACCAGCATTGGTGCGGTGTGTTGGCCTTACTACTTGAAATCACGCCGCACGCCGCTGCCCGAGTTTTTCCGCGACACCATCGCCCTGTGCCCCGAGTTGCAGCAACGGTTGGCCGATGCCCAGCTCGTGGATGAGCAGGTGCATGCCACCGGCAACTACTCCTACAGCAGCCGCATCAGCAGCGGCGATCGTTACTTGATGTTGGGTGACGCCTACGCTTTCATTGACCCGGTTTTTTCCTCGGGCGTGCACTTGGCAATGCAAAACGGCTTCGACGCGGTGCCAGTGGTATTGGCGGCGCTCGACGCGCCGCGTCAAATGGCTGCGGCGCGGGCACGCTACGACCAACGTTTGCGCCACGGTCCCAAAGAGTTCTCGTGGTTCATTTACCGCGTGACCAACCCCATGATGCGCGAGTTCTTCATGTACCCGCAGAACCCACTGCGCGTGAAAGAGGCCATGATGTCGCTGCTCGCAGGCGATATTTTTGGCAAAACACCGATCTGGCGGTCTTTGCGCATATTCAAGGCGATTTATTACATCGCATCGACCGCGACTTTGCCCCGCACCCTTCGGGCATTGAAGCGCCGCCGCGTCAATATTCAAGACACCGAGGTGTCGCCGTCGTGAGCAGCGTGCCTGGCTCTGTGCCCCGCCCAGCATTGCACCCACTGAGTTTTGAGAGACTTCGCCTATCGGGTAACGAAGCCGCTTCGAATGCGGCGTGGCTGGGCGGGCATTGGATGGGGGATACCCCAGACGGCTTGCCCTTGCCCCTGCTCGCCCCAACGGGCGCGGTATTTGATGGGTGGCTCAGCAGCGGCGATCTTGGACAACTCCAGCGGCACGGGCCCGCGCGCTACCGTACCGATGGGCAATGGCTCTACGGCCTGGTTGAAATCGACGACCGTGAGATCGGCTTGCAAGCGGCTGCACGCGATGCTTACGCGACGATTTTTGAGATTCTCGCAAGCAGTGCCTGCCCCCACCTGCTGCGTCTTTGGAACTATTTCCCCGATGTGAACCTTGAAGTACAAGGGCTTGAGCGATACCGCCAATTCAACGCAGGGCGACAAGATGCGTTCATGGGCGCGCAACGAAGTGCTTTTGAAGGCGCGCCTGCTGCGTGCGCTTTGGGTTCTCGCAAGGGCCTCTTGCGCGTCAACTTCTTGGCGGGATGCCTGGCGCCCCTCGCCATAGAAAATCCTCGACAAGTCAGCGCTTATCGCTACCCCCCGAGCTATGGCCCGCGAGCACCAACCTTTTCACGTGCCGCCCTGGTCGACGTCGGCGCCGGCTGCAGCGCGCTCTTCATTTCCGGCACGGCGAGCATCGTTGGACACCTGTCGGTGCATGTTGGCGACATTCGCTTGCAGACTGAAGAGACCATGGTGAACATGGCTGCGGTGCGCGACTCGGCGGCTTCGGCCAGCGGCATCTACGTTGCTGCTGAAGACATGATTTACACCCTCTACTTGAGGCGTGCCGCTGACCTCGGCGTTGTGCGAGAGGTCTTTGAGCGTGCGGTGGGGCCCAATACCAAAGCCGCTACCGAGGCGGTTTACCTTTTGGCGGACATCTGCCGTGCCGACTTGTTGATAGAGATTGAAGCCCACGGCTTTCAACCAACCGGGGCAGCGCCTTGAAGTTTTTTCATACTGCCGTTGCGATGCTGTTCTGCAGCGCGCCCTTGTACGCTGCTGATCCCACAGTACAACAACAAGATGCACCCACTGTGCGGGCGCCACAAGACGCTTTGGCTGCGGGCGTGAAAAAACGGCCGCTTTGGGAGTTGGGCATTGGCCTTGGCGCCCTTTATTTGCCCGACTACCGTGGTTCGGATCAGAACAATGCGTACCCGTTTCCGACACCCTACTTTGTTTATCGCGGGACGTGGCTGAAGTCAGACAAAGACGGCACCCGGGCGCTGCTGGTGGATACCGATCGGATCAAGGTGGATGTCAGTGTCGGGGCCTCTCCCCCAACGCGCACCAGCGACAGCAACGCCCGCGCAGGCATGTCTGCACTGCCCGGAACGTTCGAGCTGGGGCCGGACCTCAACCTCACATTGGCTGCCGCAGCAGACAAGCGCTGGAAGCTGGACCTCAGACTCCCTGTTCGCGCAGCCATCACCTTGGAGCGCGACCCTCGGTTTATTGGCGCCACTTTTTCGCCCAACCTCAACCTCGATCTGAAAAATGTGGGCGCAGGATGGAACTTGGGCTTGCTCACCGGGCCTTTGTTTGCTGATTCCAAGAACCACGGGTTTTTCTATAACGTGGATCCCATCTACGCGACTGCGTCCCGGCCAAGCTACCGCGCTGCCGGTGGTTACTCAGGCTGGCGGTTTTTGGCGGCCACGTCTCGTCGCACGGGCGATACCTTCTGGGGTGCGTTCGTTCGCTACGACGAGTTAAGAAGTTCTGCTTTCGAAGACAGTCCCTTGGTGCGTCGACGTCACGCTGTGACTGCAGGCCTGGCCGTGGCTTGGGTCTTTGCAACGTCGTCGCAACAGGTTGAAAGTGCCGATTGAATTTTTTAACCAAGCGCGGCTTTCATAGTCAAGCGAGGCACCCTTTGAGGTCCATCAAACGGTTGGTTCAGTGCACCTTGTTTTACGTGCTGCTGTTGCATTTGGGTGCGATGTCCTTGACATGGTGCCTGGTGTCTTTGCTGCTCTATCCAGTGCTGCCTCGTGCGCAGGGCACGGTGGTTGGGCGGGCAGCAATCTCATCGGTTTACCGCGGTTTCTGGATGTGCACGCAATGGCTGGGTTTGATGCGAATTGACCACACGGCGCTTGATGTACTGAGCTCGGATGTCGGATTAATCATTGCGGCGAACCATCCCAGCATGGCGGATGCCCTGTTGATCGTGGCCAGAGTTCCGCGAGGTATCTGCATCATGCGCACCGGACTGATGCGCAGCCCCTTTCTTGGCGCAGGAGCTCGTCTGGCCCGGTACATTCGTAACGAGCCCCCACGGGGCATGATTCGCAATTGCGTTGCAAATCTGAAGGCTGGCGGTCAGCTGGTGCTTTTCCCGGAGGGTACGCGTACAGTGACGTCGCCGATCAACTCTTTTCGACCCGGCATGACCCTTATTGCGAACATGGCACAAGTTCCGATTCAAACGGTTTTCATTCGTACACCGTCGCGGTACTTGGCGAAAGACTGGCCCATTTGGCGTGCGCCCGATTTCCCAGTGGTTTTCGATGTGCAATTGGGTGAACGATTTGCACCTGAAGACGACCATGTGGGCCTGCTGCGACGCATTGAGGACTACTTCTGCCAGGAGTTAAGTCAATGAATGCGTCAAAAACGCATTTGGTGCTGATCCCGAGTTACAACACCGGTGCCCAAGTGATGGAAACGGTGCGGGCCGCCCGTTTGCACTGGAATCCGGTTTGGGTGGTGACCGATGGCAGCACCGATGGAACACCCGACTTGCTGGCCCAGATGGCGGCGGCGGACCCCGGACTCAAGTTGATCTGTCTGCCGATGAACCAAGGCAAAGGCGCGGCGTTGCTTCATGCCTTGAAGCAGGCACGGGAGGCCGGATTCACGCATGCGTTGACCATGGATTCAGATGGACAACACCCCGCTGCACTGATCCCCGAATTCCAGCTAACGTCGATGCGGCGACCAGAAACCATGGTGTTGGGTCGCCCGGTTTTTGACTCGTCAGCGCCTTTGTTGCGTGTGCGTGGACGGCGCGTGTCCAATTGGTGGACCAACTTGGAGACGCTTGGCGCCGGGATCGAGGATTCGTTGTACGGTTTTCGTGTTTACCCGATTGCTGAACTGATGGCTGTGATGCGCAAACAACCGTGGATGCGCCGCTTCGACTTTGATACCGAGGCCGTCGTTCGTTTGGCCTGGCGCGGTGTCAAGCCCATTAACCTGCCAGCACCGGTGAAGTATCTGTCGGCCGAAGAAGGAGGTGTTTCGCATTTCCGTTATGGCCGCGACAACCTTTTGCTCACTTGGATGCACCTGCGCTTGATGCTGGAGTTTGTACTTCGCTTGCCGCTTTTGATGCTGCGCCGAGTCCGGTGCCAACCCCCGTTCCAAGTGTGACGCGCCCTACACGCATCGGCAGCGCCCTGTACAACGCCGAGATCGCTGCTCGGCGCCCCGCCTCGCCTGTCGACGCGGCCGATTACGCTTGGCGCACGGAGGTGTGGCGACGCATGCGCCGGTTCTTGGCTTTGAAGCTGATTGGTGTGACCGCTGTCACATGGATTTTTTTCATTGCCTACTTCTATTTATTGAGACACCCTTCCTCCGCGGTGACCGTCATGCCCTTGACCGTTGTCGACACTTGGATTCCGTTTCAGCCGGTGACGCTCGTGGCCTATCTTTCACTTTGGCTTTACGTGGGATTTGCACCCGGTTTGCTGTCGACCTTCAGGGAAATGGTGGTTTATGGGCTGTGGGCGGTCGCACTTTGTGTTTGCGGACTGGCCTGCTTCTACGTTTGGCCGACAGCGGTACCACCGCTGATGCGCCCACCTTCCGATTTCCCAGGATTCGAACTTCTCCAAGGCATAGATGCTGAGGGCAATGCTTGCCCATCCATGCATGTCGCGATCGCCATCTTCACCGCCATTTGTTTGCACGACCTGCTGTATCGCTTGCGTGTGCCTCGGGTATGGCTGCTGTTCAACCTTGTGTGGTTCACGGCTATTGCCTACTCAACTTTGGCGGTGAAGCAACATGTGGTGATTGATGTGGCACTGGGCGGTTTGCTTGGTTCCGTGTTCGCCGTGGCGGCACTGCGTTGGCGCCCAAAACCTGGCCTGCGTTGGCCTGGCGAGCTGCGGCTATGATTTGACCCGGGTCTCCAAATTGTGCGGAGATGAATACGAAAGCTTGAGAATGAGTTCGCTGGTTGCTTTGCAAGACCTGATCAAAGAGAAGTATGGTTTAGACGTTGCAGGGTTGGATCCTCACACCCCCATTCGAGACAAGGGCTTGGACTCGTTGGCCCTGGTGGAGTTGTTGTTCGCGATTGAAGACCGCTTCGGCATCACCTTGCCCGATGCCGACGCCGACGTCACCACTTTGGCCCAATTGGCTGAGCTGGTGGACAGCATCCTCGCCAAAAAATCGTGAACATGGTCGCCGTCACGGGCTTGGGCGCCGTCTCGCCTTGTGGGAACTCGCTGGAAGGCTTGTTCGAGGCCTTGCTCAACGGGCGCTCAGCGCTGGCCCCCGTCTTCCCAGAGCTGGCCAAACCTGCTGCAGCGGCTCAGGTGGAGTTCGATGTCAGTCAGTGGTTTACCAAGCTGCAACTGGCTGGGGTGGATCGTGTGAGCCAACTCGCTGTTGCTGCGGCTGATTTGGCGATGAAAAACGCGGGCGCAATCAACCAAGTTGACCCTGATCGACTGGGTGTTTTTCTTGGCTGTGGCATGGGCGGTGCTGCGGCGCTGGAAACTGCCTACCAAGGTGGGTCCAGGGTTCCGCCTTTGACGATTCCTGCCTTCATGCCCAACGCACCCGCAGCCCATGTGGCCATGCGCCAGCAAGCCCGTGGGCCCGTGCTCACTTATTCGGTGGCATGTGCCTCTTCGGCAGTGGCCATTGCGGAGGCTGCCAAGGCCGTACAACGTGGTGATGTCGACATGGCCATTGCCGGTGGCAGCGAGGCGTTGATCGTGCCTGGCGTGGTGCTGGCTTGGCAGGCCATGCACACTTTGGCGCGTTTTGAGGCCGGCGAGGCCGCGCGCTGTGTGCGCCCCTTCTCAATCGATCGCAGCGGATTTGCGCTGGGCGAAGGGGCGGCTTTTTTGATCTTGGAGTCCGCTGAGCGCGCCCGAAAACGCGGTGCTCGCGTGCATGCCCACTTGTCAGGTTGGGGTTTGAGTTGCGATGCGACCCACCTCACCAAACCTGATGCATTGGGACAGGCCAAAGCCATCCGCAGCGCTTTGGCCATGGCCAATCTCGCGCCCAAAGACATCGGTTACTGCAATGCACACGGAACGGCCACGAAGGCGGGTGATGTGGTTGAATGCCAGACGCTGGCCGAGGTGTGGGGGCCCGCTGTGGGGGACTTGCTCGTCAGCTCGACCAAGGCCTTGCATGGTCATTTACTCGGCGCAGCCGGTGCCCTCGAGGCGGTGATCACAGTCTTGGCTTTGCAGCGTGGCCAGTTGCCACCGAATGCGCACTGTTCGACCATGGACCCTGACTGCCAGCTGAACTTGGTCTCGCCTGATCGACCACAAGCACCGCATGTGCGTGCTGCCATCAGCAATTCGTTTGCTTTTGGTGGGACGAATGCGGTGCTGCTGTTCAGTCGAGGTTGATCAACGGATTTTAATCTGCCGAATCACATCGTCCGCGATCGCGTAGATTTGTTGCGGTGTCACGGTAGCGAAAATGCCATGACCCGCGGATGAGCTGGTGTTGATGCTTTGAGCGCCGAACAAGGTGCCGTTTTGCAGATCGGTGTAGCGCATTTGAGCGTCAATGTAGGCGTTGCCCGTCATGATTCCAAACAAGATGCGTGCGCCTTGACCCACGACGCGGTAGTCGTTCACATTCACGGCCAACAAGGTGCCGGCTTGGCCCGACTGACGCACTTCACCCTCTTGCCATTCGAACTGGATACCGGCAGCCTTGGTTTGCTGCTCGAAAATTGCGCGCCATTCGTCTTTGAAATAGCCCCAGTCTTTAGATTCGCTGCTGATCTTGGAGCCTGACACGTTCAGGACGAGTCGATTGGCAGAGGCCTCAGGAACCTTCACCGTGACGTTCACGGGGGCGGCTGCTGGTGTTGTTGCCGCGTTGGTGCTCGCGGGTTGTGCGGGTGCGGGCTCGCTTCTTTGTACGGTTGCGGCGCATCCACCGAGCACCACGCACAGAGCCAGGGTGGAGATTTTCAGAGTTTTCATGTGATCCCTTGGAGGTAAAGAAAGATGAGCGCGGCAGTCTAAGCCATGCCTCCATTGATCGAAATCACCTGGCCGCTGATGTAACCCGCTGCATCGCTCGCCAAAAAAGCCACCAAGGCGGCAACCTCCTCGGCGCGACCGGCGCGTTTCATCGGCACCAGGCGTTCGATCAGCGCTTTGTCAAACGCGCCTTCGATCATGGTGGACTCGATGATCCCCGGTGCCACCGCATTGACGGTGATGCCTCGGCTGGCCAATTCCAGTGACAGCGACTTGGTCGCGCTGTTGAGCGCACCTTTGGCCGCCGCGTAGTTGACCTGGCCCCGGTTACCCGTGAGCGAGGCGATTGAGGAGATGTTGATGATGCGGCCCCAGCGGGTGCGGATCATGGGCATGGTCAAGGGCTGGGTCACGTTGAAGAAGCCGTTGACCGATACGTCCATCACCTGTTGCCACTGTTCGGCGCGCAATGCTGGAAAGGCGGCGTCATCGTGGGTGCCTGCGTTGTTCACCAGCACTTGGATCGGCCCGGCTTCGAGCAGTTTTGTGCAGGCTGCTGCTGCTGCCTCGCGGTCGGTGACGTTGAAGGCCATGGCTTCGGCGCTGCCGCCCGCCGCGTTGATTTCGTCGGTGATCGCCCGTGCGGCTGCGAGGCGACTGTTCGCATGCAGCACGACATGCAGCCCGCTTGCGGCCAGTGCCCGGGCAATGGCGCTGCCGAGGTCGCCGCTGGCGCCGGTCACGAGGGCCCGTTTTTTCTTGGGCGGGGTGTCGTTGTTAATGTGTTGATTCATAGGGCCAAAGCCGTGTTGAGCACCACAGCGGCGCGACCTTGTGCGATCTCTCGCCCGCCATGATGTACGGTGAAGGTATACAAGATTTGTTGGGCGTCACCGGCTTGCCGCGTGGCTTCAATGTGCAGGACATCGGCTTGTTCGGTGGGCACGGGCAAATCGTCAAGTCGCAACACCTGCAGTTGCACCCCCCGTGCGCTGGCCAGGTAGCCCGGGGTGGCGGGCATCCCCGCCGCTTGGCCAATGAGGGCACCATGAACCGCCATGGCTTGTGCCGCGTATTCGATCGCCGCCGATGCGAGCAAGCCGCTGCGGGTGCGCAGGGGGTGCGTCGGGTCGCGGTGGTTGTTGGCGCTGCAAACGATGTGGGCCGGCGACCAGCTGTGCATCTGGTCTAACAAACACATGCTGCCGCTGTGCGGAATCAGGGCTGCAATGCCATCACGCTGCAAGGTGGCAGGTGAACTCATGGTTGATTCGAGACGGTGATGTTCAAACGCAGCGCTGGCAGGTAGTCGAGGACCACATCAACCGTCGAGGCGTCACCGTGTGCCAAGGCTTGCAGCAGGGGCAATCCGGCCGCGGCGGGAATGGCGCGGCGCAGTGCGTCGAGTGAAGGCTCGGCACACAGGCTTAAATCGCTCGTTGCATCACTCAACTCGATGTTCAGCCAAGCCAAGCTTTGCGGGTCGCTTGCCGGTGCGAGTAGCAAGGCCAGGCCGAGGTGGTCCGGCAAAGGACGTGTGCTGTGCAGGGGTTCGGGGTAGGGCGAGTCGCTGGCCACCAGCAGCACGGGCTGGCCTTGCACGACGACGCTGGTGGCGGCTTCGATCAAGCCCGCACCGAAGCTGCCATCAAACGCACACAAGCTGGTCGACGAGGCGCGGCTGGCCACGGCGATGTGCCAGCAACCCGAGGCTGCGTTGTGCACCGAGTTCGTGAAACGAATGGGCGAGACCATGGGCTGGGCGGTGGCCAAGGTTTCGCACAGCACATGGCAATTGTTGCCTTCACCGCTGCTGGAGGTGAAAACCGTGGCCAAGGTGCTGGGGTCGAGCCCCGCCTGCGCGACGGCTTGGTCGGCCACCGCCATGGCCAGCTTGACGCAAGCACCGGAGCGTCGCCGTTCTGCGGGCGGCAGCCGTTCGGGCGCTGGCAACACGGTGCTGGCCGCGACATAGGGCGCACGGCCACGCAAGACGTCGGCCCCTGCCAGCCAGTGGCTCAAACCTGGCCCCAGCAACCCAATACCCCGAACACCCACGCGAAGCGAACTCATGCCACACCTCCCAACACCAAGCTGGCATTGGACCCGCCAAAACCGAAGGAGTTGGACAGCACATGGCGCAGCGGTGCACGCTGGTTGGTCAACAAGTAATTCATGTGCAAATCGGCATCACGCGTTTGCAGGTTCAAGCCCGCAGGCATCAAACCATGTTCCAAGGCCAACAGGGCGACCAAGGCTTCCACACCACCGGCCGCACCCAAGGTGTGGCCCGTGGCGCCTTTGGTGGAGCTGCACGGAGTGCCGGTGCCAAACACCGAACGCACGGCGCGGTCTTCCGACATGTCGTTGCTGGGTGTGGCGGTGCCGTGCAGGTTGATGTAGTCGATGTCTGCGGCTTGCAAGCCCGCATCTGCCAAGGCTGCCCGCATGGCCGCAATGGCGCCCGCACCTTCTGGATGCGGCGTGCTCATGTGGTGGCCGTCGTTGCTTTCGCCCACGCCCAGCAGCCAACCTTGGGGCTGGGCGGCTTCGCGCTCCACCAAAGCAAAGGCCGCCGCCTCGCCGATGGACAAACCATTGCGTGCGGCATCCCAAGGCCTGCAGATGTCGTTGGACAACAGCTCCAGCGAATTGAAGCCATAGAGCGTGGTCAGGCACAGGCTGTCCACACCGCCGACCACGGCCGCATCGATCAACCCAGCTTCGATCAACCGGGCTGCATTGCCGTACACCTTGGCGCTGGAGGAGCAGGCGGTGGACACCACCCAGCTCGGCCCCTGCAGTTGCAGCGCTTCGGTCACAAACGCGGCGAGTGAATAGGTGTTTTGCGTTGGGCCGTAGAAGAAGCTGTTGGGCAGCGCCCCTTGGGAATCGCGGTGCCGGTAAGCGATTTCGGTTTGCAGCAGACCTGAGGTGCTGGTGCCCAAAAATACGGCCACACGCCGCGCACCCCAGCGTGCACGCGCGGCCTGCACGGCGGTGAGGAGGCCGTCCTGCTGCAGCCCCAGCCACGCCAAGCGGTTGTTGCGGCAGTCAAATTTTTGCAGGTGCTCCGGCAAGACGACACTGTCCACGCCATCGACCTCGCCGGTCCAGGTGGTCAAGGGCAGTTGCTCGAACCGGACGGGGGCGAGGCCGCTGCGCTGCGCCAACAGGGCCTCCAGGTGCGCGGCCCGACCAGCGCCCAAGGCGCTGGTGGCGGTGCTGAGGGTGATGGGCAAACGTTTCATCGGGCGGAGGCGTCCAGCCGAGCCACCAGCAGCACGTTTGCAAAGGGTGTGCCGTGGCTCATGGGTTGGTTTTGCACTGAAAACCCGAGCGACTCCAGCTGGGCGATCCACAGCGCCAGTGTGCGTCCGTATTGAGGCACCACGCGGTGGCCGCGCACAAAGGTGACCACGGCATCGACCCACTGGCTGGCCCAGAAGCCGCGTTTAGAGGCGGCATCGCCCACGCGCAGCAAGAGCGTGCCGCGAGACTTGAGCAGCGCGTCGCGCACACGAACCAGCACCTGGTCTTGTTCGGGCACGGTGATGTAGTGCAGCACGTCCAGGATCACGACGGTGTCCACCTCAGGAAAGGCGGTGCAACGCATGTCACCACAAATGAATTCGGCGCTTTCGCCCAGTGCTGCTTGAGCGCGTTTGACGTCGCGCGGCATGAGCTCAACGCCGGTGACGCGGGCATTGCCGGGGGCTGGTGCCCAAGCGCTGGGCCATTGGCCTTGCGAGGCCAGCACGCCGCTGGCCCGCAGCAAACTGGCCAGCAAACCTTGTCCGCAACCAATGTCCAGCACGCGTGCGCCCGGGGCAATCAGACCCTGCTTGAGCAAATGGCGAAACACCGGGTCCATGTTCAGTTTGCCGCGGGCAAAGTGCCATGCGAAACGGCCGACAGGGCGGTAGGGCAAGGTGGCGGCGTCGAGCAACGGCCCCCACTGGGGCGGTGCGCTGGAGTGGGTGGCAGAGTTCATGGTGTTTTTTCTTGATCGGTCGGCCCGAATGCTTGCGGCAAGGTGACGGTGCGAAGGCCGCTTTGTTGAAACCGACGCAACAAGGCTGGAAGCACCTCCAGAATCACCGGCTTGCCCTGAGCGCTGCACGCAGCATTGCCGTCGTGCAGCAGCAGAATGTCGCCAGCGGCCAGGCCGCGCGTGAGGCGGGCTTGGACCAGGGCCGGGTCACTTTTCACGGTGTCGAATCCGCGCCGAGTCCAGCTCACGAGTTGCAGGCCTTGCCGGTACAAAACCGGGTCGAGGAAGGGATTGCGCAAACCCGCGGGTGCGCGAAAAAAGCGCGGTTTCTCGCCAGTGATTTGGCTCAAATGGTCTTGCGCTTGCCCAATGTCACGCGCCATGGCCTTGGGCCCCCACACGGAAAAGCTGTGGGCATGCGCATGGCTGTGGTTTTGTACGCTGTGGCCGCGACGAACGATGTCGCGGCACAAAACGGGATACTGCTGCGCCTGCTTCGCAATACAAAAAAAGGTGGCGCGCGCTTGATGTTCATCCAGCAGGTCGAGGACCGCGGGGGTGATGGCCGGATCGGGGCCATCGTCGATGGTGAGGGAGACCTCGCTGCGCGCGACCGAAGCGTCGGGCAAACGCCTGACATTGGCCCCCAACCAGGTGGAGCGCGGCCACAGACCGGTGGCCGTGATGAGGGCATGGTCCAGCGCCAGCGCCCCCAAGGCCCAAGGCCACAGCGCAGGCGACATGACCACCGCTGCCGCTGCTGCCACATGGCCCACCACACTGGCCTGAAGCAATGCCGGTGCGCGCCAAGGGCGGTCAAAACCCGTGTTTGTGGAGGAATGTGAGGCGGACATGGAAGGGTGCAATCACGAGCCGGAAATTGTCACACAGGGCTTGATTGACGAGCCGGAATGAAGGCAGCCGACAGCAGCAGGCTCAACAAAATTCCGGGCGCCACCACCTGGCCGATGGCCAAGAGCACGGGAATGTTGGAGAAGGCCAAAAAAGCAAACGAGATGATGGCGGTGAGGTTGGCCAAAGCCAATGAGGCCAAGGTGTCGTTGTCGATCACCGCCGCTGTGCCCGCGGGCTGGGCATCTTGTTGTACGCGAATTTGGTCGAAGAACAGCGCATAGTTTGAGCCTATGGCCACCGTGAGCAACAGGCCGACCAAATGCAAAATGCCCAAGGGCACCTGGGCCCAGGTCAAGCCCGCCAGCACCACCACCACCGCCGCGACGATGGGCAAGGCCAAACGCAGCAAACGGGGACCCGAGCGCAGGTGCAAGGCCAGCAGCAAACACACGGACAGCCCACCTAGCAGGGCTTGGTAGCGGGCTTCCTTCAAGTAGCGGCCATAGAGGCCATCAAGCTCGTCCTTGATGTTGAACGCCTGGGCGTTGGGCAAGCTGGACAGTGCCTGACGCAGCTTGGGTATGTCAGCAGCGCGTTCGCCGTTTTGCAGGCTCAGCAGCGCCCGCCACGGGCGACCGCTGGCGGCGTCACCGGGGATGAGTTGCGCATCCAGTGCGCTGCCCAAGGCCGTTGCTTGCAGTGCCTCGCGGGTCAACAAGGGGCGTTGACGAGCCGCCTGCACATCCTCGACAAAAGCGCTCAAGCGTCGGGCTGGTAGCGGCCCATCCACCGTGGCTTGTTCCAGGCGGGGAGCCAAGGTGCTGGCGTCGGGCAAAGCGTCTAAACGCTGTCGTTGCACTGCTGGGCTGGGCAAGAGCCGGGTGGGCGACTCGTAGCCCTGGATCAAACCGGAGGCGACCAAACCGTCAAGCACCTGGCTGGCTGCCTCGGCTTGTGCCAGCACGCCTGCTTCGTCGGGCGCAGACACGGCCACCCAACTGCCGGAGTCGGTGGTGCCCAGGTCGGCGCGCAAGTCCGCGTCGATCTGCATTTTTTCGCCGCCGACAGGGCTGAGCGATGCCAAGTCGCCACGCCAGGCCGACGGAGAGCTCAGCAGGAGCACCGCAGCGGCGACGGGCAACAAGGCCAGCGGCCAACGCCAACGAGGCAGCACCTGGGTGCAAAGACCGACCCACTGCCCGAGCCGTTGGCGTGCCCGCGTGCCGGGTGCGCCGTTGGGGGCGAGGGTGGGGAACACACAAAGCGTGGTCAGCGCCGCCGCGGCCAGACCGGCAATGGAAAAGACGCCGAGCTGTACCAAGCCTGGAAAGCCAGAGAAAAGCAGGGCTGCAAATCCGCAGAGCGAAGTCCACAGGCCCAAGCGCACGGTGGGCCAACTCTCGCGCAGCCAGCGCTGGGCGCCTGCGCCCGGTGGGGTGCCCGGCAAGGCCCGGGCTTGAATCAAGTAATAGATGGCGTAGTCCACCGCTTCACCAATCAAGGTGGTGCCAAAACCCAAGGTGATGCCGTGCACATTGCCGAAGATCAAACTCACTGCAGCAATGCCCACTAAAACGCCGCTGGCCACCGGCAACAGAGCACCACCCAATGTGCGCAGCGAACCGCCAAATGCCAGCAGCAACAACAGCACGATGGCGATGCCACCGGCCAAGGCCAGTCGTTCCACTTCGGTTTTGATCTGGGCACGCGAGGCCACGGCGAAACTGCCAGACCCCGAGACCACGAGCTGCAACCCGGGTTGTTTCAGGGCGTCAAAACGCTCGCGCACCAGGGCCAAGGCTTTCTCTTGGGCGTCGAGGTCCGAGCCATCTGCGCGCGTGGTGGCGATGAGTACGGCACGGCTCCCATCACGCGAGACCCACACACCATCCTCGCTGCGCGGACCTTGCGTCGGCAGCATGGCCTCGGCCATGCGCACGGTCTCGCCCGTTGGGTCACGCAGGATCACGGTTTTGAGCATGGCTCCCGCGGGCGTGCCCAAGAGCGAGGTGGTTTCGTCGATGGCGGCGCGCAGTCCCTCGACCGTGAAACGCTGCGCGTCGACGGCAGGGCTGAGCAAATAACGGTGATCAAACAAAAACCGGCCCGTGGCCTCGAAACCCGCGTTGTCACCGTTGTGGACAGCGTCAAAGAGACCGCTTTCGCGCAGTGTTTTCGCCAGTGCTTGCGAAGCTTGACGACGCGCTTCAGGGCTTCCACCCTCAATACCCAGCAGCACCAAACGGGCGGCTACACCGCCGCGCAGTTGATCCAACAGCACGGCTTGTTCAGCGCTGGGGTTGGTGGGTAAAAACGCCGACAAGTCCGCGACATAGTTGGTTTTGATGGTGATGCCCAGTGCGACCAGGACACAACAAAGCCACAAAATAACGGCACGGCGGCCGCGCAGCAGCGAGGCATTCATTGACTGGCCGCCGCAGCCGGTTTGTTGGCTGCCACCAGGGGTTCTATCGTCATGACCGAGCGGTCACCATCGGCCATGGCGATGGTGACCTCACGAACCACGCTTTGCTGGCCAGTCAAACGCAGCACACTGATCTGTTCACGCAAGCGGGCCTCACGCGGCACCAGTTCCAGCGACCAGCGCTGCGGGGTTCCAGTGACGGCGGTGGTGAAATGTTTCTCCAGCGCATCCTGGTTGCCCGTCATGGTGCCGCGAATGGCTTCGACGATGATGCTGGCCTCGGGCACCGAGTCAACCGGCACGGTGCGGCTGCGACTGCCCATGCTCATGGTCATTTGTTTGCCGACTACGGCCATGCGCTCTTGGCGCGGCTTCAAGTTTTCCCGCACAAAGGTGTCGGGTGCTTCAAACGACAGGCGGCCCGAAAACTCCAGGGGGCGTTCAAGCATCGCCACATTGCGTTTTTCGGTGAAAGTGGCTTCGCCCGACTTCACCTGCGCCAGCAGCTGCATCAGTTGCGGCAATTCAAACTTGGTTTGGGCCCAAGCCGGTGCCAGGTACAGCGCCATCGAGAGCAGGCTCAGAACCAAGAAGGGCGCCCAGCGCTGAAGGGGGTGGTCAAAATGATTCATGGTGGTGGCGAGGCGGGATCAACCGACGAGTCCGTGGCCCAAAAGTCATAGAAGTTGAACCAGTTGTAGGGTTCTGCACGGCACAAAGATTCGAGCAAAGCCACATAACGTGCCAACGCTTCTTGGATCAGTTGGTTGACCGGGGCACTGCCTGGTGCACCCACCGTGCGGAAATCGGCCACCTCAACGAAGTGCAGCTCATAACGTTTTCCTCCCAGGTAGATGCCCGCCATGAACACTACTTGGCGACGCAGCATGGCCGCCAAACGAAAAGGCCCATCGGAAAAACAGGCGGGTCGGCCGAGGAAATTCAAACGCTTGACACCCGAGCGGTCGGAATGGCCGGGCAGGGTGCGGTCGGCCAGCAAGCCCGCTACACCGCCATCATCCAGCCAGCGGCGCAGCGCCAGCATGGCACTCGGACGCCCCAGCGCGATCGTATGCAGCTGGGCCTTGGGCGCCACTGCCGCCAACGCCGCGTTGATGAAGCGGGCGTTTTCCTCGAACATCAACATGGCGATGCGCGCGCCCTTGGTTTGTCCTCCTGCCCGCAGGGCTTCAAAACTCCCCAAATGGGCGCCCAGCAAAAACAAGCCGTCGCCGCGACCCACGGCCGCCAGCATGGCGTCGCCGCCGTGGGCGGTGACCTCGAACTCTTCGAAACGATCCTGAAGAAAATAAACCCGGTCGAGGACGCAAGCCGCGAAGTGATGAATGTGGCGGTAGACCTCGGCCCATCGAGCCGGGCGCTGCAGCACCCGGTTCAAGTAAGTGTGTGAAGCGCGGCGCGCCGTGCCGTGGAAGACAAAAAAATACAGGGCAATCGGGTGCAGCACCCAGCGCGACAGACGCCGTCCGGCGCCGATCGCTATCCAGCGCATCAAACTCAGCGCCAGCAGATTGGAGCGCTCCCGCTGGGCCGTCCAGTCGCCTGCGCGTGGGGGTTGAGTTTGGCTCATGGCGGGCGTTCGAACTGACCCGAGGCGGCCAGGCGATCCCCTTCGCGCACTTCGAAACGCAGGCCACGTGGGCCAGGCACCAACTGCAAGGTGAGTTGCGCACCAGGCCGCACCGGTGCCAGAAACTTCACAGCCGAAATGCGTGGTGCGGTGCCCAGTTGCTTTGCCAATTCAGCTTCGCCCAGCGCCGCTTCCAGCACCTCGGCCAGCAGCGAGACGCCTGGCAGCAAGGGCTGCCCTGGGAAATGACCCGCAAAGGTCGGGTGATCCAGCGCGACGGTCAAGCTCAAGGCATACATATCCAGACCTGTTGGGTCAAGTGGACGCAGTCGGAGGGGCTTTGCGCTGCGCAAGCACCTGCTGAGCCCATTGTGCAAAGTGCGCGGCAGGCAATTTTCCGGTGCTGGGCTCGCGCGGCAGGCTGTCCACGGCAATCACACGACGCGGCAAGAAGGCCGCATCAATGCGCTCGCGCAGTGCGTTGACGACGAAAGATTGCAGCTGCTGCGCTGCGATGCCCGGTGCAACGACGAAAGCAATTGGTCTGACCACGGCCTCTGGACCATTCTCATCGCTGTGGGTTGGGATGAAGAACGCGCCATCCTGCACGCCGGCAATGCTGTTCAAGTGGTAGTTCAGGTGGCCCAAAGAACTGCGTTTGCCGGCCATGTTGATCAAGTCGTTCGAACGACCCAGCAACCGAAATGTGCGCGCATCTAACACTTCCAGCACGTCGGCCAGCGCAGTGGGTTGCGCCACATGGCCGCCCGAAACCGACGACGCATCGCCATCGCCGCTGATCTGCAGCCCCTCGAATGTGCGCCATTCGGCCCCGGAAGTGGTTCGCCGCGTGGCCACTTGGCCGGCTTCCGTGCAGCCGTAAATTTCGAGCAACGGCGCCTCGAATGCGGCCTCGGCGCGTGCGGCCAGTTGGGGCGACAGCGGTGCAGTGGCGCACACCACCAAGTCGATGGCGGGAACGCTGACGCCGGATTCGAGCAGCATTTTCAGGTGGAAGGGCGTGGTGACCAACATGCAAGGGCGCGGCATCTGCTTGAGGGCAGCAGCGATGTCCGCGGGGTAGAAAGGCCGTGCCGCATCAAACGCGGCACCGGCCAACAAGGCCACCAGCACGGTCGATTCAAAGCCGTACATGTGCTGCGCGGGTACCGTCGCCACCAGATTCACACCGATCAAATCGCGCCGCCCCATCGCACGAGCCAACTCTTGCGCTTCGGCATGGATGTTCTGATGCAACAAGCCCCAGTGTTTGCTGTGCGGCACCGGCGTGCCGGTGGAACCGGAGGTCAACACTTGGGCCGCCAACGCGTCATGCGGTATCCGGGGCAGGCCGGGCACTTCGCCGGACGACAGCGGCATGTGTTCCTCGGCGTATAAAACGCTGGGCACCGGCAACTCGCCAGCAGACACAAGGTGCGAGCGGTCCCGCATGCAATAGGTGTGAGCAAACCCATCGCGCAAGCGAGTCACCATGTCAACGGTGTGGTTGGGGGGCAGCAAATTGTGTTGACCGCGCACCAAGGCTGCACCGAGGCCCACCGCGAAACGATAACGATCACCGGTCAGGTTCAACATCGGTCCTCGATCGGGCAAGCGCGTCGCCAGTGCCTGGACATCGGTCAAGTACTGAAGTCGCGAGATGGCCCGTCCTTGCGACCAAGCCAGCGGGGCGGCGAGCTCGTCTGCCCAGATCAATGGCGCCGTGCTCATGCCCGCGGTTCGTCGGACTGCGCCCGAGGGGGCTCTTCGCCGGTGTGCATATAGGAGCGAATCGCCTCGGCCACGGTGGTGCGCTTGAACTCGGGGTGCCAGCGGTAGCGCAACAGGAATTCGCCCACAAACATCAGGCCCGCTGCCGCCGGCGTCAAAAAGTTGGCAAACAAGGCCCACCAGTCAAAGGGCGCAAAAACAAACAAAGCCACAGACACAAGCACCATGGCGATAAAAAAGACCGTCCACGTCACCGTCACTTTACGGGTGTAGACCACCATGTCGGGCGTGATATGTCCCCCGTGGACACGCCTGGCCAACACCGTAATCAACGGCGTGCACCCTTGTTTTAGCGTGGAGCCAAAACCCAGCGCCAGGAAAAAATGAACGCCGACGTGTTGTGCGAGGTAGAGCACAGGCGCTGGAATTTGCCAGCCTGCCAAGGCCTGCCAACAAAGCAACACGACGGAGGCCCCAGCGGCCGCCCCCAACCAGCGATTACCGGCCCGCCAACTGCCCAGGGCCAAGAGCACCAGCATGGGACCCAACACCCCAACAACACTCCAGGCCGAACCCTTGGCCTGGGTCATCAACCAATAGGAGCCGAGCACATAGACAGCGCCAAAAGCCGCGATCGCGACAGCGCGCAAGCCGAAGGGATGCAACATGGGTGCGCCGCGTTCAGCCGACGCGGTGCGTGGCAATGTGTTCGGTCAGGCTCGCCAGCGAGGTGAAGATGCGCACGTTGTCTTGGTCATCAGACCGCAACTGAAATCCATAACGCTGCGACACCACCAGGGCGACTTCCAGAATGTCGATCGAATCCAGGCCCAAGCCTTCGCCATACAGCGGCGCTTGCGGGTCGATCGACTCGGGTGAGATCTCCAAGTTCAGCGCTTCGACCAACAATGCGGCGACTTCGTTTTGCAGTGCAGTATGGGGGGGGGTCATGGGTTACTAACGGTGAAAACGCCGGCACCGGCGCGGCGAGAAGCCGACGTCAATCGGCCTGACAAGGCCATGTTGTTTGACCCATGGCGAACCTGTCAGTTTACCAAACACCCCAAGCAGCCAAGCACGGTTACAGGTGCCCCCATCGGTAGGAGGGGACGCCGCGGCGCCCCTCAGGCGGCGGCCAGCAGCATGGGCAGGTCGGGCGCAGGCGCTGCCTCGCCCCATTCGCTGAGCAACAAAAGCAGCGGTGACGCGTCGAGTTCAGGGTACTCGGCGCAGGCACGGCCGAGAATTTCTCGTGCCAGTGTGTTCAATTGGGCGGTGGAGTTACAAATGCGACGCTGAAAGGCTGCATCGTCGTCCTGCGGGTCATGCAAGCTTTTGTTCAGGTCTGAGAACCAGGGCAAGGCCGCTTGGTCCAGCATCACGGCAGGATTACGTTTGTGGCTGCGCGAGGACCAATCGCGCAAAAACGCCTGAATCGCGAAATTCAGCTTTTGGCAGTGCGCCAACTCGCCGCGCAGCTTGGACATCATGCCCAGGTCGGTCAAGCGATGCTGCACAAAAAACTGGGCTAAGACGCCCCAGTAGTAGGTGTAGTCCCAGATGACCTTGACGGGCAACACTTCTGCGTCGCCAAAGATGGGGTATTGGTCGACATAGAGCGCCAAGGTGCTCTCATAGAACGAGTGGTAGAGCTGATCAAAGAGTTGGGCTCGGGCCCCCAACGATTGACCGGCTCGGTCGAGGGCGATCAGCTCGGTGATGTAGGTGTTGGAGATGGCGATGAAGTCACTGCCCGGCGAGTAAAACGGATCCAGAAAAAGACCGGCCTCTCCGGTCAGCGCCCACCGTTGGTCGGAGAACACCTGTTTGCAGCCGTAGGAGAAACGCTTGAAGAAGGCGAAGTCCTGCAGAAGCTCACGTTTGCCGTTCAGCTCGTCAAACAGCCGAGGTTGGAATTTCTCAAACCAGACCATGGCTTTTTCAAACGTGTCCATGGTGTCTAAGGGGTGCAGGCGCGGGTCCGCCACGATGCCCACCGAATGTGAGCCCGAGGCCAAGGGGATCAGCCACACCCAGTAACCGGCGCCAACCAAATGGTTGGTGGACAACCAACGCGCTTGTGGATTGCAGCGTTCGCGCCAGGCGGTGTTGTCGCTCCAGTCATCAATGCAGATGCGGTCCTTGATGCGAAACCAGATGGCGTGCGCCTCATGCGTATTGGTTTGTGCCAAGCCCAGCTTGCGTTTGAGTAAGCCCACGCGACCACTGGCGTCAACCACCCAGCGGGCTAGGGTGGTGTGTTCGGCGCCGCCGTGAGCATAGGCGACGCGGTGCGCTGCAGGCCCATCTGTGGGCAGTGTGCCGTTGCGTTTTTCGGCGAGTTCGACTTGCCTGACCGTGGCGTTGTCGATGAACTTCACGCCCTGCTTTTGTGCTTCTTCGGCCAAAAAGTTCTCAAAGATGCCGCGGTCAATTTGATAGCTGGGCACGGGCAGTGGGCGGCTGGCCCCAATCTCTGTAACCTGGTCGATGTCTCGACGACCTTCTGAAAAGAAAAACCTGAAACCAAACTTGCGCAGCTGCTTTTCCATCAAGTGCTTGCCCAGGCCCAGTACCGCGTCGAAATAGTGAGCGCCAATTTCGACCGATGACTCACCGACTTTGTGCGCGGCGATGGGCACGGGATGGCTCCGACGCTCCAAGACGAGCACGTCAAGGTCGCCGAAACGTTGCTTCAGCTGCAAAGCCAGGGTCAAACCGGCCAAGCCGCCGCCCAAAATCAAGACATCGTGTTCGGTGGGGGTGGCGTCGTTCATGAAACTTGGTTAGTAAAAAGCGAGTGGGCGGGGTGAGCACAGGCCCGTAACTGGACGTGCAAGCTTTGGGATGATGACAGAGGCAGGACCACGGTGTCCATCTGGCCATCGTTTGGCGTGCATCCACGGCACGCGGCCAGCGCCTCCATCAAGGGAAGTACTTCCTTCATGCCGTGTGAGGCCAGACCGGACGATGCCACTGTGTGACAAAGCGTGGGCGTCGCATCCGATAGGGACTGCAAACTGATGGAGAGCGCGCACCAGCTGGTTGCTCTGGCACGTGGGCTGAGCACCAATCCAACCGCCAAGGGCCCGCGGCTTGCTGCCACGTCGGCCAATGGGCCTGTTGCGGCCATGTCATAGCCCACCAGCAACACAGTTTGCCCGTCGGCCACGGCCTGCAGAGCCGCTTCGAAAAGGCCTGCTGTGAAACTGTGGTCAAAGGCGCTCAACGCGGTGCTGGTTTGTCGGCAACCAGTGGCGATGGCCCAGTAACCTGCGGGTGCGTTGTGAACCGAGTTGATGAACTTCGTGGGCGACACCAACAGCGGCCCCTGGATCAACGCGCGACACATGGCGTCGTTGATGGTGAGGTCGCCGTGGACGGACGTGAACACCGTGGGCAGCTCTGCGGCGTTCAGGCCGGACATCGCCGCCGCCGCCGTTGCCACCTCCAATGCCAATGCGACGGTGGCTGGGGCACGCCGCCTTTCGGCGGGCGTGAGCAAACTCGGTGATGGCGCGTGCAACAACGAACGCGAGGGGTTCAAACCGTCGCCAATACCCGTCGACTGTGTGAGCAAGGCGTCTTGGGCCGCAGTCCAGTTGGGCCAATCGGGTGTCCACAACGCGATGCCGTCGACAAATAAACTCAAAGGCATCATGAGCGCCCCCCCCTGGGCGGGCCGCCACCAAACACCAACACACAGTTGCTGCCGCCAAAGCCAAAGGCATTGCTCATCGCGATGCGCACCTGCCCCGACGTTGGTCGGCGCTGAATCTGAGGACCGCACACAGCGTCCAAGGTTTCGGTGTTTGCGGTGCCAGGCATCAATCCAGTCTCAATCGCCAACAGGCAATAGGCTGCGCCGAGCACACCGGCCGTGCCCAGTGTGTGGCCCGTCAAACCCTTGGTGGAGCAGGCATGGGTTTCTGCGGCGAACCGCCTGGCCACCAGTTGTGCCTCGACATCGTCGTTCTGTCGGCTGGCGGTTCCATGCAGATGCAAGAACTGGATGTCCTGCGTTTGCAGCGCTGCTCGCGCCAAAGCATCGTTGAGCGCCTGCTCTGCACCGGCACCCTCGGGGTGAGGCGCTGACATGTGATGCGCGTCGCTCGACTCGCCATAACCCAGCAACTGCAGCGCGCCAGGCCCCCGCTCCAACAGCACGAAGCCGGCTGCTTCCCCCAAACTGATCCCGCTGCGGTGGGCGTCGAAGGGGCGGCAGGGCTTGGGGGACAACAGCTGTAACGCGTGAAAACCGAACAGCACATTGCCGCACAGCGTGTCCACCCCGCCCACGACCACGGCATCGACGACGCCCAAGCGCAGCCAACGTTCGGCCACGGCGAAGGCTTTTGCGCCGGATGAGCACGCGGTGGAAAGCGTCACACAAGGGCCCGCGATATGGAGTGCGGTTTGTACAAACGCTCCCAAGGAATGCAAGGTGTGCAGCTTGGGGTCGCGCAAGTGCAGCGGAAACCTGCCCTCGCCATCAAGCCCAGCGTAGGCTTCTTCCGTCACCCCAATGCTGGAGGTCGATGTGCCCACCACCACGCCGACGCGCTCAGCACTGTGACGGCGTACGGCTTGCCCAGCCGCGTGGAGAAAATCGTCAGCCAACAGGCCCTGCCACGCAAGACGGTTGCTGCGGCAGTCCCATGACATCAAAGACGGGGGCAACGCAAGTTCCAGGCCCGGCACCTGACCGACCCAGGTCGGCAAGGGCTGTGCGCCGAAACCGTTGCTCCGCAGGCCGCTGCGCTCGGTTCGGGCTCCCTCTGCCAAGGCCGCCTTGCCAGCCCCCAAAGCGGATGTTGCGGTGTATGCGCAAATCTGAACGGGAGAAATTTGGGACGGCGAAGGCACTGCGGAGAAATACTTTTGGAAACGATCAAAGTATAGGAAAGCCACGAGCCCGCGCGGCCAACAAGGCCATTGCTGGTGGAAAATCTCCCCTCTTTTGCACCGTGCTTCATGCCATCTTGGTGTCGTGAGTGGCTCGACACCCGCAGGATCTCTTCGCTGACGAGTTGCCGTTTAATCGGTTGATACGACAAACCATGACCATGACCACGACCGAAATTTTTTTGATCGCCATGCTGATCATCTTCAGCTTGCCTTATTTGATATGGCGGCTGGGGCGGACAGACTACTTTGCGCCCTTGGTGGTCGTCCAAATCATCACCGGCATCTTGCTCGGCCCCGGCATTCTGGGGGCGTTGTTCCCGGACTACTACAACTTCGTCTTCAGCCCACCGGTGATCCAATCATTGAACGGCGTGGCTTGGTGGGCCGTGATGCTGTTCGTATGGATTGCTGGCATTGAGCTCGACCTGAAACAGGCCTGGAAGCACCGCATGGAAACCGGTGTTACCGCAGGCCTGGCGCTGCTCGTGCCACTGGTCTTTGGCTGTGTCGTGGCAGTGGGCCTGTTGATGTTCCCAGGCTGGGTGGGCGAGAAAGCGCGGCAGTGGCAGTTTGTTCTGGGCATCGGCATGGCCTGTGCGGTGACCGCGCTGCCGATCTTGATCTTGCTCATGGAGAAGATGCACATCTTGCGCGAACCCGTGGGTCAGCGGATTTTGCGTTATGCCAGCGTGGACGACATTGCCATTTGGGGCGTGCTGGCCTTGATCTTGATGGATTGGCAGCGGGTTGGGAAACAGGTGGGCTTTTTGGCAGCGTTTGCGCTCTTGGGATGGGGCTTTCGCAAGCTCATGGTCAGTGTGCCCGAGCGCGACCGCTGGTACCTTGGCCTGATTTGGCTCGCCGCCTGCGGCATTGGTGCCGACTGGTCAGGCTTGCACTACATGGTCGGTGCGTTCCTGGCGGGGGCCATCATGGACGCCGACTGGTTTGACCAAAAACAAATGGACAACCTACGCCACAACGTTTTGTTGGTCATCATGCCCGTGTTTTTCCTGAGCACGGGCTTGCGCACCAACTGGGACGTGGGCGGCGCCGCCGTGTTCTTGGCAGCGGCGATGTTGCTGCTGGCCTCGGTCAGCGGCAAGTTACTCGGTGTTCACGTCGCAGGCCGGATTTTGAAGTGGCAACCAGGCGAGGCATCGTTGATTGGCTGGTTGCTCCAGACCAAAGCCTTGATCATGATCATCTTCGCCAATGTGCTGCTCGACAAAGCCATCATCACCAGCGAAACCTTCACGGCGCTGCTCTTAATGGCGGTGGCCAGCACCATGCTCACCGTGCCGGTGGTGACGCCCAAGCTGCTGCGGCTGAAAGAGGTGGTTTTTCGTTCGCGTTGAAGCCTTACAAGCCCAGCGCTTCGTCCAAGCCCAGGTGCACGTTCATGGATTGAACCGCCGCACCGCTGGCCCCCTTGCCCAAGTTGTCCAGGCAGGCCATCAGCAAGACCTGGTGGTCGTTGCCAAAGACGTGGATGTCGACGCGGTTGGTGTCGTTGCAGGCTTGGGCGTCATAAAAACCGCCCTCCAGCACCGCGGGGTCGCGCAGCGGTTTGACGTTGATAAAGGGCTCGGTTGCATAACGCGCTGACAAGGCGGCGTGCAGGGCCTCTGGCGTGGTGCCCGCAGGCAGTTGTGACAAATGCAAGGGCACTGTCACCGCCAGGCCTTTGTAGAAATTGCCGACGATGGGCATGAACAGCGGGGCATTTATCAAGCCGGTGTGGGCTCTCATCTCGGGCAAATGTTTGTGCGCCAGAGTCAGGCTGTAGGGGCGGGGTGATTGCAACTTGGCATCACCCCCAGCTTCATACTGCGCAATCATGCTTTTGCCGCCGCCGGAGTAGCCGGTGATGGAGGTGGCCGATAGCAGCAGCTCGCGTGGCACCAGCCCCGCATCCACCAAGGGACGCAGCAACACGATGAAGGCGCTGGCGTGACAACCCGGGTTGGCAATACGTTTGCTCTGGCGCAGCAAATCCCGCTGACCAGGGGCCAACTCGGGCAGGCCAAAGGCCCAACCCGGCACCGTGCGGTGGGCGGTGCTGGCGTCGATCAAACAAGTGTTCGTATTGGTGATCATGCTGGCCGCCTCACGCGAGGCGGCGTCGGGCAGGCACAAAAAAGCCACGTCAGCGGCATTGAGCAAACGCGCGCGCTCCTGCGGGTCTTTGCGTTTGTCGGCATCAATCTTCAGCACTTCAATGTCAGGGCGCTGCGCGAGATACTCATGAATGCGCAGTCCGGTGGTGCCTTCCTGACCATCGACAAAAACTCGGTAAACCATGTCAACCCCTTTGCTGTTCTGTGTGAGAGACGAAGGATAAGCCAGCCCCATGACCAAGGTATTGCACCGCTCTCAAAAACCCCGCGTCCTGCTGTTGCCGGGGTGGTTGAACTCTGACGCCGCGCACTGGCAAAGCCGTTGGGAGGTCTTGCATGGCTACACCCGCGTCGAACAAGACGACTGGACCTGGCCGCGACGTGGAGATTGGATGGCGCGACTGGACGACGTCATCCAACAGCAAGATGTCCCTGTGGTGCTGGTGGCTCACAGCCTGGGCTGCCAGCTGGTCGCTTCTTGGGCCGCGCATTCGCAGCACACCGCTCGGGTGGTGGCCGCTTGGCTGGTGGCGCCGCCCGACACCGAGCGGGACGATACGCCGCCCAATTTGTTCAACTGGCGGCCCATGGTGCGTGGCAGATTGCCCTTTGCCAGCCACGTGGTGGCGAGCAGTGATGATCCTTACTGCGCATTGCAGCGTGCCGAAGAACTGGCGCGCTGCTGGGGCAGCGATGTTTGGCCGCTGGGGCCGCGTGGCCACATCAATGGGGAGTCTGGACTCGGCGACTGGAGCGACGGGCATCGAATGATGAAGCAGACAATGGAGGCCGCACATGCCTCCCATCGATCCACACAACGCGAGCAAGCCAAATGACTGTCGATACAGAGGCCGTGTTTCAAGAACCCTCAGATGCTGAGTACACCATCTGGAGATACATGGACTTTGCGAAGTTTTTCTACTTGATCTCGACCGGCAATTTGGTCTTTCCGGCTGTGAAGAAATTTGTAAAAGATGATCCCTATGAAGGCGAATGGCCGAAATACTGGATCAATTCGTACAGCAGACACAAAAACACTGACGAACACGCAGCGAACGCTATCGAGAACATGATCAAGTCCCGGCAGTTTCCTTTGGACTACGTTTACGCGAATTGCTGGCACATAAATGACCACGGGTCGGCAGCAATGTGGCGGCTCTACTTAAAAAATGGGCCGGGCGTGGCAGTCAGATCAACGCTCAAGAGCTTGCAACGAGTGTTGAGTCGTCAAGAACATCACTTCTATGTGCAGCGAGTTAAGTACATTGATTTTGATGCGCACGAGGGGGAGGAGAAATTTCATCAGTGCGCCCCGTTCTTCCTAAAGCGCCTTGATTTCAAGCACGAAGAGGAACTTCGCGCTCTGATTTGGTCAGCGCATTCGCGCAACCGGGACGTTACTGAAAGGCCGCGCAAGGATCACATCAATGTCAAGGTAAGTGTTCAGGATTTGGTGCACGAGGTTGTAACCTCTCCCAAGGCGGAGGATTGGTTTCATGACTGTGTTGAGAAGCTAGTCGAATGTAACGGCCCGGGTATTCAGGTAAATCGTTCCAAGCTCCTCGACAGCCCTGACTACTGGGGTGAGTTTCCGCCTCATCCACAGCTTGAGTAAGCGCGCGGCGCAGTGAAAGCGCCCACCGGCAGACCCGCTCTTGAACTATGTCAATTTAGACTGCGTCATTCACCGACAATCCCTCCCCATGGTCACCAAGAAACCCAAAGGCCTCGGCCTGGGCCTCGAAGCATTGCTCGGCCCGAAAGTCCAAGACGCTGCGCCCGCCGCAGCGACGGACGTCAATCGCTCGCCTTCCAACCTCAAGCTGAACCAACTGCGCCCCGGCAAGTACCAGCCGCGCACGCGCATGGACGAAGGCTCGCTGTATGAGCTGGCCGAGAGCATCAAGGCCCAGGGCATCATGCAGCCCATTTTGGTGCGGCCATTGAGCGGCGGGTTTTACGAGATCATCGCTGGCGAGCGCCGCACGCGCGCCGCCAAGCTGGCCGGGTTGGATGAAGTGCCGGTGCTGGTTAAAGACGTGCCCGACGAAGCCGCCGCCGCCATGGCGCTGATTGAAAACATTCAGCGCGAAGACCTGAACCCGCTGGAAGAGGCCCAAGGCCTGAAGCGCCTCACCGATGAATTTGGCCTGACCCATGAACAAGCCGCCCAAGCGGTGGGCCGCTCGCGCAGCGCCGCCAGTAATTTGCTGCGCCTCTTACAACTGGCCGAGCCCGTTCAGGGCATGTTGATGGCGGGCGACTTGGACATGGGCCATGCGCGGGCGCTCTTGCCTCTGGATGGGGCGCAGCAAATTTTGAGCGCCACGGAAATCGTCGCCAAAAAACTCAGTGTGCGTGAAGCCGAGAAGTTGGTGGCGCGGCAAGCACCAGCCGCCCGCCAGAAAACCTTGCTTCGCAACCCGGCGGGCAAATCACGCGATCTGCAACGCATTGAAGCGACCTTGTCCGACGCTTTGACCGCAGCTGTTGAAATTCGTGTGAAGAAGCGCACAAAACGTGGCGAACAAGGTGAAGTCGCCATTGCATTTGGCTCGCTGGACGAGCTCAATGGACTCTTGGACAAATTGGGCCTGGGTTCGACCTGAGTCCTGGTTATGGAACTTCAGGACCGGACTTGGACTCAGTAACAAGTGCCTGACGACTTCTTTTTGAATTGGGCCCGTTTTTTGCTGTTCCTCTGAGCATTGAAACAATCGCCATCGGCGATGCTACAAACGCGTATTGATGCCGCTGTGTGTTGATTCAGGAAAGCTCTGATGGCGCCTTGAGGGGTTTCATCAGAACTTCCCCAGACGCAGAACCGACCTTTGATGGTTTGCTCTGCGCCTCCTTGAACCCCAGGAGATCAGCATGGATGTCATCAGCCATTTGAAGGCACGTTACGAGCGCACGCGCGAAGAAGACCTCTCACTCGAGGACTACCTCAACGAGTGCAAACGCAACCCGATTGCGTATTCCACGGCCGCCGAGCGCATGCTCAAAGCCATCGGCGAGCCGCAAACCGTCGACACGCGCAACGACCAGCGTCTGTCCAGGCTCTTCGCCAACAAAGTCATCAAGATTTACCCCGCCTTTGCCGAGTTCTACGGCATGGAAGACGCCATCGAGCAGGTGGTGTCTTACTTCCGGCATGCGGCGCAAGGCCTCGAAGAGAAAAAACAAATCCTCTATTTGCTCGGCCCCGTGGGCGGCGGCAAAAGCTCCATCGCAGAGCGTCTCAAAGCGCTGATGCAAGAGGTGCCCTTCTATGCCATCAAGGGCTCGCCGGTGAACGAGTCACCGCTGGGCTTGTTTGACGCGGCTGAAGACGGCCCCATCCTGGAAAAAGAGTACGGCATTCCGCACCGCTACCTCAACCGCATCTTGAGTCCCTGGGCCGTCAAGCGCCTGGAAGAGTATGGCGGTGACATACGCCAGTTCAAGGTCGTGAAGCGGTATCCGAGCGTGCTCAAACAAATGGGCATTGCCAAAACCGAACCCGGCGACGAAAACAACCAAGACATCAGCTCGCTCGTGGGCAAGGTGGACATTCGTAAGCTGGAAAGCTTCTCGCAAGACGACCCCGACGCCTACAGCTTTTCCGGCGGCCTGTGTTTGGCCAACCAGGGGCTGCTTGAGTTTGTGGAAATGTTCAAGGCACCGATCAAGGTGCTGCACCCCTTGCTTACCGCCACGCAAGAAGGTAACTTCAAAGGCACGGAAGGTTTTGGCGCCATTCCATTTGACGGCATCGTGCTGGCCCACAGCAACGAGAGCGAGTGGAAGGCGTTTCGCAACAACAAAAACAATGAAGCGTTCTTGGACCGCATCTACATCGTCAAGGTGCCCTATTGCCTGCGTGTGAGCGAAGAAGTGCACATCTACGAGAAGCTGCTTAGGGGCTCCTCACTGGCGCAAGCGACTTGCGCGCCAGGCACCTTGAAGATGATGAGCCAGTTCGCCATCTTGACGCGCTTGAAAGAACCAGAGAACTCGTCGCTGTATTCCAAAATGTTGGTCTACGACGGTGAAAACCTCAAAGACACCGACCCCCGCGCCAAGAGCTACCAAGAGTACCGCGACTACGCCGGCGTGGACGAAGGCATGAGTGGCATCAGCACACGTTTTGCCTACAAGATTCTCTCCAAGGAGTTTAACTTTGACAGCACCGAAGTGGCGGCGGCCAACCCGGTGCATTTGATGTATGTGCTGGAGCAGCAAATCGAACGCGAGCAGTTCCCAGCCGAGACCGAGCAGAAGTACCTCGCCTTCATCAAAGAACACCTGGCGGTACGGTATGCCGAGTTCATTGGCAAAGAAATTCAAACTGCTTATTTGGAGAGCTACAGCGAATACGGCCAAAACATTTTTGACCGCTACGTCACCTACGCCGACTACTGGATCCAAGACCACGAGTACCGCGACACCGACACCGGCGAAGTTTTTGACCGAGGTTCGCTCAACGCCGAGTTGGAGAAGATAGAAAAACCCGCCGGCATTGCCAACCCGAAAGACTTCCGCAACGAAATCGTCAATTTCGTGCTGCGTGCCCGGGCCAACAACGCGGGCAACAACCCCGTGTGGACCAGCTACGAAAAACTGCGCACGGTGATAGAGAAGAAGATGTTCTCCAACACCGAAGAGTTGCTGCCCGTGATCAGCTTCAATGCCAAAGCCAGTGCCGACGAGGCCAAAAAACACGAAGACTTCGTGACGCGCATGGTGGCCAAGGGCTACACCAGCAAACAGGTGCGGCTGTTGTGCGAGTGGTATTTGCGGGTGCGCAAGAGTTCGTGAGGTCACCATGACTGACTTCCATCCGGCCGCCCCGAGCTCGGTTGAAGGGCCCTCGCCAACGCGCTGCGGGGACCTTTTTTCTGGCTCAGGGCGGGCTTTGGTTGTTGACAGCCATCTGACCTATTGAGCGCCAGGCCCTTTCGAGACACTCACCATGCAACAGATCATTGATCGGCGTTTGGCGGGAAAGAACAAGTCCATAGGCAACCGCGAGCGTTTTCTGCGGCGCCACAAGGAGCAAATCCGCGAGGCCGTGAAGCGTGCGGTCGATGGCCGCAGCATTCGTGATTTGGCCCAAGGCGAAGACATCAAAATCCCTAAAAAGGACATCAGCGAGCCGGTGTTTGGCCACGGCCAGGGCGGTAAGCGTGAGATGGTGCACCCCGGCAATGAAGACCATGTGCGTGGCGACCGCATTGCACGACCCAAGGGCGGGCAAGGTGGCGCAGGCGGCAGTCAAGCGTCCGACACCGGCGAGGGCGACGACGACTTTGTTTTTCACCTGAGCAAAGAAGAATTCATGCAGGTCTTCTTTGACGACCTGGCCTTGCCCAACCTGGCGCGCACCACACTGGCTGAAACACCGGAGTTCAAAACACACCGCGCGGGTTACTCCAGCGATGGCACACCCAACAACCTGCATGTGGTGCGCTCCATGCGTGGTGCCATTGGACGGCGCATTGCGCTGGGCAGCCCGGGCAGTCGTGAGATCAAGGTGCTTCAAGAGCGCTTAGAGGAGTTGCGTGCCGCGCCCGACTTGCATGCGCAAGAAATCAAGGAACTGGAAGAAAAGATCGGCGCGCTCAGGGCCCGGCTGGAACGCATTCCTTACCTTGACCCCATCGACTTGCGTTTTCGCAGCCGCGTGCGCGTTCCTGTGCCCACGGCCAAGGCGGTGATGTTTTGTTTGATGGATGTGTCGGGCTCGATGGATGAGTCGCGTAAAGACTTGGCCAAACGTTTCTTCATCTTGCTGTATTTGTTCTTGACCCGGCACTACGAAAAAATAGACATTGTTTTCATTCGCCACCACACGCAAGCCCAAGAGGTGGACGAGCAGAACTTCTTCCACTCCACCGAGACGGGCGGCACCGTGGTGTCCAGTGCCTTGGTGTTGATGGAAGAGATCGCCCGCACCCGTTACCCCACCAGCGAGTGGAATATTTATGGCGCCCAGGCCAGCGATGGCGACAACTGGCACCACGACAGCGGCCGCTGCCGCGAGTTGTTGGCCAACCAGATCCTGCCGCTGTGCCGCTACTTCGCTTATGTGCAAGTGGCCGAAGAAGAACAAAACCTGTGGGACGAGTATGTGGCGCTGGCGGCCGAGTCGTCCCAAAGTTTTGCCGTGCGCAAGGCCACAGAGGCGTCACAGATTTACCCGGTGTTCCGCGACTTGTTCAAAAAAGAAGGAAGTGCCGTATGAGCGCTGCCCCTGAACACGACATCAAAAGCAGCGAGGGCCTAGAGATGACCCGGCGCGACAAACGCGCCGCCGATCTTGTCAAACCACCTCGCGCGGAAAGTCCCTTGCCGGCCCCCAGCGACTGGACCTTCGAGCTGATTGAGCGCTACCACACCGTCATCCGTGAAACCGCGCAGTGGTACGGTCTGGACACCTACCCCAACCAGCTGGAAATCATCACGGCCGAACAAATGATGGACGCCTATGCCTCGGTGGGCATGCCGGTCAACTACCGCCACTGGAGTTATGGCAAAGAGTTCATCTCGACAGAGAAGAACTACCGCCGTGGCCACATGGGCTTGGCCTATGAGATCGTCATCAACTCCAACCCCTGCATCAGTTATTTGATGGAGGAAAACACCCTGGCTATGCAGGCCCTGGTGATTGCCCATGCGGCTTATGGCCACAACAGCTTCTTCAAAGGCAATTACCTGTTTCGCATGTGGACCGATGCCGCCAGCATCATCGACTACCTGGTCTACGCGAGGAACTACGTCACCGACTGCGAAGAACGTTACGGCCTCGATGCCGTGGAAACCTTTCTCGACAGCTGCCATGCCCTGATGAACCACGGCGTGGACCGCTACCGCCGGCCCAGCCGCAAGTCACTGGCCCAAGAGTTGGCCGAGCGCAAAGACCGCGAGGCGCATGCACAGCAGCAAGTCAACGACATGTGGCGCACCCTGCCGCGCAAGGCCGAGAAAGCCGCCGAAGAAAAAGAAGCCAAACGTTTCCCATCCGAGCCGCAAGAGAACTTGCTTTACTTCATTGAGAAAAACGCACCGCTCTTGGAACCCTGGCAGCGCGAAATCGTGCGCATCGTGCGCAAGGTGGCACAGTACTTTTACCCGCAGCGCCAAACCCAAGTAATGAACGAAGGCTGGGCCACGTTTTGGCACCACCGCCTGCTCAACACCTTGTACGACAACGGCCACTTGACCGATGGCGTGATGATTGAATGGCTCAAGTCCCACACCAATGTCGTCTACCAACCCAAGGTCGGCGACAAACACTACAGCGGCATCAACCCCTATGCCCTGGGTTTTGCCATGTACACCGACATCAAACGCATTTGCGAAGAACCCACCGATGAAGACCGCGCATGGTTTCCCGACATGGCGGGCGCCGACTGGTTAGAAACCATTTCCCACGCCATGCGCAATTTCAAAGACGAAAGTTTCATTGGCCAGTACCTGTCGCCCAAGCTCATGCGGGACTTCCGCTTGTTTGCCATCAAGGACGACGAGAAGGAAGACGAACTCGAAGTCTCCGCCATCCACGACGACGCCGGCTACCGCCAGGTACGTGAAGCCCTGAGCCGCCAGTACGACCTGGGCCAGCGCGAGCCCAACATCCAGGTTTGGAATGTGAACTTGCGCGGCGACCGCTCTTTGGTGCTGCGCCACACCCAGCACAACGACAGGCCCCTGCACGACAGCGCCGACGAAGTGCTCAAACACGTGGCCCGGCTCTGGGGCTTTGGCGTTCAGATGGAAAGTGTGAACAGCGCGGGCGATGTCACCAAATGGTGGCGGGTGGATGCACCACCGAGCCGCGACGACTGACTCTCGCGCGATCGCGGCTCACCAGCTGAAAATCTTCCCCGGGTTCATGATGTTCTTCGGGTCGAGCGTTTGTTTCAGTGACCGCATCATGGCCACTGCCCCGGCACCGGCTTCGGTGACTAAGAAGTCCATCTTGTGCAGCCCAATGCCATGCTCGCCGGTGCAGGTGCCGTCCATGGCCAAGGCGCGGGCCACGAGTTGGTGGCTGAGTTGCTCCGCCAATTCGCGCTCCGCAGGGATGTGGGGATCAATCAAATAGCCCATGTGGAAGTTGCCGTCGCCCACATGGCCGACCAAGAAGTAGGGAAGGTCTGCCGCATCGGCCTGCGCCACGGTTTGGTTCACACACTCGGCCAACCGTGAGATGGGCACACAAGTGTCTGTGGTGACACAGCGGCAGCCGGGTTTGGTTTGCAGCGCGGCCAAGTAAGCGTGGTGGCGGGCGGTCCAGAGTTTGTTGCGCTCTTCAGGGGTGGTGGCCCAGGCGAAGTCTTTGGCGCCAAGCTCGGCCGCAATGGCCTGCACCGTGGCGGCTTGCTCAGCCACACTCGCCGGGCTGCCGTGAAACTCCATCAGCAGCATTGGTTGCTCGGCCAAGTTCAACTTGTCGTGGCGGTTGACCGCACGTACCGCGTTGGCATCGAGCAACTCGCAGCGCGCAATCGGCACGCCCATTTGAATTATCTGAATGGTGGTTTGCACTGCGGCATCAATGCTGGGGAAAGCGCATACCGCCGCCGAGATGGCCTCGGGTTGTGGGTAGAGCTTGAGCGTGATTTCGGTGATGACGCCGAGCGTGCCTTCACTGCCCACCATGAGCCGTGTCAGGTCGTAGCCGGCCGACGATTTGCGCGCGCGCGTGCCCGTGCGGATCACTTCGCCTTGGGCGGTGACGACCGTCAGCCCCAGCACGTTCTCGCGCATGGTGCCGTAACGCACCGCATTGGTTCCACTGGCGCGGGTGGCGGTCATGCCACCTATCGTCGCATCGGCGCCGGGGTCGACGGGGAAGAAGAGGCCGCTGTGGCGAATCTCGTCGTTCAGCTGCAAACGGGTTACGCCTGCTTGCACCGTGGCGGTGAGGTCTTCGGCCTGCACGGCCAAGACTCGATTCATGCGGCTTAAGTCAATGCTGATGCCGCCTTGAACGGCCAGCAAATGCCCCTCCAGTGAAGAACCTGCGCCGTAGGGAATCAACGGGACGCAGTGCACCGCAGCGAGGCCGACAAGCGCAGCGACTTCCTCGGTGCTTTCGCAGAACACCACCAATTCTGGCGGGGCCACATCGAAAGGAGACTCATCGCGCCCGTGTTGCTCACGCACGGACAAGGCGCTGGAGCAGCGGTCGCCGAACAGCGATCGCAATTGCTGGGTCAACTCCGGCGGCACGCGTCTGACCAGCAATTGGCTGGCGGGAATTGCAAGGTTCATGATCGTCTCCAAGCAGGCGCTGCGTGGAGACGATTGTGCCTACAAGCGCAGAGTGTCAGAAGTAATAGGTGCCGAACACGCCAAAGTAGTTGCCGTCAACTTCGTCGTTGAAATCTTTCGACTTGAACTTGTGCTGGACTGCGCGCAGTTTCACACCCATATGGGGGCTGAACAGATATTCACCTTCCAGGGCAAGGCCTGTGGACGATTTGAAACTTTCAGATGCGGCACTCGCGACACCGGAGCCGCGAACTTTCGGGTTTGCGACATGCTCAATCCCCAAACCCAAACGCACTTGTTTGTTGACGCTGTAGAGGCCGGTGACACTCAGGGGCAAACGCTCGAAGCGGAAGGAACCGTTGGTGGCGTTGACACGGTCAACGTGGTAGCCAATGGTGGTTTGCACTGCGACGTTTTTTCCGACGCGGAACTCAGCACCGCCGATGAATGAGACCAAACCACCTGATCGAATGCTGGCGTTGTCGCCATTGGAAAAGCGGGCGCTCACCAAGGTTTCGCCGCCACCGGTCAAACCGAAACCCAGCAAAGGCTTGACGGTTTTGGTGTCGTTGGCAAAGGCTGAACCTGCGGCCAAAGAAAGAGCGGAAATGATCAAAAGAGACTTCATGGAACAGTATGGTTGATTTGGGGGGAGCATTCTAGGTGCGCATCGATAGAGAAAGCCGGCAAGCCCATCCCTGAGTTAGGGGGTGCGACAGCCGTTACCATCAAAGCATGTCCAATCGACTCACACAAATAGCCACCCGCACAGGCGACGACGGGAGCACCGGCCTCGGTGATGGCAGCCGCGTCGGCAAAGACCACCTGCGGGTTCATGCCATGGGAGAGGTGGATGAACTCAACTCCGGTTTAGGTGTGCTGCTGGCCGAGCCATTGCCCGACGATGTGCGCGAGCTGCTGGTCGTGGTTCAGCACGAGCTTTTCAACCTCGGTGGCGAGTTGTCCATACCGGGTTACGAGTTGCTCAAAGCGGACGCCGTGCTGCGCCTGGATCAAGCATTGGCACACTACAACGCGGCCTTGCCGCGACTAAAAGAGTTCATCTTGCCAGCAGGCACACGCAGCGCCGCACTCGCACACGTGAGCCGCACCGTGGCACGGCGCGCTGAACGAGCGCTGGTGGCTTTGTGCGCCGTAGAGGCGGTGCGGGCCGAGCCACGCCACTACCTCAACCGCCTGAGCGATCTGCTGTTCGTGCTGGCACGCGTGCTCAACCGCGCCAACCTTGATGGCAAGGGTGGCGACGACGTTTATTGGAAGAGTGAGCGTCTGGCGCGCGACGGGGTTTGACCACACCGCCGCACGCCGGACACCTTGACGCTTACTTCACTGCTTCGAAGTAGCCCACGCTGAACTCCGCTTTGCTCAGCGTACCGTCGCTGTTTTTGTCCAGGTCAGAGAACTTGGCAGCGATGGCCGGCATGCGGCTGGCTTCTTGCGGCGACAACGAACCATCGTTGTTGGCGTCCGCCCGGGTGAAGGCTGATTCCATGGCGGCGATGTCCTTGGCCGAAGTGGTCGCCGACGGCGTGGGGCTGGGGGTGCTGCTGCCGGGACCCATGGTTTGTGCGTGAGCACCAAAGGACAGGGCCAGTGCGGCGGCGGCAGCCACCAGCAGTGTCAAAGAGGTGCGAGAGAACATAGAAGGGCTGTGCATAAATAGTCCTAGAAGGAGTGGAAGGGAGCCTGATTGAACCCCGTTCCAAACCCTGCCACCAGCACTATTGCTTGCGCTCACTTGCGTTACCCCTAGGCCAGCATTACTCACATCGACTTGCAAGTACTTACTAACATTCTTTTACTTGCCAGCGCGTCTGGCCCTCACGGCCTGGGCCAGCACGTCCAAAACCGCCACTGAATCGTCCCAGCCGATGCAGGCGTCGGTGATGCTTTGGCCATAAGCCAAGGCGCTGACTTGGTCTTTGCCCGGGGTGAATTTTTGGGCGCCGGCGTTCAGATGGCTTTCCACCATCACGCCAAAAATACTGCGACTGCCGTTTTGCAGCTGACCGGCGATGTCCTTGGCCACTTCAATTTGTTTCTGATGCTGTTTGCTGCTGTTGGCGTGGGAACAGTCGACCATCAGTGTGGGCGGCAGTTTGGCGGCCTCTAAGTCTGTGCAGGCCGCTTGTACATGGGCGGCGTCGTAGTTGGGTGTTTTGCCGCCGCGCAGAATCACATGGCAGTCTTCGTTGCCACGGGTTTGAACGATGGCGACCTGGCCATTCTTGTGGACGGACAGGAAGTGATGCGGCCGGGCAGCGGCTTGGATCGCGTCGGTGGCAATGCGGATGTTGCCGTCGGTGCCGTTCTTGAAACCTATGGGCGCGGAAATGCCGGAAGACAACTCGCGGTGGACCTGGCTTTCCGTGGTGCGTGCGCCAATGGCACCCCAGGAGATGAGGTCACCCAGGTACTGCGGTGAAATCACGTCCAAGAACTCGCTCCCAGCAGGCAGACCCAGGCGGTTAATTTCCACCAACAACTGGCGGCCCATGCGCAGACCTTCGTCGATGCGGTAGCTTTCATCCAAATAGGGGTCGTTGATCAAACCCTTCCAGCCCACAGTGGTGCGGGGTTTTTCGAAATAAACCCGCATCACGATTTCCAGCGAATCCGCCAAGCGGTCGCGCTGCGCTTTGAGGCGCCGTGCGTACTCCAAGGCCGCACTGGGGTCGTGTATGGAGCAAGGGCCAATGATGACGAGCAGCCTGTCGTCCTTGCCTTGCATGATGTTGCGGATGCGTTGGCGGGTGTCGCTCACCAGCGTTTCAACCGGTGTGCCGTGGATGGGGAAGAAACGAATCAAATGTTCGGGGGGCGGCAGAGGGGTCACGTTTTCTATCCTCTCGTCGTCGGTGCGGCTGGTTCTCTCGGTGCTGGCGGACCAGCCACCCGGTGTATTTGTGTTGGACATGCGAGGCTCCTTCAAAGGTTGGTGATGGCTGTACTGAAAAAAAAACCGCCGGGTTGAGCCCGGCGGTTGAGAGATTCGGTGTGCGTTACTTCTGACCTACGCGCTCGCCTCTCTGCCGCCGGTGCGGTGTGAGAACCAAAAGCAGGTAAAAAAGACGGGGGATTGGCAAAGCATGGTTCGCAATCTACCACAGCCTTGCGCGCAAGCCCTGCGTCGGGCCCGACCTCGGTTCGTACAGGCTGTTGAATCTTTGGTTCATTCAAGGTGAAGATGTAAGAGCTGGCGCATCTTGGGGGAGGCAGTGTGCCTCTTCGAAAACTGCGGCTGACAGTCTCCTCTCGGATGAGATGGTCTTGACCTATCCCCGCTGCTCCTCGTACCGAGCAATGTGGGAGAGTTCGCCAAAAACAGACGTCATGAGATGGGTTACTGTCCGTCGCTTGGTTGCAGCGTTAACTCTCCGCGCTCGGTGGCAGATTTCTGTTGCCACCGCGGCCAAACCTCAGCGCGCTTCGCGTCAATATCTTTACGGTTCTTGTTAAACCACTCGAGCGTCTCTGGTGTATTGACGATGTAGTTGCCATTGCTCAGCCAAGTGCTGAATTCTGGAAGTTTGGTGTGGTATTACGAAGTACCGTCTGCACGCACAGGCCAGAGTGAGAAGCGCGCAACCCAAGCGCCCATCCGCGGAGTGACCAAGGCATAGTAAGTCTTGCCTGCCGTCAAGTTACCCTGCATGAAGTCCGCAGTTTCTGAGACGACCATGAAGGTTCGTTCGCCGGGGTCAACGTCATACGCCAGCTTTGCCCAGCGCGTGCTGATGCCGATGAATTTCGTTTCTGCCGAGGAAACGTCATGCACCGATGCGCTAATCACGCTACCCACATAGCTCGGACGAAGAAAAACTATGCGCGCTTTGCTCGCGGGAACGGGACCAAGCACCTGATTGTCAGCAGGTTTAACTGAAGCGGGCGCTGTTACGCAACCGCTCAAGATCACACACATCGATACAAAGAGAATGCGCAATACCGTCATATCTGCCTATCGTAAAAAGTGGACATTTGATGCAAGTGAGCTTCGGTCGATTGCCCGACTTCAGTGGCGTTGTCGGCGCGGGCGGCTCGCTATCGCTTGACCACCGACCTATAGGAATTTCAACCGCATGAAGGTAATAGGTATGGCATGGGTTTTGGGGCCAGGGTCAGGACAAGCAGGACAAGGGCCAGGTCTTGCCTTTTGCCTTTGCGCCTCAGATCAAGCCGTACCACCCACCGTCAACCCATCAATCCGCAGGGTGGGTTGCCCCACTCCTACCGGCACGCTTTGGCCTTCTTTGCCGCAGGTGCCGACACCGGTGTCCAGCCGCATGTCGTTGCCTATCATGGTCACGCGGGTCAGCGCGTCGGGGCCGTTGCCGATCAAGGTGGCGCCTTTGACCGGATATTGAATTTTGCCGTTCTCCACCCAAAATGCTTGTGAGGCTGAGAACACGAATTTGCCACTGGTGATGTCCACCTGCCCGCCACCAAAGTTGGTGGCGTAGAGACCGCGCTTGAGTCCCTTGATGATTTCTTCGGGTGTTTTGTCGCCATTGAGCATGTAGGTGTTGGTCATGCGCGGCATGGGCACCGCTGCATAACTTTCGCGGCGACCATTGCCCGTGGGCTTGACCTTCATCAGCCGGGCATTCATGGAGTCCTGCAAATAACCTTTCAAGATGCCGTCTTCAATGAGCACATTACGTTGGCTGGCGTTGCCTTCGTCGTCCACATTGAGTGAGCCGCGTCGGTCCGGCAAGGTGCCGTCGTCCAACACCGTGACGCCCTTGGCCGCCACACGCTGACCGATGCGACCGGCAAATGCACTGGAGCCTTTGCGGTTGAAGTCACCTTCCAGGCCATGGCCGATGGCTTCGTGCAACAACACCCCGGGCCAGCCCGGGCCGAGCACCACATTCATCTCACCGGCTTTGGCCGGCCGCGATTCCAAATTGGTCAGCGCCGCACTGACGGCTTCTTCGACATAAGACGCGATCACCTCGTCATGGAAGTAACCCATGCCATAGCGCCCACCGCCACCGCTGCTGCCGGTTTCTCGGCGTACTTCCCCAGCGACGGTTTGTTCAGCGATGACCGTCAGGCTCAAGCGAACCAAGGGGCGCACGTCGGCCGCCAAAGTGCCGTCGGCACGGGTGACCAAGACCACGTCGTACTCACCTGCCAAACTCGCCATCACTTGAACGACCCGGGGGTCTTTGGCGCGGGCGAGCTTCTCCATTTTTTCAAGCAAAGCGACTTTTTGGGTGCTGTCCAGCGTGGCGATGGGGTCCATGGGCGCATACAGCACCCTGCTGCTGGCGATTTTCTGCGGTTGGCCACCTACCCTGATGCGGCGACTTTGGCCCGCCGAAGCAATGGTGCGCACGGTGCGGGCGGCATCCATCAAAGCGGCTTCAGAAATGTCGTCGGAATACGCAAACGCGGTTTTCTCACCGGCTACCGCCCGCACGCCAACGCCTTGGTCAATGCCGAAACTGCCGCTTTTGACGATGCCCTCCTCCAGGCTCCAGCCTTCGCTGCGGGTGTATTGGAAGTACAGGTCGGCGTCGTCGATGCGGTGGGTGGCGATGGTCTGCAGCGCTTTGCTCAGCGTGGCGTCTGTCAAACCAAAAGGCTCCATCAACAGCGCACGCGCAACAGCCAAACGCTCCAGGGTGGGTTCACGAGAAATCATGGCAGGCGCTTCTCCAGGGGTAATGGGGCATTGTAGAAGTGGCTGGTCTTGCTTGGTTTTTGTTGGTGTTGGCCGCGTGGCCGCAAGGGGGATGACGGTCAGGATGCAAATCGTTGCAGCGAGTTCACGCTTCTTTACTTTCGGCTTGTCAGCTTAAGCGCGCCATCCAGCGTTGATGACGGGCGAGCTGTACACGCATCCCTAAGGATGCTCTGCACAACTCGTTGTGGACTGTGGCAGCACGGACTCGGGCGGTCTACGGCGTTGTTTTTCTTGCCAATAGCGGGGCTATTGGCTGCAAAAAACGCCTTGTAGCCCATCCCGATCCGCACTACCCCAGCCTCGCAAGAGTTATGCAGAGCATCCCCAACCGTTTCGTCCACAGGAGAAAACACCATGTTCCAGATCAAATCCACCATTCTTGCGGCCGCCCTGGCTGTTGCCAGCCTGACGACCTGGGCCCAAACTGCACCCAACCCGGCCTCCACGCCAGGCATCGACCAGCGCCAGGCCAACCAAGACAAGCGCATCGACCAAGGCGTTGCCTCGGGCACGCTGACCCCGAAAGAAGCCAAGCGCATGGAAAACCAACAAGCGGCTGTGGACCGTGCTGAAGAAAAAGCCAAAGCTGACGGTGCGGTCACAGCCCAAGAGCGCAAACGTCTGAACAAAGCCCAAAACCAAACCAGCCGCCACATTCACCGTCAAAAGCACGACGCCCAAACTGCGCCCAAGCCCTGAGCGCTAAGGATGCTCTTGACCTTGTTTGAGCGCTAAAGCCCGCGCATACAAGTTGTTGCGGGGTACTTGAGTCAAGGCGGCGGCGAGCGACACTGCTTGCTTAAGCGGTAACTCCGCCATCAAGGTGAGCAGAACACGGTCGCTCACGGTGTCCGTCTGCCCGCCCTGCTCTGTCGCGGGCAGTGCGTGCATGACCAATACAAACTCGCCGCGTTCACGATGGGGCTCGGCGGCCAGCCAGGCAGGTAGTTCACTGGCGGCCAGAGTGACCACCGTCTCAAACTGTTTGGTCAACTCGCGGCACAAGGTGATGCGGCGTGCGCCACATTCAGCGGCCAGGGCGGCGCACAAGGCGCCGATGCGGTGGGGTGCTTCGAACAGCACCTGGGCTTGGACTTGGGTTGCCAGGCGTTTCAATTGCGTCGTGCGTGCTGCGGCCTTGTTGCTCAAAAACCCCACGAAGGAAAAGCCGGCTGTGCCGTCGCCTTCGTTGGGTTCCAAGCTGCCCGCCACACTCATCGCAGCCACCGCACTGCTCACGCCGGGGATGGGCAACACGCGGTAACCGGCGGCTTGAACCAGTGCCACCAATACGGCACCGGGGTCGCTGATGGCAGGTGTGCCAGCGTCGCTGATATAGGCCACGCGTTCCCCATGGCCCAAACGCGAAACCACCGAGCCGCTCGCCTCACGTTCGTTGTGTTGGTGCAGTGCCAAGAGTGGTTTGTGCAAACCCAGATGCTGCAAGAGCGAGGCACTGTGCCGGGTATCCTCGCAGGCCACGGCATCGACCAAGGACAGCACATGAATGGCGCGTAAGGTCAGGTCGGCCAAATTGCCAATGGGCGTGGCAACCACGTAGAGTGCGCCCGACGGAAAATGTTGCCCGCCGGCGGCGGCGGCGGCGGCTTGCAACAACAAAGGGCTCAAAGACATGCTCAAAGGTTTGCTCAAAAAAATGGCTGCCACAACGAGCCCGGTCTCACCCCAGCGCGTCTCTATCGGTCAAGAGGGCGAGATTCAAGCCCTGGAGTATCTGCTGGGATTGGGCCTGACGCTGGTGGAGCGCAATTATCGTGTCGCCGGGGGGCCGAGTCGCCGCGCCGGCGAGGTGGACCTGATTCTGCGCGATGTGGATGGCACCTTGGTGTTTGTGGAGGTTCGCAAACGAAGCGGCAAAACCCACGGCGGCGCCGCTGAGAGCGTTCAAAGCGCCAAGCGCAGGAGAATTATTTACGCCGCGCAGCACTACCTGCGCACCTTGCCATCACCCCCACCTTGCCGGTTTGATGTCGTGGCCATTGATGGACAGCAGTTGCAATGGCTTCGTGCAGCGTTTGATGCCAGCCCATGGAACTGAACGTCGTTACCGCGAGTCACAAGGCCTGACTTATGATCCGGCCCCATGTTTGAACAACGCATCCAGCAACAATTCTTTGACAGCGCCGACTTGCTATATGCCGCTGCGGAATCCTTAAGCAAACCCATCAATGAAGCGGCCCACGCCCTCGTCGGTTGCATCACGGCCGGTGGCAAGGTGCTCTCCTGTGGCAACGGGGCTTCTGCCAGCCAAGCGCAACAGTTTGCGGCCGAGTTCATGGGGCGGTTTGAGCGTGAGCGCCCAGGCCTGGCGGCTTTGGCCTTGACCGGCAACGCCGCCATGCTTTCCGCGTTAGGTGAGCAAGGCGAGTTTGACTCCGTGTACGCCAAACAAATTCAAGCCTTGGGACAACCGGGCGACGTGCTGTTGGTTTTGAGCGCATCGGGCGCACCGCCCAGTTTGTTGGCCGCCATCGATGCGGCACGCGCCAAAGACATGGTGGTGCTCGTATTGACGGGCCGTGCTCCCAACCTGCTGACGGCCCGTTTGGCCGAAACCGACGTGGCCATCTCAGTGCCTCATGATCGGTCCGCCCGCATACACGAGGTTCACACCCTGATCGTGCATTGTTTGTGCGACGCGGTGGACTTGCAATTACTTGGAGAACAGGATCCCCTATGAAACTAACAAACCGACTTTCTCGCCCGCTCTTGTTGGCGACGATTTTGTCCACCGCCACCTTGTTCAGTGCTTGCGCGCCACTGCTTGTTGGCGGTGCGATGGTGGGCGGGGTCCTGGTCGTGACCGACCGCCGCACTTCGGGGGCGCAGCTGGAAGATCAGAGCATTGAGTTCAAGGCCAGCAATCGCGTGCGTGAAACGCTGGGCGACCGTGGGCGAGTGAGCGTGACCAGCTACAACCGCATGCTGCTGTTGACCGGCGAAGTGCCGAGCGACGCAGACAAAGCAGCAGCCGAGCAGGCGGTTGCGCGTGTGGACAATGTCCGCTCCACTGTGAACGAGTTGACGGTGCTGGGTTCGGGCGCTTTTGCCAGCTCATTGGCCAACCGTTCCAACGATTTGATTGTTTCCGGCAAAGTCAAAGCCACTTTTGTGGATGCGAAAGACTTGCAAGCCAACGCCTTCAAAGTCGTCACCGACCGCGGTGTGGTTTATCTCATGGGCAGAGTGACGGAACGGGAAGCCGATCGCGCCAGCGAATTGACCCGCTCTATCAACGGCGTTCAAAAAGTGGTGCGGGTGTTTGAAATCATCACGGAAGCTGAGCTCGCCAGCATGCGAGCTGCGCCCGAGAAAAAGTGATAACTAACCTAACCAAGCTGTCAAAAAACCCCCACCGACACCGAAGCGCCAGGGGTTTGAGAATTTAGGCAAGCTGTGGTGTTCATCGACGGACTTGGTTTAGAAATTTCAATGTGTGAAGCGCATTTTGACGCCAAACGCCGCTCCAAGGGTCCCAGCACTTGCCCTGAGGCAGCGTGGCCGCTATCCCCGCCAGCCACTGCGAGCCAGCTTCTCAATGTTGTGCACCAGGCAGTACAAATGCCACTGCGTATTGACCTTCTCCCTGCCACGCAAGTTGAACCGGCTCAAGCGTTTGTTGTGCCTGATGTTGGCGAATACAGGCTCCACCGTGCCAATGCGCTGGCTATAAAGCTGCCTGCCCCGTGGTGAATCAATTGCCTGACGCATGCGGTGGCTGGGGTCGTCAGGATTGATCTGGCGTTCATGGAAATACACCACTTTGCGTGCGGCAGTTCGCTCGGGGTGGCGTAAACACTGCGTGCGCTTTGTGCAGGCAGCGCAGTCTTCTTTCTTGGCTTTGAAGTCTTCACGGCGCAGGCCCTTGCCCACGTTGTAGATGGAGCCGGTGCTGGTCAGCAGTTTGCCGTTTGGGCAAGTGCAGGTGTTGTCACCATTGAAGCGGAAGTCCTCTGGCCTGAACCACTTCACCGCTTTGACGCCAGCTGGACCTTGCCCGGTGGGCTGTTTGTCATACA
>JANPCX010000019.1:0-79539 GCA_031431125.1 Burkholderiales bacterium
AAGAAAGGGGGGGGCCTGCGGCGCCCTGGCAGGGGCCTTGAGGGCATAAAAAAACAGACAACAGAACACGCCAAAAATGAACCGCGTAAAGCGGACAATCTACTTGCTACAAAAGCGGACAGTTCTATTTGCTCTCAACACTGCGCTAGACTGCGCCGCCCCTGGATTTCAACTGGCCCCTTTCATGTCTGACATCAACACCCTGCTACTCGACGCTTTGAAAGCGGTTTGCGACCCCCATACCGGCGCCGACTTCGTCACCCAGAAGCAGATCAAGAATCTGCGCGTGCAGGCCAACCGTGCCGAGTTTGAGTTGCAGCTGGGTTATCCCGCCAAGAGCCAATTGCCTGCCTTGGAACAGGCGCTGAAAAATGCCGCCCTCACGGTGCCGGGCATCACCGATGTCGCGGTCACCATCAACACCGAGGTGGTGGCCCATGCGGTGCAGCGCGGGGTGCAACTGCTGCCCAACGTGAAAAACATCATCGCCGTGGCCTCGGGCAAAGGCGGTGTGGGCAAGAGCACCACCGCCGTCAACTTGGCTTTGGCCCTGGCCGCCGAGGGCGCTTCCGTGGGTTTGTTGGATGCCGACATTTATGGCCCGAGCCAACCCACCATGATGGGATTGGATGGTTCTCGGCCTGACTCTGCCGACGGCAAAACCATGGAGCCGCTGGAAAACTATGGCGTGCAGGTGATCTCCATCGGTTTCCTGGTAGAACCCGACACCGCCATGATTTGGCGCGGCCCCATGGCCACGCAAGCGCTGGAGCAGTTGCTGCGGCAAACCAATTGGCGGGCGCTGGACTACCTAATCATCGACATGCCGCCAGGCACCGGCGACATCCAGCTCACGTTAGCGCAGCGTGTGCCGCTGACCGGTGCGGTCATCGTGACCACGCCGCAAGACATTGCGCTTTTAGATGCCAAGAAAGGCATCAAGATGTTTGAAAAGGTAGGGGTGCCCATCTTGGGCTTGGTCGAGAACATGGCGGTGTACTGCTGCCCCAACTGCGGCCACACCGAACATATTTTTGGCCAAGACGGCGGCAAAAAAATGGCGGCAGAACAAGGCATGAACTACCTGGGCGCCCTTCCCTTGACCATGAGCATTCGTGTGCAAGCCGATGGCGGCAAACCCACGGTGGTGGCCGAACCCGACGGTGAAGTGGCAGGGCTTTACAAAACAGTGGCGCGCAAAGTGGCCGCCACGGTGGCACAACAAAGCAAAGACTTTTCGGCCAAGTTTCCGACCATCACGGTGTCAAAAAACACCTGAAAAGGCATGGCTGAGCAGACGGTTTAGATCGCCATGTCGCGCACAAAGGTCGGTCCCGCCCGGCGTTCAATTTCCGCACAAAGCGCTGGATTCCAGCCGCGCGCAAACAAAGCCTCGGCGGTGATGAACATGGGGCCGATCAACAAACCGCTGATGTCGTCCATGAAGGCGGGCTTTTTGCCTTCGTACCAGTGGCCAATGAACTGGATCACCCAACCCACGGCAAACACCATGGCGCCCCATGACAGCACATCCTCGGTGGCCTGCCCTTTGGTCAGGTGATGGGACAGGCACACGAGCGAGCCAACCAACAGCGTGGTCGCACCACCCAAGATCCATCCGGCACGCAGCAGGTACCACAGCGCCGCCGCCGCAAAAACTCCCCAGGCCGGGGTCCAAGCCCAACCCGCCAAGCCGACCGCAGGCTGAGCCAAAAGCAAACTGATACCCAAAACAATCAGGGGCACCCCAACAAAATGGGTGGCAATGTTGCGTTGATCGCGGTGGTAGAGCGCGTACTGACTCAGCAATTGGGTGGCTTGGTGCATGCAAACTCCGATAAACGTCACCGAACTGTCGCACAAGTCAGGCCAATTGGCGACAGGGGCGATCACTAGAATAGGCCCACTTTTCCCCTGGATTACCCCATGAGCATCAAAAGCGACAAGTGGATACGCCGCATGGCCGAACAGCACGGCATGATCGAACCGTTCGAGCCGGGCCAAGTGCGTTTTGCGGCCGATGGGCAAAAAATCGTGAGCTACGGCACGTCGAGCTACGGTTATGACATCCGCTGTGCCCCGGAATTCAAGGTGTTCACCAACATCTACAGCACCGTGGTGGACCCTAAAAACTTCGACGAACGCAGTTTTGTCGACATGGAATCTGACGTATGCGTCATCCCCCCCAACAGTTTCGCCCTGGCACGCACCCTGGAGTACTTCCGCATTCCGCGCAATGTGCTCACGATTTGTTTGGGCAAAAGCACCTATGCACGCTGCGGCATCATCGTCAACGTGACGCCGTTTGAACCCGAATGGGAAGGGTATGTGACGCTGGAATTCAGCAACACCACGCCCCTGCCGGCCAAAATTTATGCGGGGGAGGGCTGCGCCCAGGTTCTGTTTTTTGAGAGCGATGAGGTCTGCGAAACCAGCTACAAAGACCGCGGCGGCAAGTACCAAGGTCAGCGGGGCGTGACGCTGCCGAAAACATGATCCAAGCTTATCGGACCAGCGTAGGCAAAAAGGGGTTGGTGCTTGTACTTGGCTTGGCAGCGCTCGCCTTTGCGCCGCAAAACTTTGCTCAACCTCAGCGGCCATTTGTCATCGCGCCGATGATCGAGTGGTTTGGCTATTGCGCCGCCGGGGGGTCTGAGAAGACTTTTGAAGCGGCCATGCATGTTTGCAATTCGCGCAAAAATTTCGGCGTCGCAGAGCTGAGATCCACCCTGGATGCCATAGAACCGGGTGGTGCTCGGGGTCAAGTGCAGGTGGGCTACACCGTGGTGCTGAACTTGCTCACCTTGCAACAGGACGGCGTGCAGACAACCTTTGACCGCCTGAGTGCAACACTGGCGGGCATAGACCGGCCGGTCGTGCTCTATTTGTTTGGCAACCACTTTGCCTCCAGCACTTTGAGCAAACCCCTGGCGGCCGATTCTCTCGCCCGTTTCGCCGATCAATCGATCCCGAATGAAAAGTACTTTGGCGGCGGTGTCGCACCAGTGACCTTGGACATGTCGTCACCCTTGGCCGTGAACCGGCTCCGGCAAGAGGCCTTGACGCTGGTGGGAAATTGGTTCCGTGGCTTACCTGACTCCTCCAAAAAACGCATCTTTGGCATCACACTCGCGGGTGAACTGCACCATTTCTACGACGATTTTTCTGGTGGCGTCACGCGTTACGAACAAATTCGCGTCACCGACTACAGCCCGGCCACCACGGCGGCATTTCAGACTTGGTTGCGCGGTCGGTACCCGTCCATAGACGCACTGAACAAGGTTCTCGGAACCCGACACAGCAGTTTCAGCACCGTGATGCCGCCCTCCAAAGACATCCGGGGACAAAAAACGGTTCCCATCAGCGAACACTTCGACAGCTACGCCCACGGGGTGGTATCAATCGATGGTTGGCTGGAAACACTTCCCCCAGGACACAGCATTCGTGTTGATTTGAACGGTCAAGCAATCGGGCGTGCAGAGTACGGCTTGAGTCGACAAGACGCCTACGAAGTGGTGGATTCCATCAAACGAGCCCAAGTGGGATTCCGTTATCAACTTGACTTCTCCAAGCTCCCACGTGGCAGCCACCATTTGCAGATGGTTGTGGACGGACCGCAAGGCTATTTGCTGGCCGAAAGAGATATTTTGTTGATGACCGGTGCCAAGCGACCCGGTGCGACCACGCCACCAAAGTCCAGCAGTCTTCCAGGGGCCCCGAAAGGCTTGCGCTTCTATGTTGAACGCCCCAACAACCAACTGACCTTGTTCTACAACCCTTTGGCCAAAGACTGGTTGGACTTCCGCCAACAGCAGGTCACTCAGGCCTACAACACCTGGTACGAGTGGGCGGTTCAGAATGGCCTACCCGGCGACCTGTTGTTCAGCCACCAGATTGGCGTGAAGCTGTTTGGCGGCTGGAACCCGGTGCTGTTCGCATCCGACGCCAGCATCCAAGGCCCTCAGCGGTACAAAAAGGGCATCAACCTGTACGGAGGCACTGCGAGCATGGCTTTGTTGCACCGCCATTACCTGGCGCAAGGTGAGCCCTTCGCCGTGCCCGAACTGCATACCCAGGCCTGGAAAGATGCTGCCGTTCCCAAACAAGTGCTCCGAGAACTACAGCAAGGTGGCGCGGTTTTTGTGACGCCCTACTTCATCTCCATGGCCCCTGACCGTTACCGCAACCCGGCCAACGCCCATGACAAGTTCAGGGTCTCACCTGACAACCCGGCCTACGGTTCGGACCACTTCTATCGGGCTATCGTGGACATCGCCAAAGACTGAGCCACAACGGCCGCTTCTATGCCGACGGATGCCAGCGCACCTCGACCCAGCGATAGCTGACCCAGGCAAGCAGCAACGACCCCGCCACACAAACCGCGACGAAAACATTCGGACGAGAATGCAAAAAATCAAGGTGCCGGTAGACCAGCAACAGCACGGGCACATGGTAGAGGTAGACGCTGTAACTGATGCGGCCAAGAAAGACGATGCCCGTCCATCGCAACAGCCCCAGCACGGGGTTGTGCCGCTGCCAAACCACGAAGCCCATCAAGACGCTTGCAAAACCCGCACACAAAATTGTTTTGGACCACACCACATGCCATGCGGACACCCAGTAGGGACTGCCTCCCAGCGCATAGACCTTGAGGCAATAAGCCACCAATCCGACGCCGATGATCAAGCTGGTCAACCCCACCACTGCGGCGGAAGTACCGCGTAGATCAAGCCAACCTTTTTGATAGCACCAAGCGACCAGCATGCCCAGGGCGAACTCGTCCATGGCGCCTGGAATCTGCACTGCAAAAAAGAACCGCTGCGGCTCGTCCACGCCTTGAAAAACGCCGGCGCGCCAGACCAGGGCCACAACGAGACACAAGGGCACGAGCAACCACCCGTGACGCATGCGCCACCAGGGGGCCAGCACCATCATCACCATGTAGAAACAGAATTCGACGCCCAAGGTCCAATAGGGCCCGTTGATCAAAAACATGCTCCAGGACTGCCATTGATGCAGCATCAATACGTGCAACCCGATAGCGGTCCAACCGCGCGCGTCCGACAACATGTGGTATTCGACAAACACCAAAACGAGCAGCATGGAAAGGTAGTAAGCAGGCAAGATGCGCGTCAATCTGCTTCTCGCAAAGCGCAGTGGGCTCCACTCTTTGGCTCGCAAAACGGCCAGTGAAATGAAAAACCCGCTCAGCACATAAAAAAGGTCCACCCCCACCCACAAGAAATTCAACACCTGTCCTGCTTCGCCTTGGGCCAAACCGCCGCCGGTTGGCCACCATGTGAGCAAGTAGGCATGGAGGTGGTGAATGAGCACCAATCCAATGGCAATGCCGCGCAGTCCGTCCAAGCCATCAATCCTGGACGCGACGACCTTGTTGTTTTGCATATTCATGGTTGAGATGGGGCCAACACGGGTCCAGATGGCTCAAGCCACTGGCCTAAAAACACGTGGAAGAGAAAAACCAGGGCCGATTCTGCCTGCTGGTGGAATCGTGCAAGACAATCGTGTGGTCGGCAATCCATCACAAAACAGCCTCAGCCCAACCCAACGTCGCAGCCATGCGCCTCAGCAGTCTCTTTCAAACAAAACGAGTTTCCTTGGGGGAGTGTTTGCAGCAAAAACACCCCAACAACCTCGATTGCCTACGGGTCATTGCTGCCTTTTTGGTGCTTTTTGGTCACAGCTTCACATTATTTCTATCTACCCCGCAGTATATTTTTCCACATGATCCCATCAGTGCAAAAATTTTGCTGAAAACACCATTTCAAGAGGGTCTGCCTGGTATCGGCTTGCACATATTCTTTTTTATCAGTGGATTGCTGGTAACTCAGTCATTTATTAATAATGATGGCCGGATTTTTAGCTTCATCAAGGCCAGATTATTAAGAATCATCCCAGCTTACTTGGTATGCATCCTTGTTCTCGCATTTGTTTTGGGTCCATGGCTCAGCAGCTTAAAAACCACGGATTATATAAAAAACCCTGAGTTATGGGAATTCATCAGACTGCACACAACATTCAGTGGACTTTCAGGTCTCCCAGGGGTCTTCACTGGCAATCCGTTCGGTACTTTTGCCAATGGATCACTTTGGACCATTCCGTATGAATTGCAGCTTTATGGATGGGTTCTAATTCTTGGTTTACTCGCTACCTTTCGACACCGAGGTGCATTTCTAATTATATTTTTATATCTTGTTCTATTATATTGCACATCTGGGAAATCAGATTTATTCATTGACCCAGAAATTCCTCGTTTATGGATATTTTTCTTTCTCGGAATATTTTTCTGCCTTTATGCAGAGAGGATATTATTATCGCCAGTTTTCATGGCGATCTCGGTGATACCGTTGGCCATCATGTGGAAAGCAGGCAATCCTTGGTTTGATGTTATTGGGGCAGTTTGGTTTTGTTATGCCATACTTGTATTCGGATTTTTCCAATACTTCAAGTTCATCGATATTGGCCGGGTCGGCGATTTCTCCTATGGCATCTATCTGTACGCATTCCCGGTGCAGCAGACGCTGATTTATTTCTTCAAAAACTCATTGAATGGCTGGCTGTTGGTGTTTTTTGCGACGGCGGTCACGCTGCCGCTTGCGATGATCTCTTGGTACCTGGTCGAGAAACCCGCACTGAAACTCAAGGCCTCACGCAAGGTCGATTCAATTACGCATCAGGCCTAAGGAAACTCTGCAGAACCCCTCGCGGCGCCGAATCGTTCGGATTCGGGCGGTCTGCGGCACTGCGTTCCTTGCCAATGGCCGGGCTATTGGCAAGGAACTGGTCTTGCGGCCCATCCCGATCCGCACGCTCGACATCCACGACAGGTTTTGCAGAGCTTTCCTAAGGTCACGGCCTGTCGTACCGATATCACAGGCGTGACGCGATTGCGGCCTTCGCCGTCGCTTCAAACCCAGCGCAAGCCACCCGGCATTGAAGCGACCGACAAGGAGCAGCCCATGACCAACAACCGACGCCAGTTTTCCCGTGTCAGCTTTGACGCGCCCGCACAACTCACCGTGGCGCAGGGCAAGCACATGGCCAAGGTGCTGGACATTTCATTCAAAGGCGCTTTGGTGAACTTGACCGAACCCGCTCGCTGGCCGGTGGGCACAGCATGCCAACTCACGCTGCGTTTGGCGCAGCTGGACGTCAGCATCGGCATGTTGGCGGAGGTGGCGCACAGCGAAGATACCTTGCTCGGGCTGCAATGCCGCAGCATCGATCTGGACAGCATCACCCACTTGCGAAAGCTGATTGAACTGAATTTGGGTGACCCGGCTTCGTTGGAGCGTGAGCTCCAAGCGCTGGCCGCCCACTGAATCATCCCGAACACGCACGGAACACACCATGTCGCTTGCCTCATCCGCCGCCCTCACCCCTCGGCCCGACAACGAAGGCGCCCGCATCAATGCGGTGCGCGATCTGAAAATTCTGGAATCTGGACCTGAAGCCGAGTTCGAGGCCATCGCTCGTGTGGCGGCCCGCTTGTTTGGCACACCGATGGCGGTGGTGTCGGTCATGGATGACAGGCGGCAATGGTTCAAGGCCCAGATTGGCCTTGGGCTGACCGAGTTGCCGCGCCACGATGCGCTGTGCACGCTGACCTTGGCCCAAGCGGTGACCCACCACCAACCTGTGGTGATCGAGGACCTCTGGCAGGACCCTCGCACCCTGCACAACCCTTTTGTCACCGGCCCCACGCAGTGGCGCTTTTATGCGGGTGCCCCCCTGTTTGATGCCATGGGTCATGGCTTGGGCACCGTGGCGGTGATGGACACCGTGCCACGCGTCTTCAACATGGCGCAGCGACACGCCTTGAGCGACTTGGCGCTGATGGCCCTCAAAGCCATGGAAGGGCGTGCCCACGGCCTGAAGCTGGCAGAAACCGAACACCGCGATCCGATGACCGGGCTGTCGAGCCGCAGTCAGTTTGATTTGGCCCTGGACATCGAGCTGCGTCACGCCATGCGAACGGGCGAGGCCTTCACCGTACTGTGCATCGCGGTAGATGGACTGCAAACCGTCGTGGATGGTTTTGGTGCGGACGCTCAAGAACAAGTCTTGTGTCAGTTGTCCAGGCAGCTGGCGCCGCAAGTGCGGCTGGGTGATGTGCTCGCACGCCTGCACGACGATGAATTCGCCGTGGTGATGCGCCACGGTGACCAAAGCTCGGCCGAGATGTTGGTTTCTCGCATGGTGGCGGCTGCCAAAGAACCCATCACCTTGATGAGTGGTGACACCGTGGGCGTGGGCTTGTCGGTGGGCATCGCAGCCTACAGCGACAGTGTGGACAATGCCGCTGCTTTGCTGTCACAGGCACACCAAGCCTTGCACCATGCCAAACAAAAGAATGAACAGCGCTGGAGCTTCTTTCGTCCCCTGAAAGAAAAACCCGATCTGCGTTTGATTCAGAACGGTTAGGGCCTGTTAACACTAAAGATGCCAGATGCGTTGTTCTTCAAAAGGCCTTGAGCAAGGCGCAAAAAGAAGCCGGGGCGAAGGTATTGCAAGCAATTTCCACGACGCAGACCGCCCGAGTTCGAGGATGTGCGCGCTGCGAGGGACTTGTTCAGCGTTTCCCTAAGCTATGCTTTGCAGCGATGTCGTCGCTGCAACAGCCCCTTTTCCCCGCCGAAGACGCGCACGCGCCTGAAAAGGCCGCGCCGTCAGCTGCTGCACCTCCCGCGCAGCGTGAAGCCTTTTTGAGAGAACGCCTGCTGGCCAAACTGCAGGCTGCACAACACCACGAAGTGGTTACACAGGGCAGTGGCGTGTGGGACACCTCGTCGCCGGGCCTGAGTGTCCTGTCCTTGAAAACCACGGCTGACCACCGCACCCTGCGCATCGACATGGCTGCTGGCAGCGAATTCATCCGGCCCGACGAGGAGGCGCGGCATGAATGCTGGGTGCTGCACGGCGAACTGCGTTTGGGCGGCACCGTGTTGCGCGCAGGGGATTTTTTGGCCGCACCCAAACAAGAGCCTGCAGCCTGTTGGTCGTCGGCCGGCGGAGCTCAGCTGCTGGTGATTGCCTGGTTGAATACCCCCGCATAAGCGCATTCGCGGGGCTTTCACAAAGTATTCTCATCCACTGCATGGCTGCATCACACGGGCCATGCACACTGGCGTGGCCGATAGACTCACGCCGAACCACTCCCTCTTGCCCAGGTCGCCAATGAACACACGCACCATATTCAGCCAAGCCTCCGTTGCCATCTTGTCGTCGCTGTTCTTGCTGACGGCCTGCGGCCCTAAGACCGACGGCGAAGCGTCCGGCAGCAACCGAGCCGAGGTCGGAAGTGCCACGGCCTTCTCCCTCGCCGACTGCAAAGCCCGCTTGCTGGACGGCTCTCCCGCCGTGGCCTTGATGTTCACGCAACCCTTGGCGCGCTCGCAAGACTGGGGCAAATTGCTGCAAGCCAAAGAAGGCGACAAACTGGTGAGCAACCGCTGGGTGCTCTCAGACAACCCGCGTGTGCTGATGCTGGCCAATGCCACCCCCGACAGCGAGTACCACGTGCAACTTTCGGCCGATGTGGCCAGCAGCGGTGGTCAAAAACTGGCCACAGCGCAAAACTGCGTGGTCAAAGCCGAGGCCATGCCCGAGTCCTTCTACTTCGCCAGCAAAGGCGTGGTGCTGCCCGCGGGACAAAACGGCGGCCTGCCGGTGGTCACGGTGAACACACCCGAAGTGGACATGCAGTTCTTGCGCATCAACGCCGATGCACTCCCGCGTTTCTTAGAGCAGGTGGGTGGGCGGCGCGAACCTCGCGCAGACAACACAGAGGGCGAGTACGAGGGCGACTACTACGACGACAACCAGCGCAAACTCAAAGGCACCATCTCCGGCTACCAGTTGGATGCCTTGCGTGAGATGGCCACCAGTGTCTACCTCGGCCGCTTTGCCACCGACGAGCGCAAGAACCGCCGCAATGTGAGCTTTTTGCCGGTCGAAAAAATCAAAGAACTGCAAGAGCCCGGTGTTTATGTGGCGGTGATGAACCCGCCGGGGCGTTTTGGTTGGGACTTCCAAGTCACCTACTTTTACGTGACCGACATTGGACTGCATGTCCGCCGCCATGCGGCGCAGACCGATGTGTTCACCACCTCGTTAAAAAAAGGCGAAGCGCTGCGCAGCATTGAAGTCAGCCTGATCGACGAGGCTGGCAAAGTACTGGCCCAAGCAAAAACCAATGACAACGGTCATGCGGTGTTCGCGGGCAGCACCGACAAAGCCCGAGCGCTGCTCGCGCGGCGCGGCAAGGAAATCTCGGTCATTGCACTGCGTGATCCGGCACTGGATTTGTCAGAGTTTGATCTTGGTGGTCACCCCTCACGCAACCTCAAACTTTTCGTCTACGCGGGCCGCGACCTGTACCGCCCCGGTGAAAACTTCACCGTGTCTGTCCTAGCACGTGATGCCGATGGCAAACCCCTGCAAGGCAGCAGTCCCGCTGCGCCACTGACCCTGGTGCTGAAGAAACCCGATGGCAGCCAGGCCAGCACCCAACTCCTGCGTCCTCATGAAAAAAGCAATGGCTACTTTCAAGCCAACCTGACCTTGCCCGCCAATGCACCCACGGGCCGCTGGTTGTTGGAAGCCAAAACCGACCCCGGTGCCAAACGTGCCGACGCGCAATGGGCGTTTTCTGTTGAGGAGTTTTTGCCCGAGAGGATGAAGGTGTTGCTCACCGCGCCCGAAGTGGCGCTGCAAGGCAAAGCGCCCCTGGCGGTGAATGTGCAAGGCGACTACCTCTACGGTGCGCCCGCCTCCGGCAACCGTTTGCTGGGCAGCCTCACCACCGAGCGCCAACGTTTCCCTGTCGCCAAAAACTGGCCGGGTTTTATTTTTGGTGACATGGCGGACGACAACAGCCGCAAACGCCAAGACCTGAACGAAGAGGCCTTGGACGACGCGGGCAAAGCCACCGTGAGCATTCCCGTTGATTTGGCGGAACGCAACTCTCCCATGACGGTGCGTGCCAGTTTCAGCCTGCTGGAAACCGGCGGTCGCCCGGTGGTGCGTTCCATCGAACGCACCTGGTGGCCTGTGCCCGAGATGGTGGGCGTGCGCCCCCTCTTCGACCGCGACGTGGCGCAGGAAGGTGGCCTCGCCGAGTTTGAGCTGACCCGCGTCAATGCCCAGGGCCAGTTCAGTGCAGGCAAAGACATCAGCGTGCGTTTGCTGCGCGAAGAACGCCAGTGGTACTGGCGTTATGACGATGGCCGTGGCTGGAACAGCGGCTACAACGAACAAGAAGAGTTGATCGAAGCACGCACCGTGGCGCTCACCGCACGCAGCAAACTCAGCCTGCCGGTGAAGTGGGGCCGCTACCGCTTGGAACTGACGGACCCACAAACCAAACACACCAGCCGCTACCGCTTTTACGCCGGCTGGGGTGCACAAGACGCCGACGACGTGGGCAACAGCCCCGACCGTGTGCAACTCAAATTGGAGGGGGCGCCGTTCAAGGGCGGCGACAAAGCCAAACTCACCATCACCCCACCGCATGACGGCGAAGCCTTGCTGACCGTCGAAGGCGACCGTGTGCTGTATCAAAAACGCTTGAACGTGCGCACCGGTGGCACCGTGGTGGAGTTGCCGGTCGACGCCGCCTGGCAACGCCACGACCTGTATGTGAGTGTCGTGGCCTTCCGCCCGGGCAGCCAGGGCGACCGCGTCACCCCCGCCCGTGCTTTGGGTTTGGTGCACCTGCCCTTGGCACGTGAAGACCGCAAACTCAAACTCGCCCTGACCGCGCCCGCCAAAGCGCTGCCCGAACAAAACGTGCCGGTGAAAGTCAAACTGTTGGATGCAGCAGGCAAACCCCTGGCCGCCAGCAGCAAGGCAATCGTCACGGTGTCGGCGGTGGACGTGGGCATCCTCAACATCACCAACTACCCGACACCCAGCCCCACTGACTTTTTCTTCGGCAAACACCGCTACGGCGCCGACTTGCTCGACCACTACGGCAAGCTGATTGAAGCCATGGAAGGCAATATGGCGAAACAACGTTTCGGCGGCGATGCCGGCATGCGCGACACACAAAGCCTGCCGCGTAAGGTTCGTTTGGTCGACTTGTTCAGCGGCCCCGTCAGCTTGGATGCCAACGGCGAAGCCACCATCCCGCTGCTGCTGCCCGACTTCAATGGCACCCTGCGTTTGATGGCCGTGGCCAGCACCGACACCAGCTACGCCAGCACACAAGCCGAGATGCAGGTGGCTGCGCCCTTGGTGGCCGAGTTGTCCATGCCGCGTTTCATATCCCCAGGCGACAGCGCCACCATCGCCCTGGATGTGACCAACCTCTCCGGCAGTGCACAAACCGTCAGCGTGAAGATAGAGGCTGAGTCACCTCTGAAAATCACAGGTTCTCCAGCCCCCGTGAAACTCGCCGACAAAGAACGTACCGTGCTGCGTTTCCAAGCCCAGGCCTTGGATGCGGAGGGCTTGGCACCCATCAAACTCGTCGTCTCGGCTGGCGCGTTGAAGGTGGTGCGCACAGCCGCCTTGCAAGTACAGCCCGCCACGCCCCAGGTTCGCGAAGTGCGCCGCGTGCGCATAGAGCCAGGGGCCAGCTACAAATTGGATCCCCTCTTGGCCGACGGCCTGTGGGCCGGCTCCAGCACGGTCGAGGTGAGTGTTTCCAACAAGCCACCCATTGACGTGCGCAATGTGGTGCAAGGCCTCTTGATGTACCCCTACGGTTGCTTGGAGCAAACCACGAGCAGCGCCTACCCCTTGGTCTTCATTGATGAAGCCGGGGCCAAGGCCTACAAAATGACGCCGCTGTCGCGCGAGGAACGCGCGAAACGGCTGGATGTGGCCTTTGGCCGCTTGGCCGGCATGCAGCAGCAAAACGGCGGTTTCGGCTTGTGGGCGGCCAACAGCCCCTACGAAGCCTGGCTGAGCAGCTATGTCACAGGCTTTTTGCAAGATGCCAAAGACGCCGGTTTTGCGGTACCCGAGACGCTGCACCAACGCGCCATGGCTTCGCTGCTGGATCAGTTCCAGAAAGCACCGGGCTACCAAAGCCAACCACCCAAAGAACCGCGCCGCGATGCGAACGGCCGACTCAGCGACTACCGTGAGATCGAGTCCATCCGCATGGCCCACCAGCGTTTTGCCGAAGGCGCGCATGCGGGTTACATCCTGGCCCGCGAACAGAAAGCACCTTTGGCCACGCTGCGGGTATTGCACGACACCTACCGCCAAAACGCACGCTCGCCGCTGGCTTTGATCCACCTCAGCCTCGCCCTCAAATTGATGGGGGACGAAGCGCGAAGCCAAGTCGCTTTGGACGACGCGATGAAACTGCCCTGGGGCATACAGCCCGCCGTTGTCGACAACAGTTACTGGGGCGAGTGGCTTGGGGACTACGGCTCGCGCATCCGCGATCAAGCCTTGGCTTATGCGCTGATGCACCGCCACCAAGTCAGCCACACCAGGCGCGAGAACTTGATGATCGACTTGGCGAATGACTTCAACAACCGCCAATACTTCTCGACTCAAGAGCGGTTGGCGCTTTTCCTGGCAGCGCGCGCCGCGGGTGGAAATGCCGGAGGCGGCAATGAACAAGCTTGGCGTGCCATGTTGACCACCGCGGACAAAGCCGAACCTCTGAGTAGCAAAGAGACCGAACAACGTTCTGTGTCTGTGGCCGCGCTCAAACGGGGCGTCAGCCTCAGCAACCAAAGCGAGAACGCCTTGTTTGTGGAAGTGGCGGTTCAAGGTTACCCCGTGAAACCTCTGGCCGCCAAAGACGATCGCATCAACATCGAACGCACTTGGTGGACGGTGAACGGCGACTCCGTTTCCAAACGCCAGTTTGAAACCGGCGAAATGCTCATCGTGCGTCTGCGTGTCAACAGCAAACAGCGCATCAAAGACGGCCTCATCGTGGACCGCATTCCCGCCGGCATGGAGATAGAAAACCTCAACCTGAGCCAAGGTGTGCAAGCCAGCGAGTTCACCGTGGAAAAGGCCAATGTCGCGCAAGCAATGGAAGACAAACGCATCCACCACCGCGAGTTCCGCGACGACCGCTTCGTGGTCGCCGCCGACTTCGATGGCAACAAACTCGACGTTTTCTACGTGCTGCGCGTCGTCACACCCGGCAAGTTCGTGGTGCCGGCACCGTTTGCGGAGGACATGTACAGACCGGAGCTGCGCGGTGTGGGCAAGGGGGAGGCGGACGTCACGGTGGTGAGTCCGCGCTAGGGGTCTTTCATGAGCCTGGCTTCACCGTCATTCGGTAGACCGCGTCGGGACGTCGGCCCGACAGCCGAGTCACTTTCTCTTGCTTGCCCAAGAGAAAGTAACCAAAGAGAAGGGCACCCCGATTCCGGCGGTCCCGGAGTACCGGGACTGCTCTGCGCTGCTCGGTCAAGACGGGAAGTTCAGAAACTCGCCCTGCGGGCTCAGACATCTGAACTTCTTGATCCGTCTTGCCCTGCGCTGCTCGACGCCTCCCACGGGGACCCCACGAGCGAACACCAGCGAACGGCTCGTTTGGCTGCGCCAAACATCGCGGTGTTCTCGCCCCTGCCAATCTGGGCGATGCGCAGCGAGCCAAGTGGTATTGGGTTTTCGGGGCCCTTGAGACGAGCTGAGCAGCGCAGCGGGAGGCGGATAAAGAAGCGCAGTTGTTTGAGCCCGCAGGGCGAGTTCTGCGCTTCCCGCCTCCCGCGAGCAGCGCAAGGCAGCCCCGGTACCCCGGGGCCGAGGAACCGGGGTCGCCTTTCTTTTGGTGACTTTTCTTTGGCGAAGCAAAGAAAAGTTACTCGGCTGTCGGGCCGACGTCCCGACGCGGTCTATCAACAGCAGCCCGTGACAAACAACGAGGTCAAACCATGACCTCAAGACTCAAACACATCGCACTGGCCATCACAGGCGTGCTCGCCATTGCCGTCGCCCTCGACTGGGCCTACCCCCTTCCCCCCGAAGCCCGGCCGCAGGCCACCACCCCCGCCGCCTTGGTGGTCTTGGCCCAAGACGGCACCCCCCTGCGCACCTGGCCCGGCGCAGACGGCGCACTGCGCCAGCCCATCACCTTGGCGGAGGTATCGCCCCACTACCTGCAAGCCCTGCTCACCTACGAAGACCGTTGGTTTCGTTGGCACCCCGGCGTGAATCCCTTGGCCTTGGCGCGTGCCGCTTGGCAGTGGGCCAGCGAAGGCCGTGTGGTGTCGGGTGGCTCGACGCTGACGATGCAGGTCGCGCGCGTGCTGGATCCGCCTGCGCCGTCGCGCAGCGTGTTCACCAAGGCCAAACAAATGGCTCGTGCCGTTCAACTCGAAATGCACTTGAGCAAAGACGAAATCCTGACCCTCTACCTCAACCACGCCCCGATGGGTGGCCAAGTCGAGGGTGTGGAGATGGCCAGCCGTGCTTACCTGGGCAAGTCGGCGCGTGATTTGAGCCCAGCCGAAGCCGCCCTCCTGGTGGCCTTGCCGCAAACCCCCTCGCGCCTGCGCCCCGATCGCGCACCCGGTGCCGCACAAATCGCCCGTGACAAAGTGCTGACACGCATGCAGACGCTTGGCGTCTGGGATGAAACCTTGGTCACGGACGCCAAATTGGAGCGCGTTTTCGCGCCGCCGTTAAAGGCCCGCTGGCTGGCGCCACTGGCAGCGCAGCGGCTCAAGAGCGAACGGTTCAACCAACAACGCCGTCATTCCCGCTTGGATTCACACCCACGAGGGAATGACGGTGCACGAGGCAGCACCGCAACCGTACTGCGCTCCACCCTCGACCCCGCCGTGCAAACCCGCTTAGAGCAAATTCTGCTCGACCGCCTGCCGCGCCTGCCCGATGCAGTCTCCATCGCCGCCCTCGTGGTGGACAACGAGACCCTCGCTGTGCGCGGCTACGCCGGATCGGCTGATTTTTCCGACACCGCCCGAGCAGCCCATGTGGACATGGTGCAGGCCGTGCGCTCGCCGGGTTCGACGCTCAAGCCGTTTTTGTACGCGATGGCGCTTGACGACGGTTTGATTCACTCCGAGAGCTTGCTCATCGACGCGCCGCAGAACTTTGGTGGTTACGCCCCCGGCAACTTTCAAGCAGCCTTCACTGGGCCTGTGAGTGTGAGCGAGGCGTTGCAACGCTCTCTCAATGTGCCCGCTGTGGATTTGTTGGAGCGACTGGGCCCTGCCCGCTTCAGCGCCCACCTGCGCAATGCCGGTCTCAAGCTTCGTTTGCCACAAGGCGCCGGCCCGAATTTGAGTTTGATCCTTGGTGGTGGTGGCACCACGCTGGAAGAACTGGTGGGTGCCTACACTGCCTTGGCCCGTAACGGGGTGGCGGGCAAACCACGCCTCACACCGGATGCACCGTTGATTGAAACCCGGTTGATGAGCGAAGGCGCGGCCTTCATCGTACGAGAAGTTTTGGAGAACGGTGGTCGGCCTGATGCCCCTTTTCGCGAAACCAATACCCGCGTCGCCTGGAAAACCGGCACCAGCTTTGGTTTTCGTGATGCCTGGGCCATCGGTGTGACCGACCGCTACACGGTCGGTGTGTGGGTGGGCCGCCCTGACGGCACACCCAACCCCGGTTACTTTGGCGCCAACACTGCGGCCCCCCTGGTGAAAGACGTGCTCGCTGCATTGGCTGCCACACAAGCCACCACCACCAAGCCGCGCCACCAACCGCCCGAGGTCACGGCACAAGAGATTTGCTGGCCCTTGGGCTTGGCGGCTTCACAAACAGCAGCGGCGCACTGCCGCGAGCGTCGCAGCGCCTGGCTGCTCAACCACACTGCTCCGCCCACCTTGCCCGACCGCGTGCGACCCGGCAGTTTGGTAGAAACCGCTTGGATCACGGCCGACAAAACCCCGAAGCAGGTGCGGGCCGGTTGCATCAGCGACACGCCGCTGCAGGCCCTCACCTATGCACGCTGGCCCGCCTTGCTGGAGCCTTGGGTGGAGGGCGATTGGCGCAGCGAGGCGGAACGCCTGCCACTGGCCAGCACCTGCAAGCCCCGCAGCCAGCCACTGAGCGCCCAGCGCAGCCTGCGCATCACCGGCATCGAGCCCGGCAGTGTTTTGCAAGCCAGCCCAGGTCGAGGCGATGTGACCGTGCAAGTGCGAGCGATTGGAAGCAAAGAGGCCGTCACCTGGTTGCTCAACGGCCACACCGTCGGAAGCAGTGACGCTGGCCAACCAAGTTTGAAACTCAAGCTGACCGCCACCGGACCGCAGGCATTGACGGCCTTGGATGCGCAGGGACGTTATGAACGGGTGGAGTTCCGGGTGCAGTGAGCCGCCCGGTTCAGAGTTCAATCGAACTGCAAACCCAAACGCCCCATTTCCACAATGGCCTGAACACGCGAGGTGACATTCAGCGCCTGCAGGATGGGTTTGACATGGGACTTGATGGTGGATTCGGCCACGCCCAGGTCACGGGCGATCACCTTGTTCGGTTTGCCCAACAAGATCAGCTTGAACACTTGCTTTTGCCTGTCCGTCAGTGGCAGCTCGGTCAATTTTTGATGGGTTGAACTGCGATTGGACGCCGGTGCGTCAGAGGGATCAAGTGCGGTGGCAGGCAAATAAATGCGGTTGGAAACCACAGCCGTTAAAGCCTCCTCCAGGGCAGACATGGAGGCTGTCTTGGGTATGAAACCCATGGCCCCGTGGTAAAGCGCGTCCAGCACTGTTTGTTTGTCGGAAAGGCCAGACACCACCACCACGGGCAAGCTGTCGTGTGCTTGTTTGAAAGCAATCAGTGCGTCCAAACCGGACACCCCAGGCAGTCCCAGATCAAAAAAAACCATGTCCAAACTCGGCAACGATTGGGCCAGCGCGATCGCAGAGGGCAAGTCGCCCGCTTCGAACGTCTGAACCGAGGGTGCCAGTCGTTGTAACAACAGCTGCATTCCCTGTCGGAACAAAACATGGTCGTCGACGAGTAAAACTTTCATGCTGTCTCTTTCATTCAATCGGTGACGACTCAGTTCAAATGGTAGCTTGCCATCAAGCGCCGGCATCAATGTCAGACGATGCACCCAATGGTTTTCGCAACAAATCAGACAAAGCAAAGCTCAGCCCACGGGGCTTTAGTGGTTTGGACAGCACCGGAACGCCCATCTGGGCTGCAGCGGCGTATGGAGGCTGACGTTCAGCCGTGATCAACAACGCGGGAATGGGTTCGCCAACAGCCTCACGCACCTTGGCAATCGCGTCCAGCCCGGTGTCGTGCTCACTCAGTCGGTAGTCGGTGAGGATGAGATCGGGAGTACGCAAAGTGCCGTCCACCACAGCCAAGGCCGTTTGCGACGAATGGGCTTCCAATACATGGCAATCGAAGGATTGCAACAGCACCAGCATGCTTTGTCGTGCCATGGCATCGTCTTCGATCAGCAGGATCAACTGTCCCGCAAGGTGGTGTTCCAACCAACGTTCAGACGCCTCGGCATCGGCGATGGCAGGAGGCTCACTGACCCTGGGAACCCGCACGGCAAACAAAGAACCACGGCCCGAACGGGAACGAACGACAAAACGATGGTCCAAACGCTGGGCCACGCGCTGAACAATGGACAAACCCAAACCAATGCCTTTGGTTTGCGCTGGCCCCTGTTTTTCGGAGGAAACCTGGACGAACTCTTCAAAAATGCGCAAGCGGTCTTGGCGAGCGATCCCTGAGCCACTGTCCCAAACCTGCAGCCACACCCAGGCGCCACGCGGACGCCCACGGATCAGCACCTGCCCTTTTGCGGTATACCGCACCGCATTCGAAACCAAATTGAACAACAGACGATGGAGTTCGTCTGCATCACTTTGCATCCAAAGCGCTGTGGTGCTGACAGTCAGTGAGAGAGCTTTCTCTTGTGCCTGGGCCTGGAACTGAAGCTGCAATCGTTCCAACAACGCTGGCAGGTACACCGGCGCCAAATGCAACGGTAAGTGGCCCATGTCCAGTTTGGAGACCTCGAGCAAGCCGTCCAGCATGTCATCCATGGTTTGCACCGAGGCAGTGATTTGTCGGTGCAGGGCCAGGTCCGAATCGGCACGCCGTGCCAAGGCACTGGTCAACAAAGAAATGGAATGGATGGGCTGCCGCAGGTCGTGGCTGACGGCGGCCAAGAACCGTGTTTTTGCTTGATTGGCTTGCTGTGCTTCCGTCTGGCGCAACTCCAATTCACTCAACAAAACCAACCGCTCTTCTGCGTCGTGCAGCGAACGCGATATCAAGGTGTTTTGAAGATAGGCCAGGCGAATCAGCAACATCACCCCAACGACAAATCCCAGCCCCAGCAAGCTCGGCAACAACTCACCCACCCGCAGCATGGCCGCGCTGTGTAGCACCATCATGGGCACGGCCACCCAAACAATGCTTGGGCGGTAAGTCACCTGCAAACTCAGTGAACCCACAACAATCAACAGCAACCCTATGGTGATGTACGGCGCATAAAACGTCATGTCCTTGGGAATCAAAAACCCGACCATGCCGAACTGAAGACCTGCGACGGTTTGCGCCACCCCCATACCGACTTCCCAGCGCCTCAAATCGTGGTCAGGTGCATTCGCGTTCATGTAACGCACCAATAGGAGCCCCATCGCGCAAACAGACAAAAAGCTGAATACGCACCAAAGAACCACTTCGATGCTTGGATTGACATGCCACAAAGCCAACAGCCACAACCCAACAGCCAACAAGGTTGCAACAACGTTTTGCATGCTCTGCTCCATCAAATCACGAAACTGCTGCTTCGCAATTCGCTGGGACAGTGCGGGCTGGTCAAGCGCCAGGAACAGGTCCGGCAAACGCCGCCATGGGGACAAAAGATGCGCCCATGAATGACGAACTGCCAAGACCATGTCGCTGAACCAATCTTTGTTTTTCGATGTCAGCAACAATCCATCTCCTTTCGATTCACAAACACCGCTAGTGCAGTGTCTCACTGATGGCGGCACTTATAAAACCGATGCCTTTGGCCCTATGGCTAGGCGCCCACCACAGCGATACCGAGGTATCGCGCGGATGGGCAACGACGCCATAGGGTCAAAGGCGCGGTTTGATAAGTGCCGATCAGCGTGAAACACTGCACTAGTCTTACTGTGTCAGTAAATGGCCCCTGCGCTTTGCGCCTAGATTGCAACCGTGGGCGGGGCTCACGCAGGGGCAATTCACTGGCACAGCAAGACAGGGGCAGCGCTGAACAAGTCCCTCGCGGATCGCAAGGCCTCGCTTGGAGTCGTCACTCGTGACTCTGTTCGCCACTCGCCGTTGAAAATCCTGGTTATGGCCGTAGCGCCTTTCGTCGTGAAGGCCTTGCATCCGATCCCCAATCAAGGCTTGTGACTCCGAACTGAGCTCTCCGTGGAGCATAGCAAGGCTCACCGCACGAGCAACGGCCTTTCAATCGCTATCGAGACTGCAGTTCCACGCGATTCATCATTTCGTCCCATCGCAATGTCTCCATGCCATTGCGTGGTTGAACAACGTTGTCCGCAATCGCCCAACCTAGGAGTTCAATCGGAACACCTCGGTACTTGCGCAGCCCACCCAGCAAAACCTTGGACACGATAGGCCACAACGCCAACAACACCGCTTGCGACCAGCCGTAGCGGTTGCGCGGCGTCAAGATCATCGAAGGCTGGAAAAAACTCAACCGCTCGAAACCCAAGGCGGCGACGCCGTTTTGCAACACGCCTTTGGTTCTGAGATAGAACGACGCCGAGTTGGCGTCGGCACCCACGGAAGTCAACAATTCGAAATGACGCACGCCGGCGACTTTGCAGGCAGTAGCGAAAGCCAGCGCCGCGGTTTGATCCACGCGCACAAACTCTTCCTTGCTCACCTTGGACGGCTGCCCCACCCCGAGGCAGCAAATCGCCACGTCATGCCCTGGCAACAAGGATGTGTAACTGCTGGCTTCCAACACATCCACCGTGTGCTGTTGCACCTTTGTCTGATTGAACCCATCCAACGTGCGACGGTTGAGCAGCGTCAGTTGGACCACCTGCGGCATTTGCATGAGGTGATGGGCGACGATGCTGCCCACCGCACCGGAGGCGCCCAACATGACCACTGAGATAGGCTTATTCGGCATGTCGTGTTCAGGCACTGGGTTCACTTCAAATTAGGAGGATGCAGACATCGTCAGCACAAAACGAAACTCGGCATCACAGCAGGCCCATCTGCTCCAAACGCAACAAAACCGATGTCCTGTCTGTCCGCGCCACCTCGCGCCAGTCGCGCCTCTCTTGGGCACCGATCAAGGCGTAGAGCAGGTTGCGGCTGACGCTGCTGTGGTTTTTTTTGAGTTGGCTGTAAACGTCAAAAACATCGACCGATTGCAGATCGTTGGCCGTTTGTATGCCCAAATCCTTGAGCCAGCGCCTCGATACCGGTCCCAAACCACGCAAATCGTCGTCGGTTGCAGCGGCTTGCGGTTCGGGCTTGGTGCGGCTCATCGTTCCAATACCTTCCTCAGCGCCGCGCCTGTATGGCTCTTGGCATTCTTCACCAAAGCCTCCGGCGGGCACTCGGCCACCACATGGCCGCCGTGCACGCCACCTTCGGGGCCGAGGTCGATGACCCAGTCGGCTTCGGCGATGACATCGAGGTCGTGTTCAATGACCACCACGCTGTGCCCGCCTGAAACCAGGCGGTGCAGCACTTGGATGAGCCTGTCAACATCGGCCATGTGCAGGCCCACCGTGGGCTCGTCCAGCACATAAAGCGTGTGCGGCGATTTGTTGCCGCGTCGGGTCACGTCGTCGCGCACCTTGGTGAGTTCGGTCACCAGCTTGATGCGCTGGGCCTCGCCGCCGCTCAGGGTGGGTGAAGGCTGGCCCAAGGTGAGGTAACCCAGGCCCACGTCTTTGAGCAATTGCAGCGGATAAGAAATCGCGGGCATGCTGCCGAAGAACTCGACCGCTTCGTCGATCTCCATGCGCAGCACATCACCGATGGTTTTGCCGCGCCAAGTCACTGCCAGGGTCTCTGGATTGAATCGCTGACCGTGGCAAGTGCCGCAGGGCACTTTCACATCGGGCAAGAAACTCATCTCGATGGTGCGCATGCCCTGCCCTTCGCAATCGGGGCAACGGCCTTCGCCGGTGTTGAAGCTAAAGCGGTTGGGGGCGTAACCTCGGGCGCGCGACTCCAAGGTGTCGGCAAACAGTTTGCGGATGGTGTCCCAAAAACCAATGTAGGTGGCGGGGCAGGAGCGCGGTGTTTTGCCAATGGGCGTTTGGTCGACTTCGAGCACACGGTCGATCTGCTGCCAGCCTTGCACTTCTTGGCAACCGCCCCAGGTGGCTGGTGCGGCGCCGGTCTCACGGGCGCGTTTCGCACCGGTGGTGTTGATGAAGAGCAAATTGGCCAGCAGCACGTCACGCGCCAGGGTGGACTTGCCGGAGCCGCTGACACCGGTCACGGCCACGAGGCGCTTAAGGGGCACGCGCACGTTCAGTTGCTTCAAGTTGTGCAGCGAGGCCTGAACGATGTGCAAGGCGGGCATGTCTGCACTGACTTCCCGGCGTGGAAACAGCGGGTGCTTGAGCGGATGCGCCAACACCCGGCCCGTCACCGACTCGGCGTTGGCCGACAAATCTGCCGCGCTGCCCTGCGCCACCAGCCGCCCACCGCGCACGCCGGCCCCTGGGCCGATGTCGATCAAATGTTCGGCGCGGCGTATGGTGTCTTCGTCGTGTTCCACCACCACCAAGGTGTTGCCTTTGTCGCTCAGGTTTTGCAGGGCGTTCAGCAAAATTTGGTTGTCGCGCGGGTGCAGGCCAATGGTGGGTTCGTCCAGCACATAACAAACACCTTGCAGGTTGCTGCCGAGTTGCGCCGCCAGGCGAATGCGCTGGGCTTCGCCGCCGCTCAAGGTGGGTGCGGCACGGTCCAGGGTGAGGTAACCCAAACCGACTTCTTCCAAGAAGGCCAAGCGGCTTTGAATTTCAGTCACCACGTCGCGGGAAATTTCCAGGTCACGCCCCGTGAGGCGCAAGCTGTCCACCCACTTCTTGGCCTCACCCACAGGCCACTGCGCAACTCCCGCGATGGAGTGGCCGTCAAAGGTCACGCCGCGTGAAATGGGGTTGAGGCGTGTGCCGTGGCAGTCGGGGCATGGGGCATCCAGCACGCCTTCCGCATCGGCTTCTTCCGATGGGAAACTTTGCTCGCGGCCTTTTTGTTCATCGTCACGCACCGAGTCATCAAAAACCTTGCGCTGCTCGCGGGTCAACGCCAAACCCGTGCCCACACAGGTGGTGCACCAGCCGTGTTTGCTGTTGTAGCTGAAGAGTCGAGGGTCGAGCTCGGGGTAACTCGTGCCACACACCGGGCAGGCGCGTTTGGTCGAGAACACCTTCACTTGGCCGATCTGGCCTGTCGGCGCGTCCGTCAACATCGCGCCTTTCAATCCATCCAGCGGCGCGAGCAAATGCATCACGCCCTTGCCAGCATCGAGTGCGTGGGCCAACAGGGCGCGCAGTTCGGCTTCGTTGCTGGCGCTGACGACCAGGTCGCCCACCGGCAACTCCAAGGTGTGTTCCTTGAAACGATCCAGGCGGGGCCAGGGCGAGGTTTTGATGAACTCACCATCGACACGCAAATGGCTGTGGCCGCGGCCTTTGGCCCAGCGTGCCAGGTCGGTGTACAGCCCTTTGCGGTTGACGACCAAGGGCGCGAGTAAACCAATGTGCTGGCCTTTGAAGTCCCGCAGAATTTGTGCGGCGATGCTCTCAGCCGACTGTGGCCGCACTTCAGCACCGTCGTGCACGCAGTGCTGCAAACCGAGCTTCACATAAAGCAAACGCAAGAAATGCCAAACCTCGGTGGTGGTGGCCACCGTGCTCTTGCGGCCACCGCGCGAGAGGCGCTGCTCGATGGCGACGGTGGGCGGTATACCATAAACCGCATCTACCTCGGGGCGGCCCGCCGGTTGCACCAGGCTGCGCGCATAGGCGTTGAGCGATTCCAAATACCGCCGCTGGCCTTCGTTGAACAAAATGTCAAAGGCCAGCGTGCTTTTGCCTGAGCCTGACACGCCCGTGATCACGGTGAATTTGTCGCGGGGAATGCTGACGTTCAGGCTTTTGAGGTTGTGTTCTCTCGCGTTGACGATGCGTATCGACAAGTCTTCCTCGCGCTGCACACGGGCTTGGCGAATCAAGTGTTGCAGCGGCACGCCCTCTTCCGCACCCGCCACGCCCAAGCCCATGGCGACGTCGTAGTCCGCCAGCGCCCGGCCGGTGTGCGACAAAGGATCCCGTTTGACAGCCTCGGGCGTGCCCACGCACATCACCTGGCCGCCAGCATCTCCGCCCTCGGGGCCGAGGTCGATCAACCAGTCGGCGGCGCGCACCACGTCAAGGTTGTGTTCGATGACGATGATGGAGTGACCCGCATCCAGCAGCTTGCGAAATGCGCGCATCAGTTTGGCGATGTCGTCAAAGTGCAGGCCAGTGGTGGGCTCGTCAAACATGAAGAGCGTGCCGCGTTTGGCGAGCTGCTGTTTGCTGGCAGTCGACGCTTGCGCGGTTTCAGCCAGAAACCCCGCCAGCTTCAAGCGCTGCGCTTCACCACCGCTCAAGGTGGGCACGGGTTGGCCGAGTTTCACATAGTCGAGCCCCACATCGACGATGGGCTGCAGCACGCGCAAGACCTCGCGGTCTTGGGCGAAAAGCTGCACCGCTTCGCTGACGGTGAGCTCCAGCACATCGGCCACCGACAGGTCACGCAGGATGTCTCCTGGCAGCCGCCGATCAATCTTGACCTCCAGCAACTCAGGCCGAAACCGTTTGCCGTCGCAGTCAGGGCAACGCAAATACACGTCGGACAAAAACTGCATTTCGACGTGCTCGAAGCCAGAGCCCCCGCAAGTGGGGCAGCGGCCATTGCCGGCGTTGAAGCTGAACATGCCAGCGCCATAACCACGTTCAATCGCCAGTGGGGCTTGCGCAAAAAGCTTGCGAATTTCATCAAACGCGCCGACATAACTGGCGGGGTTGGAGCGGGCGGTTTTGCCTATGGGCGATTGGTCGACAAAGACCGCATCCGACAGCCAATCGGCGCCGAGCAAAGCCTCGTGCGCGCCGGGCGACTCGGTGGCTTTGCCGAAGTGGCGAAGCAAGGCCGGATGCAGCACGTCTTGCATCAAGGTGCTTTTGCCTGAGCCGCTCACGCCGGTGACACAGACCAGGTGTTGCAGTGGAAATTCGACAGTGATGTTTTTCAGGTTGTGCTCGGTCGCGCCTTGAAGAATCAACTTCGGTGTGGCAGGCGTGACCAGCCGTTTGATGCCCATGCCCACCTGTTTGCGCGCGCCGAGGTAGGCGCCAGTCAGCGTGTCCGCTTGGCGGATGGCTTCGGGCGTGCCGTCGAAGACAATTTGCCCACCGCGTTCACCGGGCCCGGGGCCCATGTCGATCAGTCTGTCGGCCGCCAGCATCACCGCCGGGTCGTGCTCCACCACCACCAAGGTGTTGCCGGCATCACGCAGGCGGTGCATGGCCTCGACGATGCGGTTCATGTCGCGGGGGTGCAGGCCAATGCTGGGCTCGTCCAGAACAAAGAGCGTGTTCACCAGCGAGGTGCCCAATGCCGTGGTCAGGTTGATGCGCTGCACCTCGCCGCCACTCAAGGTGCGGCTTTGGCGGTCCAGCGTGAGGTAACCCAGGCCCACTTCGCAGAGGTAACGCAGCCGGGTGCGGATTTCATCGAGCAGCAGCTTGAGGGCGTCATCCAGCAAGGTGCTGGGAAGTTGCAGCGTTTCAAAAAACAAACGCATGCGGTCGATGGGGATCAACATCAAGTCGTGCACGGTGAGGCCGGGCAAGGCCTCCAGTTGGCCACGTGACCATTGCACGCCTTTGGGCATGAAACGTTTCTCAGGTGGCAAGGCCTTGTCGGCGTCCACCTTGGTACCCAAACGCCACAGCAGCGCCTCGGTCTTGAGCCGCGCCCCACCGCACACACCACAAGGGTTGTAGCTGCGGTACTTGGACAAGAGCACGCGGATGTGCATCTTGTAGGCCTTGCTTTCCAGGTACTCAAAAAAGCGCTTCACGCCGTACCACTGTTTATTCCAGGCGTTGGCTTTTCCGGTCCAGTTGGGGTCGCCATCAATCACCCAGTGGCGCTGCGCTTCGGTCAGGTGCGACCACGGGGTGTCGCGGGGAATGCCCGCATCACCGGCATGGCGCATCAAGTCATCTTGGTTCTCGGCCCAGGCCGGGGTTTGCAGGGTTTTGATGGCACCGGAGCGCAGGGTTTTTTTGGGGTCGGGAATGACGAGTCCGTAGTCGACGCCGATCACGCGGCCAAAACCACGGCAGGTTGCACAAGCACCCATGGGCGAGTTGAAAGAGAACAGCGCAGGCTGCGGGTCGCTGTAACGTTGGTCGCTGACGGGGCAATGCAGGCCGGTGGAGTATTTCCACAAGGCGTCTGCACTGCCCTCGCCTTCAGGCGCCAGGACATTGACGCTGACACGACCACCACCACGCTTGAGCGCCGCCTCGATGGCTTCCATCACCCGCACTTTTTCTGCGCCCTGCACCCGAAAACGATCGGCCACCACGTCCAGCACCTGGCGCGGCCCGGTGGGCGAGGTGACCTCACGTTGTGCATGCACTTTGGTGTAACCGCTGGCCGAAAGCCACTGCGCAATTTCTTCGGGCGAGGTGGCCCCGGGCAACTCCACAGGGAAGGTGATGACCACACGCGGGTCGTGGGCCTTCGTGCGCTCCAGCAAGTCGGCATAAATCGTCTCTGGCGTGTCGTGGCGCACGCGCTGAGCAGTCTGGCTGTCAAACAAATCGGCCGCGCGGGCGAACAACAACTTCAAGTGGTCGTTCAGCTCCGTCATCGTGCCCACGGTGGAGCGCGAGGTGCGCACCGGGTTGGTTTGGTCTATCGCAATCGCCGGTGGCACACCATCCACCCTGTCGACCGCAGGTTTGTCCATGCGGTCCAGAAACTGCCGGGCGTAGGCGCTGAAGGTTTCCACATAACGCCGCTGCCCTTCGGCGTAGAGCGTGTCAAACACCAAACTCGACTTGCCCGACCCGCTGGGCCCCGTCACCACCGTCATCTCCCCGGTGCGGATGTCCAGGTCGATGTTCTTCAAGTTGTGTTGACGGGCACCACGGATGCGGATCAGGCCGGAGGTCATGGGAAGGGGTGTCCTTGAGGAGAGCGGGACATTTTAGAGACGCGGAGCGTGACCTCCCGGTGGGGTCGGGTTTTGGCCCGACTGCCATGGGGGCCATTGTTGCCGTGGGGTTGAGTTCCGTTTTTCGTTGCACTGCGTCGGGATATGCGCCCGACAGCGCACTCACTTTCTTTTGCTTCGCCAAAAGAAAGTAAGCAAAGAAAAGGCGACCCCGGTTCCTCGGCCCCGGGGTACCGGGGCTGCCTTGCGCTGCTCGCGGGAGGCGGGAAGCGCAGAACTCGCCCTTCGGGCTCAAACAACTGCGCTTCTTTTCCCGCCTCCCGCTGCGCTGCTCAGCTCGTCTCAAGGGCCCCGAAAAGCCAATACACCACGGCTCGCTGCGCATCGCAGCGGTGGTGTGCTGAGGAGCGAGGTTTGGCGAAGCCAAACGAGCCGTTCGCTGGCGTTTGCTCTTGGGGTCCCCGTTGGAGGCGTCGAGCAGCGCAGGGCAAGACGGATCAAGAAGTTCAGATGTCTGAGCCCGCAGGGCGAGTTTCTGAACTTCCCGTCTTGCACGAGCAGCGCAGAGCAGCCCCGAAGGGGCCGCCGGAATCGGGGTCACCTTTTCTTTGCTTACTTTCTTTTGGCGAAGCAAAAGAAAGTGAGTGCGCTGTCGGGCGCATATCCCGACGCGGTGCAACGCAACAAGACCCCATCAAACATCGCAATCGGCATAGGGGGCAGCCATCATAGGCTGCACCCCTGCCACACCACCCGGCGTGCGGGTCCGCACCGGGCGGTTCGAGTGGTTGAGGTCATGACAGTCGGGGTAAGCCCAGTCGGTCAAAGTACGCCACCGTGAGCACTTTGTTCAACATCCCAGTGCTCCCGCGCCACCAGTGTCCGCAGTTGGCAGCCACCTGCGCGGCGACGTCCCTGCTCGCTCCCAGACGCCGCAACTGCGCAAATGCCGTCGTACCGCGTCGCCACTGCTTGAGATGCATCGCCCGCAGTCGCCGCCTAAGCCACTCGTCCAGCTCGCGCCAGATCGTCTTGGCTTGCGACAGCCCAAAGTAGGCTTTCCATCCCAGCATGTAGCCTCGCAACCCGTCGATCACTTGCACCATGCTGCGCCCGCCCGAGCGCCGGGTCAGTTGCCTGATCCGCTGTTTGAACTTCTCCATGGGTTTGTCGGCCACTCGGCGCTTGATTTCGCCGCCTCGTGCCACCCACAAACTGAAGCCCAGAAACTTGCGCCCGAACGCGCTTTGCACCGCACTTTTGCTCTCGTTGATGCTCAAGTGCAGTTTGCCGTACAGGCTCTTGAGCAGCGCCATCACCCGCTGGCCCGCCGCTAGACTGCGAACGTAGACGTTGCAGTCGTCGGCGTACCTTGCGAAGCAGTGACCTCGCCGCTCCAGCTCTTTGTCCACTTCATCCAGCAGCACGTTGGCCAGCAGTGGTGACAGCGGCCCGCCTTGCGGTGTGCCTTGCCCTCGTTGCTGCACCACGCCTTCGTTCATGATGCCGCTGTTCAGATAGGCCCGTATCAGCCGGATCACTCCAGCCTCAGGAATGCTTTTCTTCAAGCGGCTGATGAGGATGTCGTGGTTCACGCGGTCGAAGAATTTCTCTAAGTCCACGTCCACCACCACACGCCGCCCGGATTGCACGTAGGCTTGTGCGGCCAAAACCGCGTCCTTTGCGCTTCGTCCAGGCCGAAAGCCGTGGCTGTGCTGGCTGAATTGGGGGTCCAGCAAGGGCTGCAACACTTGCAGCAGGGCTTGCTGGATCAGCCTGTCCGTGACGGTGGGTATGCCCAGCTCACGCTGGCTACCGTCCGGCTTGGGAATCATCACCCGTCGCACCGGGCTGGGCCGGTACGTCCCCGCCAACAGGCGGGAACGAATGTCGGGCCAGGCCACCACCAGGTGTTCTCGGGTCTGGTCGATGTCCAGTCCGTCCACCCCGGCCGCGCCTTTGTTGGCCCGCACTCGTTTGAACGCAAGTTGCAGGTTCTGCCTTGTCAACGCCGCTTGCAGCAGCGTTGACCCTGTGTCCTTGGTGCCTGGCCGCGGGCAGTTTGCTTCGTCGCTGGTCGGCGCACATGGGGCTTCACCCCACGCTTGACCGACCCGCCCCGCTGGTGCGGGCATCTGACGCCTGGCTCGCTGCATCGGCATGGTCATTGAACACTTCCACTCGTTCGGCCCTTGGCTTTGGCCTCGACCTGGCTGAGCAGGTTTTGCCTGGGCTACTACGGCCTTTGCTGACTTCTCGCGCCGGTTTGACACCGTCGCCCTTTCAGGCACAAGGCGAGATCTCCCCAGGTAAGGGTCGCACTCCTTCGTCACACAACCGCCGCGTTTATGCCACCTGAGCCTTGACCAAAACAGCTTCGCGGTCTTTTGCCCGCTCGCCGTGCTCGGCAGCGCCTTGTACGCGGTTCTTGTCCATCGGCTCGTGACTTACGCTTCACGCTTCCTTCCCACACTCGGTCGCCCTCGTGCAGTTGCGCTTCGCTTCGTTCGCTTTGGTCAACTTACGACGGGACTTTCACCCGCAGGAGTGCGCCCATGCTGGGCGCACAAAGAAACAGCCCGCACAAAGCGGGCTGCATCAATCAAAAGAACCACCAGCGCTACGGTTTCGCAGCACTCGCAGCAGGGGCGGCAACAGGCACCGCGTTGGGGGCCTCGGTGCTGTGTTTTTCGCCGCCCATGTCCAGGCTCTCGCCGCCTTGCATCAGCACCCAAATGGCCAGTGCTGAAAAGAGAACAAAACCAACGATGATTTTCCACATGGCGTGATCCTATGTAGCGATTCAATCGCCCGCGTAAATGTCCACGTCTTTGGTTTCGCGCACGAAGAGCATGCCAATGACGAAGGTGGCGGCGGCGATGATGATGGGATACCACAGGCCGTTGTAGATGTTGCCCGTCTGCGCCACGATGCCAAAGGCAATGGTGGGCAACAAACCACCAAACCAACCGTTGCCAATGTGGTACGGCAAACTCATCGAGGTGTAGCGGATGCGGGTGGGGAACATTTCCACCAAGATGGCGGCGATGGGGCCATACACCATGGTCACGTAAATCACCAGCAACGTCAGGATGGCCACCACCAAGGGTTTGTTGACCTTGGCAGGATCGGCTTTGGCAGGGTAACCCGCAGCTTTGGTGGCCTCGGCCACGCCTTTCTTGAAGGCGGCAATCTTGGCCTTGCTGTCGGCGTCAAAGGCGTTGCCATCGGGTGTCAGCGTCGCGTTGAAAGCCGCAATTTCTTTGTCGCCAATCTTGATGCTGGCCACTGTGCCTGCGGGCGCTTTCACCACCTCGTAGTTAACCGCACCTTGCGCCAAGGTGCGCATGGCCAAGTCACACGAGCTGCGGAAGTCCACCTCGCGGCCGATCGGGCTGCCTTGGAAGCTGCACTGGGATTTGTCCACCAGCACCGTGATCGGCACCTCACGTTGCGCTTTGGCCAAATCGGGGTTGGCCGCAGCGGTCAGCGCGTTGAAGAGCGGGAAGTAGGTGAGCGCAGCGATCAAACAGCCCGCCATGATGATGGGCTTGCGGCCAATCTTGTCCGACAAGGTGCCGAAGATCACAAAGAAGGGCGTGCCAATCAACAAAGAGATGGCGATCAAAATGTTGGCCGTGGCGCCGTCCACTTTCAGCGCTTGCGTCAAGAAGAAGAGCGCATAAAACTGGCCCGTGTACCAAACCACGGCCTGGCCCGCGGTCAAACCGACCAAGGCCAAGATCACGATCTTGAGGTTTTTCCACTCGCCGAAGGACTCCGACAGAGGGGCCTTCGAGGTTTTTCCTTCTTCCTTCATTTTCTTGAAGGCAGGAGACTCGTTCATCGACAAGCGAATCCACACGCTCACCGCGAGCAATGCAATCGACACGAGGAAGGGAATGCGCCAGCCCCAGTCGGCAAAGGCTTCTTCACCGATCAAGGTGCGGGTGCCCAAAATTACCATCAACGACAGAAACAAACCCAGCGTGGCCGTGGTTTGTATCCAGGACGTGTAGGCCCCCCGTTTGCCGTGTGGCGCGTGTTCGGCCACGTAAGTGGCGGCACCGCCGTACTCACCGCCCAGAGCCAAACCTTGCAGCATGCGCAAGACGATCAAGATGATGGGCGCCGCCACGCCGATGGACGCGTAACTCGGCAAGATGCCCACCACAAAGGTAGACATGCCCATCAGCAAAATGGTGACCAAAAAGGTGTACTTGCGACCAATCATGTCGCCCAAACGGCCAAACACCAAAGCGCCAAAAGGCCGCACGATGAAACCAGCCGCAAACGCCAGCAAGGCAAAGATGAAAGCCGCACCCGCATCCAGCCCCGAGAAAAACTGCTTGGCGATGATGGCGGCGAGTGAGCCGTACAGATAAAAGTCGTACCACTCAAACACCGTTCCGAGGCTGGAGGCGAAGATGACTTTCTTCTCCTCCTTCGTCATGGTGTGGGGGACGGGTTTCGCGCCGCCTCGCGTCGAGATCACTGTGGCTGTCATGTTTGTCTCCTGTTGCGCTGCTGTTGTCAAAGCAGCCCCGCAGATCAGCAGGGCGTGGCAGGATGTTGAGACACCGCACTGACCTGGCTCTGACGCGAAACCAACAAGAGCTGACGCCTGGCTGACCGCAGGCTGACAAACACCGCGCTAACCCTTGGGTCTCGGCGGCATATCAACAAGAAGGCGATCGAACCACGGCCACACGCTTACAAAAAAATCTGGCCGTGTTCGCTGCGCAAAACATTCTTCTGCACTTTGCCCATGGCGTTGCGTGGCAACTCGGCCACCACGACCACTTCTTTGGGAACTTTGAAGGCAGCCAGTTGTGTTTTGAGCACGGCAATGAGTTGACTCGGGTCCACGACGGCACCAGGGTGTGGCACCACCACGGCCACCACGCCTTCACCAAAGTCGGCATGGGGCACACCCACCACGGTGCTTTCCATCACGCCGGGCAAGTCGTTGAGGGCGGTTTCCACTTCAGCCGGGTAGACATTGAAGCCGCCGCTGATGATGAGGTCTTTGCTGCGTCCCACCAAGGTCAGCACACCGGTCGCATCCAGGTGACCCACGTCGCCGGTTTTGAACCAAGCGTCAGCGGTGAACTCCTCGGCTGTTTTCTCAGGCATGCGCCAGTAGCCACTGAAGACATTGGGGCCGCGCACTTGCACATGGCCAGTCTCGCCGGTTTGGCAATGCTCTGCCAGGTCGTTCATCACCCTGACCCCCACACCGGGCAATGCACGGCCCACGGTGCCGCCACGCCGCGGTCCGTCTTCGGGGGCATAGGGGTTGGACGTGAGCATCAGCGTTTCGCTCATGCCGTAACGCTCCAAAATGGTGTGGCCTGTGCGCTGTGCGAATGCGTTGAAGGTCTCGGTCAGCAAAGGGGCAGATCCACTGATGAACAAACGCATGGCGCTGCACACTTGGGGGGTTAGCCCCGCTTGTTCCAGCAGCCGCACATAGAGGGTGGGCACCCCCATGAACACCGTTGCACGGGGCAGCAGGCTGATGACCAATCCGGGATCAAACTTGGACAACCACAACATCTTGCTGCCGTTGATGAGCGCCCCATGGCTGGCCACAAACAAACCATGCACATGGAAAATTGGCAAGGCGTGTATCAACACATCACCGCCCTCCCCGCCGCTGCGCCAGCCCCAAAACGTTTTCAACGTGAGCGCATTGCTGAGTAAATTGCCGTGGCTGAGTTGGGCCCCTTTGCTGCGGCCTGTGGTGCCGCTGGTGTAAAGGATGGCCGCCAAGTCGCTACTGGCTTTGTGCGCGGGCGTGTGCTGGTCGGATTGACGTGAGGCACGGTCCAGCAAGGTGCCGGTGCGGTCGTCGTTGAGTGTGAACACATGGGGCACACCGCTCGTGAAGGCCAGTTTGCTCACCCAACCAAAGTTCCTGCCCGCACAGACCACCACGCTGGGTTCGGCGTCACGAATGAAATGTTCTAACTCGCCACGCTGGTAGGCGTTGTTCAGGGGCAGATAGACCCAACCACCACGCAACACGGCCAAATAAAACAGCAAAGCCTCGACCGACTTGTCGCAGTGCACTGCGATGCGCGCATCAGGGGGCAAATTCAGTTGGGCCAACCAATTGGCCAGCATGGCGGTGGCGCGTTCAACATCGCGCCAGCTGTATTGCAGCAATTCACCATCCACTTGTTCGACGGCGGTGGTGTCCAGGTCCTGGGGAAATGAGGTGCGCAGGGCGACGAAGAGGTTTTGGTTGCTCATGGCGGAATCATGCCAAAGATGGGCGGGTGCCTTGCCATTACGATGCAAAGGGTGTGAATTCAACCAACCCGCGCCGAACCCACCGGTCTAGGCGGCCCTGCCACGCGGACCCCTGCGAACCGCCTTCAGCCTGTGCTCAATTGCCCTTTGCCATGAACCGCCAGCGTCGCCATTGGCTCAAAGCCGCTGCTTGCACCTCCTTGATTGGGAGCGCCGCGCTGTCGGGCTGTGGGGATCCCGCGGTGGTTTACCAAGGCCAGTGGCTGGGGGCGAACTCAGGCCGAGGTCATCGCTTACGCGATCAGCTTGCTGCCAGCAAGTCGGGGGAGTTGAGCGCTGCATCCAGCCAGCACCGCGCCTCGGTTCTCATTGTGGGCGCGGGCATCGCGGGGCTGGCTTGCGCCCGTGCTTTGATGCAAGCCGGCGTCGACGATGTTCGGGTGTTGGAACTGGAAGACGAAGCTGGTGGCAACAGCCGCTCGCATGCCATGGGTGGCATGGCCTGTCCACTCGGCGCCCACTACTTGCCGGTGCCTGACGAGAAGAACCCGGAGCTGCTGCAGTGGTTGAATGAACTCCAGCTGTGCCGCTTCGAACAAGGTCGCTGGGTGTTTGACGAACGCCACTTGTGCCACAGCCCGCAAGAGCGAGTTTACCTGCCAATCGAGGTGGGTGGAGGCCATTGGTTTGACGGTTTGTTGCCGCCTGCACAGGCCCTGCCACATGATCAACAGGCCACCATGAAAAGCCAGGTGGCCTTGTTTGCCAAGTTGGTCAAAGCGCAAGCGACCGATGCCTTCGCGGTACCCACTGCACGTTCCGTTTTCAGCCCCGAACTGCAGCGGCTCGATGCGCTGACTTTTGGCGATTGGCTGGACGGCCACGGCATCAACGCACCTGCACTGCGCTGGTACCTGGACTACTGCTGCCGCGATGACTATGGCGCGGGCAGCCGCATGATTTCGGCCTGGGCGGGCCTGCATTACTTCGCCAGCCGTCATGGGTTTCGCGCACCCGGTGAAAACGAGGGCCACGACGACCACGCGGTCCTCACATGGCCCGAGGGCAATGCCTGGCTGAGCCAGCGGCTGGCGGCGCCACTGCGCAGTGGCTCGGGGTCGAGTGCTAAGCGTTTGCACAACGCACGGGTGGTGCTCGACGTGGTGGAGAACCGGCATGACGTCGATGTGCGGGTGTGGAACGACAGCAGCCAAGAGGTGGAGCTGTGGTCGGCCTCACACCTGGTGCTGGCCACACCACTCTTTGTCACCCAGCGTTTGCTGCGCAACCCAGCGCCTGCTTTGGCGTCTGCGCTGCAACAGGCTGTCGGCCTGTCTGCGCAAGCGCCTTGGCTGGTGGCCAATGTGCAGTTGAAAGCCGCGCTGATTGACCAACCCGGTGCGCCCCCCAGCTGGGACAACGTGGTCTACGGCAGCGCGGCTTTGGGTTATGTCGATGCCATGCACCAAACCACACGGCCCCACGCTGGGCCCACGGTGCTCACCAGTTATTGGGCCTTGGGCGGTGATGCCCTGGGCGCCCTGCCAGGCCAGCGCAGTGAACTCTTGCGGCAGCCTTGGTCGCACTGGTCGGCCAAGGTAGTGGCTGACTTGGGCCAAGCCCATCCCGACTTGCCAGGCAAAGTGGCGCAGGTGGACTTGATGCGGTATGGACACGCCATGAGCGTGCCGCTGCCGGGACTAAGAAGCAGTTCTGCCCTGACGGCTTTGGCCAACCCAACAAGCAGCCGTGTGCATGTCGCGCACAGCGATTTGTCGGGCTACTCGATTTTGGAAGAGGCCTTCTTCCACGGACATCGGGTGGGGCTGGGGGTAGCCAAGCGGCTAAATTGATGGAGTGGATCAGCGCCCCGCAAAACGACTGCGCCGACCTCGGTCGCGGCAACTGCGCTCTACGTGCCAGCGCTCCCACAATGCCGGTACACAACCTGCCAGTTCAGCCCGTGGCTCTTGGCGTTGCACCGGCTGAGTGATACGCAGCGGTATCGCGTAGGCGGCCTCTTCCTCTTCAGGTGTGGGGTAGTCGTCGTAACACTCTGTGTCGACCGTGGGGGTTTGAATGCGTTCGAGCAGCTCTTCCATGTTAATCACCGCCCCGCCAAGGAAAAGTGGTGACCATCAGGTAACCAGCAAGCATCAGCGCATTGGACAAATGGAAAGCTTGGATAGGGCATGGGGACTCCGTATAAACCATGAGAACACCGAGGGGTACTGAACACCCGCCGCAGGAAACGCAGCGTTACCTTTGTGCCCTTAACGCAGGACTTATGCCAAGCCCTCACCATCCCCCTCGAATCGCGCTAAGCGCTTGATTTGTCTCAGTGCGGCGCCGTTGAGCCCACTGTCCTGGCGCTCAAGCCAAGGGCTTTGGGTGTCGAAACCCACACACCAGAACAATCCATGTGCGGGTTTCGACACGTGCCGGCCTTGTGGTGGAGGTGCTCGGAAATATCCGACCGTGAAAACCCGCCTTCGACCCGATGTCGGCCTCGTCCGCAAGGGCATACTTGGACGACCATGACCGCCTCCACCTTTGAGACGCCGCCCTCAGCCGAGGCCGAGGCCACCTCGCCGCCATCAACCCTGCCGCCATCGTTGCGCCGTTTGCTGCGTTTGCTGCCCTATCTCTTCATGCTGCTGCTGGTTTTGGGCAGCGTGGCAGGCAGCTACCGCGCCAGTCAACAAAGCGGCTACCGAGCGCTCGACGACTCCGCCTTGTTGGAGCTCGATCTGTATGCCTACACCCTGGAAAGCGAACTCGGTCGTTACGCCTACCTGCCCGACTTGCTAGAAGTCGACAGCGACATCCAGGCCGTCATGCGCAGCCCGCCGCACCCGGTATTGCACGACGCCGCCAATCAAAAGCTGGCTCGGTTCAGCGTCACTGCCGGCGCGATGGAAATGTGGGTGCTGGGTCCTCAAGGTGAGCTGCTGGCCTCCAGCCACGCCTACCGCAGCATGCCCTCACGCCAGTGGCGAGACCCCGCATGGTTGATCGCCCAGGTACGTGGGCCAGGTGTTCAACGTTTTTTTGCAGCCGACCCCGAGACCGGTGCGCCGAGTTATTTTTTCCTGCAACCGGTAGAACGCCATGGTGCAGCACTGGGGGTGATTGCGATGCGCATCAGCCTCGATCCACTGGAAGCGACTTGGGCCGACTTGTCAGTGCGCTCCGAGAGCGAAGAAATTCTCGTGGTGGACGACAACGGCGTGATCGTGATGTCATCGGTGGCGGCCTGGCGCTACCGCAGCCTGGAGCCGCTGACAACCGAGCAGCACCAAAGGCTGAAAGACTCGGCCCGTTACCCGAATCAAACGCTGCAGCCTTTGGGCTTGATACCCCTACGCACCATCGAACGGGGCGTTCGTTTGGTGCGCTTGCCGACAGAATCCGCTCGGTCTTCCAACGTCTTGCGGGCAACGCAAGACCGACCCATGGCAACCCTGGGTTGGCGTTTGATGATTTTGTCCAATCCCGCTGAGATGCAGCGCAACGCCGCTTTTGTAGCCTTGGGCAGTGGGGCTTTGGTGGCCTTCTTTTGTTTGTTGAGCATCTATTTGTGGCAGCGTCGACGCACGCTGAAGCAGCTGTTTGTAGCGCGGCACGCGCTGCAGCAGGTCAACGACGGTTTGGCCGCCACGGTGGCTGAACGCACCCAGACCCTGGAGCTGACCAACGCGCAGTTGCTGCAAGAAATGCAAGAGCGTCACCTGGCACAACAAGAGTTGTTGCAAGCTGGCAAGCTGGCCGTGTTGGGGCAAATGTCGGTCGGCATCGCCCATGAAATCAGCCAACCGCTCACCGCCTTGCGCGCGCTGTCCAACAACACATCTGTGCTGCTGCAACAAGGACGGACGCAGGAGGCCATACAAAACTTGAGCGCACTCGGCGAGTTGGTGGCACGCATGGGACGCATCACCACACAGCTCAAGTCCTTTGCGCGTCGTGCGCCCGACCATCATGTTGCGGGCCTGCCCACGGCAACTCCAGTGCAGTTACGCGCGGCCATCAGCAATGTGTGTTTGTTGCTGGAGCACCGCACCCGTGCGGAAGAAGTCGAGCTTCACATCGACGTGCCCGCCGACATGCAGGTGCAGTGCGACCTGCACCGACTGGAGCAAGTGCTGATCAACCTCGCCAGCAACGCACTGGATGCGATGAAAGACTGTGACCAACGGACCTTGCGTTTCGGCGTCGAGCCCAAGGGCGACCGGGTATGGGTGCGCGTGATCGACACCGGCCCACCGGTGTCCGACGAGGTCCTGCAGCATTTGTTTGAGCCCTTCTTCTCAACCAAGGCGACGGGCGAAGGCTTGGGGCTGGGCCTCGTGATCTCCAGCAGCATCGCACGCGAGTTTGGTGGGACGCTGCGTGTGGCAAAGGCAGAATCGGGTTTGGTGTTTGAGTTTGACCTCCCGCTGGCAGTGACCGGTAGAAAGACCAACGATGTTTGAAGGCTTCAAGGTAATCTTCGTCGAAGACGACGCACCGGTGCGCACCAGCCTCGTACAAACCTTGGAGCTCGCAGGCCTGCAAGTGCAGGCCTTTGCATCGGCCGAAGAAGCCTTGCCCCATGTGCAAGCCGGCCTACAAGGCATCGTCATTTCCGATGTGCGCTTGCAAGGCATGGACGGTGTGGCCTTGCTCCAGGCGGTGGTTCAACGCGATGCCGAGATTCCGGTGATTTTGGTGACGGCCCACGGTGACGTGGCCATGGCCGTCAACGCCATGCGCGATGGCGCCTACGACTTCATCGAAAAACCCTTTGCGCCAGAACGTTTCGTAGACACCGCCATGCGGGCCATGGAAAAACGTGTGTTGCGTTTGGCGGTGAACAACCTGCGCCAACAGCTGCATGAAAAAACCGGCATGGAGGCGGTGCTGCTCGGGAACTCAGCGGCCATGCAACAAGTCAGGGCGCAAATTCTGCGACTTGCACAAACCTCGGCCGATGTCATGGTGATGGGTGAGACGGGCAGTGGCAAGGAACTCGTGGCCCGCTGCCTGCACGACCACAGCCCACGCCGCGACCGCCACTTTGTCGCCATCAACTGCGGCGGCCTGCCCGACAGCCTGCTGGAGAGCGAACTCTTCGGCCATGAGATGGGCGCCTTCACCACCGCCAACAAACGCCGCATCGGGAAAATTGAACATGCGCATGGTGGCACCCTGCTGCTCGACGAGATAGAAAGCATGCCCCTGACGTTTCAGGTCAAGCTGCTGCGTGTGCTGCAAGAACGGAAAATCAACCGCTTGGGCTCCAACGACGAAGTACCCGTGGATGTGCGCATCATCGCCGCCACCAAGACTGACTTGCTCGCCATGAGCCAAGCCCAGCAGTTCCGCAGTGACCTCTACTACCGGCTCAATGTGGCGGTGCTCACCCTGCCACCGCTGCGCGAGCGCAAAGAAGACCTGCCTCTGCTGTTTGAACGTTTTGTAGCCCAAGCGGCGCAGCGTTATGGCCTGCCTGCGCCCACGGTCGATACGGCACAGATGACGGCGTGGATGGCCCACGACTGGCCTGGAAATGTGCGCGAGGCGCGCAACGCAGCCGACCGTTTTGTGCTGCAGCTTCCGGTGGCGGGTGTGGACCACGCCGCAGACACCCACACCAGCGGCGGTCGTTTGGCCGAACAAATGGACGCGCTGGAGAAGTCGCTGATAGAAAAAGCGCTCAAAGAACACCACGGCTCACCGACGGCGGTGATTGCAGCCCTGGGCATCGGCAAAAAAACGCTTTATGAAAAACTACGCCGCCATGGCATCACGATCAACGAGTTTCGTTGATCGCGCGGGAATCGCGCCAACACAGGGTGCGGTTGAAAGTAGTGTGTCACGCCCTCATCCCCTGTGAAGCCGTCATTCCCGCGCAGCCGGGAATCCAGTCGTTGGTGGATGCGCAAGCGACTGATACGACCCAGCACATTCCTGGCTTCGCGCCTGCGCGGGAATGACAGAGGCTCTTTGCTTTGCAAGACATCACTTTGAATTGCACCCGTCGATACGAGTGCCGGTCAATACTGGTAGTTTTGGGGATCGCTTGAATCAGTGGGTTCGGCGATGGTGCGCTTCAAGGCGTCGCTCATGGGCAATTGCAGATTCAAACCGCTGGGTGCAATAGGTGACTCAAACCAGCGGCGGTACAGCTGCTTGATCTCGCCACTTCGAAACATTGCAATCAGAACGCCATCCACCAGACGCTTGAACTCCGGGTCGTCTTTGCCAAGCATGATGCCGTAAGGCTCCACCGACAGCGCCTCTTCTGAGACCGAATAGTCCTGAGGGCGTGGGTTGCGGGCGATCAAGGCATAGAGCAATACATCGTCCATGGCATAGGCCACTGCACGGTCGGACTGCACAAACAGAAAGGAATCGGGGTCGTCTTTGCCTGCCAAGATGCGCATGCCGAGCTGCTGCTGTGCATTGATTTCGTTCAGGCGTGCGATGCTGGTGGTGCTGACGGTGGACACGACAGGCCGGCCGCGTAAGTCGGCCAGTTGCCGAATGTTGTTGGCCTTTTTGGCCAAGAGCCGGCTTTGCGCCACAAAGGTGGTCACCGAAAACGCCACCTGCTTTTGCCGCTCTTGGGTGTTGGTGGTGATGCCGCATTCCAAGTCGACGGCGCCATTGGCCACCATGGGAATGCGCGTGGCCGATGTCACCGCCACGAGTTTGACTTTGAGGTCGGGCACCTTCAGTTGAACCTTGACCGCATCCACCACAGCGCGGCACAAATCCATGGAGTAGCCAATGGGTTGCAGGTTGGCGTCAAGGTAGGAAAACGGCACTGATCCCACACGGTGGCCCACCACGATCACACCGGAGGCTTGAATTTTTTTCAGGGTGTTGGACCAAAGGGGCTGTGCCCCCACTTCGCCGGCGAAGCAAGCCAGCAGCATCCAGGCTACGCCCGAGAACACGCCAAAGCGCAGAGAAAAGTAGTTCATCTCGATGGTTGACGTCGGTTTCATCTGGGCCAATCTCTTCTAGCCCGACAGCCCTTAAGTCAGCATTTTTCGTGCCGAAAAACGACTCAGGACGCGAACGAGCGCGCTAAACAGATTTATTCCAGTTCACCTACTTAAGGAAAGATTCATGAAAACGTTACTCAGACTAGCAGTTTTGGCAGTCGCAGCATACGGGACATCCGCACAGGCAGACACCCTACAAAAAATCAAGGACAGTGGCGTTGTCAAGCTCGGCGTTCGCACCGACACCGGCGCACTCTCCTATGCCATTTCAGACGGCAAGTATGGCGGGTTTCACGTCGCCGTTTGTTTGGCTGCGGTAGCTGACCTGGAGAAACAACTGTCCAAGAAGTTAACCGTTGAATTTATTCCAGTGACCTCGCAAGGTCGTATTCAGAGCGTCATCAGCGGCGCAGTAGACATGGAATGCGGCGTCACCACCAACAACGCCACACGCCAAAAGGACGTCGCTTTCGCGGTCACCACTTATGTCGAGGAAGTTCGCGTGGTCGTTCGAGCCGATTCGGGCATTGCCTCCATCTCGCAACTCAACGGAAAAACCGTTGCAACCACCGCAGGTACGACCTCTATTCCACTGCTCAGAAAGCACGAGCGCGGCAACAACGTTGACTTGAAAGAGGTCATTGGCAAGAACGACACCGCCAGTTTCGCCTTGTTGGCGGAGGGAAAAGCTGACGCCTACGTGATGGATGGCCAAATTGTCGCTTCGTACATTTCCGGGAGCAAAAACCCCGCCATGTTTCGGCTGCTGGACGAAGTATTGTCCGTCGAACCCATTGCAATCATGCTCCGCAAAGACGATGCGCCCTTCAAAGCCGCGGTGGACGGCACCATCAAGGCGTTGATCAAGTCGGGGGAAATCAACAAGCTCTACAGCACATGGTTCACCTCGCCGATTCCACCCAACCAGGTCAAGGTGGGTTTGCCGTTGTCCGGCGCCACCAAAAAAGCGTGGGCGGACCCCAACGACAGGCCAGTTGAAACCTACTAGTCGCACCGTTCGGCACAAGGGCTCATCAACTGGAAACTCAGAAAAACCCAGTGTCAGATTCACAACCCTCTCGATGAAATCAGAGGGTTGTGCATTTTTAGGCCTGATTTCTAGTGAATTCGAAGGTTGAATTTGCGGATGATATCGATACGCTTCAACTCCTTTGGGTGTTGTTGGGCAACTCAACAGGCCAGGGCCTATCCACTCGCGGCGCCCCCGTGATCGCGGCAACATCGATTTTCTTCTTCCTTGGAGAATAGAAAATGAAAAACTTTTGGTTCGTGTCATTGGTACTTGGTGCAACCGCTCTGGCGACAACCGCCTGCAGCCCCATCCCCGACACCGTGAAGATAGGCGTGGCACAACCACTGAGTGGCCCTCTGGCCTCACAGGGGAACGACCTGCTGCACGGGGTGCAAATGGCGGTTGATGAGATCAATGCGCAAGGGCTGCGCATCAAGGGCAAGTTGGTCAAGCTGGAGATCGTTCAAGGAGACGACCAGTCCAACGCCGAAGAAGGCAAGAAAGTGGCCGAGATGCTGGTCAGCGCAGGTGTGGTGGCCGTGGTTGGCCACCTCAACTCGGGTGTGAGCATTCCCGCCGCACCGATTTACGCCGCCAAAAACATTCCTCAGTTGGCCATATCAACCAAACCTGACTACACCCAGTTGGGTTTGCCCACCACCTTCCGTATCGTCGGCAACGACAGCATGCAGTCCAAAGCCTTGGGCTCGTATGCGGCTCAACAGATGGACGGCAAGGTGTTTGCGTTGGTGGACGACGGCACCCCCTTCGGCAAGGGTTTGGCCAGTTTGGCTGCTGTGGAGCTCAAGAAGTACGGGAAAGTCATTGCGGTGCAGCGTTCCCTTGATGACAAGAGCACGGACTTCACTCAACTGGTGGCCGAACTGAAGTCAGCAGGCGTCGACACCTACGTGACGACCCAACCCGACTTTCAGGTGGCCGCCTTGTGCGAGCAACTGATGAAGGTTGGGCACACCGACATCCAAATCATCGGGGCGGACACGCTCAAAACGGACAAGCTGCCGTCGATGAAATGCGGTGTACGCGCGGTTTTTGCCACTTCCCCGATCGTCGAAGCCCGTGAGTTCCGATCGGCCAAAGAATGGCTACCGAAATTCATCGCCACCTACAAAACGGAACCCATCTACGGCGCGCACTACACCTATGACGCCACCCATGTACTGGTGGCGGCCATGAGGCGGGCCGAAACGGTGGATCCAAAGAAACTCACCGAAGAGCTCAAACGCATCGACGCACTGGCACCCGTGACCAACAACATGCGCTTTCGTGCTGACGGCGAACAGCACTATCCCGTGGTCAGTGTTTACAAGGTGGTCAAAGGTCGCTGGGAACCCGTGACGCGCGGTGATTCGTGGTGACAGGCAGCAATTCCACATGACAAATCTTGAGACTTACCTGCAAAACTTCAGCATTCGCTCGCGTTTTTATTGTGTACTGGTCATGGTGTCGTTGTCGCTCTTGGTGCTGGGCGCTTGGAGTTGGGCTTCGGCCGCCAATGCCAACAAGCACACAGTGCAGCTTTTTGAAACCACCAGCACCACTGCAACCGACATGGCCAACCTGCGAGAGGCCATGAGCCGGACACGTCGTTGGGAAACGCAAGCCATGGCCATCGGCGCGAGCGATACCAACAACGTGCAAAAGCTCTTGGAGTTGTGGGACCAAGAACTCAAAAATGTCAAAACCGCAGGGGACAAAATTGTTGCCAACAACGTGGGCAATGCCGACATCGCCGCTTTGGTGAGCAATCAACACGCGTTGATGGAAACCTATGCGGGCATTCTTCGCCCCCTCATCGTGCAGATGCAGGAAGCCAAGATAGACGGACCTGTCGCCATGGCCTTTGCCGGCAAAGCAGAAGACACACACAAGGCCCTGAACGAAAACACAGAGAAGCTCATAGCCGCGCAACAAACCGAGAGCCTGGCCTCGCGCGACCGCGTGGCAAGTGATGCCACCGCCGCGTCGCTGATGCGTTTTGGTTTCATTGCACTGTTGCTGGTGGTTTTTGTGCCCTTGATGTGGTTGACGCTGCAATCCGTCTGCCGACCGCTGGACAGCGCGGTCGCCGTGGCGCGCCGCATCGCGACGGGCGATTTGAGTCAAACCATCCGCGTCGCCGGAAAAGACGAAACGGCCAATCTGCTGCATGCGCTGGCGGCGATGCAAACCTCGCTGAGCAAGGTAGTCGGCGAGGTGCGCGATGCAGCCGACTCCATCAAAATCGCCAGCACCGAAGTCAGCAGTGGCAACTTGGATTTGAGCCAACGAACCGAACAAACCGCCAGCAATTTGCAGCGCACGTCTTCATCCATGACAGACTTGACCAATGCGGTTCACCAATCCGCGGCAGCGGCCAAGCAAGCCAACTTGATGGCGACCTCGGCAGCCCAAGCCGCGGCAGAAGGTGGCGCAGTGGTGGCCCAAGTGGTGAGCACCATGAATGACATCAACATCAGCTCGCAAAAGATTGCCGCCATCATTGCGGTGATCGATGGCATTGCGTTTCAAACCAATATCTTGGCGCTCAATGCGGCGGTAGAAGCAGCGCGGGCTGGCGAACAGGGCCGTGGGTTTGCCGTGGTGGCCGGGGAGGTACGAGGTCTGGCCAGCAGCTCAGCCGAGGCCGCCAAAGAAATCAAGGCGCTGATTGAAGCCAGCGTCAGCCGTGTTGAGATAGGTTCAAAACAGGTCGCGGAAGCGGGCAAGACGATGCACAACATCGTCAACTCGGTTCAGATGGTTTCAGACATCATCGGAGAAATCACCGTTGCCGCGTCGGAACAAAGCGATGGCATTGGACGAATCAATGCGTCTGTCGGGGAACTCGATCAGATGACGCAGCAGAACGCAGCCTTGGTCGAAGAAGCCGCCGCGGCCGCCGACAGCCTGAAAGAGCAAGCCCAAAAACTGTCCCATGTGGTGGCCACATTTCGTTTGCACGGTGCCCACCTCACCGCCGCGACGCGCTGAACGGCCCCTGGCCTACCGCAGCCCGCGATTCACTGCCGCATCAACGCCTCGATCTCATCCGCGTTGACCGGCACGCCACGGGAAATCAACTCGCAACCTTGCGTGGTGACCACTGCGTCATCCTCAATGCGTATGCCGATATTCCAATAGCACTCGGGCACACCGGGCGCTGGACGAACATAGAGGCCAGGCTCAATCGTGAGCACCATGCCAGGTTGCAGTACACGTGAGGGTGGGACGCGCTCTTTACCGTTGGTAGCGGAATCGACGAACGAGTCGCCCACAGCCTCGCTGCGCTCGACATAGTCACCCACATCGTGCACGTCGCGGCCCAACCAGTGGCCTGTGCCGTGCATATAGAACTGACGGTAGGCCTGGGATGCAATCACATCGTCGAGTGAACCCACCTGGTTGGCATCCAATAATTTGAAATCCAGCATGCCCTGGGCCAACACACGCACGGCTGCATGGTGGGCGTCTTTTTGGCGGGCGCCGGGTCGGGTCGCCGCGACAGCAGCTTCTTGGGCTGCCTGGACCACGGCGTAAAGATCACGCTGCGGTGCGCTGAACACGCCGCTCGCAGGGAAGGTGCGCGTCACGTCGCTGGCATACCCTTGCACTTCGCAGCCGGCGTCAATCAAACACAAATCCCCAGCCCGCAGTGGCGCATCGGCCGCCGCGTAGTGCAGCACACAGGCATTGGCGCCAGCCGCCACGATGGAGGTGTAGGCCGGGCCGCTGCTGCCGTGGCGACGAAATTCGTGCAGCAACTCGGCTTCAATTTCGTACTCCCGGACCTCACCCGAGCCGGCGCGCAAACGTTCGGCGCAGAAACGCATGGCACGCGCGTGGGCAGCCGCCGAAATTTGCGCGGCGCGGCGCATGTGGGCCAGTTCGCTGTCGTCTTTGAATAAACGCATTTCGGCCAGCACGGGAGACAAATCGCGCTGCACTGCCGGGCACACCACACCGCTGCGCACCTTGGCCCGCAATTGCGCCAGCCAGGTTTCCAGGCGCAAAGGCAGCGCGGGGTGCAAGCCAAGACTCATCCAGACGGCCGGTTGCGTGGCGAGTTGTGCAAGCATCCATTCATCCAGGTAGGCCAGTGGGTGAGCTTCTTGAACGCCCAAGGCTTGCACTGCCGCTTGAGGCCCGAGACGAAAGCCGTCCCACAGCTCGCGCTCAAGGTCTTTGGGCTGACAAAACAAGGTGCTGTGGCCATCGGCCCGCAGCACCAACCATGCACCCGGTTCAGCAAAACCAGTCAGGTAGTGAAAGTGGCTGTCGAATCGGTAGGAGTGGTCTACATCGCCGTTGCGCAGTTGCTCGGGCGCTGTCGGAATCATTGCGATACCGCCGCCTGCCGCTTGCATGTGCTGGGCCAGCGCGGCGCGGCGGCGTGAGAAAACGTCAATGTCCATAGCGGGCACTATATCGGCGGCGGCGCGTTTTGAAGTCCCTCTCAAGTCGGAGCCGTCGAATTCAGTGCATGGAGCTGTTCGGGCGTGCCGACGTTCTCCCACCGACTGCGGTACAACTCGGCGCTGATGCGCTGACGCCTCATGCCTTCAAACAGCAAGGGTCCGAGCGCAGCCACTGTGCCCACGGGAATGTCAGCGCACAGCGCGGCACGGCACAAAGCCAAGTTCGCATAGGTGTGGCGCAGACCATCGGCACCAGGCGCATCGGCCAGCCCCCAGCCTTGCGCGGAGAGACCGAAATCACCTCGCGGGTGGTAGGGCGGGTTGGGCACCAGCCACAAATGGGCCCAGCGTGCGGTGGGCCCGGCTTCTTGTGAGAAACGCTTCAACAAAGCGGGATCAAAAACAAAGGCTGGTGCATAGATGTCGCCAGAGACCAGCCAGAAGGCGTCGCTGCTGTCGTCGACCAGCAGGGGCAATGCCTTGGCAATGCCGCCTGCTGTTTCCAGTGCGCCGCCGTGGTCGCGGCCTTCCATGGAATAGTGGATGCGCAGGCCAAACCGGGAGCCATCGCCCAAGGCTGCGGGAATTTGCTCTTCCAGCCAGGCGGTGTTGATCACCACATCCCGCACCCCACCCCGAGCCAACGCTTCCAGGTGCCACACGATGAGGGGTTTGCCATGCACCGGCAGCAACGGCTTGGGCGTGTGGTCGGTCAAGGGACGCATGCGCTGGCCTCGGCCAGCCGCCAGAATCAAGGCCTTCATGCGGCGCGCTCCAATTTGTTCTCAAGTAGGCCCCGCTGCAAAACATGGCGCTCCACTTGTTTCGGTCCGAAGGCCGAGATCAATTCATTCAACACCTGGTGGGCCAAGTCGCTGTTGTCGGTACCGATGTTGCAGACATAAACATCCAGCGTCACCGCCGACAACTCAGGCCAGGTGTGCACCGCGAGATGGGACTCCGCCAGCAGTACAACCCCGGTCACCCCCCCCTGCGGTAAACCTGGCGCCTGAAACACGGGCGATGGACCGAAGCGGTGAAACAACTCGCCCACGGCCTGCAAGCCCGCGCGTTGGACCGCAGCCAAACACAGAACGCGCAAGGCCTCGGGCTGCGTCATGGCGGGCAGTGGGGTATTGCAGCCGTGCAAGTCGGCGGTGAGGTGTAGGCCATTCATGGGCTTTGATTATCCAGGCCACAGGGCACCACCCGCCGTTGGAACCCCTCGTTAGCAGCCTGTAACCGCCAGCCCCGTAAAATGGCCGGTTCCCCCCCCCGCCCAGCCCCCACCACCTGCACGGAACCTACATGGCCGAGACCACCGCCTCTACCCCACCAGCATCACCGGCCCTGATGGCCAACGCGATTCGTGCCTTGGCCATGGACGCGGTGCAACAAGCCAACTCCGGTCACCCCGGCGCCCCCATGGGCATGGCCGACATCGCCGTCGCGCTGTGGAGCCGCCACCTCAAACACAACCCGGCCAACCCGCACTGGGCGGACCGCGACCGTTTTGTGCTCTCCAACGGCCACGGCTCCATGCTGATTTACGCATTGCTGCATCTGACGGGCTACGACCTACCGATTGAAGAGCTGCGCAACTTCCGCCAGATGCACAGCAAGACGCCAGGTCACCCCGAAGCGGGCATCACTCCCGGCGTGGAAACCACCACAGGCCCGCTGGGCCAAGGCATCACCAACGCGGTGGGCCTGGCACTGGCCGAGAAGCTGCTGGCCCAGGAGTTCAACCGCCCTGGACATGCGGTGGTGGACCACCACACTTATGTCTTCCTGGGCGATGGTTGCCTGATGGAAGGCATCAGCCACGAGGCCTGCGCTTTGGCCGGTGCGTGGAAACTGAACAAACTGATCGCGCTGTACGACGACAACGGCATCAGCATTGATGGCCAAGTCGCGCCTTGGTTCATTGACGACACCCCAAAACGGTTTGAAGCTTATGGCTGGAAAGTGATCCGTGGGGTCGATGGCCATGATGCGGATGCTGTCGATGCCGCCATCGCCAAAGCCAAAGGCTCGAACAAACCCACATTGATCGCCTGTAAAACTGCCATCGGCAAGGGCTCACCCAACCGCGCTGGCACGGCCAAAGCCCACGGTGAAGCGCTGGGCGCAGAAGAAATCAAACTGACGCGCGAAGCGCTGGGTTGGTCGTTTGAACCCTTCGTGATTCCTGATGATGTGTACCAGGCCTGGGACGCCCGCCATACCGGTTTGGCTGCGGAGTCCCAGTGGGTCGATGCCTTTGAAGCCTATTCCAAAGCCCACCCCGAGTTGGCAGTGGAGTTCATTCGCCGCGTTGAAGGCCAGCTTCCGAAAAACTTCGCCCAAGTCGCTGTGGACGCCGCCGTTGCCGCCCACACCAAAGGCGAAACCGTGGCCAGCCGCAAGGCCAGCCAAATCGCCCTGGAAGCCTTCACCAAAGCCTTGCCCGAGTTGCTCGGTGGTTCGGCCGACTTGACGGGCTCCAACCTCACCAACACCAGCAGCACACCCGCCCTGCGTTTTGGCGCTGACGGCACCTCCAACGGCGGTCGTCACATTAACTACGGCGTGCGCGAATTCGGCATGGCCGCCATCATGAATGGCGTCGCCCTGCACGGTGGCTACATCCCCTACGGCGGCACCTTCCTGACCTTCAGCGATTACAGCCGCAACGCCATCCGCATGGCAGCGCTGATGAAATTGCGCGTGATTCACGTCTTCACCCACGACAGCATTGGCCTCGGTGAAGACGGCCCCACGCACCAGTCGATTGAACACGCGGCCAGTTTGCGCCTGATTCCTAATCTGGATGTTTGGCGTCCCGGTGACACCGCTGAAACCGCAGTGGCTTGGGCCAAAGCGATTGAAACCAAAGACCGTCCCACGGCCCTGTTGCTGAGCCGCCAGAACATTGCTTACGCGCCCAAGAGCGGTCTGGACGACATCGCCAAGGGCGCTTATGTGTTGGCTGAACCGAGCGAAGTCGGTCTGAAGAAAAAGGCCCAGGCCATCATCATCGCCACCGGCTCAGAAGTGCAGCTCGCCCTGCATGCGCAGGCCCTGCTCGCCAAAGAAAAAATCGCCGTGCGTGTGGTGTCCATGCCCAGCACCACGGTGTTTGACCGCCAAGACACGGCCTACAAAAAAGCTGTTCTGCCCGCAGGCCTGCCGCGCATCGCCGTGGAGATGGGTGTGAGCGACGGCTGGTGGAAATACGGCTGCGCCGCCGTGGTGGGCATCGACACCTATGGCGAGTCGGCGCCGGCGCCGGTTTTGTTCAAACATTTTGGCTTCACGCCCGACAACGTGGCCGCCACGGTTGTCAAGGTGTTGAACCAATGAAACTCGGCCACGTTGCGGCGCAGGGTGGCATTTGCCGCAGGCATGTCAGCCGAAGCCAGGACGTGGCTGACACGGTGCGCGTCGCTCTGTCTCGTTGAATCTGTTCATTTTTTCATTTCAGGAGAAATCTCATGACCATCAAAATCGGTATCAACGGCTTCGGCCGCATCGGGCGCATGGTGTTCCGTGCCGCCATTCAAAACTTCAAGAACATTGAAGTCGTCGGCATCAACGACTTGTTAGAGCCCGACTACCTGGCTTACATGCTGCAGTACGACAGCGTGCATGGCCGCTTCAAAGGCGAGGTTTCGGTCGAGGGCAACACCTTGGTCGTCAACGGCAAAAAAATTCGCCTGACCGCAGTGAAGGACCCGTCCGAGCTGAAGTGGGGTGAAGTCGGCGCCGACATCGTGGTCGAGTCCACTGGCCTTTTCCTCACCAAAGACACCGCGGAAAAACACCTGGCTGCAGGCGCGAAAAAAGTCATCTTGTCTGCCCCCAGCAAGGACGACACACCCATGTTCGTGTTTGGCGTGAACGACAAAACCTATGCTGGCCAAGCCATCATCAGCAACGCCAGCTGCACCACCAACTGCTTGGCCCCGGTGGCCAAGGTGCTGAACGACACCTGGGGCATCAAGCGCGGCCTGATGACCACGGTGCACGCAGCCACCGCCACGCAAAAGACCGTGGACGGTCCCAGCAACAAAGACTGGCGCGGTGGACGCGGCATTCTGGAAAACATCATCCCCAGCAGCACCGGCGCAGCCAAAGCCGTGGGCGTGGTGATTCCTGAGTTGAACAAAAAACTCACCGGCATGGCCTTCCGTGTGCCGACCTCGGATGTGTCTGTTGTGGACTTGACTGTGGAGCTGAACAAGGAAGCCAGCTACGCAGAAATTTGCGCCGCCATGAAAGCTGCGTCACAAGGCGCCATGAAGGGCGTGCTGGGTTACACCGAAGACAAAGTAGTAGCCACCGACTTCCGCGGTGAAGTCTGCACCTCGGTATTTGATGCTGAAGCCGGCATCGCCCTGGACAGCACCTTTGTGAAAGTGGTGTCTTGGTATGACAACGAGTGGGGTTATTCGAACAAGGTGCTGGAGATGGTGCAAGTCATCGCCAAGTAATCACAGCCCTCTTCGGCGTTAAAACTGCGGCCCGCCAAAAGCGGGCCGCTTTTTTGCCCGTGCTAGTCTGAAACACCTCTTCATGCGCAGGCTCTAAACTTGTCTTCCTTTACGATGCCCGATGAGAAAGCGACCCATGAAACAACGCATCTACAGCCGTCTTGCTCCGTCAGTGCGTCCATTGCTTTGTGCCGCGGTTCTCGCCTGCGGTGCGGTGCTGTGGCTGTCACCATTGGCCGCACAAACGAGCACCTCGCTGCAGACAAGAGAAACCGGACGTGTCATCGTCAAATTCAAAGCCAACGCCAGCTTGCTACAAAAGCAGATGCCCAACAGCAAATCGGGCGAGACTATTTTTGAAGCGAAAGCGCGCTCCAACGCCGAACAACTCGGCACACGTTTGGGCATGCGACTAACGGCTGGCCATCTGCTGACCGAACGCACCCAGGTGCTGCAAGCCGACGGCATGAGTTCCCAGCAGTTGATGCAGCGCCTGTCCAAGGAAGCGGACATTGAGTACGTGGTGGTCGACCACTTGCGTAAACCCAATGCCGCACCCAACGATCCGCTGTTCGCCGCAGGCCCGGCCATTTCGGGGCAAACCGGCGGGCCCGTCTCAGGCCAGTGGTACCTGCGTGCTCCCAGCGGTGAGGTGCGTTCTGCCATCAATGCGTCTGGTGCTTGGGACATCACCACAGGCAACCCCAATGTCGTTGTCGCTGTGCTGGACAGTGGCGTTCGGTTTGACCATGTGGATTTGAAACGGGTGTCCGAAGGCGGCAATTTGCTGGACGGTTATGACTTCATCAGCAGCGCTTTCATCGGCAACGACGGCAACGGGCGGGACAGCGACGCGTCGGATGCGGGCGATGCCGTCACCGCTACCGACTTGAACGATCCCGGCAAACCGAGCAATTGCGGCAGCGCCGACATTGGCGACAGCTCTTGGCACGGCACCAAGGTGGCAGGGTTGATTGGTGCCCTCAGCAACAACGGGCTGGGCATGGCCAGCGTGGGCCGAACCGTGCGTGTTTTGCCAGTGCGCGTACTGGGCCGCTGTGGCGGATTTGACTCCGACATCATCGCTGGCATGCGTTGGGCGGCAGGTTTGAATGTGCCAGGTGTTGTGGACAACCCTCAGCCGAATCGGGCCAAGGTCATCAACATGAGCTTGGGCGGCTCGGGCTCGTGCACCGCCTACAACGAGGCTGTGCGTGAGATCAACGCCCTGGGTGCTGTGGTCGTGGCCTCGGCTGGCAACTCAGCCGGACAATCGGTCAGTGTTCCCGCCAAATGTGAGGGCGTCATTGGCGTGGCGGGTCTGCGTCACATCGGCACCAAAGTTGGCTTCTCGGACTTGGGACCGGAAATCACCATCAGTGCACCGGGTGGCAACTGCGTGAATACCGGACCCGGTGACGCTTGCTTGTACCCGATACTGAGCACATCGAACAGCGGCACCACCGGCCCCGTTTTGGGCGCAGCGGGGGCCGTCTACACCGACGCGTTCAAACCCACAGTCGGCACCAGCTTTTCCGCGCCTTTGGTGGCTGGGACCGCGGCATTGATGCTGTCGGTCAGCCCCAATTTGTCTGCTTGCACGGTGCGCAATGTACTGCGCGCCAGCGCTCGACTTTTCCCCACGACCGGCTCCAGCGCCGGGGTGCAGCAATGCAACTCCACAGCGTCCAGCAATGGCGAAGAGTGTTACTGCAACACGGCAACCTGCGGCGCTGGCATGTTGGATACAGCGGCAGCTGTGGCCCTGGCCACAAATCCACCAGCAGGGTTCACCTCGTGTTCGATCGCACCTACACCTACACCTACACCTACACCTACACCTACACCTACACCTACACCTACACCTACACCCACACCCACACCCACACCCACACCCACACCTGCACCTGCACCCCCGGAGCCGATCGAAAGCGGTGGGGGCGGCGGTGCCACGACAAGTCTGTATTGGCTGCTCGGCATAGCCCTGGCAGCGTGGGCCTTGCGTGCACAAGAAAGACGCGCTGCATGAACGCGGGCTCGCATTCAGGCGGAGGCACCTTCACGCTGGTCAGGTATCACCTCAGCTTATAGGTGCTGTCGATAGCGTGATGCCACAACCAACGCTTGGCCGCCTACATTGACGCTGAGGCCGCCAGAGCGTCACCGATGGGTGCCAGCGGGTCGCCTCCTTTCATTTGGAGCGCGCCATGCCCATCACTGCACCCACATCGGTTTCACAACCCTCCACACCAACCCGTTCCAATGCCGCGGCGGGCGGGCAAGGCGTGGTCGGGGTATTGGGCGGCATGGGACCGTTGGCCACGGTCGACTTTCTTCACAAAATGCTGTTGGCCACAGCCGCGGATCACGACCAAGACCATGTGCCCGTTCTGGCCTGCAACATGCCGCAAATTCCAGACCGCACGCAAGCCTATCGAGGGCAAGGGCCTTCGCCTCTGCCCGCCATGCTGACCAATGCAGAACGTTTGGTGGCCGGCGGGGTGGGGTTGATCGTGGTGCCATGCAACACCGCCCACCTCTGGTTTGATGAGTTGCAGCGCCAGGTGCGGCTGCCCATGTTGCACATCGTGGACGCCGCGCTGGCCGAAGTCGGTCGTTTGACAACGTCCAAGCACAGTCCGGTTCGGGTGGGTCTGCTGGCCACGGACGCCACCTTGTCGTCAGGTCTTTACATGAACCGGCGCAGTGCACGCGGCGAGGCCGGATGTGAACCATTTCAATGGAGTTTGCCCACGGCGGTTGAGATGATGGAACATGTCATGCCGGGCATCAACGCGGTCAAATCTGGGCAACTCGACACAGGTCGCCAGCACCTACAAACCGCCGCGATGGCCTTGGTACAACGGGGGGCTCAGGTGTTGGTCTTGGCTTGCACCGAGATTCCTTTGGTGCTCAACGAGAGTCAGGTCGGCTTGCCTGTGGTTGATGCCACGGCCGCCTTGGCCCGTGCGGCAGTCGCTTGGTCTCAGCAAACGATTAACCCTGCACCACCGCCTTGAACGCAGCGATGAAATCGTCCGTCGGTTGAGGCGAACGTTCGCCCTGGGGCAAGAGGGCTTGCACCACGACGGGCACTTCGGGCAACAAAGTGCGCACATGCAGCGTCGGCAAGGTGCTGGCGTGGGCAGTGAAGGAGTCGATGATGGCCGGCCCAAAACCCTGTTCGGCCAGCACCATGGCGATGTGGTGGGTTTGAACCGTGATGCCGCCTTGCATCGGAAGTTGCTGGCGGGCGCATTGTTCGGCCAGCATGGCGCCCAGTGGATCGCGTTCGTCGATGCGTATGAATTGGTCGCGCAAAACGTCGACCAACTCGACGGTTGAACGTTTGTCGCTGCCACGCACCTTCAAAGCAGACACACAAACCAGTTTCCCAGTCGCGATATCCATCTGTTGCACGGCAGGGTGGCGAGTCGCACCGTAAACAATGCCCACATCGGCCTCGCGCAGGGCAATGGCTTGAGCGATCTCATTGGAATGCAGGGTTCGGATCGACACCGCCACGCCAGGGTGCTGGCGGCGGAAACGTTTCAAGGCGTCGGGCAAGGCACGCACGGCCAGTGAGGGGACCACCAGCACCCGGAACTCGGCTTCTTCGGACTCTCTCAGTGCCCCCGCCAAACGCCGCACCGATTCCAGCTGCGACATGAGCCGCTGCACCTCCGGGTACAGCGCCTGCGCCTGACGGGTTGGCACCAAACGATTGCGCTGGCGGGTGAACAGCGGAAAACCCAGCTGGGTCTGGGCATGCTGCAGGGTTTGTGTGATGGCGGGTTGCGTCACGTGCAGCAAACGCGCGGCCGCACTGACGCTACCCGTCAACATGATGGCGTTGAACACTTCCAGGTGTTTGAGGCGCATCGCTGTTATCCCTGTAGACGTGACATCTGCCGTCACGATAATGCTGCAAACCAGCTACAAGTATCCCCTGTAAGTTGTTGATTTTACGAGATCGTTACGCTTCAAAGCCTACAATGGCCTGAACAGTTTGGCCCGCCACCTCATGACCGTCTTGCTGGTACAAATTCCATCCCGGCCGCGCTTGCAAGCGCGCGGCATGGACGCGGGCGCTTCGGGGTTGCCAGGCGCCCACACCAACTACGCCTATGTGCTGTCGCGTGACGGCATGGTTGTCGACCGGGTCGGACGGTGCGCAGCCAGCTTGTTACCCAAGGCGCAGCAAGTCGTGGCGGTGCTGTCCGACACCGATGTCGCTTGGCACAGCATCGTGCTACCCAAAGCGCCTGCTGCACGTTTGGCTGCCGCGCTCAGCGGCGTATTGGAAGAAGCCCTGCTCGACGACACAGAGAACAGCCACTTGGCCCTGGCGCCCGATGCTGTGGCAGGGCAAGCAACCTGGGTCGCCGCCATCAACCGGCCTTGGCTGCAGGCCCATTTGACCGAGTTAGAGAAAAACCAAAGCACGGTTGACCGTGTGGTGCCCAGCAGCTGGCCCGACGTGCCGGCCATGGGACATTTTTCTCTCACCAAAGACGCAGAACACGAGGAAAACGAAGGCAACACCCAAGTTCAGCTCACCTGGTCGCATCCGCAAGGCGTCGCGGTGTTGCCGCTATCGGGTGGACTGAGCAAGACCTTGTTGCCCAGCAGCAGCCACAACGACATACGCTGGAGCGCCACCGCAGCCGCGGCCACCCAAGCGGAACGTTGGTTGGGCGGGGCTGTCACCGTGTTGACCGCCGAACAGCGTGGCTTGCAAGCCGCACGCACGCTGTGGAATTTGCGTCAATTCGACCTCACCCCCTCACGCCGCGGCAGCCGCTGGTTGCTTGACGCGTGGCGCACCGTGCTGGGGCCGCAGTGGCGACCCGCGCGTTTCGGACTGGGGGTGTTGGTGGTGGCGCAATTGCTCGGTTTGAACCTGTGGGCCAACCATTTGGACGGCCGCTTGCAAGCGCAGCGACGGCAACTCACCACCGTGCTGCAAGCCGAGTTCCCGCAGGTCCGTGCCGTGCTCGACGCACCGCTGCAAATGGAAAGCGAAGTGCAACGCTTGCGGCTGCGCGCGGGGCAAACCTCCAGCAGCGACTTGGAGCCTCTGCTGGTCGCCGCGGCATCGGGTTGGCCCAGTGACCGCAGTCCAGCACAAGACTTCAGTTACACCGCAGGCCAGCTAACCTTGGCCGCATCCGGTTGGAGCCCCGCCCACATCGATCAATTCACGAACGCACTGCGTGCCGGTGGTTGGCAAGTGCAACCCCAGGAATCCAAGTTGGTGGTGCGCGCTGCGTCACCACTGGCCTCACAAGCTGGCAGCGCCCGGAGCGTTCCATGAGTCCCACCATGATGCCCCTCTCCTCGGCCAAGTGGCGGTCACTGGTGGCGGCATGGTCCGTCCGCAGCGAACCCGCTCGGCGTTGGTGGCAAAGCCTGGCACCCCGCGAGCAACGCGGCTTGGTATGGGCCCTGGTGGCTGTCACCTTGCTCGTGGTTGTGATGGTGTTTGTTCGACCCGCTTGGCGAACACTGCAAGAAGCGCCAAAACAACTGGCCGAGGTCGAAAGCCAATTGCAACAAATGCAGCAATTGGCAAGAGAAGCGCAGCAGTTGCGCGCAACCCCAGCCGTGTCCTTGGCGCAATCCACCGATGCCCTCAAAGCGTCAACCGACCGAATGGGCGCCGTCGCCCGGTTGAATCTGCAGGGTGCACAAGCGTCGGTCACATTCAACGGCGTCACACCTGAAGCCTTTACCGAATGGTTGCGCGAGGCACGCACCGTGGCCCGCGTGCGCATCAGCGAAACACAACTGGCCCGCACGGGAACCACCTATTCCGGAACCGTGCTGGTCACGCTGGGGGGCGCCACACCGTGAAACGCCCTTCTTTCTTGCCGCAGCGCAAAGTCGCCATGGCACGAGCCCGGGTCTCGCGTTACAGCACCTCCTTCCAAGATTCCACATTGGCGGAGCAAGCCTGGGGGCGTTCACAAGGACGCGGCCACCGCTGGGCTGCGGTCGGGGCCTTGGTGGGCGGATGTTTTGGGCTGGTGCTCTTCGCACCGGCTGCGTGGCTCGCCCAATTCGTCTCGCAGTCCAGCAACGCAAGGTTGGTCCTGTCCGAAGCGCGCGGCACGGTATGGAATGGCAGTGCAGTGCCGGTGCTCACAGGCGGCCCCGGCAGCGTCGACGCCAGTAGCCTGCCAGGACGTTTGGCATGGGCAGTCGAGTGGCGCTGGCGAAGCACGCCCGACGGCGGGCCGGGTTGGGTGGTCGCGCTGACGCATGCCTGTTGCCTGAACGGTCCACAAGCCATCGTGGTGCAACCACAATGGGGGCGCCTCACAGCCCAAGTCGTTGGGCCCAAGAAAACGCCAAGCGGAACCGCATCAGACACCTGGTTCGGGCAATGGCCCAGCCAATGGCTCAGCGGGCTGGGCACGCCATGGAACACCTTGCAACTCGGCGGCGCCACACGTTTGAGTTTCACAGGCGCCACCCTGACTTGGGCGCAAGGCCGGTGGAACTTCCAAGGCCTGGCCCAGATCGATTCACTGGGGGTGTCGTCTCGCGTTTCTCCATTGCCCGTGCTGGGCCACTACCGCTTGACCTTGACCAACAATCCCGCCGATCCAACCAGCACCTTGCTGTCAGTCAGCACGGTGGAGGGCGCATTACAGCTCAACGGGTCGGGCCAATGGGACGCATCGGGCATGCGCTTTCGTGGCGACGCGCGCGCGTCGCCTGCAGACGAGGCCGTGTTGTCAAATTTGCTGAACATTATTGGGCGACGCGAAGGCAGTCGTTCCGTCATTTCGATTGGATAAGCATGAAGCAGTTTGTGAACCAACACACACCGATGGGCATGCGACCGCGCGCCAGTGTCACCGCCCTCTTGCTGGTGTTGGCGCTGACCTTGGTCAACCCGACCGCCGACGCCCAGTCGCCCAATGCTCGATTTCGCGGCGAACCCGTCACGCTGAACTTCGTCAACGCGGACATTGAAGCGGTGAGCCGCGCCATGGCCACCATCTTGAAGCAGCAAATTTTGGTGGACCCGCGTGTCAAGGGAAACATCACGCTTTACAGTGAACAGGCCATCAGTCCACGTGAGGCCTACCTGAACTATCTAGCGGCACTGCGGGGTTTGGGTTTCACGGTGGTGGAGGTGGGCGATCTGTTCAAAGTGGTGCCTGAGGCCGATGCCAAGTTGCAGGCCTCGACCGTGGCAGTAGGCGAAGTACCGCGCCGTGGCGATCAAATCATCACGCAAATTTACAAACTCAACCACGAGAGTGCCAACAACCTGGTGGCCGTGCTGCGGCCCTTGATCTCCCCCAACAACACCATCAATGCCAACCCCGGGAACAACAGCCTGGTGATCACGGACTACGCAGACAACTTGCAGCGCATCAGCAAAATCATTGCCGCCATGGACACGCCGGCAGGTGGTGAAGTGGAGGTGATTCCGCTCAAGCACGCGGTGGCGGCGGACATGTCGGTGTTGGTGCAACGTTTGGCCGAAAATTCAGGCGGTGTGGGCATACCCGGCGCCGCACCCACCAGCGCACCCACCGTGCTGGTGGATTCACGCAGCAACTCGCTGTTGGTGCGTTCTTCCAGCCCCGCACGCATGGCAAGCCTTCGCTCCTTGATTGAAAAACTGGATCGCCCCGCCACCGGCAATGCGGCCACAGGCAACATTTGGGTGGTCTACCTAAAGAACGCTGATGCAGTCAAGATGGCGGCGGTGCTGCGCGCAGCCTACGCCTCGGGCAGCAACTCAGCCGCAGGCGGCGGGGGTGGCCAGCCCGGTTTGCCGCAACTGGGCGGCGGCGCACAACCGAACGCCACACCGTTGGCAGGTGCTGGCGCGGGAGCCAGCCCTCAAGCCGCAGCACCGGTCACGCCATCGGCCGGGCCGTCCACGGGAGGGTTCATTCAAGCCGACCCCACCACCAACGCCCTGATCATCACGGCACCTGAGCCGATGTACCGCCAACTGCGCGCGGTCATCGATCAACTCGATTCCCGTCGTGCCCAGGTTTATATCGAGAGCCTGATCGTCGAGGTGACCGGCGACAACGCCGCGAACTTCGGTTTCCAATGGCAAGGTTTGCTCGGAAAATCCGGGGACAAGACCGGCGTTGTAGGAGGCACAAACTTCGGCAGCCCCACTTCACCCGGCAACTTGCTAGGCATTGACTTGGCGCAGGCCTCCGGCAGCGGCTCCGGCATCAGCCTGGGCGAGGGATTGAATGTTGGCGTCCTGCGTAATTTCGGTGGCACGATCGCCCTGGCTGCGATTGCCAACATTCTGCAAGGCCAAGCCAATACCAACATCATCTCCACGCCAAACCTAGTCACCCTGGACAACGAAGAAGCCAAAATCATCGTCGGCAGCAACGTGCCTTTTGTCACGGGCCAGTTCACCAATACCGGTACCGCGACCACCAGCCCTTTCCAAACCATTGAGCGCAAAGACGTCGGCATCACACTGCGCATCAAGCCGCAAATCGGTGAGGGCGGCAACATCCGCCTGACCATCTTCCAGGAATCGTCCAGCGTGATCGAGAAAGTCGCGCCTGGTACCAGCAATGCGGGGCCGTCGACCAACAAACGATCCATCGAATCAACCGTGGTGGTCGATGACGGTGCCATTCTGGTGTTGGGTGGTTTGATCGAAGATAAATTCAATGAAAAAAAATCCAAGATCCCGCTGCTCGGTGACATTCCTGGCATCGGTGCACTGTTCCGAAGCGAGAGCAGAACCAAAACACGCACCAACTTGATGGTGTTCTTGCGGCCCGTGGTGATGCGTGGTCCAGAAGACGCGAGCAAACTTTCGCTCGACCGCTACGACCTGATCCGTTCCCAACAAAAAGACGCGCAGCCCGCGCCGAGTTTCTTGCTGCCCATCAACCAAGCGCCTGTGCTGCCACCACAACGCCCGCCGACCCAAGGCACGCCCCCGGCCACGTTGCCGGTTCCGGCAGCGACCAACTGAGGCACATCATGGGTGCCCGCCATCCCCTGCCCTACGCCTTTGCCAAGGCCCACACCTTGTTGCTGGAAGACGATGGCGACAAGCTGGTGCTGTGGGCCCCCGAGACGGCCGCCCTGCCCGCGCTGAGCGAGGTGATGCGCCTGTACGCGGTCGACGCGGTGGAGCACGAAGCCGCCAGCAGCCTGAGTCAGCGCATTTCCGTGGTTTACGCCGGCAGTGAGTCCAGCGCCGCCACGGTGATCGGCGAGGTCGAAAGCGCGGTCGATTTGAGCCGCATGATGCAAGAGCTGCCTGCAGTGGAAGACTTGCTGGAAGCATCGAACGACGCCCCCATCATCCGCATGCTCAATGCCTTGCTCACGCAGGCGGCGAAAGACGGGGCCAGCGACATCCACATCGAACCCTATGAGCGCAGCTCGGCGGTGCGTTTTCGGGTGGACGGCACTTTGCGGGAGGTGGTGCAACCCAACCGGGCCCTCCATGCAGCATTGATCTCACGCTTGAAAATCATGGCCGAGCTCGACATCTCGGAAAAACGGCTGCCTCAGGACGGCCGTATTTCGCTGCGCATAGGCGGGCGCGCGGTGGATGTGCGCGTCTCCACCCTGCCCTCGGCCCACGGCGAGCGTGCCGTGCTGCGTTTGCTGGACAAAGGCGACAGCAAGTTCACGCTGGAAAGCCTGGGCATGAGCGGCGATTCGTTGACGCGTTTTCATGGTCTGATTCAACAGCCCCACGGCATCGTGCTGGTGACCGGCCCCACGGGTTCGGGCAAAACCACCACGCTCTATGCCTCGCTCAGCCGCGTCGACACCACTGGCACCAATGTGCTCACGGTAGAAGACCCGGTCGAGTACGAGTTGCCCGGCATCGGCCAAACCCAGGTCAACCCCAAAATCGACCTCACCTTTGCCAAGGCCCTGCGTGCCATCCTGCGGCAAGACCCCGACGTCATCATGATCGGCGAGATCCGCGACTTTGAAACCGCACAAATCGCGATTCAAGCCTCACTCACCGGCCACCTGGTGCTGGCCACTTTGCACACGAACGACGCGCCCAGCGCCGTAACGCGCTTGACCGACATGGGCGTGGAGCCCTTCTTGCTCAGCTCCAGCTTGCTGGGTGTGCTGGCACAGCGCCTGGTGCGCAAACTCTGCCCGCATTGCAAACGCGAAGACGAGCATGGCCACTACCGCCCCGTGGGTTGTGCAGAATGCGGTCACACCGGCTACAAAGGCCGCACCGGCGTTTACGAGTTGATGGTGACTGACGACAAGGTCCGCGCCCTCATCCACGGCCGCGCCTCAGAAGCCGACTTGATCAAAGCGGCACGTGATGCAGGCTTGCGCACCATGCGAGAGGACGGTGACAGGCTGGTTGCTCAAGGCATCACCTCACCCGAAGAGGTGCTGCGCGTGACACGCGACTGAGAGCGGTGATGAGCGCACCTTGCACGCTTTTTCCCCCGCTCTGTAAGGTGATGCGGTTTCTCCCTGGGCTGCGCCGAGGGATGGGTTTGTTTCTTGATGCTGGATTCGAGCTTGTGAGACCGCGCCGGGTGTTCGCCCCGGCAGGGCGACCTACTTTCTTTGCTGGTGCAAAGAAAGTAGGCAAAGAAACACCTAACACCAGCCTATTTGAGCGGAGTTGGCCCTTCCACTTGACCCAGTTACAACGTGTTGTTCGGTCAGGGGCAACAAGCATTCACAGCCGCGTTAATGACTCGTTCTTCCGTCACCGATTCCCCTTTTCCACCGTCATTCCCGCGACGGCGGGAATCCAGGCAGTGTTCGGAATCGAAGGACAGGGTGTTAGGTGGTGCATCCCCTTGATTCCCGCCTTCGCGGGAATGACGAAGAGACGCGACCAACTGTGGCACGAGATGTTGTTTCGAAAAAGCAAACCGAAAACGCCGCCTGAACGCCAGTGGCGACTGACCGAATCCAGACACCACGTCTGTGCTCTAGCCTCAAACCGCCCCTCCCCAAATAGGCTGGTGTTAGGTGTTTCTTTGGTGACTTTCTTTGCACCAGCAAAGAAAGTTACCCGCCATGCCGGGGCGGATTCCCGGCGCGGTGCAGCGAGAAACGGAAAAGTATCAGTCAGCCCCTCAATAGCGACAAGCTGAACAAGCTCAGCCCCCACCCCCATGCCCGCCTACAAGTTCGAAGCACTCACCGCAGAAGGCAAATCCAAAACGGGTTTGCTCGAAGCGGACAACCTGAAAGCGGCTCGCGCCCAACTGCGCGCGCAGGCCTTGGTGCCCATGGACGTGATCCAGGTCAACGCCAGCGGCACCGGTGCCAGCGGCACCCTTCGATCACCACGGCGTGTTTTTTCGTCCACTACCTTGGCCGTTTGGACCAGGCAGCTGGCGGGTTTGGTGGGCAGCGGACTGCCGCTGGAACGCGCATTGACCGCATTGGCCGACGAAGCCGACGACCCCAAACAGCGCGAACTGGTGGCACATTTGCGCTCGGAAGTGAACGCAGGTTCGGCCTTTGCGCAAGCCTTGTCCACCGCACCACGCGAGTTCGACGAGATTTACCGAGGCGTGGTCGCAGCCGGTGAACAAAGTGGCGCACTGGGCGGTGTGCTGGAACGACTGGCCGACGACCTGGAAGAACGCCAGGCCCTGAAAGCCAAGTTGATGGGCGCCATTCTGTACCCGGCCATCGTGTCTGTCATCGCGGTGATCATCGTGATTTTTTTGGTCACTTATGTGGTGCCGCAAGTGGCTTCGGTATTCACCAGCTCCAAACGCGCCCTGCCTGCGCTCACGGTGGCCATGTTGGCCACCAGCAGCTTTTTGCGCGAGTACGGATGGCTGCTGTTGGCGGCTTTGATTGGCGGCTTGATCACCTTGCGCGTGATGCTGCGCGCCGACGCCTTTCGCTTGCGTTTTGATGCGGCCTGTTTGGAGTTGCCGCTGATTGGTCGACTTTCACGCGGCTACAACGCGGCCCGCTTCGCCAGCACCTTGGCCATGCTCGCCGGTGCGGGCGTGCCCATTTTGAAAGCCCTGCAAGCCGCCGCCGAAACCCTGTCCAACCGCGCCATGCGGGCCGACGCCATGGACGCCTTGGTGCAGGTGCGCGAAGGTGCGCCGCTGGCCTCCGCCCTCGCCGGGAAAAAACGTTTCCCCGGTTTGCTCGCCATGTTCGCCCGCCTGGGTGAACAAACCGGCCAACTGCCGACGATGCTGGAGCGCGCTGCCAAACAACTCGCCACCGAAGTACAACGCCGCGCCATGCAAATGGCCACCATCTTGGAGCCCCTGCTCATCGTGGCCATGGGTGGTGTGGTGATGTTGATTGTGTTGGCGGTGCTGATGCCGATTATTCAGCTGAACACCTGGGTCAAGTAAGGTCTGGAACGCGGCTTCCCCGAGCGCTCACGAAACACCATGAACTATCCCATTGCAGCGGCTTGCGGCCTGACCTTGTTGGCATTTCTGGCCCACATGACGGGCGGCATCCGCGAGTCCTTGAGCATTCGGCCTGGCAAGGTGGCCCCTGCGTCCTTTGATCGCGACCAACTGGTGAGGTTGAACCGCAACTGGGTGCAGTCCATGTGTGCTTTCCAGCTGGTTTCCATCGACCTGCTGGCGTTGGCGGGAATTCTGTACTTGCTCGGCTTCACCGACCTCTTGGCCCCCAAAGCCTTGATCGGCTTTGCTGTGGCCGGTTGGTATTTTCTTTGGGGCTGCGTATGGCTGGTTCAATTGGCCGCCCTGCGACAAAAACCCAAGGAGTACCTGTTCTTGGGCCACTGGGCCTTCTGGTTTGTGTGTGCAGGATTGATCTATTGGGGATCGTTGTCCCTCTGACGGACATCGAACATGGGCGCTATCAGGTACGGGCTCAAATGTCGCGTATCAACTGCCTGAATTCATCCACGTCTTCAAAACTCCGGTACACCGAAGCGAAGCGAACATAGGCCACCTTGTCGATGCGTTTGAGTTCGCGCATCACGAGTTCGCCCACCTTGGCCGAGGCGATTTCTTTGGCGCCGCTGCTGAGCAGTTTTTCTTGGATGCGCTCCATGGCCGCGTCGATTTGTTCCACGCTCACCGGCCGCTTGCGCAGCGCGAGGGTCATGGAGGCGCGTACCTTGGGCAGCTCAAAGTCAGCCCGCGTGCCATCTTTCTTAACGACGAAGGGCAAAGCGATTTCAGCGCGCTCGTAGGTGGTGAAACGTTTCTCGCATGAGACGCAGCGGCGGCGGCGGCGTATCACGTCGCCTTCGTCGGACTCGCGTGTCTCGGCGACTTGGGTTTCATCGGATCCGCAGAATGGACAACGCATGGGTGGTGTGTTGGATGACAGAAGAAAAAACCCACCTGTCGGTGGGTTGGTGCAGGCTCAGCGATAAACAGGGAAGTCCCTGGTCAGTGCAGCCACTTTCTCACGCACCGCAGCGATGTTCGCTTCGTCATGCGGATTGTCCAGCACGTCGGCAATCAAGTGGGCCGTGATGCGCGCTTGTTCTTCTTTGAAACCGCGTGTGGTCATGGCGGGTGTGCCCAACCGAATACCGCTGGTCACCATGGGCTTTTGCGGGTCGTTGGGAATGCCGTTTTTGTTGCAGGTCATGTGGGCGCTGCCCAAAATCGCCTCGGCTTCTTTGCCGGTGAGGTTTTTCGGACGCAGGTCGACCAACATCACATGGCTTTCTGTTTTTCCACTGACGATGCGCAGCCCGCGCTCGGTCAGTGTTTTGGCCAGCACGTCGGCGTTCTTGACCACTTGCTGCTGGTAGGCCTTGAACTCGGGCGTGAGCGCTTCTTTGAAGGCCACGGCCTTGCCGGCAATCACATGCATCAAGGGCCCGCCTTGAATGCCAGGGAAGATGGCACTGTTGATTTTTTTGGCAATGGCCTCGTCGTTCATCAAAATGATGCCGCCGCGTGGGCCACGCAAACTTTTGTGGGTGGTCGAAGTCACCACATCGGCGTGGGGCACAGGATTGGGGTACACCCCGGCGGCAATCAAACCGGCATAGTGGGCCATGTCCACCATGAAATACGCACCAATGGCTTTGGCGACTTTGGCGAAACGCTCGAAGTCAATGCGCAAGCTGTAGGCCGATGCGCCAGCGATGATGAGCTTGGGTTTTTGCTCGTGGGCCAGGCGCTCCATGGCCTCGTAGTCAATGGCCTCGTTCGCATCGAGCCCGTAGCTCACCACCTTGAACCACTTGCCGCTCATGTTCAGCGGCATGCCATGGGTCAGGTGGCCGCCTTCAGCCAGGCTCATGCCCATGATGGTGTCACCCGGTTGCAGCAAACCAAAGAAAACCGCTTGGTTGGCCTGGGAGCCAGAGTTGGGTTGCACGTTGGCGAACTGGGCACCGAAGAGGGCTTTGACGCGGTCGATGGCCAATTGCTCGGCCACGTCCACGTACTCGCAACCGCCGTAGTAACGTTTGCCGGGATAACCTTCGGCGTATTTGTTGGTGAACTGGCTGCCCTGGGCCTGCATCACGGCCGGCGAGGTGTAGTTCTCGCTGGCGATCAGCTCAATGTGCTCTTCTTGACGCCGGTTTTCGTTTTGGACGACAGTCCACAACTCGGGGTCGACGTTGGCAAGGGTGGATTGGTTTTTGTCAAACATGGCAAGGCAGTCCTGTAAAGACGAAGACCCGGCAGGTACGTGGTTTGGATCAATCCATCACGCGGCGAGCAGGCTGCCCAGGCGAACGGCTGAAACGACGGGGCCCAAAGCGCAATGCCCTCGCCGACTGCACTCCCCGGTGGTTCACCACCTCAGGTTGGCTCAAACCTGCTCAGCAGCTTCGAACACCCCATCGCCAGTCGTGCAGTAGGGCCAGAGTTTACCCTGCCGAACGTTTGAGCAAGGCCACTTGTTCTGAGGCTGGCGCGGCGGGTTTGTCCTGGGACGGTCCATCCTTGGCCTGCTCCATCACCGGTACGGTGGGCAAGGGGGCCGCAGGGACGATGATGGGCGCGGTCACTGACACCGCACGCCCCATGAGCACATTGCGCAAATGCGCTTGTTCACCCAATACCTTGCCAGCGTAACCACCATCGTCGGCCAAGTTGGCCGCCCCGACATAAAAACGCAAACCTTGTTCCAAACCGCCCGCACGGGCGATGCATTCTTTGAGCACCAGCACACCCACACGCAGATTCGTCAGCGGGTCGAATGCCGCGTGGTTACCACCGAAGGCTTCGTACTTGTCGTCGTGAATGCGAGTCATCACTTGCATCAAACCCTGCGCACCGACTGGACTTTGCGCAAAGGGATTGAATCCGGACTCGATGGCCATGATGGCCAAGAGCAAAGTAGGCTCCAAGCCCACTTTACCGCCCAAGACCCAGGCCTCTTGCACCAAGCGGCTGATCGGCTCGGGGGCGACTTTGTAGCGCTTGGAAAGCCAATGGGCCACGGCCGCTTGCTGGCGGGTGAGTTCTTTCGGGTCAGTGGCGGTGGCACGCGCGATGGCGTCAGGCTCACGCAAAGACTGAGTGAAGGCGTCCAAAGGGTCTTGTCGCGCTTCGTGGCGGGCTTGCAGCCATCCGAAAACGCTGACCTCGGTCTGGCGCCGGATGTCGTCATGGCTGGAAACAAAAACCAGCAGCGCCACCATCAACAATCCCAACAGGGCCAAGGTGTTGTGGCTGACCTCGAGCAAACCGTGGCCAACGTCTTTCGCGAACACGCGGCTGGACTGGCCCACGGCGCAAGCCATCTGACGCAGCAACAGCATCGAAGACTTTGTGGATGTCATGACGTTTCCTTCCTAACTGCCAGACCCGGACCGCAACGAACCTGTGGTGTCGGTATCGACAGTGATAATGAGTAAACTGGCTGTGACAGTCCGCTCGAATGGCGTTGACCTTGCATCGACCAGGTCAACATGTGTCGCTTGGGCTATCGGCTCTGGGGCTCGACCAAGCACTCGGGTTTTCCCGGAATTTTGAAGACGGGCGAATTCTAAGAACCCAATTCATAACCAGTCAACCATATAACTAGATCCTCTAATTACTTATTCGTATGAAATACCACGACCTGCGGGACTTTATGGCCGGCCTGGAACGGCAAGGCGAGCTCCAGCCTGTGGCAAACCCTGTATCGGCGCGGCTTGAGATGACAGCACTGAGTGACCGTGTGCTGCGAAGCGGTGGACCAGCCCTGTGGTTTCAGAAGGTCGACGGTTACAAATTTTCTGCCCTGACCAACCTGTTTGGCACGCCAAAACGTGTCGCCATGGGCATGGGTAAGCAAGACGTCTCGGAGTTACGTGCCATCGGTCAGCTGCTGGCCAGCTTGAAAGAACCGGAGCCGCCCAAGGGTCTTAAGGACGCAGGTCATCTGCTGGGCATGGCCAAAGCGCTGTGGGACATGAAGCCTGCAACGGTCCGAAAAGCCGTTTGCCAAGAAGAAGTACTCAGCGGCAACGAGGTCAACTTGGACGAACTGCCCATCCAGACCTGCTGGCCGGGCGACGTCGGCCCGCTCATCACTTGGGGTTTGGTGATCACACGAGGCCCTCAGTCCATCAGCCATGCACGCAAGCGGCAGAACCTGGGTATCTACAGGCAACAAGTGATCGGCTCGCGTCAAGTCATCATGCGCTGGTTGGCCCACCGCGGTGGGGCGCTGGACTTTCGGGATTTTTCGCTGGCCTGTCCTGGGAAACCTTTTCCCATGGCGGTGGCCCTGGGCGCCGACCCGGCGACGATTTTGGGCGCGGTCACCCCCGTGCCCGACACGCTCTCCGAGTACCAGTTCGCCGGCCTGCTGCGTGGCAGCCGCACCGAAGTGGTCGACACGGCCGTGGGAGACAACGGCCTCATGTTGCAAGCCCCGGCGAGCGCGGAGTTCGTGCTGGAAGGTTATATCCCCGTGGCCGCACCAGGCTTTGTTGGCACCAGCGAGCGCGGCATTGCCCTCAAAGAAATCAGAGGCTATTTGCACGCGCTGGAGGGGCCGTTTGGGGACCACACGGGTTATTACAACGAAACGGACTGGTTCCCTGTTTTTGAGATCAATCGCCTGACCCGCAGGCGCAACGCGATTTACCACTCCACCTACACCGGCAAACCGCCGGACGAGCCCGCGGTTTTGGGCATGGCTTTGAATGAAGTGTTCGTGCCCATATTACAAAAGCAGTTTCCCGAGATCGTGGACTTCTATTTGCCACCGGAAGGCTGCAGCTACCGCATGGCACTCATCAGCATCAAGAAGAGTTACGCCGGCCATGCCAAACGTCTGATGTTTGGACTTTGGAGTTTTCTGCGGCAGTTCATGTACACCAAATTCATCGTCGTCGTGGACGACGATGTCGACGTCCGCGACTGGCGCGAGGTGATGTGGGCCATCACGACACGCATGGACCCGGTGCGCGACACCACTTTGGTCGACAACACCCCCATCGACTACTTGGACTTCGCCTCACCCGTGAGCGGTTTGGGCGGCAAGATGGGACTGGACGCCACCAACAAATGGCCCGGCGAAACCAGCCGCGAATGGGGGCGAACCATCCGCATGGACGCGGCGGTTGAACAAAGGGTGGAAGGCCTCTTCGCAGCCATCCAAGCCAAGCGGCAAGACGGCGCCAAATCTGTCTAAGAACAGGCGCTCATCGATTGATAAAAATCGCTTGCGTCCGCATTGAAATCGTCCTAATCTTGCTTTGCCTACACGTAGGCATCCAAAGGGGCGCAGTCACTGCGCACCAGGGGCCCTGGACAAAATACGCTCTAGAGCCCCAAATTGGTGGCGTCAGCCACCCACCCCTCTGATCGAAAGACCAGGGGGGTTTGTCTTTTGGGGTCTTGTTTTCCCCGCGCCAAGCGCGGGAGCGCGTTTAGACGCTGGCCGATTCCAACGACACCGCGTTGCGCAGCATGGCGCAAAACCGCTCGCGGTCCAAGGGTTTGGGTTGGAAGAGCACATCGTCCGGCAATTCGCCCAGGCTCAGCAGCTCGTCGCGGGTGTGGTTGGAAACCGCCCAGATGGTTTTAGGCCTGACTGCGCAATCGTGGGCCAGGTGACGCAACATCTCAAAACCGTTCATGTTGGGCATCATGATGTCGGTGATCAGCACATCGGGTGATTGGCGCCCAATGCAAACCAAGGCTTCAAAACCACTTGAGACCACGGTGAGATTGGCTGTGGGCAAGGCCGACAGCACCAGATGCTGAAGAATTTCGCGGTCGTCTTCGTTGTCGTCAACGATGAGCACCGTACTGGGCTGAATACCGCCAGCAAGCGAGGCTGCCAGAGCAGGCGAAGTCGGGGTCAGCGATTGCCGACCTACGGTGAGCTCATGGCGCAACAAGCGCTCAGCGCTGTCAGCGTCAATGCGGCGGTGACCACCCAAGGTTTTCCAGGCCTTGAGGTGACCGGCATCTACCCAACGCTGGACAGTTTGAATAGACACACCCAAACGGCGTGCGATCTCGACAGTGGAGTACGAACGTGGAGCGGAAGGAATGGTGGATGTAGGCACCGCGGCAACCTTATGCACAGAACTGCTTATTGACACAACGCAGGCTCGTCAAATTTCATCGTCAGGCGACAAAACAAACGAACCAACCCTCAAGACAACGGTTTTCTTTGAAACCTGGAGCAAGCCAACGACGAGGACTTGTCTGGGCCACATTCTCCAACAATTTGTGAAATGCAGCCCAATAGTAACCAGTTGGTGACACTTCAATTGCCAACATCAGAAATCCTCCACAGTTTCTGGCAAACGATGCGCCTGTTTTTTCTCGTAAACGCCAGGCGCTACAGCTTTCAGCTGGGGCAGCACTCCGTTGAGGCTTTCGGCCAGACCAACAAAGAGACGTCCGCCGGGTTTGAGGGTGGCCATCACTGCGTCCACGACTCGCCGTTTGGTGGGTAGATCGAAATAGATCAGCACATTGCGCAGGAACACCGCATCAAATGGCCCAAGCGGTGGCAGGGGTTCAACCAAGTTGATGGCCTCAAAACGAACCTTCTCTCGCAGGGAACCGTGAACCAGTACTGTCCCTGTGCTGTTTCCCATGCCGCGCAAACAGTAGCGGCGCAGCAGCTTGCCAGGCAAACGCTGGACACGGTCTTCTGTGTACACGCCACGCACCGCCGCAGCCAGCATGCGGCGGCTGACATCAGACCCCATCAGATCCCATTGGAGCTTGGCACCCTCGTCGACCAAACACTGCAGCACCATGGCCAGGGTGTAAACCTCTTCGCCACTGGACGAAGCAGCACTCCAGATTTTGAAACTGCTGGTGCGCCCAATGGCCTCGCGGGCCAGGTCGCGCAACAACTCAAAGTGTTGGTGCTCACGGTAAAAGTAGGTTTCGTTGGTGGTGAGCAAATCCACCGCCGTTTGAAACTCCACTTCTTGGCCAGGGCGGGCGATCAAGCTGAAGTACTCACCATAGGTGTTCAAGCCCAAACACTGAACCCGTTTGAACAAGCGGCCGCAGACCAAGGCGTGTTTATTTGGGCCCAAGGCAATGCCCACTTTTAGATGCAACAAGGAGCGAATTTGCGTGTACTCGGCTTCAAAAATAGTCGCCGGCCCGCAAGGTCCGAGCGGCATGGGCATGGAAAACGATTGCCAGTCAGTGGCTTGCATAGGGGCGCACTCCCAGCGTTTCGTCGAGTTGTTTCACGTCGATGGACTCGTAGAGTTCCGGTAGGTGGAAGGTGTTTTCCAAATGGAGCAGCACCAAACTGCGCCCTTGGTGCTGTGTCATGCCCGCCACCAGCTCTGGACGCAGGCCCAGGCCGAAACGCGGCGCTTGCTCAATGCCATGGATGGGCAAACGCAGCACGGCACTCACGGCGTCCACCATCACGCCCAGCAGTTGACGCTCGCTTGACCCGTCATCGCCTTGATCACCCGGCAACAGCAAATCCAAAATCACCACACAACTCTTTCTGCCCAGCGTCGACGTAACGCGTCCAAAACGCGCCTGCAAATCCATCACCGGCACCACGGCGCCGCGAAGGTTGGTGACACCACGAATGCAATCTGGCATCAAAGGCACGGCGGTGATGGTGGCCATTTGAATGATTTCCCTCACAGCCGTGATCTCAACCGCAAACAACTCGCTGCCCAAACCGAAGCTCAGGCACTGCAAGCTGGAGGACGACTCGTCCGCCGCGACGCGGTCTGCGGTGTTGGCGGTCTTGGCGAGGGTGGGGTGTGCCACGGCATCCATGGTGGGCTTGCTCAATAGCGTTCGTACTGGGACTCGTCCACCGCTGCGCTCACCACCTCAACCCTGCGCCGCCCGGGCTGCGCGTCAGCGCGCTGGCGGTGAGGCAAACGGTGCACCTTGTCCAAACGCTGGCCACCTTCGAGCTTGAAGAAGGCCATGATGTCTTGCAGCTGCTCGGCCTGGCTGGCCATTTCTTCGGCGGTGGCAGCCAGTTCCTCCGAGGCGGTCGCGTACTGCTGTGTGCCCTGGTTCAACTGACCCATGGCGGTGTGAATTTGGGACACACCTTCGGCTTGTTCTTCGGAACTGGCGGTAATTTCTTGTACCAACTCCGATGTTTTGCGAATGTTGGGCACCATGTCCTGCAGCAGCTTGCCGGCTTTTTCTGCCACCGTGATGCTGGAGCTGGCCAACTGGCCAATTTCTTGGGCTGCAATTTGGCTGCGTTCGGCCAAGTTGCGAACCTCTGCAGCGACCACCGCAAACCCCTTGCCATGTTCGCCCGCCCGTGCCGCCTCAATGGCCGCATTCAAGGCCAACAAATTGGTTTGATAGGCAATGTCGTCAACGATGCCTATCTTGCTGCCAATCTGGCGCATGGCCTCCAAGGTTTGGTGCACCGCTTCGCCACCTTGTGCGGCCTCTTTGGCTGCCTTGGCCGCCATGCCATCGGTGACCTTGGCGTTGTCGGTGTTCTGCGAGATGGACGAGGACATCTGCTCCATCGAAGAGGTCGTTTGTTGCAAGCCCGCTGCTTGTTGCGACGCGCCTTGGGACAGCGTTTGGGCGGTGGTGTTCACTTGCTCCGATGCGCTGGTCAGCGCTTCGGCCGCGTTGCGAACGTCGGCAATGATGCCGGCGAGTTTTTCGCTGGTCGCGTTCAAATCGTGTTTCACTCGGCCATAGGTGCCGGCGTACTCACCTTGCATGCGCTGGGTGAGGTCACCCCTGGACATGGCCGTCAGAACACGCGCCACTTCGGTCAGGCTGCTGTCGCTCGTCGCCAGAATTTTGTTCATGTTCTGGGCCAATACGGCCAGGAAGCCGCTTTTGCCCGTTTCGTTGATGCGCTGTTTGAAATCGCCTTGGGTCGCCGCTTGGACTGCGGCCTCCACTTCTTTCTCAACCGCCACCTCCCCCGTTCGGTCTTTCCACTCCACCACGGTGCCCAAACGTTCACCGGCATCGTCGATGATGGGGTTGGTGCTGAGCATGTAGGTTCGGCTGCCCACTGCGTACTCCGCACGCATCAGACCGTGCAGGTGGCGCAGCGAATCCAGGTACTGCCCCGGGTTTTTATTCAGCACCGCCAAGCTTTGCCCCATGAGGCGGTGGGTTTGCAGCTGCGGCAATTCGCTACGGAAGTCGGCTTCGCCTTCGGCGAGCAGGTCCCGCATCGCATCGTTCAAGTAAATGATGTTGGACTGCGCATCAGCAATCACCACCCCCGTGCGCGAGCTGTCCAAAGCGCGGCGAACGCGGGCATTGCTGATGGCCTGAGCAGCAGCCTCTTGGAACTGCGCTTGCACGCCGTCCATGGCTTCAGAGATTTGCGCCTTCTTGCCGGGCAAACGGTCCATGGACACCTCAAGCCGGCCTTGCGCATAAGCGGTCACCACCTCGACCACAGCGGTGTTGTCCGCGATGTGTGAGTACACCAAATCGTTCACGCCCTGAGCCATTTGTGCGTAGGCGCCGCCAAATTCAGAAGACGGCATTTGATGGTCGGTGTTGCCCGACAAATGCTGCTCCGCCATGAGGTGCTGTTCGGACACCAGCTTTTGCAAGTTGTTTTTCATTTGCGCCATGGCGTCAATCAACTGCCCGGCTTCGTCTTTGGAATTGGACTGAAACACCCGGTCCAACTGACCCTGACCGATCTCATTGGCCACGGTGACGGCCAAACGCAGTGGCAGCGTCACCGCCCGCATCACCAACCAACCCGTCAGCATCGTCAAGGCAATGGCCAGCGCTGCGGCCACCCACAGCAGTTGCCGTGCTTGTTCATACAGCGCCTGTGCCCGGACGGCCGCCTGTGCTTTCACCCCAGCTTGCTCCGCCAGCAAGCTGTGCACCAGCTTGCTGGCCTCAGCCATGGCGGGTTGGTAGTCGGTGTGGATGAAACGTTCCGCGCCACTGTCGCCACGCGTCAGCAGGTCCATGACCTGGTTGCCCGCCAGAATCAACTGCTGCTGTGCACCCAGCAACTCTTTGGCGAGTTTCTTGCTCGTGGGTGTTTCAAGCAGGGGTTCGATGGCACGCATGTGTTCGTCAAAGCGCTGGCGTTCTGCCCCCATCATGGTCTTGAGTTTTGGCAAGTCAGTTTTGCTGGCGATGGCCATGCGGCCGATCAGCGCTTCTCGCACAGCAAACGTATCGTGAATTTCATAGGCGTGTTCCGTGCCCACAGAGATGTGACCTGTGTGATGCGTCATCGCCTTGTTCATGTCGCTGAGTTTGAGCAAGCCCATCAGGGCAATGAACAACAGCAGGGCCAAATTCAAGCCAAAGGCGAGGGACAACTTCCAAGCGAACTTCAAGTTTTTGAACATGACAAGCTCCACGGTTTAACGCACAACAACAAACTGATCTGAGGCGATGAAATACTCATGCGGGTTGAAACTGGGCACCGAGCGCGGCGGTTGCAGATGACACAGGCAGTTGCTGTGCATCGACCTGCGCCGCCAAGGTCAACAAAACGGGCACGTCCAGGATCAGCGCCACCTCGCCTGAACCCAAGATGGTGGAACCGCCCACACCCCGCACGCGGCGAAACATGCGTGACAGGGGCTTGATCACGGTTTGGTGTTCACCCAGCAACGCATCAACCACCACACCAGCACGCCGTTCACCGACGCGCACCACTACCACACTGGCGCGCGGGCTGGACTGACCCTCCAACTTGAAGAGTTGCCGCAGATGGATCAAGGGCAGTGTCTGGCCTCGCAGTTGCATTCGGCTTGTGGCTTGGGCATCCACTCCGAAGGAATTGGCGGCCACTGAGAATTGATGCGGATTGATGCACTCCACCACCATGTCCAGTGGCAACACCAAGTGGCTGTCGCCCACTCGAACCAAAAAACCATCGATGATGGCCAGCGTCAGCGGCAGCCGAATTTCCACCGTGGTGCCCAGGCCCAACTCGCTGTGCAAACAGACCGTGCCGCGCAAACTCTCGATGTTGCGTTTGACAACGTCCATGCCCACGCCACGGCCCGACAGTTTCGTGACGGCTTCTGCGGTAGAAAAACCGGGCGCAAACAACAACTGCAGAATATCTTTGTCGGTGAGCGCATCGCCCGCATGGGCCAAACCACGTTCTATGGCCTTGGCCAGGATGCGGTCGCGGTTCAAGCCACGGCCATCGTCTTTCACCTCGATCACCACCATGCCGCAGTCGTGGCGGGCGGACAGCAAGAGTTGTCCTGTAGGTGGCTTGCCGGCGGCCTCGCGGTCAGCGGGGGATTCAATGCCATGGTCCAGCGCATTGCGCACGATGTGCATCAAGGGATCGACAATTTTTTCGACCACCGATTTGTCCAGCTCGGCATCGCTGCCCTGGAGCAAGAGTTCCACTTGTTTGCCAAGGTCCGTGCACACATCGCGCACCACGCGGCGAAAGCGCGAGAAAGTCTCGCCTATCGGCACCATGCGCATGGACAGCGCCCCGCTGCGAATTTCTTCCACCAGGCTGTTCACGCGTTTGCAGTTTTTCGTCAACGCGGGGATGCGGTGGATTTGCGCCAAGCTGCTGGAGGTGGCCCCGGCGATGACCAATTCACCCACCAAGTTGATCAGTTGGTCTAGCTTGTCCGCAGACACACGCACCAACTTGGCCTCGCTGGCGACTGGCTCGCGGTGGCGCTGTTGACGCGCCAGTGCCGCATCCACCACGGCAGGCGTCGTGATTTGTTTGGCCACCAAAATTTCACCCAGGGGCGCGGCTTGCCCTTGGGCCACGCTGTCGGCCTGCGCGGCCAGGGCCACTTGCAACTCGTGCGAGGTGACCGCGCCACTGGCCAATAGCAAATCACCCAAACGTTCGGGTGCGAGTGGCGCGCTCAGTTTGTCGACCAAGCTTGGCATCAGGCTGGGTGGCGGGGCAATCGAAAGTTGGCAGTCGTTTAGAACAAACTGAAATGCGGACTCGAGACTGGTTTTGTCAGCCTGGCTGGTGAGGTGGACATCAAACCCCAAAAAACACGATTCGGGGTCAAAGGCGACATAGTCGTCCCAGTCCAGCAGCGCGAGGTCTTTGGCCAGGTGGCTGTGCAGCTGCTGGATCTCGCCCAGGGTAGACAGATAAATGAGCATCGCGACGGGGTCAAAACCATCGCGGAAGGTTTCGCGTCCAAAAGCAATCTGAATCAGCCAGGTGTCGTTGGGCACCGACGATGGGGCGATTGGAGACACAGGCGCATGCGCTGCGTCCGATTTTTTTGAGAGTGGCTCACCTTTCATCAGGGCTTGCAGCTGTTGCACCAAAACCAGCTCTCGGGCTTCGGCCTCGGCAGTGGCGCTGCCACCTTCTTTTGCCAAAGAAAGCAAGTGGGCGATGTGGTCACGGCAAGCAAACAGCAGGCTGCTCAGTGCCCCGTCCAAACGCAGCTCGCCCGTGCGCAACTCGTCGAGGACGGTTTCCACATGGTGAGTGAAACCAACGATGGCTTTGAGGCCAAACAAGCCAGCCGAGCCTTTGATGGTGTGTGCTGCGCGAAAAAGGGCATTGAGCTCTTCCACGTCCAGAGGCTTGCCTTCGAGCTCCAGCACACTGTTCTCGATTTGTATGAGCATCTCATTGGCTTCTTCAAAGAAGGTGCCAAGGGCGGCCTCGAAGGGATTGGTGCTCATCATTAACCTAGAAACGACAGTTGGACGCGCCCGAGTGGGCTGCGTGCGGGGTGCTGGCAAGGCGCGACAACGCCGCCAGCGGCCCGCAGTGCGGCTCAATCGGGTGTGTAGCGCCTTCACCCAAGAGGTGACGGGTCGCGTGTGAAGTAAATTCAACGTTCATCATGTGTTTCCAGCGGACGAAAGCGGTCAATTGCCATTTCTAGGTTTCGCTCACACAGTCCGCTTCAATGTCGTTCAGCGCGTTCCAGCGCTGCAACTGCAAATGCATGGCTTGACTGACCCGCAGCAACTGCAAACGCCCACGGTTGAGCTGGAGGTAGCGGGCTGTCACCATCAACAACTGCAAACCCGCAGCGTCAATTTCAATCAAACCTGCACAGTCCAACTTCAGCTCAGGTGCGGGGGCGTTTTGAGAGGACAAGCAGCGTTCAATCTCCGCCTTGACTTTGGCAACCTGGTAAATCATGAGTTCGTTGCCCAGGTCGATGAGCTCAGCGCTTGGTTTGCTCATGGTTGCACCAACTGTTTGACGACGGCGAGAATTTGCGGTGGATCAAAAGGCTTGACCATCCACGCTTTGGCGCCACTGGCTTTGCCCTGCTGCATCTTGGACTGGGCCGACTCGGTGGTGAGCATGACGACAGGGGTGAATTTGTAGTCGGGCATGGCCTTGACGGCTTTGAGAAACTCAAACCCATCCATGACAGGCATGTTGATGTCGCTGATGATGAGGTGGGCGCGTTTCTCGGCCAGTTTGGCCAAACCGTCCTTGCCATCCTGAGCCTCAACGACGTCGTAGCCCGCACTTCGAAGAATGATGGCCACCACTTGGCGAAAGCTGGCAGAGTCGTCGACGATCAGAATTGTTTTTGCCATTTCAATGTCCTTTTGGGGTTCTCGCTAACAGTCAAAAAACGGTGAGCTTGGGTGCAGCAGCGGCTGCCTTGTTGAGTGATCCCGCATGCGCTTGGTGCTCTTCGGCCATGGTGTAGCTGGAAGCCAAACGGCTCAACCACTGCTGGGCGCTGGGCAGCTCATCGGGCGGTGCGTGTGCTTGGTCCTGCAAGCGACGCAGGTCTTCGCTGACCACGGCCAGCACCTGGCTCATGCGGTCTTGGTATTGGAAGGACACCAGCATGGAGACGATGTCGGCCTGAATGCCGAGCCCGCGTTGGCGAAGTGATTCGGCTTCCTGCTGCAACTGCTGCAAGCCGTCTTGCATGCGCTGCGTGACGCTTTGAATGCGCTGCTCTGAGCTTTGCACCTCGTTGCTGTCGTCCTGGCTGACGCGCTGCGCCTGCGCCAAGGTGTGCTCGATCACATGCAGCACTTGGTCGATGCGGTCAATGATGCGTCTGCCTGTTTCGGCTGATTTGGTCGACAGCCCCCGCACCTCGCCCGCAACAACCGCAAATCCACGCCCGTGTTCCCCGGCCCGCGCCGCCTCAATGGCGGCATTGAGTGCAAGCAAATTGGTCTGAGCGGCGATCTGCCCGACTTCATCCGCCATGGCGCGCAACTCGCCGGTGGTATTGGCCAGGAGCTTGACGCCGTCCAACAACGACGACTTGCTCTGCAGAATTCTGCGCAGGCCCTCCGTCACCGGCTGCAGTTCGGCCTCACAGTGGGCCAACAAGGCCGTCGATGCTGATGCAGTCTGCGCTGCGTCTTGTTGCGGCTTCAGTCCGACCTCACCCAAAGCGGCAATCACGTCGTTGAAGCGCTGCAACAGTTGTTGGGTGGCGCTGCCCGCTTGCTGGTCGGCCGTGGTGAGGTGGTGCTGCCACACCGGGGCCACATCAGCCAGAAAGTTCTGCCAGCCGGAAAGAAGGGTCAGGCGTGCGTCACGCTCGCGGCGGCGCTGCCCGAGTGAGCGCCAGGCCTGCCAGCACAGCGCGACACCCATCAGCAACACCAAAACCGGGGCCCAAGCGGGCTGCCACCACGCTGCAGCGGCAGTTAAGCCGGCGACCGCTAGAAGCAGTCGTTGATCTTGCGGAATTTCTGTCCAGTCGGCCAAAACAAAACCACCAAAACATCCTTAACGTTCACAAATAGTAAACGTATTGGATGTTTTGGATTGCATAAACAGCGTGGGTTTATGCCTGTTGTTCTGTTACAAAACAACGGAACAGTGCAGGACCAGGGGTCCCAGCCGCGCCGTTCGTGCCAGCACGGAACCGACCTGAATGGCCTGGGCGGGCCTGCAGCGCTTGGACTAAGCTTGGTTGGCTTTTTGCAACGTGGGGGGACGATTTGTATGTCAACAGACCCTGGTCAAACCGAGGGTTCAAGCCAAACGATCTAGCTCGGCCAGCAGCAATTTCATGGAAACCGGCTTGGTAAGGTAGTCATCGAATCCGGCGGCTTTGGCCTCTTCGATTTGTTGTGGCATGGCATTGGCCGATACGGCAATACACCGAACCGATTGCAAGGCGGGCACCAAACGCAGCTTTTCTATCACCTGCAAGCCGTGCAGGTCAGGCAGCATCATGTCGACCAGGATGAGGTCGGGTGTCTGGCGCATCGCGGCATCGATGCCACGTTGCCCATCCACCGCCATCTCCAGCGCAATGCCAGGGCGAAGCGACACATAACCCTCTAACAATGCTCGGTTGACGGCGTTGTCTTCGATATAGAGCACACGGCTCCAATGCGGCTCTGGTGATGGCACGATGGCGTCTGTCCCTGCCGTGGTCGCCCTGGCGTCTTGCGACTCAGCGGTGCCGCCGTCTGCCTGCCAACGGCTGGGGGCTTGTGCGGCTTTGAGCACCACGCAGAACTGCGAGCCGACGCGCAGCTGGCTGGACACGGAAACCTCCCCGCCCATCAACTCCACCAAGTGTTGGGTGATGGCCAGCCCGATACCAGTCCCTTCGATCGTCGAATGTTCTTTGCCCAATCGATTGAAGGGCTGAAACAACTGTGCCAACTGCTGGTCACTCATGCCCAAGCCTGTGTCTTTCACCACCAAACGCACGTCGGCATCGGTGGCATCGAGGGAGATGAAGACCTTGCCGTGGGGACGGTTGTACTTGATGGCATTGGTCAGGAGGTTGAGCACCACTTGCCGCAAGCGCGTCGCGTCGCCACGAACCCAAACATCTCTGGCAGTCTGCGTCTGCTGCGCCCACTCCAAGGTCACCTCCCGCGCTTGGGCTTGGGCTTGGGCCAGACGAATGGCTTCACGAACTTCATCCGTCAAATTCACTGCCGTGACCTGCAAACGCAGCGCACCGGTTTCGATGCGCGACACGTCCAACAAGTCGTTGATCAGGGCCAGAAGATGCCCCCCGGCACTGCGAATGCGCTCAACCCGTTTGCGGTGGGATACAGACAGCGCCGGCGCCGTATCGGCCTCCAGAATTTCTGCAAATCCCAAGATGGCGTTCAAGGGCGTGCGCAGTTCATGGCTCATGCGGGCCAAGAACTCACTTTTGGCGAAGTTGGCTTGTTGCGCCATGGCGGCTGCAGTGCGGGCGTTTTCTGATTCGCGTTGTTCTGTCACATCATGGACGACCAGGACCGTGGAGACGGCCATGCCCGCCGCGTCGCGCTGCAAACTGTGCTGCCCAAGCAAATAGCGGACAGAACCATCGGGACGAACTGCACGAAAGGAGCGCAGCTGTGAGGGTTCTCCTGCCAAGAGGCGACGCATGTTGACTTGCGCCACCCTGCGGTCATCGGGGTGAAATGCCATCAACCACTCACTGCGCGGGCACCCCTGGGGCGTGTAGGAGCGGCCCAGTATCGTGCACAGGTTCTCATTCAAATAGGCCATGTCGCTGGCCAAATCCAGCCTGGCGACACCCAGCCCGGCCACCGACAGCGCCATGTCGAGGTTGGCAGAGACATCACGCAGCTGCCGCGCGGTGGCTAAGCGCTCAGCCTCGGCTTGTTTGCTGCGGGTGATGTCTTGGAGGGCACCCCACAAGCGGTTGATGCCGCCCATGCTGTCCCGCTGCGCTTGCCCGACCGAACGTACCCAACGGCTTTCGCCGTCGGCGGTCACGATTTGCAGCTCCAGGTCCCAAGGCTCGCCATGCAAGCGGCAGCGCTCCAAAGCGTCGCGGGCTTGTGCGCGAAATGCGGGGGCAACAAAGTCCAGTCCGCTGTCCATCACAGGGGTGTAGCCTTCAGGCACACGAAAGAGAGCTGCGACTTCGTTCGAC
>JANPCX010000020.1:0-1635 GCA_031431125.1 Burkholderiales bacterium
GTCTTCGCTGGCTTGTGCCAACACGGTTTTCTTCTGCTCGATGAATTCACCCATCGGGTGAGTTTGCCAAATGCCATCAAACCCGCGCCAGTGCTGACTTTCCCGAGGATTGCATTGGGTCAACTGCGGTTCTTAGGTTGATGGTGGGTTTGGCGTCGATGTGGCCCAGTACCAGAGCCCGCGCACGAATTACGTGGTGCAGCGCGCCAGCGGCGGATGGGGCGTCGCTGACCGGGTTGGTCTGGACGGCGTCGACACGTTGACGAACGTTGAGCGCCTGCAGTTTTCGGACACGGGATTGGCGATCGATACGGCACCCGGCGAGAAGGGCCACAGCGTGGCGCTCATCCTGCGCGCTCTGTATGGGCCGGAGGCGCTGAAGAACAAGCTTTTCGTCAGCGCGGCCTTGACCGTGATGGACGCAGGCTACTCGTTCACCGACCTCGTCGCCGCCGCAATCGGCATCCCAAACTTCGAGCAGCTTGCGGGCTCACGATCAAACACGGCCTTCGTCCGCACCGTCTACAAGAACGTCGTCGGCGTGACCCCGAGCCAAGATGATCTCGCCTACTTCGTTGGCTTGCTCGACAGCGGGGTCTACAGCCAAGTGTCGCTGGGCGTTCTTGCGGCGACAGTCGATATCAACGCCCTCAGTGTGGACCTCGTGGGAATCGTTCAAGGCGGCATCGATTTCACGCCCGCCTAGTGTGGTGTCGCTCGAAGTCCTAGCACCTATCCGTGCGGGGCAATGTCGGCTTCACCATCGGACGAACTCACACGGTCGGCCAGTGGAGCCGACTGTGGCGACAGGCCGCTTGCTGGCATCCCGAAGCAATCGCAAACCGATCAACGGAACGACGCCCCGTGTCGGCGTGCCCACGCGCGCGAGGCAGGAGCCTAAGTCAGCAGGTGCTAACTTGAATGCTCCCAGGCGTGGGCCCAACCGAACGATCCCCACGAGTGCGCTCACTCACGAGGGCGGCAACTTCAAGTGCCACCAACGGGGCCGGTTGTCGCGGCGCGCGGCATGGCCGCTCGGCGGGTGTTGCTAGCTCGAAACAGCTCGACTCAGAAACCCGGCTTGCGACACCTTTAGGACACTCAAAGAAAACGGCACCCGCAGGCGTCGGTTCAAGCCCTTGCCGACCCCTGTTTTCCCCAATTTTTCCCCACCACCAACGAAAACGGCACCCTGAAGTGACGTAAGTCGTTGATTTTACTGGTGGGCGGTGCAGGGTTTGAACCTGCGACCCCTGCCGTGTGAAGGCAGTGCTCTACCGCTGAGCTAACCGCCCGGAATAGGGTGCGCGGAGAAGGGTCGCATTATGCCATCGCCGACGCGGCGTCTCGGGGCCACACGGCGCGGCCACGGCTGGCTTGGTCGATGTCGTCGATCAGGGCGGCATGTGCTGCGGCCTCGTCGGCCGCAGCCATTTGCAGCACCAGCGTCAAGCCGCTCAAGTCCACCGCTTCAGCACTGCTGTGATGCTGATGGTCAGTGCCCTGGCTGCTGTCGATCACCAGGCTGTCCTGCCCGCGTGTCATGCGGATGTAGACCTCCGCCAGCAACCCCGCGTCGAGCAAGGCGCCATGCAGCGCGCGGTTGGTGTTGTCAACCTCAAGCCGCTTGCACAG
>JANPCX010000021.1:0-131568 GCA_031431125.1 Burkholderiales bacterium
AAAGGGGGGGGGGCCTGCGGCGCCCTGGCAGGGGCCTTGAGGGCATAAAAAAACAGACAACAGAACACGCCAAAAATGAACCGCGTAAAGCGGACAATCTACTTGCTACAAAAGCGGACAGTTCTATTTGCTCTCAACACCGCCATTGAAACTGGCGCTTCCGCCATCTTGGTGTCGTCCATCTACGGACACGGTGAGATCGACTGCTTGGGTTTTCGTGGTCGCTGTATCGAGCGCGGCGTGGAAAACATGGTGCTTTATGTGGGCGGCAACTTGGTGATTGGCAAGCGCCCGTTTGAAGAAGTGGAAGCCTTGTTCATCGAGATGGGCTTTGACCGCGTGTTCTCGCCCAGCACCAATTTGCTCGATGTCGCGCGCTTGCTGCGTGCCGACATCGCTGCCGCTGCCACCACGGCCCAAGCCGCTTGAGCGGCTGACGCTATGTTGTGCGCGTCGATAGACATTGGTTCCACGTGGACCAAGGGAGCGTTGTTTTCATTGATCAACGACGACCTGGTGCTGTTGGAAAGACGGGCCTGCCCCACCACCGTGGACGACCTGGCGCGTGGGTTCAACGAGCTGCTGCTCCAACTGCTGCCCATCAAAACCATCACCGAATTGCCCGCGCTCATTCAAAGCGGTCGTGTCGAGTTGTCTTACTCCTCCTCCGCCAAAGGCGGCTTGGCGGTAGCGGCCTTGGGTCTGGTGCCCGACATCACACTGGAAACCGCCAAGGTGGCCGCCTACTCGGCAGGTGCCAAGTTGACGCAGGTGCTGTCTTACAAACTCACGGCCGCTGACATTCGCGCCCTGGAAGCCGCACCGCCCGACATCCTGCTATTTGCAGGCGGCACCGACGGCGGCAACACCGACTATGTGCTGGCCAATGCCCGGACCCTGGCGGCGTCCAAGCTCGATTGCGCCATGGTCTATGCGGGCAACCGTTCGGTGCGCGACGAAGTCAGTGAACTGTTGGCGCACAAAGACTTCATTGCCGTCGACAACCTGCTGCCCACACTGGACGAGCCCCACCCCGAACCTGCCCGCGAAGCCTTGCGCTCCCTCTTTTTGGCCCGCATCGTCAAAGGCAAGGGCCTGGACCGCATCATCGCCGCCACCGGCATTGAGCCCTGGCCCACACCCTATGCGGTGTATGAATACGCCAAAGCCATCCGAGAGCATGTCCCGGGCTGGCATAAGTTTGTGCTGCTCGACATGGGCGGCGCCACCACCGACGTGTATTCCGCCCACCGCGAGTCGCCCGTCGGCGGCACGGTGCTGCGTGGCCTGCCTGAACCCGACGTCAAACGCACCGTGGAAGGTGATTTGGGCATGCGCGTTTCAGCCGCCGCGGCAGCAGACAGCGGCAAGGCACTGATTCGCAACGCGCTGGCGAACGACCCCATTCGTTTCCAAGCCTTCAACGACTATGTGGCCCGCCTGGCCGCAACGCCCGACCACTTGCCGCAAGACGCGAGCGGCCAAGCCTTCGACGCCTTGCTGGCCGGTGCTTGCGTGGCCCATGCCTGTGCCCGCCACGCGGGCCGCAGCTACGAGGTCTACACGCCCGATGGTCTGGTGCGTGTGCAACTCGGACGCGACCTGAGCCAGGTGCACAAAGTGATCGGCTCCGGTGGCTGGTTGTCCAAGGTGGACAGCTTCAACCCCGGCAGTTGGTTGGCACAAATTGCAGTCGACGCCAAAGGCAAAGCCGTACTCGTGCCAACGCGGATCGATTACCACCGCGACGCCGACTACCTCTTCCCCCTGCTGGCCAACGTGGCCCAAGCCCACCCCGCCGCCGCCGCCCGCATGGGTGTGCGTGCCTTGGTCAACGCCAGCCAGGTGACGGAACCTCAAACTTTGAAAGCCCCCCATGGAATTGAACAACCAGCGTTTGAACCCGGCTGAGTTCGAAGCCGAACGCGCCGACGTGCTGGCCACCTGGCCCACAGGCAAAGACGTCAACTTAGCTGATGGCGTGCGCTTTCAGCGTTCGCTGCCTGAGAGCAAACGTTTCTCAACCGCGATGCGCGAGGCCGACCGCACCGGCCGCACCCTGTGCCAACCGCGCGCGGGGGTGGCTTTGCTGAGTGAACACATTGACCTGCTCACCTATTTGGAGGGCTCCTGCGATGTGCTGCCCACCACGATCGATGCCTACACCCGCTTGAACCGCTACGAAGAGGCCGCTGTCGGCATCGCCCGCTCGGAAGAAGCCGGCACCTCGCTGCTCAACGGTTTCCCGGCGGTGAACCACGGCCTGCACGGCTGCCGCGAACTGGTCAACGCTTTGAGCAAACCAGTGCAGGTGCGCCACGGCACGCCAGACGCACGCTTGCTGGCTGAGATCACCATGGCCGCCGGTTTCACCGCCTATGAAGGCGGCGGCATTTCCTACAACGTGCCCTATGCCAAGAAGGTGCCACTCGAGCGTTCGATTCGCCACTGGCAGTATTGCGACCGTCTGATCGGCATGTACGAAGACGAAGGCATACGCATCAACCGCGAGCCCTTCGGCCCGCTCTCGGGCACCTTGGTGCCGCCCTTTGTATCGCACTGCGTGGCTTTGATTGAAGGCTTGCTGGCGTTGGCGCAAGGTGTGAGGTGCATCACCTTGGGCTATGGCCAAGCCGGCAACATGGTGCAAGACGTGGCCGCCATTCGCTCGCTGCGCGAGCTGGGCCACGAGTACTTCCAAGCCGCGGGTTACGAAGACTACGAACTCACCACCGTTTTCCACCAGTGGATGGGCGGCTTCCCTGAAAACGAGTCCATGGCTTATTCAGTGATTTGCTGGGGCTCGGCCACCGCCGCCATGGCCGGTGCCACCAAGGTGATCGTCAAAACCCCCCATGAAGCGGCCGGCGTGCCCACCAAAGAAGCCAACCGCCAAGGTTTAGAAGCCACGGGCCAAATCATCAACATGGTGCGCGAGCAAAACTTCCAGCCCAGCGAAGCCATGGTGCGGGAAATTGCCCTGATCAAACGTGAAGTGCGTGCCGTCATGGCCAAGGTGTTTGAACTTGGCAAGGGTGACATCGCCGTGGGGGCCGTGCGTGCCTTTGAAGCCGGCGTGATGGACGTGCCCTTCGCGCCCGCCAACTGCAATGCCGGCAAGCTCATGCCGATTCGAGACAACGAAGGCGCGGTGCGCATCTTCAACGCAGGGCGGGTGCCTCTGCCCGAGGATGTGATGGTCTACCACCGCGAAAAAATTGCCGAGCGCGCCATAGTCGAAGGCCGCGAAGCCTCGTTCCAAATGGTGGTGGACGACATCTACGCCATTTCCAAAGGCCAATTGGTAGGAAGACCACAACCATGAGCACACCCAATATTCACATCACCCGCGCCCTCTTCGTGGCGGGTTATTCCTCGTTTTATTTCGACGACCAACAAGCCATCAAAAACGGGGCCGACCACGACGGCTTCGTCTACACGGGCCAGCCCGTCACCCCCGGTTTTCAGGCGGTGCGCCAGGCCGGTGAATGTGTGTCGGTGCTGCTGCAACTGAGCAATGGTGCGGTGGCCGTGGGCGACTGTGCGGCCGTGCAGTACTCTGGCGCCGGTGGGCGCGACCCGCTGTTTGTGGCGGCCCAGTTTGTGCCGTTTTTGGAGCAGCACATCGCCCCTTTGCTGGAAGGCCGCAGCGCTGCAGACTTCCTTGCCAACACCCGATTTTTTGATGCCCTGGAAGTGCAAGGCCAACGCCTGCACACTGCCATTCGATATGGCTTGTCTCAGGCACTACTTGACGCCGCCGCCTTGGCCACACAACAACTCAAAGCCGAGGTGGTGTGCCAAGCCTACGGCCTGCCCGTGGTGGCCGAGGCGATTCCGCTTTTCGGCCAAAGTGGCGACGACCGCTACAACGCCGTCGACAAAATGATTCTCAAGCGCGTGGACGTATTGCCCCACGGCCTGATCAACAACGTGGCCGACAAACTCGGCCACCAAGGCGAAAAATTAGAGGCCTATGTGCAGTGGCTGGTCCAGCGCGTCAAAACCCTGGGGCCCGCCAGCGGCTATTTGCCTGAGCTGCACATCGACGTCTACGGCACCATTGGCCTCATCTTCAACCAAGACGCCAAACGCATTGCCAACTACATCGCCGGACTGGAAAAGTTAGCCGGTCCCTTGGCGCTGTCGATTGAAGGCCCGGTCGATGCAGGCTCGAAGGACGCACAAATTGAGGCCCTGGGGCAAATCACCCAGTCACTGAAACAAATCGGCTCGCGTGTGCGCATCGTGGCCGACGAGTGGTGCAACACCCGTGAAGACGTCATAGACTTCACCGACGCCCAGTGCTGCGACATGGTGCAAATCAAAACACCTGACCTCGGCAGCGTGCACAACATTGTCGAGTCCGTCATTTACTGCAACGAGCATGGCATGCAGGCCTACCAAGGCGGCACCTGCAACGAAACCGATGTGTCGGCCCGCGCCTGCGTGCATGTGGCCTTGGCAGCACGGCCCATGCGTTTGCTGGTGAAACCCGGCATGGGGTTTGACGAAGGCATGAACATCGTGAACAACGAAATGCGACGCACGGTGGCGCTGTTGAAGGGGCGCAGGACAGGAGCGACACCATGAACGCTGCAGAGAAACACGCGAGCCGCCCCCGCCCCCTGGACGGCGTCACCGTCGTCTCACTCGAACACGCCATTGCCGCGCCTTTTTGCACCCGCCAGTTGGCCGACCTGGGTGCACGTGTCATCAAGGTAGAGCGTGCCGGTGAAGGCGACTTTGCCCGCCACTACGACACCCGCGTGCAAGGCCTGTGCTCGCACTTCGTGTGGGTGAACCGCTCCAAAGAAAGCATTGCACTGGATCTGAAGAGCCCCGCCGCTGCCTCGGTGATGGAAAAGCTGCTGTCCAAAGCCGACGTCTTCGTGCAGAACCTCGCCCCCGGCGCCGCCGCACGTTTGGGGCTGTCAGCCCCCGTGCTGCAAGCACGCGACCCACGGCTCATCGTGTGCGACATCTCCGGTTACGGTGCCGACGGCCCTTACCGCGACCGCAAAGCCTACGACCTGCTCATTCAAAGCGAGGCCGGCTTTTTGTCCGTCACCGGCACGCAAGACGAGCCCGCCAAAGCCGGCAGCTCCATTGCTGACATTGCCGCGGGCATGTATGCCTACACGAATATCTTGTCGGCCTTGATGCTGCGCGACCGAACCGGGCGCGGCTCGCACATTGATGTGTCCATGCTGGAATCGCTGTGCGAGTGGATGGGTTACCCCCTGTACTACGCCTTCAACGGCGCCGAGCCCCCTCCCCGACTCGGTGCCGCCCACGCCACCATCTTCCCTTACGGCCCCTTCCAAGCAGGCGATGGCCGTACCGTGATGCTGGGCCTGCAAAACGAACGCGAGTGGGTGGCCTTTTGCCAGGTGGTGCTGGAGCAAGCCGAGCTGGCCACCGACCCACGTTTTGTGAGCAACAGCCAACGCAACCAACACCGCAACCAGTTGCGCGGCCTGATCCTGGACACCTTCGCCGTCCTCACCGCCGCCCAAGTGCGCGAGCGCCTGGACCGCGCCCAAATTGCCAACGCTTCTGTGAACAACATGCACGATGTTTGGCAACACCCCCAGCTGGCCGCGAGGAATCGCTGGGCGAAAGTGCCCTCCCCCGCAGGCGATTTGCCAGCCCTCTTGCCCCCCGGCGTGAACGACCAGTTCGAGCCCCGCATGGATGCCATCCCTCGCCTCGGTGAACACACCGTGAGCGTGCTGCAAGAACTGGGTTTTGGCGCAGCAGAGATTGACGCCATGTTGACGCCACAAACGCCATGTGCATCCAACAGCGCTTTGGCTTGAAAGCAAAGACGCAACGCATCACAGTCCATCGAATTGTCATTCCCGCGAAAGCGGGAATCCAGTCGGTGGTGATGAACAAAGCGGTGGAGAAAATTCGGCACATTCCTGGAGTCCCGCTTTCGCGGGAACGACGGCCAGTTTGCTGAACCAGTGACATCTCCCCTGAAGTCATTCGCTGCCCATATTTGCAGTGCGAGCACATCCATAGAAATCCAGCATGCCCTCCCACCCCAACATCCAAGAAGCCCGCACCCTGCTCTTCGTCCCCGGCAACCGCCCCGAGCGTTTCGAGAAGGCGGCCCGCAGCGGTGCCGATGCCGTGGTGCTCGACCTGGAAGACAGCGTGCCCCCCAGCGCCAAACAAGCGGCCAGGCAAGCCATCAAGCAAGCCTGGCCCCTGCTACACGCCTTGGGCTTGCCTCTGGTGCTGCGCATCAACCCCGAAACCAGCGCAGCTTGGCGCGACGACTTGGTTTTGCTCAATGAGCTGCCCGGCCTGGGCGCTCTCATGGTGCCCAAAGCCGAGTCCACCCAAACCTTGGGCAATCTGCACTTTCACTTCAGGGGCGTGCACTTGTTGCCGCTGATAGAAACCGCCGCAGGCGCGCACCACCTCCACGCCATCGCCCAAAGTCCCGGCGTGCAGCGGCTGGCCCTGGGCCACATCGATTTCATGGCCGACACCGGCATCACCTGCAGCGAGGACGAAAACGAACTCGCCCCGCTGCGTTTCGCCATCACCATGGCCACCCGCTTGGCCAACCTGCCGCCCGCCATCGACGGCGTGACCGTGCAAACTCAGGATGTGGCGCGCCTAACGGCAGACACCCAACGAGCCCAACGTTTTGGCTTCGGCGGCAAGCTGTGCATACACCCGAGCCAAATTGCGCCCGTCCACGCGGCCTTTGCGCCATCAGAGGCTGAACTCAACTGGGCCAAGCGCGTGATTGAAGCGGATGCCACATCGGGTGGCGCAGCGGTGCAGCTCGATGGGCGCATGGTGGATGCGCCGGTGGTATTGGCAGCGCGGCGGGTGGTGGAGCGGGCAGGGCCGCATTGAATTTGCCAGACGTGATTGACGTCTGACATAAAGCACGACAACGCGTTTCCGTGCGAGCAACGCCGCAGCCAGTCAAGCCTCACTGCCTGGGCAACTTGCTTGACCCCGGAAACAAACTCTCCATGAAGGCGGGCCCCTCTGTCACCATGAATTCCTGAAATGTTTGGGCGGCGGGGGTGAGGAGTTTGGTGGCAGGGTAGAGGACGTACCAGGTGCGAACGATGGGCAGGCCCTTCACATCGAGCAATACGAGGTGGCCGGTTTGTTGTTCTAGGCCTATGGTGTGCAGCGAAATGAAGGCCAGACCCATGCCGGCCATGACGGCTTGTTTGATGGACTCATTGCTGCTCATCTCGCGTTGCATCGGCGGTTTGATCTGGTGTTCGGCGAAGAAAAACTCCATGGCCGAGCGGGTGCCGGAGCCATTTTCTCTGTAGATAAATGGCTCGCCCGCGAGCTTTTGCGGGTCCAGCCGCTTTTTGCCCGCCAAGGGATGGTTGGGCGCTGCAATCACGCCGTGGGGGTGACGGGCAAAGGGCTCGGCCACCACGGCGGTGCGGGGCGGTGGGCGGCCCATGATGGCAAGGTCGACCTCACCGGCTTCCAGTTGTGTGATCACGGCCTCGCGGTTGGCGATGCTCACGTCCAGTTCAATGTGTGGGTGCTGGGCGTGAAACTGCGCAATCAGGCGTGGTGCGAAATACCGCGTGGTGGTGACAAGGGCAATTTTGACTTTGCCTTGGTGGCGGCCCTGCAGCGCGTCGAGCGCGTCGCTGGCATCCCGCAGGCTTTGCGCCACACGCTGGGCGTAGGGCAGCAGGGTTTGGCCGGCGCTGCTGAGCACCAGGTTGCGTCCGCGTTTTTCAAACAGGGGCACACCCACAGCCTCAGACAACTGCGCCATTTGCATGGACACCGCAGGCTGGGTGAGGTGCAGCGCCTCGGCCGCACGCGCGAAACTCGATGTTTCACCGGCGATGATGAAAATCTGCAGTTGGCGCAAGGTGGCGTGGCGCAGGCGTTCGGTCATGGTGCGTTTGGCAAGGCGGCAATGCCGGGGGTGTGGCGTGGCGCATTGTAGGAAGACCCCGAGAACAGCCGCCTGGCCCGCCCGCTGTCCGAGCCCCCACCTCGTGGTTCCAACCGGCTGTCGTGCCAATTCGCGCGATTCACCTTCAAGTGCATGCCGTCAGAGGCTGTGCGTTTTGTGTCAGTGCCGAAGCAAATTGACATCCACAGACAAGCACAGAAGGCGAGGTTCGCGGTGCAATGGCTTTCATCGGCACAGCGCACTTCTCCCCAACGCGGCACCGATATCTTCAACCCAAGTATTTAAAGGACTCTGACTATGAACCCATCTTCCATCTCACTGCGTTCGATCACCCTGGCCGCTTTGTGCCTGACCGCATTGGCTGCACAACCGGCTCTGGCCCGCGATCGCCAAGCCACCGTCACGGGTACCAACGGCCAAAGCGCCACGCGCAACGTCGCTCGTGTTCAGGGCGATGTGTCGTCGAGCACGACCGGCGCCCAAGGACAGACGCTGGCTTCGCGCAATGTCGACCGCAGCGCAGGCAGCACAACGTCCAGCGCGACGGGCCCCCAGGGCAATAGCGCCACACGTGAGACCACACGGACTGAGACTGGCTCTAGCACCACTGTGACCGGCCCCAACGGTCAGACCGGTTCGGTGGCGATCACGCGCTGACCGCAGCCCATCCCAGCGTCATCACGAGGAATGCCCATGTCCACCACATCCAAGTTCACTCTGATGGTGCTGCTGACGCTTGCGGCCATGGCCGCAAGCGTCAGCTCACAAGCACAGCCGCTGGCTTTGCATGACAGTACGGTCTTCAAGGCTTGCGGCAACGACCTGCGCAAGCACTGCAGCAAGGTGTCACCCGGTGGCGGGCGCATGCTGACTTGCCTGCAGCAGCAGGGCGAACAGTTGAGCGCCACCTGTCAAGCGGAACTTCCCAAACTGACGCAATGTCGTCAAGAGATTCAGCGCCTGTGCGGCGACGGTACACCAGCCCAATGGCGAGTGTGCTTCGAGTCCAAGCAGCAACAGTTCAGCCCCGAGTGCCAGCAGATGGCACCGCGTTGAATCAAGCACATCATGAACCCGACCCAATTGCGTGACGCCATCAATCCAGAGTGGCTGCCATGGCTTGGCGTGCTGCTGGCCGTCCTGCTGGGCGCCGCCACACTGGAGGGCCTGGTGCTGTCCTGGCGCCGCCCAGGCAGCTATGACTGGCGCGCCTACTTCAGCTCGATCGGCGATGCCGTGTTGCGGCGCATGGTGAATGCCATGGGCTTGTCGGTCGCGGCGCCGGTGCTGACCTGGGCGTGGCAGCACCGGCTGACAACGCTGCCACTGGACACAGTGACAGCGTTCTTGCTACTGTTCGTCGGCCAGGAGTTTTGCTACTACTGGTACCACCGCACGGCACACCGCGTGCGCTGGTTCTGGGCCACCCATGCCGTGCATCATTCGCCCAACCAGTTGTCGCTGGCCACCGCCGTGCGCTTGGGTGCAACCGGTAATCTCACAGGAACAGCGCTGTTCTTCGCGCCCCTGATCTGGCTCGGTTTTCCACCACTGGCGGTGTTTGCCACGCTGGCTTTGAACTTGCTGTACCAGTTTTGGATACACGCGGCCTGGATTCCGAAGCTCTGGGCGCCAATCGAATGGCTGTTCAACACACCGGCGCACCACCGTGTTCACCACGCCAGCAACCCCGAGTACCTGGACTGCAACTTTGGCGGCGTGCTGATCGTGTTCGACCGCCTGTTCGGAAGCTTCGTGAGCGAACGTGCCGACATCACGCTGCGCTACGGCCTGACCACGCCGCTGCACAGCTACAACCCGGTGCGCATCGCCTTGCACGAGTGGATCAATCTGGCGCGTGATCTGGCAGCAGCGCGCAGTTGGCGGGCCCGTTGGCAGGCGCTGTTCGGCGCGCCCGGTGCGGTCGCTTCAGCCCCACCAGCAGGTGAATCATTCAAGCGACAAGCACACTGAACGTGTCACCCTGTCATTTCCCAGTTTCGCAACGGGGAAGCTGCAACTCCACACGCAACCCGGGCGTCGCATCACTCAACACCAACTTCCCCCCATGGCGTTTGGCGGTGCGCTGGGCGATGGCCAAACCCAGGCCGGTGCCAGGCGTCAGGCGGCTCGATTCACCGCGCGCGAAGGGCTGCTGCAGGTGTTCATGCAAGGCGGGCGCTATACCCGGCCCGTGGTCACGCACCCAGAGCACGGTCGCATCATCATCGCAGCGCAGGCCCAATTCGACGGGCGGGGAACCATGGCGACGGGCGTTGTCGATGAGGTTGCGCAGCGCCCGCTCCAGCGCCACGCTGCTGGCGGGTTGCAACCACTTTGGGGCGGCTGGCGCTTCAACTAAACGAACGTCGGCCTCGGTGTTGACGAGCTCGTGAACCAAGGCGCACAGGTCCACACGGCCGTTGATGGTTTCGTCGTCGGCTCTGGCCATGTCGATGAAACTGCCGAGCAGGCGATCGGCCACTTGCACGTTCCGCACAATCGCCTCGCGCCGGGATGCCACGCCATCGGCTTCAGGCAGCAACTCAGCGGCCAGGCGGATGCGGCCCAGCGGTGAGCGCAAGTCGTGGCTGATGGCGGCGAGCATGGTGCGGCGCTCTTCATCTTGATCATGCCGTTGGCGCGCCAGTTCGGCGAACTGCTGTGACAGTTCACGCAGTTCCAGCGGCGCTGAGGCATCAACGGCCGCTGGCAGTTGGCCCTCAGCCTCAAAACGCCGCATGGCCTGGCTCAGCTCGGCCACCGGCCGCAAGACACGCCGACTCAACCACCAGGCACCAACCAACACCGCCAGCAATCCGATGGCGAAAGCGAGGGTGCCACGCTCGCGCAGATCGATGCCTTCAAACTCACCACGCACACCCACCCAGCGCGTCTGGCTGCCCTGCTCTATTTCGAGCCAAGTGATGGCGTCCCCTGTACGGCCACTGACCCGCACCGCCACCACAGGCACACCTTGATGGCGCAAGGCCGTGGCCAAGGTTTTGAACCCTGGGTAGACGGGCAAGGTCACCGAATCCGTGGGAGGTGGCCCCGGCAACAAGGCCACAGTGCTGGGCACCACAGCGTTGTGCGGCAAGGTGGTTTGGCTATTCAACACAGGTGCCAAAGCCGCGGCCCACAGGGGTGCAGTGGCCCGTGCCATGGTTTGTGACTGCTGGCGCATGGCAAAGAGACCAAACAGCAGCACCACCAGCAATACCAAAACGCCCTGCAGCAAGAGCACGCGAGCGAACAAGGTGCCGAACCAACGCCTCATGAGCTGCGGCCCGTGAACACATAGCCCTCGCCGCGCACGGTCTCGATCCAGTCGGCACCGCCGGGCGCGGCGCTGAGTTTTTTGCGCAGGCGCGCCACTTGCACATCCACCGCTCGGTCCAGCGGCATGTAGCCGCCCGGTTGCACGGCGGCACTCAAGGCTTCACGGGTGACAGTCAACCCAGGCTGGGCCGCCAGCGCGGCCAGCAGCTTGAATTCTGTCGAGGTCAGGGACAACACCACCCCAGCGCAGGTCACACGGCGACCCAGCAAATCAATGGCCAGTTCACCGAAACGCAGCACGGTGCGGCGGTCGGCCGAGCGACGGCGGCGCGCCAGAGCGCGCACCCGAGCCACGAGCTCACGTGGTTCGAAGGGTTTGCCCAGGTAGTCGTCGGCGCCAATCTCCAGGCCCAAAACACGGTCGATGGGGTCGCCCCGCGCGGTGAGCATCAGGATGGGCAGGTCTACAGCTTCCGTGCGCAAGCGGCGGCACAGGTCCAGGCCGTTGGCGTCGGGCAGCATCACGTCGAGCAGCAAAACGTCCGGCATTTCGTTTTGCAAGGCAGCCCAAGCAGCGCTGCCACTGGCAGCGTGGGTGGTGTGCATGCCTTCGCGCTGCAACAGGGCGGCGACCATGTCGGCCAGCTCCGTGTCATCGTCGACCAGCAGGATGTTCAGTGGTTCGTGTGCGGGTGTTTTCATGGTGATGCAGTGTAAGGATTGCGATGCAACCGGGGCCGCCATGTTTCAGCGCTGACATGAATCGGCATGTTTTGACAACCACCGAAGCCGGGGATCGCAGTGCAATGGCATTCATCAACAACAACCCAGGAACGTAGAAACATCGCCGATGAAATCAACCCACCTTCAAAGGAGTGCAGCATGACCAGTTTTTCCACCGCGTTTTCCGGCACCGGCCACCAAACCACCCTCGTCGGCGGTCACGGCAGCGGCTTCGTTCACACCGTGAACCGCAACAGAGGCGACGTCTCGGCCAGCACCACCAACCTCAAGGGCGATACGGTGGCAACGTTCCAAGCCAACCGCAGCCAAGGCCACAGCGATGCCGCCATCGCCGGACCGTTGGGCGGCACCGCCACGTCACAAGCCACCTGGAGCCTCGGCCAAATCGACGCGTCCATCACCGGGCCGCCGCGCCATACCAGCACATTTGAATACAACCGATCGAACGGACCCTGAGCGCCACGTTGACCGGTCCGAAAGCCAACGCCATCGACGGTTGATGGTCGATCCCCTGAAAAGCCCACCCGCCGGCGATGGCCGGCAGGGGGGCCATCGCCCGCCAAGCCCGGTGCAGGCTTAAGCCGGCGCTGCAGCCAAAAAAACGCGCCTGTTTATCACCCACCTCCGAGAGTTCGCCATGAATCAACCACGTTTCCCGACCCCCCTGCACTGGCCCTGACCCTGTTGTGCGTTGCCGCGTTGACCGCCTGCGGCGGCGGGGGCAGCGATGCGGGCAGCACAACCAGCGCAGGCACCAGCGCTGAAGAAGCCACAGCGCTGGCTGCCAACGCGACACAGATAAACGAAAGCGCCACCTCGGCACTCGACATGAGTGTGCTCGCGGCGCAGTCCCTAATCACCACGCAGTCCGTCGCAACCTCGAAAGCATCCAACGAGCATGCGCTCTCGTCCACCGGTGGCGAAAACGCCCAGCCTGCGGCCGTCACCAGCGTGCCGGTGACCTGCCTAGGCGGCGGCAGCGCCACACTGACAATCACTGGCGGCACTGCGCAGAGTGTGCTCAACGGCCAGCTCGACACGGGCGAGGTCTACCAGCTCAGTTTCGCGGCCTGCCGCAGTGCAGCGGGTGCGGCCTCGATCAACGGCTCACTCGCAATGACGGTGCAGACGGCCACCGCCACCGAGCTCTCGCTCGGGCTGGTGGCAAACAGCCTCAGCGTGGCCTTGCCCCAGGGCAGCGTCACCTTGACCGGCAGCACCACCAGCCAGATGACGCTGGCCACGCTCGCCAATGGCAGCCAACAGCTGACCAGCCGCTTCATCTCGCCTGGCGTGACGCTCGCAACGCGCTTTAACGGCCGCAGCAGTGTCTTCACGCTGAGCGCGGCCGACATGACACGCCAGAGCGTGTGGCTACTCGGGCTTCCCGTGTCGAGCAGCACCAATGGCAGGTTCACCCTGGCGGCGACGCTGCCGAACGGCGCTTTCAACTACACAGTGAGCACGCAAGGAAGCGTGAGTTACTCGGCCATCGGTGTACCCACCGCCGGGACGTGGATGGTCACGCTGCCGAGCACGCTGCTGCGTGTGACAGTCGTCAACGCGACGGCCACCATCACCGTCGACGACGGCAAGGACGGCACGATCGACCGCACCGTCACCGTCCCGGTGACGCGGCTGCTGAGCGAGGCGGGTTGAGTCCGACCGCTGACTTGATGCCGTTGCCGGCCTGCTTCTAATTGCGTGGCAACGGCACGTTACGACAAAAGGTAGGCCCTATGGTTTCCACCTCTTTGCGCTGCCGCGCAGACTCCTAGGTGGCGGATCTGAAGATGGCAGTTTGATGTAGCGTCATCGGTCAGCGATGCGGCTGGCTGGCTCTGACTGCTACGCGGTTCGTCGCTCCAGCAGTGGGTCTCACGCTTGGTCACGGCCTGGGTGGGAAGACAGTGATCTGCCTCACGATAGGAGCGGCTATCGGCGAGACAGCAACTCACGCAAGGACTTGATACGCGCCGCATCTGTGGCGGCGGGCACAAAACGCTGGGGATGATCGGCCAGGTAGACGTCTGCCTGCTCCCCAGGCCTCTTGCGCAGCAGCCACAGACCCGTATCACCAACACGGTAGTGAAGGTCGCTGCTCGAGCGCGGTGCGTCGAGCGCAGGCAGCGCAACCAGCACACGCGTTGTCGCGCCAGGTCCTTTGAGCACTTCGCTGACCGCAACCACCCCGGCGTTGGGCATGGCCGCGGCGCCGCCTGCCGATGGTGTGGCCGGTCCCTGCCAAGTACCCATCACGATCAGATCAGAGTGCAGTAACAGTTCCGCGTCGCTCATCTTGACCCACATGGCCAACGCCCCCCCGCCAAACACCACACCCCAAACGAGGGCGGCGACCAGCGCCGCACGAACAAAAAAGCCCGGTGCGGGCGCATGCGCCCGCACCAGCTTTGCATGGGGCCTGTTGCGGAACAAATGGGCTTCAGCGTGCAGCGCGGCGGCTGCGGAGCGACAAACCCGCCAGCGCCACGCCGAGCAAGGCCAGCGTACCTGGTTCTGGAACCGTTGTTGTCACCGGCGCGCCGTAGATGAACTGCATTCCAGCGATGTCATCGGCCTGGGGTCCTAGGAAGGCTTCCGAGTAGAAGGAGTTCATCAAGGAGTTGGGCACGTTGGAGTGCTCAAGTCCCAGCGCATGTCCAAGTTCGTGTGCGACCACGGTGAAAATATCGATGCCCGAGCCCATCTGGCTGAGAACCCAATTCTCTGAACTATCGAGGTGGATATCACCGGCGCCAGAGCTGCCGTTGACGGGTGGGAAAAAGCCATGCGCAAGGGTACCTCCGGGGCCATCGAAGGCGTGTCCACCGATGCGGATGTCAGCGTTGCTACCGGGGGCGTTGAAGGCAACACCGTTGTCGACTGGCACAAATACGAAGGTGAGGTTGGCCACTGCCGACCACGCGTCGAAGGCAGCCCGGATTTGGCTATCAAAGCCAGACGGCATGAAACTGGCCAGAGAAGAAATCGTGCATCCAAAAAACTCGATATCGCAACTTGTACCCGTGTTCATGTAGCTCCAAGTGACCGTCGCGCCGGTCCCCATCGTTGGGCTACCCCATTTGCCTGGTGTGGTGGGTCCGATCACATAAGCCGACGCCGTCATCGGCAAAACAAGCGTCGCGAGCAAGGCCAACCGACTCAAAAAATTTTTCATTTTTCCTCCCGGGATTTTTGGATGTAAGTAAGTGTCAATTGCAGCCTATCGTCATAGGTGAAAGGCTGGGCGCACCAAGCAAATTGCGTACCCGCGCGCATTCAAAACACGGGTATAGACATCATGTTCCCCATGAGAAATCGATCGAAAACTTCTGCTGGACTGGCTGTCAGCGCGGGAGACTTTGGCAATACATGTAAACAGATTCGACATGAGGTCAAGCGTCAACAGGCTCTTGATCGAACGACTGAGACCCGCGTTGCACCCGCATCGAGAGACCGATCTTCGAGGGCTTTGCGTATCAAGTCGTAACGCAGGCCTCGGCTTTTGCTTTCGTGCAGAAGCATTTGGTCGGCATGCGCGGCGGTGTTTGCATCCATACACTCGACAACCGCGTGGCTCACTTCCACGCAATGCCCAAGGGGTCGCCACCTATAATTTCCCACTCTGCAGCGCCCTGCTCACCATGCACCACGGCGCCATCGCGCAACCAGCCCACCGTGGTGTTGCCCCCTCTTGCTCCCACCCCATCGCCTCATGTCTGAACTCAGTAAATCCTTTGAACCCTCCGCCATCGAAGCCCACTGGGGCCCGCTTTGGGAAGCCAGTGGTGTTTACGAGCCCACCTTGGACGCGAGCAAGCCCTCCTTCTCCATCCAACTGCCACCACCGAATGTGACGGGCACGCTGCACATGGGGCATGCGTTCAACCAGACCATCATGGACTCGCTGACGCGCTACCACCGCATGCGTGGCCACAACACGCTGTGGCTGCCGGGCACCGACCATGCGGGCATTGCCACGCAGATCGTGGTGGAGCGCCAGTTGCAAGAGAAAGGCCAAACCCGCCACGACCTGGGACGCAAAAACTTTGTGGCCCAGGTGTGGGAGTGGAAAGAAGAAAGCGGCTCCACCATCACCCGCCAAATGCGCCGCATGGGCGACTCGGTGAGCTGGAAACACGAGTACTTCACCATGGACGAGAAATTGTCTAAGGTGGTGACCAAGACATTCGTGCAGTTGTATGAAGAAGGCCTGATCTACCGCGGCAAACGCCTGGTCAGTTGGGACCCGGTTTTGCAATCAGCCGTCTCCGACCTCGAGGTTGAAAGCGAAGAGGAAGACGGTTCCCTGTGGCACATCCGTTATCCCTTGGTCGACGGCACAGGCGAATTGGTGGTGGCCACCACCCGCCCTGAAACCTTGCTCGGCGACGTGGCCGTGATGGTGCACCCCGAAGACGAGCGTTACAGCGCCTTGGTGGGAAAACAGGTTCAGCTGCCTTTGTGCAACCGCGCCATTCCCGTGATCGCCGACGGCTATGTGGACCGCGAGTTCGGCACCGGTGTGGTCAAGGTCACCCCTGCCCACGACGCCAACGACTACGCAGTTGGTTTGCGTCACAAGCTGCCGATACTGGGTGTCCTCACCTTGCAAGCCACACTGAACGACAACGCGCCAGAGGCCTATCGCGGCCTGGATCGTTTCGTCGCCCGCAAAAAAATCGTCGCCGACCTGGAAGCACAAGGCTTCTTGGTCGAAGTGAAAAAGCACAAGTTGATGGTGCCGCGCTGTACACGCACCGGCCAGGTGGTCGAACCCATGCTCACCGACAAATGGTTTGTGGCCATGACCAAACCCGGCCACGACGGCAAGAGCATTGCGCAAAAAGCCATTGATGTGGTCGACAGCGGTGAAGTGAAGTTTGTGCCCGAACAATGGGTCAACACCTACAACCAGTGGATGAAAAACATCCAGGACTGGTGCATTTCGCGCCAGTTGTGGTGGGGCCATCAAATTCCGGCCTGGTATGGCACGGGCGGTGAGCTCTTCGTGGCGAACAGCGAAGAAGAAGCACGTGCACAAGCCACCGCCAAGGGCTACAGCGGTGAGTTAAAGCGCGACGAAGACGTGCTCGACACCTGGTACTCCTCGGCCCTGGTGCCTTTCTCCAGCCTGGGCTGGCCCGAGAAAACAAAAGAGCTTGATTTGTTTTTGCCCTCCAGCGTGCTGGTCACGGGCTTTGACATCATCTTCTTCTGGGTGGCGCGCATGATCATGATGACCAAGCACTTCACGGGGAAAGTGCCCTTCCACCATGTCTACATCCATGGTCTGGTGCGTGATGCGCAAGGCAAGAAGATGAGCAAGTCCGAAGGCAATGTGCTGGACCCAGTGGACTTGATCGACGGCATTGAACTGCCTGCCCTGCTCGACAAACGCGTCGTGGGCCTGCGCAAACCCGAAACCGCACCGCGTGTGCGCAAAGACACCGAGAAAGAATTCCCCGAAGGCATTCCCGCCTTCGGTGCGGATGCACTGCGGTTTACTTTTGCGTCGCTGGCCAGCCTGGGCCGCAACATCAACTTCGACAGCAAACGCTGCGACGGCTACCGCAACTTCTGCAACAAACTTTGGAACGCCACCAAGTTTGTATTGATGAATTGCGAGGGGCAAGACTGCGGACTGGACGACAAGAACACCAGCCCAGAGTACCTCGCGTTTTCGCAGGCCGACCGCTGGATCACCGGCGAGCTGCAGCGCGTGGAAGCCGCCGTGGCCCAGGGCTTCGCCGACTTCCGTTTGGACAACGTCGCCGGCAGCATTTACCAGTTTGTCTGGGACGAATACTGCGACTGGTACATCGAAATCGCCAAGGTGCAAATTCAAAACGGCAACGCGGCCGAACAACGCGCCGCCCGCCGCACCTTGATTCGGGTGCTGGAAGTGGTGCTGCGCCTCTTGCACCCCATCACACCCTTCATCACCGCCGAGCTGTGGGAGCGTGTGGCACCGGTAGCCGGCCGCAAGCCCGCTGGCGACACGGTGGGTGTGGCGATGGCGCCCTACCCCGTCGCGCAACCTGAACGCATTGATCCCGCAGCGGATGCGTGGATGGCCCACCTCAAAGCCTTGGTGGGCACCTGCCGCACCCTGCGCAGTGAGATGAGCCTGTCACCCGCCACGCGGGTGCCTTTGATGACGTGGGGTGATGCCGCTTTTGTGGCGTCTGCCTCAACCGTGCTCAAGGCACTGGCCAAGGTCTCTGAGGTGCAGGTGTTCCAAGACGAGGCGGCCTTCTCTGCCGCCACCCGCAATGCGCCAGTGGCGGTGCAAGGCGACACGCGTTTGGCCTTGCATGTGGAAATTGATGTCGCCGCTGAGAGCGAACGCTTGAGCAAAGAAATCGCCCGCTTGCAAGGCGAAATCAGCAAAGCGCAAACCCAGCTGTCGAACGAGAGCTTTGTGGGGCGTGCGCCCGCCGCTGTGGTGGAGCAGATGAAGCAGCGTGTGGCCGAATTCGGCGCCACCTGCCATCGTTTAAGCGACCAGTTGAAGCGCCTGCGCAGCGGTACTTGAACGAGCAGGCTGGGGCGTCAAGAGTTGATCCAGGCGTCGGGCCACTTCCCAACCGGCGCGCTGCCAGGCGTCTAAGGTGCGCGCGGCAAGCTGGTTGCTCAATTGAACCTGCGGCAAAGCGGCCAAGGCTTTGACATCCGCATCGGCACTCTCGTTGACCACCGTGGCACCGTCGAGCCAAGCGGCGGCCAGCATGCCACTGCTGAGCGAGCGGGTGAGCGCGGGCAGAGGCAACACGGACAGAGGTGAGGTGCTCACCCACACTTGGTGTCGTTTGCAAAAACGCATCAGGTGTTCGTTCAGGCACGGGCCCTGACCGCTTGACCACTGGATGCACAGCGCATCGGCCTGTTGCAGCAAGGTCTGTTGTGTCAGGTGGGTGATTCCCCAGCGCGACCACACGGCATCCTCGGAGGGCAATTCAGGATCCCAGCCCACCACCTTGGCGCCCATGCTGGCAAGCCACTGCGCCAGCGGCTTAGACGCCCTTGACAGACCAAGTAAGCCAACGGTGCTGCCACCGAGCTCACGGCCCATCCAATGGCCGTTCACACTCGCAGCTGGGACTTTGCGCAGCAAGGACAGCATGCTGCTCAGCATGAACTCCGCCTGCGCGCGTGAGCCGGACAAGCTGCTGCCGACGGAGAGCACCCCTGCCTGCTCGCAGGCTACGCGCTCATGCGCATCGATTGAATCGCTCATGCGGCCCAACACGCGCAACACAGGGGCTTGCAACAACCATGCGCTGTCCACTTTGATGCTGCTGGGCAGCACCGCGGCCTCTACGTCGTGCAAGGCCAAACGCAGTCCCCGCGCATCGGCGGCCAGCTCGGGGGCAAAACGTGTGCTGTAGCGAGAAGCCAACCAGTCCAGAACGTCTTTTTCTAGTTTTTCTACGATCAACAATTTCATGGAAACAAGGCGCCCAGGCAAGAAAAAGACTTCGGTGTGTCAATCCTTCCAACCGGACTACACATCCAGTCACTCACGAGACACGGGGCAATGTCAAAATCGCCCCTTCAAACGAAGCCTTGATTGTAAGCAAATGTTAATAAGAAAAGCAATTTTCCCCGTCGCTGGCTTGGGCACGCGTTTTCTGCCCGCCACCAAAGCACAACCCAAAGAAATGCTGCCGGTGGTGGACAAACCTTTGATTCAGTACGCGGTCGAAGAGGCTTATGCCGCAGGCGTGCGCGAGATGATTTTTGTCACCGGCCGCCACAAGCGCCCGATCGAAGACCACTTCGACATGACTTTTGAGCTCGAAGTGGCCTTGGAGCAAGCGGGCAAACAAGAGCTGCTGAATGTGGTTCGCAGCGTGAAGCCCGACGACATGGAGTGCATTTATGTGCGCCAGTCTCAAGCCTTGGGTCTGGGCCACGCCGTGTTGTGTGGTCAAAAACTTGTGGGAAATGAAGCTTTTGCAGTGCTGCTGGCCGACGACCTGATGGTGCACAGCCAACCGGTGTTGGCGCAAATGGTGGAGCAGTACAGCGAGTGGCGCGCCTCCATCATTGCGGTGCAAGAAGTGCCCAAGGAACACACCCGCCGCTATGGCATCGTGGCAGGCACGGCAGTGAACGACCGCATGATGGACGTGACGCGCATCGTTGAAAAACCTGCGCCGGAAAATGCGCCATCGCTCTTGGGTGTGGCCGGCCGCTACATCTTGACGCCGGGCGTCTTCCATGAAATTTCCAACCAGCCGCGCGGCGTGGGTGGGGAGATTCAACTCACCGACGGCATCGCCGGCCTGCTGCGTCGCGAAAAAGTGTTTGCCTTCCGCTATGAAGGCAGGCGTTATGACTGCGGCAGCAAAGAAGGTTTCTTAGAAGCCAACGTGGAGCTGGCCTTGGCCCACCCGGACTTGGGACCTGGATTTCGTGATTTCCTCAAGGGTTTGACGCTCTGAGAGCGCCCGCAGAACTGCTGGGCCCGTCCTAAAACCCGACGGCCCCCTCGCTCACCGCCTGCGCAGATAGTGAATGAACTCGTCACCCACCGGCGTTTGTTCCAACAACTCGTTGCCCGTTTGCCGAGCAAACGCTTGGAAGTCGCGCAGCGAACCGGGGTCAGTTGCGACCACCTTGAGCACCTCGCCGCTTTGCATGTCGGCCAGCGCTTTTTTGGTTTTCAAAATGGGCAGCGGGCAATTCAAGCCCCGGGTGTCGAGTTCTTTCTGAGCGTCCATGAACTACCTCATGCAGGAAACACGCCGGTCGACAAATAGCGGTCGCCCCGGTCACACACGATAAACACCACAGTGGCATTGTCCACCTGCTGTGAAATTTGCAGCGCCACCCAGCAGGCGCCTGCGGCTGAAATGCCAGCGAACAGCCCCTCTTCACGGGCCAAGCGGCGGGCCATGTCTTCGGCGTCAGCCTGACTGACATGAACAATGTCATCGACACCCGTGGGATCGTAAATTTTTGGCAAATAGGCCTCGGGCCACTTGCGGATGCCAGGAATGCGTGAACCTTCGGCAGGCTGCGCGCCGACGATGCGTACGGCGGGAGTTTTTTCTTTGAGGAAACGCGACACGCCGGTGATGGTGCCTGTGGTGCCCATGGCGCTCACGAAATGGGTGATTTGCCCTTGGGTGTCGCGCCAAATTTCGGGGCCTGTGGTTTCAAAATGAATGCGCGGGTTGTCGGCATTGGCAAACTGGTCGAGCACCACACCTTGGCCCTCGTCTTGCATTTTGGTGGCCAAGTCCCTGGCGTACTCCATGCCGCCGGTGCGCGGCGTGAGGATGAGTTCGGCGCCAAAGGCCTTCATGGTTTGCACGCGTTCAATGGACAAGTCCTCCGGCATGATGAGCACCATGCGGTAGCCACGAATCGCCGCGGCCATGGCCAAAGCGATGCCGGTGTTGCCCGACGTGGCTTCAATCAGCGTGTCGCCAGGGCGAATTTGACCGCGTTCTTCGGCGCGCCGAATCATGCTGATGGCGGCGCGGTCTTTGACTGACCCGGCTGGGTTGTTGCCCTCGAGCTTGCCCAGCAACACATTACCACGTGCTTGAACAGTCTCAGGCACAAGCCTTTGCAGGCGCACCAATGGCGTGTTGCCAATCACGTCCTCCAGCACAGCGTAGGTCGGACGATTGGCCACAGGCTTCTAGGAAAAATGTTGGGGGTGGTGCCTCGGGTCGGAATCGAACCGACACTCTTTGCAGAACGGGATTTTGAGTCCCGCGCGTCTACCAATTCCGCCACCGAGGCTGGTCTTGCAGAGGCGAGAGTGTACAACAAGAAACAGCCACTGTCGGGCCGACCCAATCAACCCAAGGACATCTCAACACGGTTGAGAATAGCGTCCCTCACTGCCCTCTTGTTTGGATCCCTACGCATGCCACCAATGCCACCCATCACCCAAGCCCTGCTGCTGCTCAACGTAGGCTTTTTCTGTTTGCAATTTTTTGTGGGCGGCCTGCTGGTTCGATTTTTTGCGCTCTGGCCGCTGGGTGACGGCTTTTTTCCGTGGCAAGTGTTCAGCTACTCCTTCTTGCACGGCGGCATTGGCCACCTCTTCTTCAACATGCTCGGCCTGTGGATGTTTGGCGCTGAGTTGGAGCGTTTGTGGGGTCCGAAACGTTTCATGATGTTTTATGGTGCGAGCGTGTTGGCGGCGGCATTGACGCAGTTGCTCATGGCCGTGTTGACAGGCTCAAATAGCTACACCATCGGCGCATCCGGTGGTCTGTTTGGCTTGCTGCTGGCGTTCGGCATGACCTACCCGAACCGCATCATCATGCCGCTGTTCCCACCCATACCCATGAAAGCCAAAGTGTTTGTGGCGATCTATGGCGGACTGGAGTTATTACTCGGTGTGACTGGGACGGCCTCCGGCATCGCCCACTTTGCGCACCTCGGTGGCATGCTCGGCGGCTACTTGATGATTCGCTATTGGCGCGGTCAGCCGCCGTTTGGCAAGCGCAGGTAACGCGTCAGACCACCAACCCGTCACACACCGTTGGGTAACGCAAACGCAGGCGCAGTTCGTTTTTGAGCCTGTCGTTGCGCAGGCGCCGCGATTCACCCATGAAACTCAGCATCATGGGCGAGAGTTCCGCTTGCGCTTGCGCCCTGGAAATGCGGTTGGGGCGAGGCAATTCATACATGTCGGCGACCAAGTCGAAATAGTCACCCATGGTCAGTTCGGTGTCGTCGCAAACATGCACTGCACGCTGGGCACGGCCGCGGAAAAGCGCAGTAATACAAGCGCGGGCCAGGTCGTCGGCGTGAATGTGGTTGGTATAGACGTCGTCTTGCGCTTGCAAGACGGGCGTGCCGCGCTCCAATCGTTCGCGCGGATGCCCCCCCACTCGGTCTGTGGCATAAATGCCGGGAATGCGCAGCACGGTGGTGACCACACCATGTTTGCGGCCAAACCAGCGAATCTGCTGCTCGGCATCCACCCGTCGCACAGCGCGAGGGGTTTGTGGATTCACGGTGCGCGCTTCATCAAAACGTTCGCCATGGCAGTGGCCATAGACGCCCGTCGTGCTGCCATACACCAGGTGCTGCAGCCGATTGGGGCGGCGTGCCAAAGCGGTGAGTAAGTTGGTAGTACGGGGGTCATGCTTACCGGCATTGGGGGGCGGTGCCAGGTGCAATACGGCGTCGGCCAAGCCCGCCAGCCGTGCCAAGGTGTGGGGAGCGTCCAAGTCGCCAACCAAAGGGACGACACCCGCTGCCCGCAAGGCTTCGCAGCGCTCGGGGCTGGACGTCAAGGCCAGCACGCGCACTTCGCTGTTGAGCAACTTGACCACGCGCATGCCCACATCACCGCAGCCAATGATGAGCAGGGTTTTCGAGGGCGGACGTATGCATGCAGGCGACATCGGTCGGCAGAATAACCCCTGGCTTCCTCACCTCGACAACGACGTTTGGTGAAAGTGCGGGAAAATCCCGGTCCGTACTGAAAAGACTGTCTCCGAGACAAACCCTGCACAACATGACCTTTACCGTCACCCTCTCCCCCAGCGGCCGCCAATTCACTGTTGAACGCGATGAAGCCATCTTGCTGGCGGCCATACGCCAGGGCGTGGGCCTGCCCTACGGCTGCAAAGATGGCGCTTGTGGATCGTGCAAAAGCAAACTGCTCGATGGCCGTGTCATCCATGGCGCACACCAAACCAAAGCATTGAGTGCGGAAGAAGAAGAAGCAGGCTGGACGCTGACTTGCCGTGCCGCTGCACAAACCGACGTCACGATAGAAGCGCGTACCGTGGTCGGCGCAGGAGAAGTGGCACCGCGAAAAATGCCTGCCCGGGTTGCGAGCCTGGAAAAACCTACTGCTGACGTCGCGGTGTTGCGCTTGCAAATGCCAGCGACCGAGGCCTTCGTTTACAAGGCGGGTCAGTACATTGACGTCTTGCTGCGTGATGGCGCTAAACGAAGCTACTCCATGGCCAATGCGCCGCACCGCCAAGCCGAGGTATTGGGCACCGGGCAACCCGGCATCGAACTGCACATTCGCCACATGCCGGGCGGCAAGTTCACTGATGCGGTGTTCAGCACGCTGAAAGAAAAAGACATCCTTCGTGTCGAAGGCCCTTTTGGCAGCTTTTACTTGCGAGAAGATAGCAGCAAACCCCTGGTGTTGCTGGCTTCAGGCACAGGCTTTGCGCCGATCAAGGCCTTGATCGAGCAGATGCAGCACCACAGCATCCAACGTCCTGCGGTCCTGTACTGGGGGTGCCGCAGCAAAGCCGACCTGTATTTGCAGGAATGGGTCCTGAACGCTGCATCGCAGATGCCGAATTTGCGCTATGTGCCCGTGTTGTCCGAACCGAAAGAAAGCGACGGTTGGTCAGGGCGCACAGGCTTCGTGCACCGAGCTCTGATGCAGGACTGGCCTGACCTGTCGCAGCACCAGGTTTACGCCTGCGGTGCCCCCGTCATGGTGGACGCGGCAAAGCAGGACTTGATCGACCGCTGCGGCTTGCCAGCATCCGAGTTTTTCGCTGACTCTTTCACCACCGCTGCGGACATCGCACCGGTTGCAGGCTGACAGGCCCTAAAGCCTGGCCCCGGCAAGCCCCAAATCACTCCTTGCGGCGAATGAAGCTGGATTGTTTGGCGTCGTCTGCATAGAAAAACTCCACCTGCCCACGTCGCCAAGTGCCCAGCCAGACCATGTTGGCGGTGAAGGCGTCGTGGTCCGTGGCACTAAAGGGGTTGGTGTAGGTGGTGACGACACCTTGGTAGGGACGCTCTTTGTTCTCCAGGGCTCGCTTGAGCGTGTCGCCATTGATGGCGCCCTTGGTTTGAAAGGCGGCAAACAACATCAGGTGCACTGCGTCATAGGTTTGGGCCGCTGCCATCAGGGAACCAATGCGTTTTTCTTTGGAGTACTTGAAGTAACGCAGCAGGAATGAGGAGCGACGCTCATTGGCCGCATCTTGAATGACGGTTTGCGCCATCATGGTTCCCTCCAGCACGTCGATGCCCGCTTTTTCCAACACACTGCGGAACGACAAAGGCCAAGGTGCGAAATAGGGCACCTTCCAACCTGCTTCAACACGACTTTTCGTCGCAACCGCTTGCTCGGGGCCCACGGTGTAAACCACGATGGCTTCTGCGCCTGCGTCGCGGGCTTTGCGCATCTCTTCGGTCAGCGTGGTCACGCCGAGTGCAAACCGAATCACTGCCACAGGGGCGAGGTTGTGTTTGGTCAGCTCAGCGGTCAGGTCTTTCACCCCCCCTTCGCCGTAACCTGTGGTGTCCGCAAAAATGGCCACACGTTTGATCTTGCGTCTGTCAACAATTTCGTTGATCAGAAAACGTGCGTTGATGTTGTCTGGTGGGGCCACGCGAAAAATGTAGCTCTCCGCCGCCGGGTATTTGGTGGTCACCGCAGTCCCTTGAGAACACGGAACCATCAGCAGGTGTCTATTGGTTTGAAAAACGTCCAAAGACTTCATCGCCACACCGGTGTTGCAAAACCCGATGGTGAAATCCACTTTTTCTTTGAGCACCAAGTCTTCGGAGACCTTTCGTCCTTCGTCGGGATTGGCTTTGTCGTCACGAATCACCAACTCCAGCGGCCGCCCCAACAACCCCCCGGATTCATTGATTTCCTTGACGGCCAGTTCAGCGCCTAAACGAACGCTGTTGCCAAAGTCGGCCGAGCCCCCAGTGAGCGGTGCGATCAAACCGACACGCACGGGCGCCCCTTGCAGCGCAACAGGCGCCGGTTGACTCACCGCCGCCATCGGCAACAACAAAACGCTGGCGGCAACCCAAGTGAAAATTTGCTGTGATTTCATTGGAATCCCGTTGAAATTATTTCAGTCGAGACTAAGTCCAGCGACGTTTGAACGCAACCTCGACAACCCCACTGGGCGTGACACCTACGTAGATTTACGCAAATAAATTGGCGACCGCCGCTAGAAGTTTTTTGTGGGCTGAGGTGTCTGCCAGGCTGCGATGCCAAAAAGTTCTACTTTTTCCAAGGGCGTTCGTCGCCAAAGCTCGGAAAACGTTCACAGATTTGAACCATCGACAGGCCCGTGACATTTTGGCCACGAACGGTTTCAAGAGCTGATTCAGGCAGAGGTGATCCAACGCAACCCCAACTGTTCGGCCAGCACCTCCATCAATGCAGACGGGTCAATGGGTTTGGCCAAAAAATCGTTGGCGCCAGCAGCCTGGCTGAGCGCACGGTCGTTGGCCGTTGCATTTGCCGACACCACCACCACCCGCAGCTGACTCAGAGACGGCTGCAAACGAATGCGGCGGGTGGCTTCCAAACCGTCCATCACAGGCATCATCACGTCCATCAACACGATGTCACAGCGGTGTGTAGCCAAGTACTGCAACGCTTCTTGCCCGTTGCCTGCGGCGTGCACCACAAAGCCGAGGCGAGCAAGGACGCCAGTCAGCATCTCGCAATTGCGAGGGACATCGTCGACCACCAGCACCTGGCGCGGGTCACCCGCATAGCCAACGGCCAGCGCTGCACCCTGCGGCAGCACCACGTCGCCCAGCGGCAAGTCCAGTTCAAACCAGAAGCGGCTGCCCAAGCCCGGCGTGCTTTGCACCTGAATGTCTCCGCCCATCAGCCGCACCAATTGCCGACTGATGGCCAGCCCAAGCCCTGTGCCCCCTTCGCGATGGCGTGCTTCGCCGCCTTGCTCGAAAACACCAAACAACCTTTCCATTTGATGCGGTGCAATGCCAATGCCGGTGTCACTGATTTCAAAGCGCACCCCAACCCGTCCCTGTGTGGATGGCACGGAACCCACAGACAGTACGACACTCCCCTGGTCGGTGAATTTGATGGCGTTGCCCAACAGGTTAATCAGGACTTGACGCAGTCGTTTTTCGTCCGCCACCACGCTGTCGGGCAGGTCGGACGCCAGGTCAAGTTGCATCGAAATGCCCTTGTCTTGGGCCTGAATGCTCAGGATATTGATCACCTCATGCAAACAAGTTGGCAAAGACATGGGCTGGGTGTACAGCTCCGCTTTACCGGCCTCAATGCGCGCCAGGTCCAGGATGTCGACGATCAGCGTGAGCAGGTGTTCGCCCGCTTTGTAGATGGTGTCGAGCCCGGTCTCTTGTTTCGGCGTGAGTGTTCTGTCCACTCTCAGCAATTGGGCGTATCCCATGATGGCATTGAGCGGGGTACGCAGCTCGTGGCTCATGCGGGCAAGGAACTGCGACTTGGCGTTGCTGGCGTCTTCGGCTTTTTCTTTGGCCAGGCGCAACTCACTGGTGCGCTTGCGCACCACTTCTTCCAAATGGTCGCGGTGGTTTTCCAACTCGGACTCACGCTCGTTCAACACAACTATCATGCGATTGAAGGCTTGTGCCATCGCAGCAATGTCGCGTGGGCCATGCACTTGGGCGGTCACATTCGGCTCGCCTCGTTCCGTTCGCTCCATGGCTTCTGAGAGGGCGGCCAGCGGCGCGGTCAAGCGTCGGGAAAGCGCACGCACGGCCACGAAAAAGCCCAGTGCAAAAAGAACCGCCATCCCCAAACTCCACAGAAACAGCTCTCTCTGGGTGCGCAGCAAGGTCGCTTTGCTCAGCAACACCCGCACATATCCCAACAATTCAGGCGGACGCTCTTGCACTTCGAATGGATTGGCATCTGGTCTGGTCCAAACCGGTGCGATGAATGCCCAATCAACCGCTGTTTCACGTTCGGTGCGCGCCCCTGCGCCGGGGGCAAATACCGGCGGCTGTTGGATGCGCTCAGCGTGATGGGGTGGCGCCGTGACCGAAAGCAGACGTCCATCCACACTGCGCACCTCGACGCCCATGACGTCGGGGAAAGACAAGGTTGAACGCACCGCGTCTGCAGCGTTGTCTGGGGCCGCATAGACCAGTGCGAGCGAGCTATTGGAAGCCAGCGAGGCCGTGATACGTTCCCCCTGTTCCATCAAGACACGGCGCAGGTGTTGACCACTCAACCAGGTGGTCAACAACGAGATCGACAAGACCAAAGCCACGGACCCGAGCGCCACCCCGATGCTCAGCTGACGTCTGAATGTGGCCGCACGCACGAAACGCCTCCACGATCGGTGGTGCCAACGCTGCTCTCCCAGCGGTTCCTCCACAGGATCGATGACATTGGTGAGAGGTCGGTCTGTCATGGCCAGTGCGAGGTCAATAGGTTTGCTTCAAATGAGGTCATTCAGGACTCCGGAAGTACCAAGTCGAAACGACCGAGAGACAGATCCAACCCCAAATGCGACGCCGTGCGTGAATTGACCGCGCTGCGCAATTCGCGCAAGGGCAGCACGCCATCAGCAGCCTTGCCACCCGCCATTTGGCGCAGCGCAGATTCAGCCAAAGCGCGGCCCATCCGCCGGTTGTCGGGAAACGGGGCCATCAAGACGCCGCGTTTGACATGGGCTAAGCTGCTGGACAACACAACCAGCTGACGTTTCCAAGCCTCGCTCAACACCAGCGGCAACACGGCGCTGTCTTCCACCGTCGTCGTGTCCTGCAAAAGCCAAAGCGCATCGCGTTTGGGGTCCATAGTGGCCAAGGCCTGTTCGTGCTGACGCAGCGATGTGGTCAAGTCCAGTGCCTCAAGGACGTTCAACTCCAACCCCAGCTGACGCGCCGCATCACGCGCCAGCTTGATCAGCCAGGCATTTTGGCGCGGATCAAACACAACATGCACCCGCTGGGCCGCAGGTACCATTTGGCGCCAGTTGCTGAAAATCATGCTGGGATACGGTGCCAGAGAGTGGACGGCGAAGACCCGGGATGTGGTCTCTGGCACACCCAGGACACCACCCAACACCACTGGGAGACGTTCATCCAGCCTGGCCGCCGTGTTGAGGCCTTGGCGACCCAATGCAATGACCAAGCGCACCTCACGCCGCTGCAGGTCGTCGGAGAGCTCGGCCTGTGTCTGGCGTGCGCTCAGTGCCATGCGGATCACTCGGCCGGGTAAACGGTCTTCTATGCCATCGACAATCTGGCTGAACACACTGCGAAACGGCTCATCCACATCCGGGAACAGCACGGCGACTGTACCCACCGACGACTGCGCCCGTAGCCCAAAAGCCACTGGGAAACTGGCCACTGCACACAAAGCCAGCTGCCGGCGTGTGATCAAGTGGTTTTGGCGCTGTGAAGTCAAAGCGTGCCTGTCCAAGAAGAGGCGATTTGAAGGGACCAATCATGTCAGATGCCGCGCCAGGGCCGCTACCCGTTGCGCTCAGTTTAGCGTAGGAGGCTGTCAAACTTAACGCCAGTACCTTCACCACATCGCGGTGAAAAAACCACTTCCAGAACCCCCATGCGCTGACGCACAATCGCCAACTCAAACGTTGAGGAGCCTGACTTGCGACGCGTGACATGCATCCGCTGGGCCACCGGCACCATCGCAACATTGCTGTCCCTGCAATATGCCTGCGCTCAAACGAGCCCACGCAGCGATGAAGACGAACTGGCTTCGATCTACGGCGACAAGTCCACCATCAGCCTCGTCACCGGCAACCGGCAACCCCTGCGACGCGCCCCTGCCGTGGCGACGGTGATCACCGCGCAAGATATCGCCGCCATGGGGGCCACCGACTTGGATGAGGTGTTGGAGACGGTGCCGGGGATTCATGTGGGGCGCAACAATGCGGGCTACAACCCGCTTTATGTGATCCGTGGCATCTACAGCGAGTTCAACGGGCAGACACTCGTGCTTCAAAACGGCGTTCCGATGACGTCCATGTTCATTGGCAACCGCGGCAACATTTGGGCGGGACTGCCCGTCGCCAACATCGCACGCATCGAAATCATCCGTGGCCCTGGCTCGGCACTTTATGGCGCTGACGCCTATGCGGGCGTGATCAACATCGTCACCAAGTCGGCTGCCGATATAAAAGGCAGTGAGGTCGGACTGCGGGTTGGTTCATTTTCAAGCCGTGAAGCATGGGCGCAGCATGGCGGGAAACTGGGTGCTGTCGACATCGGCGGTTATCTGCGGGTCGAGCGCACCGATGGCCTCAAAAGGATAGTCAATGCCGATGCACAAACCCAGCTGGATGGTCTCTTTGGCACCCGGGCCAGTCTGGCACCTGGGTCCATCAACACCGGTCACGAGGCTGTCGACGCCAATATCGAGTTTGGCCTGGGCAATGCGAAGCTTCGCGCCGGGTACAAGTTGCGTGACAAGGTCGGCACGGGTGCGGGGGCTGCTTCCGCGCTGGATCCAGTTGGCCAGGGCCGATCAGTACGCAGCAACATCGACTTCAGTTGGAATGACATTGAACTGACGCCAGACTGGAAGCTGGGCCTCACGGGCAGCTTGTTTCGCTATTCCAACGAGTTCCCGTCGCCCTTGCAGATTTTCCCGCCGGGTGCTTTCGGCGGCAGCTTTCCAAACGGGACATTTGGTGCGCCGAACACTTGGGAAAAACAACTGCGGCTGGCGGTTTCCGCCACCTATGGTGGCTGGCAAGGCCACCGTCTGCGGCTGGGCCTGGGCGCAGACGATCTCAATATGTACCGGACACAGGAGTTCAAGAACTTCACCCTCATCCCGTCTGGCCCCTTGACCGGTCTCCCAACACCGACACCGGGCGCACAGATCAGCGAATTTCCAGTAGCCGAGTCCTTCTCCACCCCCCAGCGGCGCAAAGTGCTTTATGGCTATATCCAGGACGAATGGAGTTTTGCCCGCGACTGGACCCTGACGGGTGGCGTGCGCCACGACCGCTACTCGGACTTCGGTGACACCACCAATCCGCGGCTCGCTGTCGTTTGGGACGCAGGCGTGAACGTCACCGCCAAACTGTTGTTTGGTCGGGCTTTTCGGGCCCCCTCGTTCTCAGAACAGTACAGCATCAACAACCCTGTGCTTCGTGGCAACCCAGCGCTCAAACCCGAAGTCATCAGCACCACAGAGGCAGTGCTCGCATGGCAGGCGAGCCGGGACAGCCACATTCAACTGAGCTTGTTCAAGTACGAGATGAAAGACATCATCCGTGCCACTGACGTTGGTGGAGGCACCCAGCAATACAACAATGTCGGCAGACAAAACGGTCATGGCTTTGAGCTGGAGGCCACACAGGAGATCAACCGCAACCTGCGGGTCGCAGCGAACTATGCCTATCAGCACGCAACCGACAAAACCAGCGGTCGTGATGCGGGTTACGCCCCACACCACCAACTGTTCGGTCGCATCGACTGGACTGCGCCAGAGGGTTGGATCTTGAGCACACAGTTCAAGCATGTGGCCGACCGCGCTCGACCGGCTGGCGACGCAAGAGCACCGATTGCAGACTACACCACGGTGGATCTGCTCTTGCGGACACGACAGCGCCCAACGGGCTGGAATTTCAGCCTGGTTGCACGCAATCTATTCAACGCCGATGTGCGCGAACCCAGTTTGGCACCTGGCACATCGCTGCCAAACGATTTGCCCATGGCGGGGCGGGCGTTGACTGCACAGGCGATTTACAAGTTTTGAGACTTCTAACCCGGGGTCGAAACCAACTCATCAGTCCCACTTGGCCAAACCCTCGGCGCTTGACCTGTGTAATTGATCTGTTCGCAGGACATCGGCAACAAGGTCCCGACGGGTTGTGCGCAAGCTTCGATGAAACATGGTTGCATGCCCGCCAAGAAGGCCGGGAAACCGTAGCGATAGTGCTCGTCGGGCGACAAACCTATGTCTGCCGTGAGCGCCGCAGTCAAGGCCGCGTAGTTCATTCGCCAACGCCACCGTCCAGCCTGAAGGAAAGCCTCCACGTCGAACGCCATACGCAGACTCGGCCCTTGATCTAGCCCCAAGGACTTGGCCAATTTCATGATGGGCTCAATTCGTTCGTCACCTGCGGCAATGGGTCGACCGTATCCAGCCAAACCGCGTTGTTCCTTGATTTCTTTCTGCACGCACTCGCCGAGGTTCTCGCCCCGCGCAAGCGCGTGCCGGGTGCGCTCAAAAAATCTGGCCACGCGGATGTCTATACCCCGACCGTAGATCGATGCTTCGGAGACCGCCAGCGCCGCCGATATTCCGAGGTTACCGGAGGAGCGCGTGGTGCCGGCCAATGCCGCCACCCGGTTGTTCCACAGACGTGCGTCCGGGTAACTGGTGTAGACCCAGATGGCGTGCAACAACTTCAACTCATGGGGCTGGAAGCGCCGACCAGTGATACCAAAGGTGTAAAGCTCCACCCAGTCCATGTCCTTGAGTTCAGTGTGCAGGTCATGGCCTCGGAAAACGGCACGGCTGCCCACGAAGGCTGCGCCCATTCGAGTGCGTATTCGACCGCTGTTTTGTGCGAGCAAATTTTTGTCTGTCATTGGGCCGGTACCATCGGATCGTCCAACAAATCAAGTGCAAAAAAAGGAAAGTTTTTGTAGCCCACCGCGCGTTGTTCCAGTGCGTGGGCGGCCGCGCCGGGCAAGCGCAGCAACAGGTGAATCATTTCGGCCTGCTCGGGCGTGAATTCCAAGTCGATCAGCGCAGCCGACGCCACACCCGACATGGACAGCGCACCATCTGCCCAATCCTCCAGCACCTTCCGGTGTTCCGCCAACCAAGGCAAGGCTGAACCGGGGCTGCACTGGGCCAGTCTTTCCAGCGCCTGACAAGTGACGGTGCAAGCGCGACGGGCATGTGGATCAAAGCCGGGCGCATGTTCGCTGAGCGGCCAAATGCCCTGCGGGTCGGAGCAGGGGCTTGCAAGCGCGTCGCGCCAATCTTCGAGACGGGTGCCACAGGCCAACCAGCGCTCAACAGCCTGTCGAACCTCCCGCGCGCCTGTGTATTGACCCGCGCCGACTGCCAGCGCGGCCATGAGCGCCGATGCAGCTGGGGATCCCCCAACCCCTGCACACATGGCCGCGTGCACGGCCGGATCGCGTGGCCCTGGGTTCATCAGCGCGACCGCAAGTCCATCCAGCAACGCGGCTTGTGCCACCGAAGGGGCCTCGCCACGAAAGAGCAGGTAGAACATCTGCGACCAGCTTGCGCTGCCGACCATCTCCCCATAAACATCGTAGCCATGACACCGAGCGGTGCGTGTGGCAAATAGGTTGTCTGGTTCAGGCTCCTCCGACCAAATCCGGGTGAGGACGCGTTCGGTGTTCGTATTGCTGCTCATGCGTACTTCTCGTTGCGCATCAAAGCAGGCTCATTCCGCCATCAACCGCGATCTCTTGGCCAACGATGTAAGAAGCATCTTCGCAAGCCAGGAACAGCGCGGCCCTCGCCACTTCTTCTGATTCACCAAACCGCTTGGATGGCGACTTGCGCTGGATGTCTTCCTTGATGGCATGTTCCACGCTGGTTGGCAAACCAAATTTGCCCCAGATGGGCGTGGCAATCGGGCCGGGGCTGATGGCATTCACGCGAATACCCCGTCCGATCAATTCAAGCGCCAATGTCTGCGTCAACGATCGCAGCGCTGCCTTCGTAGCCGCATAGACACTGAAATTGGGAGAGCCCATTTGGTTGGCAATCGACGTGGTCAAAATAACTGACGCTCCCGGTGCCAGCACAGCCAGCGCTTTCTGAATCGTGAAGAAAGTGCCTTTGAAGTTAACGGTCACCACTTGGTCGAACTGCGCTTCAGTCACTGAATCGAACGGTGCCGGCCCGGCAGTTCCTGCGTTCACAAACAGCACATCCAGTTGACCCCAGCGGCTCTTGATGTCCGCCATCAAGCCTTCGATATCGGCGATGCGGCTGGCGTCGCTTTGCAGGGCCAAAACCTCGCCGCCCAGGGTAGCTCGCGCCGATTCAAGAGCCACCGCATCACGTCCGGTGATGGCCACACGTGCCCCCTGCTCCAGAAAAAGCTTGGCCGTAGCCAAGCCGATGCCACTGTTGCCACCCGTCACCAAGGCCTTCTTGCCGGCCAGCTTTTTCACTGCAGTCATCATCAATCTCCCAGAGTTCCCAAAGTTTTCATCCGCACATTCATCGGCGGCACCTGCTCTCCGTCAATGCGCACATCCAGCAGCGTCGGGCCGCGTCGGGCGAGCAAGGCGTCGAAGTCCAAGGCTTCCAGTTCTTCTGGGGTGCGTATCACTTGTCCGGCAATGCCCATGGCCTGGGCCAAGGCGGCGTAGTCCACTTGCGGCAGTTCAAAACCAATGGGCTCGGCTTTGGCCAGGCGCTGGCCATGTTTGACCATGCCCAGTGCCCCGTCGTTGAGCACGACATACACGACGGACAAACCCAACTCTGCGGCTACGGTGATTTCTTGGCCACTCATGAGGTAGCTGCCATCACCCGTCAGACACACCACCGGGCAGCGCGGGTTGCCCAGCGCGATGCCCACGGCAGAACCAATGGCCCAGCCCATGGGAGCGAAATCCATGGTGACGCGCAACCAGCTGGAGCGGCTGGTGCGTTGCTCGTTGCGTGCGGTGTCCGGTTCAGCGCGGCTGCGCCTGTCCCCGGGGGCGAGGTAGTGAACAGCCCAGGCAGCGCTGTTGCCGGCGTCGGCCACAAAACGGGTGTGGGGTGGGCAGCGGCGCGCCAGGGTGGCAACCAGGCGCTGGGGCTTGACGGGCTCGCTGTCGCTGCTGATGGCCTCGGGTTGGTCGAGCATGGCCTCGTAGCTGGCTTGGTCGAGCTGAGGCTGGTGGAAGGGCAACACGGTGGGGGCCTCGCTGCTGGCCTTCTTGGGATGGCGGTTGAGCAAATTCAACAGTTGCTCGCACACCGCACTGATGCGACCGCGAACATGCAGCCGTGCCATCGGGGAGCGCATCAGGTTGTCATCGCAGCAATCCACGTGCACCAGGCGGCTGTTGAGCAAACTGGCCGACCAGCCACCGCTGTTGAATTCACCAAAACCGGTGCCCAATGCGATCACGAGATCGGGCTGACTGGCAAGAATCTCCCGTGCCAAGGTGTGCCCGCCAAAACCAAACACACCGCAAAAACGAGGGTGCCGCGCATTGATGAAACCTTTGCCATCGGGTGTGGTGATGAAATGCGCATCGGTCAGTTGAACCAATTGCATTAATGCATCAACGGCTTCACCGCAACCATCACCAATCAGCCACACCGGCCGCTGTGCTTGGGTCAAGAGGGAAGCAAGGTTGCTTGTAGCGTCTAAATCGATGAGAGAAGAGGATCGGCTCAGCAATCCTGCGAAATCGGGCTCCGCTTGCGAGCGGGGCACATTCTGGCGAAGGATGTCAACCGGAATCGACAAATGGCTAGGCCCCATAGGCGCTTGGTGCGCCTGCATCAAGGCGTTGAACAATTTGGTGCCGACCTGGTCGACATGCGACACCAAGGAGTTGTAGCCCGTGCAGTGGCGAAACATGCCAATGGTGTTGATGCCCGTGCAACTGGATTCTTGCAACGCACCTTTGCCGAATGAATGAATCGGCGGTTGGCCGGTGATGACCAGCATAGGGACTTTGTTGTCGTAAGCGCAGGCCACACCGGTGATGAGGTTGGTGGCGCCTGGCCCCGAGGTGGCAATGCAAACGCCGATGCGGCCGGTCTCGCGGGCATAACCATCGGCCATATAGGCTGCACCACATTCGTGGCGCGCCACCACCGCTTGCGGGCCCCCACGGCGGGCGCTGCGTGCAAGGGCGTTGTACAGCGGTTCGATCGCGCCGCCAGGTACACCAAAAACATACTCGACGCCCAGCGACTCCAGCGCTTGAACGATCAGGTCGGCAGCATCAATGACGGTAGGGCGCTGACTTCCGTCTGGCTTGTCCGCCAACGGCAACAACAAAGAGTCCAACATGGTTTTTTGTCCGCAGTGGCCCGCCCCGGCGCCACCCCGGCGTGCTTGCGCAGCACAGGGGCATTGCCGAGACAGCAATTGGTGTGTTGAGAATCCGCTTTCAGCGGATAGCCGGGAACATCAGCCTGCAGTCCCAATGACCTGGTCAGGCTTCCTGGCACGGTGCGATGTTGTTCGCTGAGCTGTGTACTCGGTCAACGAACGAGAAAAAGTGTACCAAGTCGTATCGCAACCCGGCACCCCGCATTCACGGGTAAACACCAAGGTGGATTGTGCAGTTTTCACGGCTGAGCGCCAGAGCAGCGACCTCACGCCTCACAACCTGGGAGGCTGTTGACAGATTCATTGCGCTGGCGACCCCGGATGGGTGCTGCGATGTCTGCACGGAGCGCCTCGCCTTTGTGGGCCGAAGGCACTCCCATGGCGACGATTTGTTGCCTCGACGAGGAGTCGAAGGCGTCTTAGCGACCCCAGTAGATCGGAATCTCGCGAGCGAGTGCCCCTATTCGCCCAGGTAGGCCGCTCGCACTTTGGGATCACTGAGCAAGACTTTCGCGTCCCCGCTCATGGTGACCTCGCCAGACTCCATCACATAACCCCGGCTGGCCAATCCCAGAGCACGGCTGGCGTTTTGTTCCACGAGAAGCACCGTGGTGCCCTCACGGTGAATTTGATCCACGACTTCGAAGATTTTGTCGACCATGATGGGCGACAAACCCATGGAAGGTTCGTCCAAGAGCAGCACCTTGGGTTTGGCCATCAGCGCGCGGCCCATGGCGAGCATTTGTTGCTCGCCGCCCGACATGGTGCCTGCCAATTGGTTGCGGCGTTCTTTCAGGCGGGGAAAGATGGCAAATACCTTTTCAATGTCGGCAGCCACCTGGTTGTCCTCGCGCACAAAGGCACCCATTTGCAGGTTCTCAGTGATGGTCATGCGGGTGAAGGTGCCGCGCCCTTCTGGCACCATGACCAAACCCTGCTTGACCAAGTCCCAAGGGCCCTGACCTTTGATGGACTGACCCATGAATTCGATGTCACCGGAGGCGGCTGGCTGCGTTCCCGTGATGGCCTTGAGCGTGGTGGTTTTACCGGCCCCGTTGGCACCAATCAGGCTGACTAATTCCCCCTCGTGGACTTCAAAACTCACGCCCTTAACAGCTTGAATGCCGCCGTAAGCCACTTTGAGACCGCTGACTTTCAACAATGTTTTACTCATTTTGGCGTCCTCAAATCAGTGGGCTTTGTGATCAGCGCCCAAATAGGCTTCGATCACTTTGTCGTTGCGCTGCACGTCGTAAGGCGTGCCTTCGGCAATTTGTTTGCCGTAGTCCAGCACGGTAACGCGGTCGCACAAGCCCATGACAAGTTTCACATCGTGCTCAATCAGCAAAATCGTGCGGCCGTCGTTGCGGATGCGGTCGATGAGTTCGCGCAGCACGACTTTTTCTGTGGCGTTCATGCCAGCGGCGGGCTCGTCCAGTGCAATCAACTTGGGGTCGGTGGCCAAAGCACGGGCAATTTCCAAGCGGCGCTGGTCGCCATAACTCAGGGTGCGGGCTTTGTATTCAGAAAACTTGCCGATACCGACATAGTCCAACAACTCTTGCGCTCGTTTGGCAATGGCAGCCTCTTCCGCTACAAAACCTTTGGTCTGAAAAATCGCGCCAAGCAGGCCTGAATGGGCGCGCACATGGCGACCCACCATCACGTTCTCGAGCGCTGTCATATCGGAAAACAGACGAATGTTCTGGAAGGTGCGTGCAATGCCCGCCTTGGCCACCTCGTGCACCGCCGTCGGCTTGTAGGGCGCGCCGCCCAACTCAAAACTCCCTGAGTCGGGGGTGTAAAGACCGGTGATGACGTTGAAGAAGGTGGTTTTGCCGGCGCCGTTGGGGCCAATCAGGCCATAGACCTGGCCTTTGTTGATGGTGATGCCCACATCAGACAAGGCCTGCAGACCGCCAAAACGTTTGGAAATACCGGCGACTTTAAGTACGGTTTCTGTCATGTCGCTCTCCTTCAAGCCGCGGGATGCGCGGGTGTGGGTGCGGGAACCGGCGTAGCCGCTGCTTTGCCATGTTCAGGCGCCGGCCACAAACCACGTGGACGTGCCAACATGATGGAAATCATGGCCACCGCGATCAGGAACTGACGCAAGATGGAGGCATCGAGTCGCCCACCCGTCATTTGCTGCAAGGGCCCGGCCACATAACGCAAGACTTCAGGCAAAGCGGCCAGCAACAAAGCGCCGACGATCACGCCGGGAATGTGGCCAATACCACCGAGCACCACCATGGCGATGATCATCACCGACTCTTGCAAGGAAAAGGACTCGGGCGAGACAAATCCTTGGAAGGACGCAAACATCACGCCGGAGACACCGCCAAACGTCGCGCCCATGCCGAAAGCGAGCAGCTTCAGATTGCGCGTATTGATGCCCATGGCCTTGGCCGCGATTTCGTCTTCACGAATCGCCATCCACGCGCGTCCGACGCGGCTGCGCTCCAAGCGATAACAAATGATGACCGCAAGCACCACCAAGGCAAGGAAGAGGTAGTAGTAGTTCGTGACCGAGGGGAAGGTGAAGCCAAAGAGGTTGGTGGGCGTTCCGAAGTCGAAACCGAAAATTCTCATGGAATCAATTTGCGCCAAACCCTTGGGGCCATTGGTGACGTTGACCGGGTGATCCAGGTTGTTCAAGAAGATGCGAATGATTTCGCCGAAGCCCAGGGTCACGATGGCCAGGTAGTCGCCGCGCAAACGTAAGGTGGGCGCGCCCAGCAGCACACCGAAAAATCCAGCCACCAAGGCCCCCAGCGGAATCACCAGCCACAGCGGTGTATGCATGCCATTGGGAAACATGGCCGCAATCGCCGGGAAGGTTTCAAACAAATGGGGGCCGGACAAGAGGGCAAACATATAGGCCCCCACCGCGTAAAACGCGACATAACCCAAGTCCAGCAAACCCGCATAACCCACCACGATGTTCAGCCCCAGTGCGAGTAGCACATAGAGCAAGGCCACGTCAATGATGCGCACCCAGGCATTACCAAACTGCTGAGCAATCAAGGGCAAGATCAAGAGGCCCACAGCAGCCAGAATAAAAAGGCCCAGTTTGTTTTTTTGTGTGTTCATGGTTTTCTCCTGGCGTTCCATCAGGCTCGGTCGGCGACACGCTCGCCAAGCAAGCCTTGCGGCCTCAAGGTGAGCACCAAGATGAGGACAATGAAGGCAAAGATGTCCTGGTAATGACTGCCCAGCACCCCACCCGTCAAGGCACCGATGTAGCCCGCACCCAAGGCTTCGATCAAGCCCAAGAGCACGCCACCAACCATGGCTCCGGCCAAGTTGCCAATGCCGCCGAACACGGCGGCCGTGAAGGCCTTGAGGCCAGGTAAGAAGCCCATGGCGTGGTTCACCGTGCCATAGTTGGCTGCATACATCACCCCCGCCAGTGCCGCCAGAGCAGCACCAATGATGAAGGTGGCAGAAATCACGTGGTCAGGACGCACCCCCATGAGGGACGCCACCCGCGGATTTTCTGCCGTGGCCCGCATGGCCCGGCCCAGTTTGGTTTTGTTGACGAGGTACATCAGCGACGCCAAAGCGATGGCGGTGACGACCAAAATCAAGATTTGCACCGTATTGATGACGGCGCCAAAAACGTAATACGGCTCCACCGGCAAGAGCTGCGGATAGGGCTTGAAGTTGGGCTTCCAAATGATCATGGCCAGCGTCTGCAGCAGCAAACTCATGCCCATGGCGGTGATCAAGGGTGCCAGCCTGGGTGCGTTGCGCAGCGGTCGATAGGCCACTTTCTCGATGGTGAAATTCAAAACCGAACACACCACGATGGCCGCAATCAAGGAGATCAGCAGCAGCAACCAACCGGGTAAACCCGAGGCTGCCAACACGGTGACCACCGTCCAGCTGGTCAGTGCCCCCACCATGAGCACATCGCCATGGGCGAAGTTGATGAGGTTGATGATGCCGTAGACCATCGTATAGCCCAGTGCGATCAGCGCATACACGCTTCCCAGCACAAGTCCATTGATGATTTGCTGGACAAAAGTCTCCATGAAGGGATCTCCTCGGTTCGGTATCAGGGCCGGTGTGGTCCACCAGGTCAGCAGGCAAGAAACCCGCCAATCGGAAAAAACCACCCCCGCATTGCACATGGGGTGCGCTGAGGAATTCTAGACGTTTAATCGACCAACAAACATTCTGAGACTTATCTAAATCATAGAGACTTACACTAATTGACGAGGCCGATGTAAACAAAAATTCGACTAAATGCGGGTTTTTCGCAGTTCATTCAAACGTTCTGAAATGCGAATTTCCAAGCCCCGATCAACAGGCTCGTAGAGCGTGTGCTGCGGCATGGCGTCCGGCCAGTAGCGTTCGCCTTGGGCGACACCACCTGGCTCGTCATGGGCATACCGATAGCCTTTGCCGTAGTCCAAATCCTTCATCAGCCGGGTCGGTGCATTGCGCAAATGCAAGGGCACGGGTTGTGTGCCGCTTTGTTGCACCAATGTGCGGGCGGCCTTATAGGCAAGGTACACCGCATTGGACTTGGGCGCCATCGCGAGATACACCACCACCTGGGCCAAGGCCAGCTCACCTTCAGGCGAGCCCAAACGCTCAAAGGTCAGTGCGCCGTCATTGGCCATGGCCAGCGCGCGGGGATCGGCCAGTCCAATGTCTTCGCTGGCCATGCGCAGCAGTCGGCGCGCCAAATAACGCGGGTCAACGCCCGCGTCCAGCATGCGCACAAACCAGTAAAGCGCCGCATCGGGGTCACTGCCGCGTATGGATTTGTGCAAAGCCGAGATGGTGTCGTAAAAGTGGTCTCCGCCCTTGTCAAAGCGGCGCATTTGTTCACCCAAAGCGCTTTGCAGCAGGTTTTCGTCGAGCAATGCCGCGCCGGGGCCCGCCACACTCACCAGTGCGTCGTAGGCATTGAGCAGGCGCCTGGCATCGCCGTCGGCATAGTCCACCAATTGCCGCTCGGCCTTGGCCGACAGATCGGGTGCTTGCAGAAATGCCCGGGCGCGCTTTAGCAAGGCCGACAAGTCCTCCTCGGCCAGGGGTTTGAGCACATGCACCGCGGCCCGAGACAGCAGCGCAGAGTTCACCTCAAAGGATGGGTTTTCCGTGGTGGCGCCGATGAAGACAAACAACCCGGATTCAACATGCGGCAAAAAGGCGTCCTGCTGCGATTTGTTGAAGCGGTGTACTTCGTCGACGAACACCACGGTGCGCCGCCCAGATGTGGCCGCAGCCATGGCACGGTCGACCGCTTCACGGATGTCCTTCACGCCGCCCAGCACGGCCGACATGCTGATGAATTGGGCCTCGAAGGAATCTGCAATCAGCCGCGCCAGCGTGGTTTTTCCCACACCGGGCGGGCCCCACAGGATCATGGAATGCAAGCGGCCCGATTCAAACGCCACACGCAGTGGTTTGCCAGGGCCCACCAAATGCTGTTGTCCCATGACATCGGCCAGCGTTTGGGGCCGCAGGGCTTCTGCCAGTGGAACTGGCAGCGGTTCAGTCAATGGCAGTTCGTTTTTGGACACCGCAGGCTGTGGTTTGGGTTAGAACCTATCCGTGAATAAGACAGCCCTGCGCCGGGGTTCCACACGCCTCAGGCGTAGGAGCAAACCGCGCCGTGGTGTGATCATCACAAGCGGGTTGTGACACCCGCCTGTGGCCTGTGGGGTCCCGGCCCAAAGGGTTGTGACGACAAAGCGCGTCTGCGGCGTTGCAACCCTTGCCCAGGGGTAGACCCTGGGCTGCGGCTTGCGCCTTGCATCCATCGCTTTGTCGTCGCAACGCAGGGCTGTCTTATTCACGGATAGGTTATTACTGTTCAATCACGTCCGCCCCAGGCGGTGGCTTGAACTGAAAACGCTCAATGGGCAGCACTGCATTGGGCACAAAACCGGTGAACTGCAGCACCGAGCGCTGGCCAAAGCTGTCCAGGATATCGACGGTGCTCAGGTCTTTGCCGCGAAACCCCACCAGCATGGCCTGAAAGCTGCCGTCCTTGGTTTTGGGTGTGGCCAGCACCCAGTCCAGACCCTCTTTGCTGGGCTGTTTGCTCAGGTCGAAGTCTTTGTCGAGCGCCCCGCCAGCCAGCAAGGCGGCCGGCGTGTTGCCCAGCGCCTGGGAGAATTTTCTGGAACTGGCTTGGTTCAAATCGGCATCAAAAATCCAAACCTTTTGGCCGTCGCCCACGATGAGTTGCTCATAGGGCTGGGTGTAGGCGAAGCGAAAACGGTTGGGGCGCACAAACTCGAAACTGCCCCCAGAGGTTTTTTTTCGCGCACCATCGGGTGAGGTGACGGTTTGGGTGAACTGGGCGCGGCCAGATTTCACCTCGCGCACAAAGTCCTTGAGTGCATCAACGGCGTCGGCCTGAGCCCCCAAGCACACACACCACAGGGCCACAGACAGGAGAGGTAGCTTGTATTTCATTCGTTTCGTGACGGGACAATGATGTCGCGGTTGCCGTTGGTGGACATGCTGCTAACGAGTCCGGACTGCTCCATTTGTTCCAACAAACGTGCCGCACGGTTGTAGCCAATGCGCAAATGGCGCTGGACCAAGGAAATAGAAGCGCGTTTGTGTTGCAACACGATGGCCACGGCCTGGTCGTACATCGGGTCGCTCTCACCACCAACGCTGCCCTCTCCTGCCAAGACATCGCCGCCATCGCTATCGAGGGTGCCACCTTCCAAAAGGCCTTCAATGTAGTTGGGTGCGCCCTGGGTTTTGAGGTAGTCGACCACACGGTGCACCTCTTCGTCACTGACAAAGGCGCCGTGAACACGGATGGGCAGGCCGGTGCCCGAGGGCATGTAGAGCATGTCACCCATGCCGAGCAGGGCTTCGGCGCCCATTTGATCGAGGATGGTGCGGCTGTCGATCTTGCTGCTGACTTGGAAGCTCAAGCGTGTGGGAATGTTGGCTTTGATGAGGCCCGTGATGACGTCCACACTCGGTCGCTGCGTGGCCAAAATCAAATGAATGCCAGCCGCACGGGCTTTTTGGGCCAAGCGCGCAATCAGTTCTTCAATTTTTTTGCCCACCACCATCATCAGATCGGCCAGCTCGTCGATGACGATGACCACATAGGGCAGCCGTTCAATCGGCTCGGGGGCCTCGGGGGTGAGGCTGAACGGGTTGGGCAGCTTCTCACCACGCGCGGTGGCTTCGTCTATCTTTTTGTTGAAGCCCGCCAGGTTGCGTACCCCGAGCTTGCTCATAAGTTTGTAGCGCCGCTCCATCTCGCCCACACCCCAGTTCAGGGCGTTGGCGGCCTGTTTCATGTCGGTGACGACGGGGCAGAGCAAGTGTGGAATGCCTTCGTAGACACTCATCTCCAGCATTTTGGGGTCGATCAAGATCAAACGCACATCACGCGCTTCGGCTTTGTAAAGCAAGCTCAAAATCATGGCGTTGATGCCGACCGACTTGCCTGAACCCGTCGTACCGGCCACCAAGCAGTGCGGCATCTTCGCTAGGTCAGCCACCACGGGCGCGCCGATGATGTCCTTGCCCAGCCCGATGGTGAGCTGGGACGCGGCGGCGTTGTAAACCTCAGACCCCAGGATTTCCGACAAGCGAATGGTCTGGCGTTTGGCATTGGGCAGCTCCAGCGCCATGGTGGTTTTGCCGGGAATGGTTTCCACCACACGAATGCTGACCAAGCTCAGGCTGCGTGCCAAGTCTTTCGCCAGACTCACCACCTGAGAGCCTTTGACGCCGGTGGCCGGTTCGATCTCGTAGCGCGTGATCACGGGGCCGGGAGACGCGGTGACGACACGCACCTCGACACCAAAGTCTTTGAGTTTTTTCTCAATCAATCGAGACGTCATCTCCAGCGTTTCAGAGGTGACAGTTTCCACACGCACGCTGGGCGCGGCGTCCAGCAAATCAACCTGGGGCAGCTTGGTGTCGGCCAGTTCGCTGAAGAGCGGCTTTTGTTTCTCTTTGGCCACCCGCGCACTCTTGGGCACTTCGATGAGGGGCGCTTCAATCAAGATGGGTTCGTGGTTTTCTTGCAGCCGGTGCTCCACCTTGGCCATCACCTCGCGTTCACGCTGCGCTTGTTCACCGAGCTGGATGTCCTGGGCCATCTCCAAACGTTCTTCGCGCCGTTCACGCACAGCATCGAGTTTGCTGCCCAGCCACTCCGCCACACCGAGCCATGAAAAGCGAAACGCCAGGGCCAAACCCGCCACCAGCATGGCAATCCACAGCACACCAGATCCCGCAAAGCCCAACCAAATTTGGCTGCTCGAGCCCAGCAAGAACCCGAGGACGCCACCGGCATGGCCGCCCGGAATGCGCGCCTCCCAGCCGTAAACCCGGGACCACTCTAAGGCGCAACTGGCGCATAGAAGCAGCAATACGCCGGCGGCAAGCCACCACAGTGGCGCTTGTTCGGTGGTTGTGGCGCCGCCGCGCAGCAAACGGGCCAGTGCGGACAACCATGTCCGCAGGGCAACCGCCATCAGCCACCAGGCAGAGTAACCAAACAAGACGAAAGCCAGATCCGCGCCCCAAGCCCCTAAAACGCCAGCGCGGTTGTGCACCCCACTGCCATCACCCGAGGTGGAAAACGAAGCGTCGAGCGGGCTGTGGGTGAGCAAGGCCAGCAGCGCGATCAGCCACAGCACAGCACCCAAAAAAACTGCTGTCTTCAATCGCCATTGACCGGTCTGCGCTGGGAAACCAGACCCTGCTGAAGCGGTCGTCCGCGTCGAGGCGGCATCCGTGAGTGAACCGAGTGGAAACGTCATCTGCGCATTGTGGCGCAAGGCACCGAGCCGCCCTCGGGAGGCAGACTCAGGAGAGCCGCTCGCGGATGATCACCGAACCGTTGTCTTGGGTTTCAATGATTCCGCGCTCTTCCAGGTCCTTCATGACACGGCTGACCATTTCGCGGGAAGCGCCCACGACTTTTGCCAGGTCTTGGCGCGAAACTTTGCCGCGAATGATTTTCACGCCGTTGTCGTCCTCGGACATGTCGAGCAAAGACCGCGCCACTCGGCCGTACACATCGAGCAGCGCCAAGGATTCAATCTGTCTGTCGGCGTTTCTCAAGCGCTGCACCAGGCCCCGCATGATGGCGTAGGACAGACTGGAGTTTTCGGGCAAACAGCGTGCGAATTCAGCACGCCCCAGCACCAGCATGTCGGTTTGTACCTCGGCCCGCACCGTGGCAGAGTGGGGTTCGTTGTCGATGAGGCTCATCTCGCCCACATAGTCGCCCGACTCCAGTACAGCGAGAATCACCTCTCGACCGCGTGAGTCGGCGGTGAGCACACGGGCACGTCCCGTTAACAATATGAACAAAGCATTTGATTTTTGACCATGCTCGACAATGATTTCCCCGCGGCGAAAGCGCCGCTTCACGACGCCATCGGCAATGCCTTGCGCTTGTTCGCTGGTCAGCATGGAAAACAAAGGAACTCGACGAATCAAGTCGAGGCTGGAAAGCATGGCCATGAAGGTTTCCTTTTTTGTCTCTGGAATTGAACTTCAGCGTGAATGAATGTCAATTAAGTCACGGTTTATAACCCGGGCGATTGTGACTGACTATCGATGCAATCACGGGTGTTGAATCTAAATCACAACGGCGCCATGTCAGACTCTCGCCCTTGAACCTTTTTTCCAAGCACTTGAAACGCCTGACACCATGAGCTCAACCACCCAACATGCCCGCGTCCTGATCCTCGGATCGGGCCCCGCCGGTTACACCGCCGCCATCTACGCCGCCCGCGCCAACCTCAAACCAATGCTGGTGACCGGGATCGCCCAGGGCGGGCAGTTGATGACAACCACCGATGTGGACAACTGGCCCGCTGACGTTGCCGGCGTACAAGGTCCGGAATTGATGCAGCGCTTTTTGCAACACGCCGAGCGCTTCAACGCACAAATCGTGTTCGATCACATCCACACGGTGGATTTCTCCAAACGCCCCTTCACGCTTCAAGGTGACTCGGGTCACTACACCTGTGATGCGCTGATCATCGCCACCGGAGCGTCCGCCAAATACATCGGCTTGCCTTCCGAGGAGGCTTTCATGGGCCGCGGCGTCAGTGGCTGCGCCACTTGCGACGGATTTTTCTACCGCGATCAAGAGGTATGTGTCGTTGGCGGCGGCAATACCGCGGTCGAGGAAGCGCTCTACTTGTCCAACATTGCCAGCAAAGTGCACTTGGTGCACCGCCGCGACAAGTTCCGCGCCGAGGCGATTCTTGTGGACAAACTCATGGACAAAGTGGCCGCCGGAAAAATGCAACTGCACCTGTGGAACACCCTAGACGAAGTGCTGGGCGATGCAAGCGGCGTGACCGGTGTACGGCTAAAAAGCACCCAAGACGGCAAAACGTCGGACCTGACCCTCAAGGGATGTTTCATCGCCATTGGCCACCAACCCAACACTGACATTTTCAAAGACAAGCTGGAAATGAAAGACGGCTACATCGTGACCAAAAGCGGTCTCAACGGCTTGGCCACCATGACCAGCGTGCCCGGGGTGTTTGCCGCGGGCGACGTGCAAGACCACATCTACCGCCAAGCCATCACCAGTGCGGGGACGGGGTGCATGGCGGCCTTGGACGCACAGCGGTTTCTGGAGCAGTAATCGGGGGGCGGGCTGATTCGCTGCCACTGAGTTGACCGAACCCATATTTCACACCAGTCTGTTGATGAAGCTTCGCAATTTTTCCACCTGGTTTTGGTTGTGGTCGGTTGTCGGCTTGTGCTTGATTTGGCTCCTGTTGAGCAAATTGGGCCCTGTCGTTCACGAACGTTTGCTGCTGGCACCGATGATGAATTTGTTGGAGCCATGCATCCAACCGACCCGTGCGGCAGTCAAAAACGGAGCAACCTCCGTTGAACAGTGGTGTGGCGTTGACAGTCGCTCCGTAGCGCCAGTGGTAGAGGCCACCTTGTCCGCGCTGGGGCCGCGTTTTCCGCCCAACACTCACCTGGAATTGGGCTACACCCTACCCGTACCCCTGTTGCGCTTGTTGCAACCAGAAGGCAAGGATTGGGTTGTCGATCGCCCAGCGCTTCGCAAATTGGTGCAAGCCTTGGTCGAGGTCGACCGCCCCGCGATCGTCTACTTGTTCTCAACCCACTTCGGGGTGCGTGCACCCATTGAGCACGTGTTGGCAGCGGACCCCAAAAACCTCCTGGTCTCTCAGGTAGGAGGGCTGCCAGTTGACACTTACCTGGGCGACGAAGTGTTTCCGTGGAACTTCACCACGGTTGACAACGACATCACCCGAAGACGCCTTCAGGTCGTGGACGCGCTCTTGGACGAAGTGTGTCAACTGCCCAAGCAGCACAGAGACAAAATTCGCGGTGTCACCATGCTGGGTGAGGTGCACCACATGTTTCCGAAGTTAGAAAGCGGCATGGGTTTTGGCTCTCCTTACGTGATCACCGACTACAGCCAGGCCTCTCAGGAAGAGTTCCGGCGCTTTCTCAAACTGCGCTACCGCCACTTGCGCAGTTTCAACCAGGCGGTGGGGGGTGATTACAAGTCCTTCATGGCCGTTGCCCCCCCCAGCAAAGACATCCGGCGTGAGTCGCTGACTCGTTTCCACGAGCACATCGACGCGTTTGCCCACGGTAGCTTTCCTGTGTCGGGTTGGACGTATATGAGAGACATACCCAAAGGCCAAATGACCTGGGTTCGCATCTACCGCAACGGCCAATACCTCGGACGCACCGCAATTCGCGGTGGCAGACAAGACGTCGCAGCCGCGCACCCCGAATTCGGTACTGCCGATGTGGGTTGGCAATTCGACGTTGATTTCAAGCACCTTGAAATTGGAAAACACCGCATTGACGTGATGTTGGAAACGGACGGTTCGGAGCTGATTCATTTGGACACGAGGGAGGTGTCGATCGTCGGGCGCCAGCAACACCCACCGCCCGACTTGCCCTACAAAGAGCTCCCCCCACACCGCAAAGCGGACAACACAGTGGCCTTTTACATCGATGCGCCGGTGAACCAATCCGACTACTATTACAACCCACTGGTAGCGCTTTGGCATGAGCTCCGCGGCGAGCAAGTGATGCACTATTTGGCCTACTTTGACGCCCATATTCGGCGCTCCTGCCTGCGCGACACCGCCATTTATACCCACCAGATCCTGCCCTTCATCAACCCGGGCTGGGATCGTCACCGCTTCGCTGCCGAACGTTCTTTGCAGACCTTCGGACAAACGCGAAACGGCATCAGCCTTTATGGAGATGCCACCTACGGTCGCAACTTCGGAGAATGGTTCAAAACCTCACGGCTGGCGGCCTACGGCGTGACGGAGTTTCATCCGCTCAAACCCATGCCGCCAGAGGAAGTGAAAACCATGTTTGAGAGCCACCGCCTTCGTGGGGCAGACTTTGTTTCCTTCTTCATGGAACCCCGTGGTCTCACCCCTGGAAGTGGCGTGGGCCTAAACCAATTCAGTTTTGACCCCCAGGTTCCCAACTACGGCTCTGACGTGCTTTACCACTCCACACGCGCTGTCATCCAACAAAAAAGCGTGCCATGACACCTGCGGCCCGCCGCCATTCAAAGCGGCGGGATTCGTCACGAACCCGTCAACTCGGGAGCGAACGCGAGCCAGTCTCTAAACGGCCCAGCGTACCGGTACAGACGTTTGTCGCTCGAGCCCAACGAAGGAGAAATCGATTTCGGGTCTGCGCCCGTCGATCAAATCAGCAATGGCTCGCCCTGATCCGCAGCCGTGCGTCCACCCCAAGGTGCCATGGCCTGTATTGAGGAAGAAATTTCTCAATTTGCTGCGGCCGATGTAAGGAACATTGCTGGGCGTGGCAGGCCTCAGGCCAGTCCAATACTGAGCGCCCTCGCCGTTGGTCATTTCAGGAAACAAAGCTTTCACGCGGCGCACGATGGCTTGGCAGCGGGGTAAGTTCAATTCCGTGCTGTAGCCATTGAGTTCTGCCGTGCCTGCGATACGCAAGCAGTTGCCTAGACGAGAAAAAACAAGTTTGTACTCGTCGTCGGTGAGGGACACCTCATAGGATTTGTCGGGTACGGTCACGGGGAGCGTCACCGAATAACCCTTGGCGGGATAGATGCGCAGAGAAACTCCCAACTGCTTGGCCCAGGTGGTGCTGAAGGAGCCCAAGCACAGCACATAACCATCGGCCTTCTCGCTTCGCACCACGCCCGCAGCGTCGGCCACCTGGACCTCGCACACCGCATCACCTTCCTTCTTCAAACCCACGATGCGGGTGTCGTACAGAAACTTGACGCCCGCCTGGGCGCACAAAGCCGCCAACCCTTGTGTGAACTGGTGGGCATCACCAGATTCGTCGCTGGGCGTCATGCTGCCTCCGACGAGCTGAGATCGACACTGGGCCAGCGCAGGCTCAATGGCCACACACTCATCCGGTGTTTTCATGTCCAACTCACAACCGTGTTCACGCATGATGCGGGCAGGCTCCTGCGCGGCTTCAAATTCAGCTTCCGATGTGTAGAAGTGAAGAATGCCTTGGGTTCTCTGCTCATAGTGCAAGCCGGTCTGGGCCCGCAGTTGCTGCAGAGTGCCCCGGCTGAACAGCCCCAAGTTGACGATCTGGCGAATGTTGTGTCGGGTACGCGCTGGTGTGCACTCACGCAGAAAACTCAATCCCCAGGCCCATTGGTTCCAGTCGGCTCTGAGCCTGAACAGCAAGGGCGCGTCCTCCTGAGCCAACCATTTCAATACTTTGAGCGGGGCGCCGGGGTTGGCCCAAGGTTCGGCATGGGACACACTGATCTGGCCGCCATTGGCAAAACTAGTCTCCATTGCCGCCGCGGGCTGCCGGTCGATGACCGTGACCTCGTGGCCTGACTGGCGCAGAAACCATGCCGTGGTGACGCCCGTGATGCCCGCGCCAAGGATGATGATTTTTTTCATAGGGGAGTTGCTCCGTTCGAGTCAAAAACTGAGTGCGAACGGGAAACGCGTGCTTGCATGGGCCAGGCGAAGCCTTGACCCACGGAGAGCGCGCGCATCCCGCGCCGCTCCCCCTGTCCTCGGTACCTGAGAGATTCAGGCATGACCGCCATGGCCATGCCCTTGCTCCTTCGGTGGAAGCACCCCGTCAAAGGTGCTTCACTCTCCAGATTCGGCTGAATTTGGTTTCAGTACCCTCCGTGCGACACGGAGCCTGAGCGTTCATGGGAGATTGCGCCTTCGGCGGCGTGTGGCAGTGGCTGGCACACGCGCTCTCCTGAAACCGGCATCGATTGTGGCATGGGACAAGGCGCAAGAGCGCGGACATTGGTGAGGTCTGGTGTGCCAGACCTCACGGCGTCAGTCACGCAAGCGATGCGTTGTGTGCGTTCAGATAGTGTTGAACGCCCTGAGCCGCTAGCTGCCCCGTCGCCAGACAAGCCGTCAACAAATAACCACCCGTCGGAGCTTCCCAGTCCAACATTTCGCCGGCACAAAACACCCCAGGCAATGCCTTGAGCATGCCAGCGGCATCCATGGCTTCAAAACGAACGCCGCCCGCCGTGCTGATGGCTTCATCAATGGGCCGGGGCGCCAGCACCTTGATGGGCAATGCTTTGATGGCGGTTGCCAACAACTGCGCTGAGCCAAGTTCTTCCTTGCTCAACACCTCGTAGAGCAAAGACGCCTTCACATCCGTCAGTCCCAAACGCGTTTTGAGGTGGGTGGACAGCGAACGTGACCCACGCGGTCTGGCCAGTTCGGCAGCCACATGGGTGTGGCTGTGCACGGGTAAGAGGTCGAGCAACGCCACCGCCCTGCCCCGTTGATTGATCTGCTCCCGAATGTGGGTAGACGCGGCATAAATCAAACTGCCCTCCACGCCTGTTTGTGTCACCACAAACTCGCCCGCCTGGGAAAAAACTTCTTGGTCATCCATCAGTACACGAACGGCCACATTCTTCAGCGCAGCGCCGGCATGGCGCTCTCTGAAATGCGCCGTCCAACCTGGCAACTCCAAACCTTCACGGTTGGTACGCACCACGTCAAACCCGCAGTTCGACGGCTGCAGCGGCGCGAGATCGACGCCAGCCTGGCTCAGCACCGGCCACCAAGCACCGTCCGATCCGAGGCGGCTCCAGCTCGCTCCGCCCAGCGCCAAAACACAGGCGCGGGTTTGAACAGTGAAGGTTTCTTCTGCCCGAACAAAACGCAAACACACGGCACCGCCCGCCTTTGTCAGAGGCTGCGCGGTGTCGTCAAACCCCAGCCAGCGGTGACGCATGTGAAAGCGCACGCCGAGGGCTCTCAAACGGTGCAGCCAGGCCCGCAGCAATGGGGCCGCTTTCATGTCAGTCGGAAAGACCCGGCCGGAGCTGCCGACAAAGGTCGGCACACCCAAACCTTCGGCCCACTGGCGAACCGCTGGTCCACCCATCGTGGTCAAAGCATGGGTCAAGGCCAGGCTGCGCTCGCCATAACGCGCAACAAAGGGGTCGAATGGCTCGCTGTGCGTCAAATTCAACCCACCCCGGCCCGCCAGTAGAAATTTGCGCCCTACGGAAGGCATGGCGTCGTACACATCGACGGTGCAACCGTTTTGAGCCAGGATTTCAGCGGCGCGTAATCCCGCAGGGCCTGCACCGATGATCACCACCCCTGCGGTGGGGTCGGTACCCGGAGATGATGTTGAGCGTTCTGGAAGGGAGTCAGTCATGCGGGAATTGTCAACGCTGCACCAAGTTTTCCCCCACGGACTGTTCATGCACGAGGTTTCGCAACACGTTTGCGGGCGGGCAGTTTCTTTCGGTCTGGCAGCGCCTCGTTGGCGATCGTGGCAAACGCGCGGCGAAACTGCGCCTTCATCCACTCCAGGCCCACATCACCCGCACTGTCACGCCGCCACAGCATGTTCACGTTGAAGCTGCCGAGGTCAAGCGGCGGCGCGCACACTTGCAAACCCGCCATCCTCGACAAGGCCAGGCAGGTGGGTGTTGGCGCAGTGGCCACGGCATCCAATCGCATCAAAAATGCCGGTAAAGCCGAGAAATGGGTCAGCGCGGTTTGAATGCGACGCTGCAATCCCAGGGCGCGCAGAGAAGCATCAACGATGCCCTCTCGACCCAAAGGAGACACCAGTACGTGCCGCATGCCCACATAGGCATCGATGGTCAAAGGAAGTTTCACTTTCAAGCGCTGGGCGTCGATGAGGCAGGCAAACCCCAACTCGCCCAGCTTCTCCTGTCCCATGGCCAGCCGGCCGAGCGGCCCCGAGACCATGGCCAAGTCGATTTCGCGTTCGTCAAACGACTGCTCCACCGTATAGCGGTTCACACGCCGCAGCACGATGCTCACACCCGGCGCTTCATCGGCCAGAATTTCTGCCAGGCGTGGCCCCAATGCCAACTCCAAGTCGTCGGTCATGCCCAGGGTGAAACGACGTTTGGACTGCTGGCTGTCAAAGGTGAGCTGGGCCAGCATCAAATCGTGCAGGCTGGACAGCTGCTGGCCCAGCGGTTCGGCCATGGCACGGGCACGCGGGGTCGGCTCCATGCCGGTCCGCGTACGCACAAAAAGCGGGTCGCCAGCCGTGGTGCGCAAGCGCGTCAGGGCTGCGCTGACTGCCGCTTGGCTCAAAGACAAACGCCGGGCGGCCAGGGTCACGCTGCGCTCTTGCCACAAGGCCAAGAACACCACGCCGAGGTTGAAGTCAATTTTTCTTAATTCACTGAAACTGATTTTCATAATTCACATTATTTGTTTGACCACTTTTTAACACCCCGTCACACTGTTGTCACATTAAGTCAACAAAAAAAGACATGTGCCAACTGCTCGCCATGAGCTGCAAGCTCCCAGCCACCATCAATTTCTCCTTTGAGGGGTTCGCCACGCGGGGTGGCCAAACGGATGAGCATCGGGACGGATGGGGCATCGCGTTTTTCGAGGACCAAGGCTGCCGCATGTTCCTGGACACTTTGTCCTCGGTCAGCTCGCCGATTGCCAACTTGATCAAGCACTACCCGATCAAATCTCGGTATGTGATTGCCCATATTCGCAAGGCCACCGAGGGCAGTGGCGGTGTGGCGCTGCAAAACTGCCACCCCTTTCAACGTGAGTTGTGGGGACGGCCCTGGATCTTTGCGCACAACGGGCAGGTCAATGCATTCACGGACAGGTCCGGAATTCCCTCGATTCACGCCGCAGTCGGACAAACCGACAGCGAGCGAGCGTTTTGCTACGTCTTGAACCAGCTTCGTGCGCGTTATTCAGCCCAGCCGCCTTTGTCAGAGTTGACCCGCTCCATACGCGAGCTCGCCCAAGAGATTGCTGTTTTCGGCACCTTCAATTTTTTGCTCTCCAACGGCGAATTCATGTTCGCCCACTGCACCACCAACCTGCATTTCGTTACCCGTCGCTACCCGTTCACCACGGTCAAGCTGATCGACTGCGACATGCAAATCGACTTGAGCAAACACAACAGTGTGAACGATGTGATCAGCGTCATCGCGACCCAACCGCTGACCACCAACGAACATTGGCAAGCCTTTGAGCCCGGGGAGCTTCGGGTTTTCGTTGATGGCCGCAGTGTGGATGTGTCTGAAAACCCGGTTACCCTCTGAGAGCCTGAGAATCTTTCGTTCATGCTCGCTCATCACGCCAAAAACCGCCCGCTCGTCGTTGCAAATGCTCGCCATAGCCCGAGCTATGGCTGTGCGTTGCGCCTAGATCGGACGCCTTTTCGCGCGCTGCTCGGACACGGCCGAAAAACTCCCAGGCTCTAAGCCTCAATTCGCCGCGGCATTACTGCGTTTCATCTGTTGTCAAAAACCCCTGTCCAGGAGACCCTCGATGACCTTCAAACTCAAAACACTCAACAGTTTGTTTGTGTCCGCCTCGCTCGCAAGCTGCTTGTTGGGTGGTGCAGGCGCCGTGTTTGCGCAGGACTTGCGCATTGGTCTGTCCAGCAACCCACAGTCGGCCGACCCGCATTTTTTCAACAACGATGCGATCAGCGCCATGCTCAGCCATGTGTACGAAACGCTGATCACCCTGGACCCTGAGACCAAGCTGGTTCCTGGTTTGGCCGCTTCTTGGCGCGCTGTGAATGACAACACGTGGGAGTTCAAATTGCGACCCGGCGTGAAGTTTCACGATGGCAGCCCGCTCACGGCCGACGATGTGGTCTTCTCTTTGGGCCGCCCCGCCACCATCATCAACAGCCCCAGCTCCTTTGTTCAGTTCACACGCAACATCACCAATACCAAGGTCATCGACGACACCACCCTCTTGCTCACCACGGCCACACCCGCGCCCTTGTTGCCCAATGACCTGACACGCATCTTCATCGTTTCGCGCAAAGCGGCCGAGAAGGCCAGCACCGACGACTTCAACCAAAACAAAGTTGCTGCGGGCACCGGCCCCTTCAAGATGGTCAAGTACACCCGCGGCGAAAGCACGCAATTGGCACGCAACGACGCCTATTGGGGCACCAAACCCGCTTGGGCGACGGTGAACTTGCGTTTCTTGCCCACCGATTCGGCGCGCATGTCGGCCCTCTTGTCGGGCGACGTGCAAATGGTCGAGAACGTCCAGGCGAATCTGGTTTCACAGTTCAAAGGCAACAAGGACCTGACGGTGTTTGAGAAGGTATCGAGCCGCGTCCTCTTTCTGTTCACCGACCACCGCGACAAGTCACCCTATGTGACCGACACCGCGGGCAAGCCGCTGGAGAAAAACCCAATACAAGACCCCCGCGTGCGTTTGGCCATGTCCAAACTGATCGACCGCAATGTGCTGGCCGAACGTGTGCTCGACAAACTCGGCGTGCCCACCGGCAATTTGGCGGCGCCCGGCATGTTTGGTTTCAACCCCAACCTCAAACCCGAGCCCTTCGACATGGACGGGGCGAAGAAGCTTCTCGCCGAGGCGGGCTACCCCAACGGGTTCGGTTTGACGATATTTGGCCCCAACGACCGCTACATCAACGACGAACAGGTGATGCAAACCATAGGCCAAATGTTCACACGGGGCGGTATTGCCACCAAGGTCACGGTCTCACCGATGTCGACCTTTGTCGGGCAGGCCTCAAAGAAGAACCTGGGCGTGGGCCTCTTGGGTTGGGGCGTCGGTGGCGGCGAACCGTCCAGCCCACTGCGCGGTTTGTTGGCCACGACCAACTCAGAAAAAGGCTTGGGCGGCAACAACTGGAGCAGCTACAGCAACCCGGCCTACGACAAACTCATCACCGATGCGCTGAGCACCGTGGACGACAAAAAACGCGAGAAGCTGATGCAAGACGCTGCGGAACTGGCGCTCAAGAAGGACCAGGCCATCATTCCGCTCTACAACCAAGTGGCCACTTGGGCCACACGCAAAGGCTACAGCTATGTGCCCCGTGTCGATGAGTTCACCTTGGCCCACCATGTCAAGCCGCAGTAAACGACACCCACCTTTCGAATCGCCGTGAGGCGTGTCGCGAGCCACTCTTGACGAGTGGTCCGCGCCCTGTCTTGCATGGCGACCGCAAGTTGCCTTTTCCAACCTGGCATTGTCCCGACGTGAACGACACGCTGCACGAGTTCAACGGCCCGCCTGACGGTTTCTTGCACTGCTCGGCGCTTGATTTGCACCGTGTTTTGCCGGGACCGAGCCTGTTGCATTGGACAGGGCCGGGACCCAAACTCTTTGTTTCGGTGCTGCTGCACGGCAATGAAGACGCGGGCCTCAAGGCTTTGCAGCGTTTGTTGCTTCAGTACCAAGGACGGGCTTTGCCCAGAGCCATGACCGTGTTCGTGGGCAACGTGCATGCCGCCGCAGCCGGTGTTCGTCACTTGCCAGAGCAGCCCGACTTCAACCGCATTTGGGCGAGCAGCGATGCTCATGTGTCGCCTTACCACCAGATGGCCGCGCAGGTGCTCAAGCGGATGCAACAGCAACCCTTGTACGCCGTGCTCGATCTGCACAACAACACCGGCCGCAACCCGCTTTACAGTTGCTTGTCATCCGACGAATCCACCCATCGCCAACTGGCCGCACTGTTCTCGCCCATCGTGGTCAGGGTTGATGGGCTGCGTTCTTTGAACGAGGTATTTAGCACGGTCGCACCGGCCATTTGCTGCGAGTGCGGCGAAATCGGCAACGAAGCGGGGGTTCAGCGTGCTCATGAGCTGCTTGAGTTATGCCTGGCGATGTCACCAGATGCCTTGAGTTCTGTGGACCACAGCAAATTGCAAGTGCTCGAAGCCTATGCCGAAATCCACGTCCCAGCCTCGGCCGCAATAGGCTTTGACGAAACACAAGCAGATTTGGACTTGTGCCTGTCACCCGACATCGACTTGTTGAACTTCCTTCCCCTGCCCAAGGGCCAGGTGCTCGCCCAAGCCGGTCTGCACACCACTTACCCCCCCTTGGTGGCGCGTAATGTGAACGATGGACAAGTCCTTGATTTGTTTGTTCGCGACGGAAGGCTGATGCGCCTCAAAGAAGCCGCCATGGCTGCCATGCTCACACCATCCGTCGCGGCCATCAGGCAGACCTGTTTGGGCTACCTGATGCGGCCTGTCGCAACAAGCCATTAGGGCCTGTTAACACTAAAAAGGCACCCGCGGGACTCAGGTAACGGTCCGCATCAAGGCGCAAGGCGCAGCTGTAGCGAGCTACAGCGAGCACTTGCAACGCCGAGGGTGTCCGTTTCCTGAGATCACCCGCAGGGCCAGGCCAGAGGCAGGCGCTGGGCCGCGTTGCGCTTTCGTTGTGTGCCCGAGGCACACGGCCTCAACCACGCCTTGCCCAGCACCTGCCTCTGGCCTGGCGCGGGTGCCTTTTTAGTGTGAACAGGCCCTAATGCGAGCCCACGATGTTTGAATTCATCCTTCGTCGCTTACTGCAAAGCATTTTGGTGCTTTGGGTGATGTCCGTGCTGGTATTTGCGGGCGTGTTTGTGGTGGGCAACCCCGCCGACATTTTGGTTAGCCTGGACGCAGAGCCCGCAGACCGCGCCCGCGTCATCGCCAACCTCGGGCTGGACAAACCGCTGCCGCTGCAGTACCTCACTTTTTTGAAGAATGCCCTGGCCGGTGACTTGGGCACCTCCTTTGTACAAGGTGTGCCCGCTGTGCAACTGGTGTTAGAAAAAATGCCCGCCACCTTGGAGTTGGCCATAGCGGCCATGCTCATCGCCATCGTGCTCGGTATTCCGCTGGGGCTGTGGGCGGGTTTGAAGCCCGAGTCCTTCGCGGCCAAAACCATCATGACGGCATCTATTCTCGGTTTCTCGCTGCCCACCTTCTGGGTCGGACTGATGCTCATCATGGTGTTCGCGGTGCAACTCGGTTGGTTGCCCGCGGGTGGCCGCGGCCCCACCACCGAGGTGCTGGGATTGCAGTTGGCGATCTTCAGCGTGGACGGCTGGCGACACCTGGCATTGCCCGCACTCAACCTGGCACTCTTCAAGCTCTCGCTCATCACCCGCCTCACCCGTGCTGGCACACGTGAAGCCTTGACCCAAGACTATGTAAAGTTCGCCCGCGCCAAGGGGCTGTCACCCACCCGCGTGGTGGGCGTACACGTGCTCAAGAACATCATGATCCCTATCGTCACCGTGGTGGCACTGGAGTTTGGTGCTTTGATCGCTTTCGCTGTGGTCACTGAGACCATCTTCGCCTACCCGGGCATGGGCAAACTCATCATCGACTCCATCAACCTGCTCGACCGCCCGGTGGTGGTGGCTTACTTGCTCATCATCGTGAGCATGTTCATCGTCATCAATTTACTGGTGGACATTGCTTATTCGGTGCTGGATCCTCGGGTGCGTTTGGGGTCGCTTGAATGAATCCAGTCGATAGCCCTCTGCGCCTCTTCTTGCGTCAGTTCAGCGACTCGAAGCTCGCCGTTGTGGGCGCGCTCGTGCTCGCGTTGCTGTTGCTGGCCGCCTTGTTCGCACCGCTGATTTCCCCGCAAAACCCCTATGACCTGGCGCAGCTCGACATCATGGATTCGCGCCAAGCCCCGGGAACATCCAGCGCCAGCACCGGCAAGCTTTTTGTTTTTGGCACCGACGAACAAGGCCGCGACCTGCTTTCGGCCATGCTGTATGGCCTTCGCATCTCTCTGAGCATTGGCGCCTTGGCCACTTTGTTGGCCTTGAGCATTGGGGTCTCTTTGGGCCTCATGGCTGGTTATGCGGGTGGGCGCTTCGAGTCCCTGCTGATGCGTTTGGTGGACATTCAGCTGTCCTTCCCCGCCATCTTGCTGGCCTTGATCTTGATCTCGGTGCTCAAGCCTGGCGTGGGCAACGTCGTCATCGCCTTGGTCGCAGTGCAGTGGGCCTACTACGCCCGCACGGTGCGTTCGGCCGCCCTCGTCGAGCGCAAAAAAGAATACATTGAAGCGGCCCGGGGTTTGGGCCTGTCCCATGCACGCATCGTCTTCAAACACCTGCTGCCCAATTGTTTGCCACCCGTCATCGTCGTGGCAGCTTTGCAAGTGGCCAATGCGATTGCGTTGGAGGCGACTTTGTCTTTTCTGGGCCTGGGTGTGCCCATCACCGAACCTTCTCTGGGCCTCTTGATCGCCAATGGGCAGCAGCATTTGCTCTCGGGCAAGTACTGGATGTCGATTTACCCCGGCTTGTTGCTGCTGACCAGCATCCTGGCCATCAACCTCGTCGCCGATCAATTGCGTGATGTGCTCAACCCTCGGCTGCAAAAACAATGAACGCGCCTTCCTCTGCCACGCCTACTTTGCAAGTGCGGGGCCTGCAAACCCAGTTCTTCACCCGCGCGGGTGTGGCCAAGGCGGTGGACGATGTTTCTTTTGACGTCGGCCGCGGCCAGATCATGGGCTTGGTGGGCGAGTCGGGCTCGGGCAAGTCGATGACGGGATATTCCATCCTGGGACTGATCGACCCGCCCGGCCAAGTGGTGGCAGGAGAGGTACTGCTCACCCCGAAAAACGGTCAAACCGTCGATCTGCGTCGCCTGCCCCCGAAAGACATGCAACACGTACGCGGCAACCGGGTAGCGATGATTTTTCAAGACCCGATGATGACGCTCAACCCCGTGTTGCGCATCGACACGCAAATGATCGAGGCGATTCAGGCTCACTTTCCCGTCTCACGTCAAGACGCCTTAGCCCGTGCCTTGGCTGCCCTGGTCAAGGTCGGCATTCCCTCACCCGAAGAACGGCTCGTGGCCTACCCGCACCAGTTCAGTGGCGGCATGCGCCAGCGTGTGGCCATTGCCATTGCCATGCTCAACGAGCCGGACCTCATCATTGCCGATGAGCCCACCACGGCCCTGGATGTGACCATCCAAGGGCAAATCCTCTCCGAGATGCAAACCCTGTGCCGCGAGTCCGGCACCGCCCTCATATGGATCACCCACGATTTGTCTGTGGTGGCCGGTTTGGCTGACACGGTAGCCGTGATGTACGCGGGGCGCATCGTGGAGCAAGGCACGGTAGAGCAGGTCTTGAGCCAACCCCGCCATCCGTATACCCATGGGCTGATGGCCAGCAGCCCATCACGCAATCCGCGAGGACAACCGTTGCAACAGATTTTGGGCATGACACCGTCGCTGCTGAACTTGCCTGTGGGTTGTGCGTTTGCGCCGCGTTGTGGTTTTGCAGACGGCGCGTGCAACGAAGCGCCGCCGCTGAGGTCCTGGGACGGTCGCCAGCTGCGCTGTGTTCATCCTGTGGGTGGAGAGGCCGCATGAGCGAAACATCCTCCACGCTGCCGTCAAGCCCCCCTTTGCTGGAACTGAAAGCCGTCTCCAAACGCTTCAGCAAACGGCTGGACTTTGCGGCCAAGCTGGCCAAACGATTGGGGGCCAAGGTGCAAGAGCACACCGTGCACGCGGTCGATCGGGTGTCGCTGGCCATCCAACCGGGCGAGGTGGTGGGATTGGTGGGCGAATCGGGCTGCGGCAAGTCCACCCTGGGCCGCATGGCGGCGGGCCTGCACACCCTCACCGAAGGCGAGCGGTTGTTCAATGGCGAAAACACGCAGACCTTGCTAGAGCGGCTGTCCGCCGCCGACTACCGGCGCCACATGCTCGGCATTCAAATGATTTTTCAAGACCCCTATGCCAGCTTGAACCCCAGGCTGCGGGTGAAAGACATCATTGGCGAAGCACCCGTTGCCCACGGCCTCATCACTGCTGCCGAACAAGAAAGCAGGGTGGCCGAGCTGATGACGCAAGTCGGCCTGGACCCCCAGTTCATGCGCCGCTTTCCGCACCAGTTCTCAGGTGGCCAGCGGGCGCGTATCGGCATTGCCAGAGCGCTGGCGGTCAACCCCAATTTTTTGATTTGTGATGAAGCCGTGGCGGCGCTGGATGTGTCGATCCAGGCCCAGGTCATCAACCTTTTCATGCAACTGCGGCACGACCTCAACCTGACCTACCTCTTCATCAGCCACGACCTCGGTGTGGTGCGCCACATCAGCGACCGTGTGGTCATCATGTACCTGGGCCGGGTGGTGGAGTCAGCCCCTGCCGACGACGTATTTACCCATCCCTTGCACCCCTACACCCAAGCGCTGCTGGCTGAAGCGCCGACACTGCAGGTGAAGAAAAAAACGTATGTCGCCATCAAAGGGGAAATTCCTTCTCCCTTGCACCCGCCAACGGGTTGCCACTTCCATCCGCGCTGTCCATTGGCCATGGAGCGCTGCAAAAATGAGATACCGACATTGAAGCCGCACGCTTCAAACCAGTGGGTGTCTTGCCATTGGGTCGACCAACAACGGTCAGCCCGGTAAACCCAAACGCGTTGTTGTTGGCGCTGCTTTTTTTCAACAACCGCACTGCGTTTGGCAGGTGGCGTTGGCATACAACGCTCAAGAGGGGCGTGCCCCCTTGGTTTAGCACCTGATTTAGCTGATAACCCGCTGACTCCGATTGGATGAAGGCGCTTCATCAAGCGCCGTCATCCACCGACGTCAACCTGTTCCTGCGTCAAACACACCGATCGATGCGATCAAATCAAGCTGTCGGCGGCGTGATAGTCGTAGCCCAAATCTCGCGCAACCGCTTCATAAGTCACCTGTCCACGGGCCACATTCAAGCCCGCCTTCAGGTGAACATTGTCTTTTAAGGCCTGCTTCCAACCTTTCTCGGCCAATGCGAGCCCATGGGCGATGGTGGCATTGTTCAAGGCGAAGGTCGACGTCCGAGCGACAGCACCCGGCATATTGGCCACACAGTAATGCACCACGCCATCAACGACATAGGTCGGCTCGGCATGCGTCGTTGCATGCGAGGTTTCAAAACAACCGCCCTGGTCTATGGCCACATCCACGACAACGGCGCCCTTTTTCATGCTGCTGATCATGTCGCGGGTCACCAGCTTGGGCGCTGCGGCGCCAGGAACCAAAACGCCCCCAATCACCAAGTCCGCATTCAGAACTTTATCTTCCAGGGAATGCACACTTGAATACAGCGTGTGGATACGGTTGCCGAACACCAGGTCGAGCTGGCGCAACCGATCCACATTTTTGTCCATCACAGTCACGCGTGCACCCAAACCTACCGCCATTTGGGTCGCGTGCGTACCCACCACACCAGCACCAATCACCAGGACATGGGCTGCTTCCACACCCGGAACACCGCCGAGCAAGACGCCGCTGCCACCTTTGCTCTTCTCAAGATGTGCCGCTCCGGCCTGAATGCTCATTCGACCGGCCACTTCACTCATGGGCGCAAGCAGTGGCAAACCGCCGCCAAGTCCCGTGATGGTTTCATAGGCAATGCAAATGGCGCCTGATTTAACCAACGCCGCTGTTTGCTCTGGATCCGGCGCAAGATGCAAATAGGTGTACAGGATTTGTCCCTCGCGCAGCATGGCGCATTCATGCGCCTGGGGCTCTTTGACTTTGACAATCATGTCGGTGCCTGCAAACACCTCGGCCGCATCGGCTGCCATCTTGGCCCCGGCCGCCACATACATTGCGTCGTCCAAACCGACTCCCAATCCAGCACCCTTTTGCACAAGAACCTGGTGGCCCCGTGACGTGAACTCACGCACACTGGCGGGGGTCAGCCCGACACGGTACTCATGATTCTTGATTTCTTTGGGACATCCGATACGCATGACTTGTCTCCTTGACGGTGGGTTTCTCGGTCCACATTTTTAGACCGCAGGCGCATGTTCGTCGGTTGACTCCAAGATGAGCAAATGGTATTGAAAATACTGTGATTGCATTAGCAACACTAATGTTGAGATTGAAACAGATTGCAGACCTTTTTCAGAAGAGCGCACGTCGTTCGCAAGAGCGGTCACGCCGACGAAAGCGCAATCTCCGATGCCCCGATGCATCACAATCTGGCGCTCCATGATGTACAACCTTAGGCGGCCTTCCACAGAGCCGATGGCAGAGTTCAAAATCTGCAAGCTGAGCGGCGTCAAGGCAGCTTGTCTCGCCAGCCTGCTGCTCGGTGGCTGCGCTGCGACCCCCACAGTCATCGCACCCCCCGTTGTTCCAACAAGCGCCACACCACCCGCGCCAGAGGCGTCCTCCGGTTGGACCGACAAACCTGGCTGGTCGTCCAAGAACTGGATGGTGGCCGCAGCCAATCCACTGGCCTCTGACGTGGGTGCGGCCATCCTCAAAGCAGGCGGCTCTGCCGTCGATGCGGCCATCGCGGTGCAACTGGTGCTCACCTTGGTCGAGCCCCAGTCCAGCGGCATCGGCGGCGGTGCCTTCTTGGTGCACTTTGACGGCAAACAAGTGCAAACCTTTGACGGCCGTGAAACCGCGCCCGCAGCCGCGCGGGACGACCTCTTCATCGGCAGCAACCAACAACCCTTGCCCTTCCCGGCTGCGGTGGTGGGTGGCCGTTCGGTGGGGGTGCCCGGCGTATTGCGCATGCTCGCTCTGGCCCATGCGCAACATGGGCGCTTGCCTTGGGCGCGCTTGTTTGAGCCCGCCATCAGCTTGGCGGAAGAAGGTTTTGTCATCAGCCCGCGTTTGGCCCGTTTGATTGAAACGGACCAAGCCTTGATGCTGGACCCCACGGCGCGCGCCTACTTTTATGAAACCGATGGCCTCCCCAAAACCGCCGGCACGCTGTTGAAGAACCCGGCCCTGGCGACCACCCTGCGTGACATCGCGCAGCACGGCCCGAAAGTTTTTTACCAAGGCGACTTGGCCTTGGCCATCGTGAACAAAGTACGTGAGCACCCGAGCAATCCCGGCCTCTTGGCCTTAGACGACCTGGCCAACTACCAAGCCAAAGAACGCGCCGCGCTGTGTTTTAACTACCGCCACACCCGCATCTGCGGCATGCCGCCGCCCTCCTCCGGCACGGTGGCTTTGGCGCAAATTTTCGGCATGTTGGAAACCATGAACATGGCCGCCGACAAGCCCCGACGCTTGCCAGACGGTCGCTGGTTGTTGGCCCCCCAAGCCGTGCATGCTTACAGCGAAGCCGCGCGCCTGGCCTATGCCGACCGAGCCCAGTACCTGGCCGACCCCGACTTCGTCGACGTGCCCATCCGAGGGTTGATGGCGCCTGCCTACTTGGCGCAGCGCCGAACTTTGATCAAAGAACAGTCCATGGGCACGGCAATTGCCGGACAACCCGAGGGCGTCTCCATCAGTGCCGCGCCTGACACCAGCCCCGAGCTCCCGTCCACCTCCCACATCTCGGTGGTGGATGCCTGGGGCCAGGCCATCTCCATGACCACCACCATCGAAGACGCCTTCGGTTCGCGCCAAATGGTGCGCGGCTTTTTGCTCAACAACCAACTCACCGATTTTTCATTCGCACCGCGTGATGCGGCGGGCCGCCCTGTCGCCAACCGCGTGCAGCCGGGCAAACGGCCACGCTCGTCCATGTCGCCCCTCTTGGTCTTCGACCGGCAAAGCGGCCAGCTCCTGATGACCCTGGGTTCCCCAGGAGGCTCGGCCATCATCAATTACGTGGGCAAGGTTTTGCTCGGCACCGTCGACTGGGGCTTGAACATGCAAGACGCCATCACCTTGCCCAACTTCGGCAGCCGCAACGGGCCGACCGAGTTGGAAGCCGGCCGCATCGATGCCGACCTGGTCACCGCACTCCATGCAAAGGGGCACAACCTGCGCGTGATCGAACTAACCTCTGGCCTGCAGGGCATCGCGCGTACACCAAGCGGTTGGTTCGGTGGCGCAGATCCACGGCGTGAAGGGGTGGCGCGGGGAGAGTGAGGGTGAGCCGCCGAGATCAGGGGCTGTACTGAACCGTAGGTAGAGCGCCCTGCCTAACCCGCATTGGCGAGTCGGCTGTGCGACATGGCCGTGGCTATGATGGCCCGCATCCATGACACACACTGAATTCGACTACATCGTCGTTGGCGGCGGATCGGCTGGTTGCGTGCTGGCTGCGCGTTTGTCCGAAGACCCTGAAACCTCGGTGGCCTTGATCGAGGCCGGCCCACCGGACACCAGCCCCTTGGTTCATTGCCCGGCAGGGATTGCTGTGTTGGCGCAAACCGGCTGGTTGAATTGGGGTTTTGAAACCGTGCCACAACCCGGGCTCGGGGGCCGTCGCGGCTATCAACCCAGGGGCAAAGTGCTGGGCGGTTCAAGCTCGGTCAACGCCATGGTCTATGTACGAGGTCAAGCGCAGGACTACGACCACTGGGCGGCCCAAGGGAATCCGGGTTGGTCATTCGACGATGTGCTGCCTTATTTCAAAAAAGCGGAGCACAACGAACGCGGCAGCAATCGTTGGCACGGAACCGGCGGCCCCTTGAATGTGAAAGACCTCGGCGAGCCCCACCGGATCAGCCGTGATTTTGTTCAAGCCGCACAACAAGCAGGTCATCGACACAACGCTGACTTCAACGCTGCACTGCAAGAGGGTGTAGGTCTGTACCAGGTCACACACCGCAGCGGCGAGCGCTGCAGCGCGGCCAAGGCCTATCTCGCCCCTGCTCGCCATCGCCCCAACCTGCAGATCGTCACGAACGCCACTGCCACCAAAGTGTTGATGCAAGGACCACGGGCCGTGGGCCTCGCTTACTTGCAAGGCAATGAAGAAAAAAAACTGTTGGCCAGGCGTGAGGTTCTGCTGTCAGCGGGTGCCTTGCAATCACCGCAGCTTCTGATGCTGTCGGGCGTTGGGCCCGGGCCGGTTCTGCAACAACATGGCATCAACGTTGTGCACCATTTGCCGGGTGTGGGCCAGCATCTGCACGACCACTTGGATGTCGTGCAAGTGGTGCATGCCCCGGCACTGACCGACTTGTTCGGCATTTCCCCGCGTGGGGCTTGGCATGTGCTGCGAGGCATGTGGAATTGGCATCAGCACCGCCAAGGCATTTTGACCACCAACTTTGCGGAGGCCGGCGGCTTCATCAAGAGTGACCCGACCAGAGAACTCCCCGACCTTCAACTGCATTTCGTGATTGGAAAATTGATAGACCACGGTCGCAAAGTGGTGCTGGGCCATGGTTACTCCTGCCATGTATGTTTGTTGCAGCCACACAGCCGTGGCTCGGTCAGTTTGGCGAGCAACAACCCTCGCCACCCACCCGCCATCGACCCCAATTTTTTAGGCGATGCGCGTGACTTGCTCACCTTGGTGCGTGGTTTCCAGCAGATGCGGCGCATCCTGGCACAAGCTGCGCTGACACAACATGCGGGCCGCGAACTGCCCGCAAGCAGCGCCGCACAAAGCGAAGAAGAAATCGCCGAATTCATTCGTGAACGGGCCGACACCATCTACCACCCCGTGGGTTCATGCCGCATGGGACCCGGGACGCTGGACGTGGTGGACGCGAGGCTGCGCGTGCACGGTGTTCAAGGACTTCGGGTGGCGGATGCTTCCGCGATGCCACGTATCGTCAGTGGCAATACCAACGCAGCGACCATCATGCTGGCCGAGAAGGCAGCCGACATGATCAAGATCGATTGGAAGGCTCAGCCTAGAAACGGCAGTTGAACACGCACGAGCGAGTTGCGCTGCGGGGTGCTGGCAAGTCGCGACGAGGCAGTGGGCTCATGCCCACAACGAGGAGCAACGCCGCAAGCGCCCCGCAGCGCAGCTCAATCGGGTGTGTAGCGCCGTCAACCAAAAGGTGATCCATCGTGTGTGAAGAAATTTCGGCATTCACGGTGGATTGCCAGCGGAAGAAAGCGGTCAACTGCCGTTTCTAGGCTCCGACTTGACCGCACTGAAGGCCATGTCACCGTACCAACCTTCCACAGAATTTTTCAGGTCGTCACTGTCGGTGAGCACGCCCACACTGCTGATGATGCCTGGCGGAGACGTGCCAAAAACCTGCTTGAAATCCTCGACCACATTGCGCTCGTAGGACAACCACTGGCCGACGCGCGCATTCCCGGTTTCAACAATGTGGTTTTGCAGTCGTTTGGAACGCACATAGGGAACGGTCTTGCCGACAGGCAGTTGCCCATCCCAGGCATAGGCCAGCGTCGCGTAAGGCAAGCGGTTGCCGGTGAACAGTTCCACTTGCTCGAAGAACATGCGGTCTCGAAGCGGCAGGGTTTGTAAATCGCCCTCAAACGCCAGAATGACGCGCACCGGCGCATCCTCTGCATCATCGTCCGCCACCGTGGCATTGAGGTGCAAGGCATCAACACGCCAAGTCCAACTGAACCAGGGCGTGGCCAAGGGATCGACACTCACGTTACAACGCAGGCCCGAGCTGGCAGCCTCTGCTTTTGCATGCAGAACAGTTCGGCCATCCAGGGTCACTTTTTGATACTGCGTTCGTTTCAGATTTCGCCGAATGATGTAGTTGTCCCAGCCCTCTGGAAAAGCACCATCGGCATCCTCGCCGGAGAATGGCCCCAAAACACCGGGCTCTTTGGGAACCCGGGGCGGAGTCGACGCGCAACCCAGCAAGCCGCCGCCTCCCAAAAAAACCCAGCCTGCGGCCAGCGAAGCGGAGCAAAAACGACGACGCTGAAAAAATGGGGCTGATGTCTCGAGCACGGATACAGGGTTTGCAAATGCCACAGGTTTCATGAAGGATAAGCAGACTAACAGCAAGTTCATGCGGGCATATGACAGAACAAAGCCTGGCGGCATGGAAAATCGGTTCCATGATCAAAATCACCGAGGATGCTTGGCTGTACGTCGACACCACCTGCTGCGTACTCAACAAGCCCGCCGGGCTGCCTTCGGTGCCGGGGCGCGGCGAATTGGCACAAGACAGCCTGGCCCAACAAGTTCAACAACGGCACGCAGATGCGCTGGTGGTACATCGCTTGGACATGGCCACCTCGGGACTGATCCTGATGGCCCGCGGTGCCGACTGGCAACGCGCCTACAGCCGCCTGTTCGCCGAACGCGCCGTGCAGAAGCGGTATGTGGCAGTCGTGCATGGACTGTTGGAGCAAGACCGTGGGCAGATCGATTTGCCCTTGATCGCCGATTGGCCCAACCGCCCCAGACAAAAGGTGGACGCGATCTTGGGCAAACCCTCGCTCACACTGTTTCGCGTGGTCTCCCGTGATCAATCGACAAACCGGACCCGGGTCGAGCTGCAACCTGTCACCGGTCGATCGCACCAGTTGCGTGTGCACTTAGAAGCCATCGGTCATCCCATCGTGGGCGACCGCCTGTATGCGCCGCTACCCTGGCAAAACGACAGCATGCGGCTGTTGCTGCATTCGCAAGAACTGTCACTGCCCCACCCCCAGTCGACGCAAACCATGCGCTGGAGAACCGATCCGGATTTCTAGACGGCGTGTATGAACAGGACACTCAGGATTCAGCGGGCCCCTGAAATCCTCCTGCTCGAAAGGTCAGCACCAAGGTGTCGCGGTGGCCAACGCCGTCCAAGGGCTGTATCGGCGTACTTTCGTGTATCACCTTTTCGTCGTCGAGCATCAGCAGGGTCCACGGTTCGACCAAGGTGAAACGTTGGCCATGACAACCTTGCGCCTCAAAAACACGTGTCTCGCCGCCCTTCACGCCGACGCGGTTGACCAAAATCACCGCCACAAAGTCGACGCCGTCGCGGTGAGCACCCTCCGGCGTAGGCCGACCAATGCCGCCCTCGGTATCAATGCGAAACTGGTGCGCTTCCACGAACCAGGGCTGTTGCCCCTTGACGAGCGAACACTGGGCCGCCAGCGCCAGCAACAGCACTTGCCACGCCGGGTGTTCCAGCACACGGCATGACAGTGGCTCAAACCATCGCTCTAAGCCGCCATGCAGGGCGTTGTAGTCCAAGGGCTGCCAGTGAGCACGGTGGGGAACGGAACGCAATTGACCGGCATCCGCCACATAACACCCATGCCGCCTGCGTCGATAGCGACCGCCGTCGCGTAAATAACCGTCGGGCGGCAAATCGTTCCAGCACTCATTCAGCTCCAAGAGCTCGGTAATCGACAAACCGAGCAACTCGCCCAGTGCGGGCGGTTCCAGCACGGCGTAGCCGGGCTGATGCAAGGCAGGCTGCAGGTTTCTCAGAGAGGTCAGTGGCGGGGTGGGAGAGGCGCTCATGCGGAACAGTTCGGCGATAGGGCCCCCATTTTGCCGCTGCCCCTCATTCAGCTTCACCCGCGGCGGCGTTCGGTGCGGACGAGACGTGGACGCATGCGTCCCCCATCGTCACCACTTGTCCCGAGCGAATTTTGCAGGTCTTGCGCAATTCGAGCGACCCATCGACCTGAACCTGGCCTTGGGCCACAAAGGCTTTGGCCAAACCGCCGCTGGGCGCCAAACCCGTGGCTTTGAGCAAGGCATCGAGCGGGATGTATTCACCGCGAAGAAGGAAGTGGATGGTCGTCATGAAATTCAATGGTGCAGGCAAAGTAGCCATTCTTTGGACAAAGTGTGGCGCAATCCCCGCATCTTTTTGCGGCCGACCCGAGAAAGACCGCAATATCTGGCCAGACTTCGTGTACATTGCACGCACAGTTATACGCAAGACCGTGTTTGTTCTCGATCTGTTCACCTCTGTACGGGCCTCATCGGCCCTGTTGCAGAAACCGCCAGACCTCCCCACACAAGAATCTTGAGTGTTGCTGCATGCGACGGCATGTGCTGCGCATTATTTTTGATAGACAGTTAGGAATACGTCCATGACGACAAAAACCGGCACCGTGAAGTGGTTCAACGACAGCAAGGGCTACGGCTTCATTGCACAAGACGAAGGTGGCGCTGACCTCTTCGCTCACTTCCGTGACATCGAAGGCAATGGCTTCAAGACCCTGGTCGAAAACCAGCGCGTCGAATTCGAAGTGAAGCAAGGTCAAAAAGGCCTGCAAGCTGCGAACATCAAGCCTCTGTAATGGCTGAATGCAAGGCGCCTTGGCGCTTTGTTTGAAGCAACAAAAACCGCAGCCTGGCTGCGGTTTTTTTTCGCATGCAAGTGCGGCTTAGGTCGCGGTACTGCAGTCAATCGACTGCCGAGCCCACCAATCCTCTCCGGCAGCCAGTTGCATGGGCTCGTTCACCAGCGCGGCTTCGACACACAACATGCGTCGCCAGCCTTCGTCTGACATGTCTGGAAGAGCCGCCGAATGCAATGGTCCTGGGTTCCATATGACCACGTCTTTGAAGCCCGTTTGTGAAACCTCCACTCGGTCGGTGACACTCTCGTCACCACCACAGATCACCACCGGCCTCGCCGCATCGAAATAGACCCGGTCCAGCTCGCCCTCGATGCGCACGCTGCCATGGTGGTCCACCTGCACCGTGTTGGTCACGGCATCGCGAAAACGCAAACGCGACAAGCCCTCCAGTCGAACAGCGGCAATGTCCTGGACCATGAGGTAGGTGTGCAACGCCGCAGTGAAGGACAGCGGCTTGTCGCCGGTGTTGGTGACCGCCAATTCCATGTCGAGTCGCTGATTGGAAAAACGCAGGCTGAGTTCCAACTCGAAATCAAAGGGCCAAAGCGCCCTTGTGGCGTCACTGCTCACCAGCCGCAGGATCAACAGCGCGTCCGTTTCCGTGGTATCCACACTGTGCAAGGTCCACAGCTGGGTGCGGGCAAAACCATGTTTGACGAGAACGCCGTGGTTGGCAAACTGCGGGAACACCACGGGCACGCCGCCGCGCACGGCTGTGCCCACGGCGTAATGGGCTTGCTCCGAGAGATACAAGCGCTCCACACCACCGCTTGTTTTCCAAGAAACGACATGCGCGCCGTGCAACATAACCATCGCTTCACTGCCGTCGGGTGCCGTCAAATGACAGGCCTGCTGGCCGTGGAAATTGGTGACGCGGTGCTGAAAACCTGGGGGATGGACAACTTGCATGGACCTTGGTCGAGAGTATGAGATGAACAATTGTCTCAGGGGACAGGTCAAAAACCGGCGGGAATCAGGCAAGATGTCATTCTTTCCGGCCTGCGTTTTGATGTGCGCCGCCATTGACTCTTTTCTTCGATCGAAAGCAGCCCTACCCATGGCACTGAAAGCCACGATCTACAAAGCACAACTGCAGATCGCCGACATGGATCGAAGCGTCTACTTGAATCACCCAGTGACTTTGGCCAGACACCCCTCGGAGACCGACGAACGCATGATGATTCGTCTCTTGGCGTTGGCCATGAACGTGCAGGCGGACCCTGACCATGGTCAACTAGAAATGGCCAAGGGCATGTGGGACCAAGAAGAACCCGACCTTTGGCACAAAGACTTAACTGGACAAATCAAGCATTGGATTGATGTGGGGCAACCCGACGACAAACGTTTGCTCAAAGCATGTCCGCGCGCCGACAAGGTCAGCGTCTACAGCTTCAGCCACAGTACCCCGGTCTGGTGGAAAAGCATCGAGAGCAAAATCTCCAGGGCGCAGAATTTGAACGTGTGGCAAGTTCCGGCCGACCAATCCCAGGCACTCGCAGCCTTGGCCCAGCGGGGTATGCAACTCCAAGTGACGGTACAGGATGGGCAAGTGTGGTTCGGAGACGGCGACACCTCGGTCGAGATACAAACCGTCGCCCTGCGAAGCGCAACGTCACAACACCACACCTGACCCTCCAGCCATGACATCCTTGAACGTGACGCATAACATCGCTCAGTCTCGTTTTGAGCTGCAACGTGGCCCCCATGTATGCGTGGCGGATTACCACATTGATGCCGCCGTGATGCACCTCACCCATACCTGGGTAGATCCCTCCTTACAAGGACAAGGCATTGCAGCAGCCTTGGTTGAAGCCGCCATTGGGCACGCACGCGAACGCGGACTCCGAATCCATCCCGCCTGTTCCTACGTCAACACCTATATGCAGCGGCACCCCGAAACGCAGGACTTGTTGGTGTGAGCGAAGATCCGAGTGCGCCCCTCCTAGTAGGCATCCTGGACATGGAGGCCTCGGGTTTTGGTCGCAACAGCTACCCCATCGAAGTCGGATACGTGCTGGCCGATGGCAGCAGCTTCTGCACCCTGATACGCCCCGAGCCGAATTGGACGCACTGGGACGAACAGGCAGAGCAGACACACCACATCAGCCGAGCCATTGCTGAACAGCATGGACAAGACGCCGCCGCAGTGGCGCACAAGCTCAACGCCAACTTGGCCGGCAAGACTCTGTACAGCGATGGCTGGGCCAATGACTACAGTTGGATGGGAAAGCTGTTCGACGCGGCCAACCTCTCGCCGCATTTCAAGCTCGACAACCTGCGCGCCCTCTTAAGCGAGCAAGAGGCCGAACGCTGGCATGTGGTGAAACAAGAGGTGGCTCAAGAAGCGCGGATTGACAGGCACCGCGCCAGCGCCGACGCCAAACTGCTGCAATTGACCCTGGTAAGAATCAAGCAGGGCTAGCGGCGGTGGCCCGGCATCAGCGACTACCGCCGTACACATCTTGGGTAGGCTGCTCTTTACGTGCCCGAACTTCTGCGCATTGCGGATGTGAAGCGAAGCGCCCACTCCTGCATTGGCGTTCTATGCACTGAAGCAAAGCAATGAAAACCCGCCCACCACAGGCCTCAGTCGGAGAACCAAAGCTTTCCGTGGACGCTTGAGCGCGAGGTTTGCTGGGTTCTGCGGGAACCGGTGGCCACAGCGGCGCGCCAGCGGGACGTTGGCTTGAGGCGGTGGGGGTTTCATTGGGTCGGGCCGGTTCATTGCCCGAGCCCGTTGGGCGCGTTGGTTTGGACTCAAGAACGATTCGCGGTGCGGTCGTGTCGTTTTTATTGGGGTTGACAGCGACCGTCTCAGGAGGCCGCACAGCTGGTGCGGGGGCTTTGGGCGGTGACGCGGGCGACTGGACCGCCGTGGTAGCAACGGGCGCTGGGGTCGCCACTGCTGTGGGAGCAGCAAGTGGTGGCGTTGGGTTTGGCTTCGAAGCCGTGACAGGTTCGGCAGGGTTGGTCGCCACGGCGGCCACGGGCGTTTGCGGTGGAACCACAGGCTCCGCTGTAGCAATTGGTGCGGGCGTCAAGACAGGTGACTGCGCTGAAGCCGCCGTGGGACTCACCGTCGGTACTTGACCTGCCGCAGGGGGACTGACCGCCGTCAAGTCCGCTGCGGCAGGCGCGCGGGTGCTCCACCACCACGCGGCCGCTGCCAACAGGAGCAACACCGCAGGTATGGCGATGGGCCAAGCGCCCAACGCCGACCGGGAGACAGAGGGCTCGGCTGTCGCGGTGAGAGGCACCACTGGGCCTCGCTTTTTCGCGTTTGATGACTTCCCCATCGCAGCCAACGGGCGCGCCTCTGGCTTGGCGACAGGGTTGATCACTTGTGGCCGTTCGAGGGGGGTAGTCGACTTAAAAGGTGCGGTTGGGTCTCCCCCGCCATTGGCACCGGGTGCCACGGATGGCACCGTGGGTGGTACCCAAGGCGCTGACGCCGCTTGAACCGGTGCCGCTGCGAATACAGCAGGCGCGCTGGCAGGGGCCATACCCGAGCCATGACCGGGTCGATGCAACATGGTTGGCTCGTCGATGACCGAAACGACCTCTTCCCTTGCAATCGCTGTTTTGTCGACGACCGGGTCAGCCGCGGTCTTGACATAGGGATCGGCTGTGATCGCCGCCCCGGTGGTTTGACGAGACACCGTTGGAGGCGTCATTTTTCCGTCCAGCGCATCGCGAAACTCTGCCACTGACTGTGGGCGGTCTTGGGGACGCACCGCCAAGGCCCAATCCACTGCCGCAAGGAAAGTGGACGAAACCCCAGGCACGGCCATACTCGCCAACACCTCGCTGTGGTCTTCGATGGTTCGTGCGGTTGCTGGCGGCGGCGGAACACCTTTGATCAAGTAATGAATAGCCGCCCCGAGCGCGTAAATGTCAGTCCAAGGTCCTTGCCTCAAACTGACCGACTCTGCGTACTGCTCAATCGGCGCGTAACTGGGCTTGAGAATGGCGGTGAAGGTTTGGGTGCGATCACCAATGGCGCGCCGGGCAGCTCCGAAGTCAAGCAGGACAGCCTGACTTCCATCGCTGGGCAAAAGAATGTTGTCAGGCGCGATGTCGCGGTGATAGACCGCCTCGCGATGCAACAACTCAAGCGCTTCCAACAAGGGGTTGAGCGTTTGTCGCATCCACGCCTCATCCGGCGGGTTCGTCATCGCACGTCGTGCTTCGCGCAGGGTACGTCCCTGCAAAAACGGCATCACCATGTAGGCGGTGTTGTTGGCTTCCCAAAACCGATACACCTTGACCAAAGAACGGTGGTCAAAACGAGCCAACAAGCGTGCTTCGTTCACAAAGGAACGCAGGCCTAAGGCGAACGTTTCCATGTGCGATCCCGACCGCAGAGACACCTGGGCGCTAGGGCCACGTGCCGCCAACTGGCCCGGCATGTACTCCTTCAGGGCGACATCACGGTCCAAAGAGTGGTCGCGTGCCAAGTACACGATACCGAACCCACCCACCCCGACAACACGAAGAATCTCAAGCTCGCCGAAACGCGTTCCAGCAGGCAAGGCATCGTGCTCATCCAGCGCTGGAGAAGCAGAAGCAGCGGCGAGGGGCAAATTTGACATCAGAGAAGTGGGATAGAGCCAATCTAGCGATTGTCGCCTGGGACCATGGCAGTACAGGAGTCAAAGCGGGTTCCGCTTTGTCACAGCCAGTTTCCTTTTCAGCGGTACCACAGTGTGCCTGCTAGGTGCCTGATTGCACAGGGTTTTTACGGCTTTTTGACCCAAAACCCCATTCTTGGGGGGGGTGGTTGAGGTATGTTGGCGTCGAGATCGCTTCGGGCGGGGCGAAAAAGAGGAAACCGTCAGGAAGGCAACGCAGCCCAGGGCACTTTTGTGCACCGCCCCCCCATGGCGCAAGGCCTGCCCTGGCCTCACCCGTCTTTGCCAAAACTCGCGGACGGTCTGCATGTCCCAGGGAATTTCGGTACCAAACATCAAATTGACCAATTCCGCCTGGCCCTGGCGCGCGTCACCCAGTGCGCCAGCACCTGGGCCAGTTGATCGGGCTCGATGGGTTTGGTCAAAAAGTCGTTCATGCCTATGGTCAGGGCCTCCTCACGCTCCGCCATCAAAACGCCAGCTGTCAGTGCAATCACTGGCAATTGTTCTGCGTCCAGATGAATTCTCAGTGCACGCGTGGCATCCAAGCCGCCCATCACCGGCATTTGCAGGTCCATCAACACCGCATCAAAGGGGTGTTCGGCGGTCTCAACTGCAGCAATACCGTGGGCGCCATGTTCAGCGACGGTCACGTCCACACCCCACTGCCCGAGCATGGCCTCGACGACCAAGGTGTTGACGGGGTTGTCCTCCACAACCAAGACGCGGCTGCCCTGCAAGCATCCGCGAGGGTCTTCGTCACCGGTGTTTGTTTCTTGGGGAGACTCGGATTGGATGGAAACAGTAGGCAAAGGAATATCCAACCAAAAAGTGCTGCCGTCGTTCACTTGGCTGCGCACGCCCACTTTGCCGCCCATCAAGTGAGCCAACTGGCGGCAAATGCTCAGGCCCAGCCCAGTGCCGCCGAAACGCCGGGTGGTGGAGCCGTCGGCCTGGGAGAAAGGTTTGAACAAACGGTCCAAGGCAGCGGCCTCAATTCCAACGCCTTGATCGGTCACTTCGAAACGCACCCTGCCAGGGCCGGCGCAAACCACATTCACATCGATCAGCCCTGCCTCGCTGAACTTCAAAGCATTGCTCAGGTAGTTACCCAAAATTTGGCGCAAGCGCAGTGCATCACCGCGCACCCAACGGGGCAAGTTGCTGGCAAGGTTCAGCCTGAATGCCAGCCGCTGCGCTCGAGACAATTCATCATAGGGGCCGCAAACCTCTTGCAATGTCTGGTGCAGGTCAAAGACCCGCAGTTCCAGACGCAACTGCCCGGCCTCGATTTTGGAGAAATCCAAGATGTCCGAGATGATGCCGGCCAAGGTTTGCGCACTTTCCTGAATTCGGGCAAGGTAGAGCTTGAGTTGATCTGCCGAGTGAGGCGGTTCATTTTCTGAAAGCGCCAAGCGCACCAAACCGAGCAACCCATTGAGTGGCGTGCGAATTTCGTGGCTGGTATTGGCAAGAAATTGACTCTTGGCCAAGTTCGCAGCCTCCGCTTGTTCTTTGGCCGCCGCCAGCGCTTGCTGGTTGCGACGCCGTTCAGTGACGTCTTCGAGAATCCAAATCGTGCCACTGTCCTTCGGGTTCCGCGGGTCCACGGCACGGGCACGAATTCGTGCCCAAAAAGTCGAGCCGTCGCGCCGTGCGAGTTCGCGCTCCACGTCTATCGGTTCACCTTTGGCCAAAAGCGGACCCGCATAGGCGCCAATTTCTTCATACGCTTGCGTGCTGGGCCACACCACCGACCCCGGCATGCCAATCAAGCTGCCTGGCGACCAGCCCATCATTTCTTCATAACGCGCGTTGGTCAGTTGAAAAATTCGATCGCGTGTGGTGGCGATGCCCACCATGGCGTTGCTCAGCACCGCTTCGTACTGAAGCCGACGCCGCTCCCGCTCCGAGATGTCATGCAACACAGCCAGCAGATAGCGGCGACCGTCCTGTTCCAACACGGTGGCCGATATCAGCACCGGAACACGCCGACCGCCTTTGGCGGTGACCGAGGCAGAGAAGCCCTGCACACCACCTGGGGCAGAAGCCATTTGCAAGTAGCGATCTCGCTCCTGAGGCGGGTTCCACAAACCCAGGTCAGCGGCGCTTCGCCCTTTGAGCTCGTCGCTGCTGTATCCGGTGAGGCGACAAAAAGCCTCGTTGCACATTTGAAACTCACCGCTGTCGAAGGCCGTCACCGTGATGGGGTCTGGGCTGACTTCAAACAAACGCGTCAAGATCGCGTCTGGCCGCAAGGGCGAGGCGTCGGGCGCGGGAGCGGGCGTGAAGAGTGGCTGGGTGGACATGTCGATCAGAGCTCGTTCGCACATTAAACCGCATCTGCAAAACACCGCAACACCAAAGGGCCGTCACACTGAAATCGGAAGTCACTGTCCACGCAATCCACAGGTCGCTGCAGCATTGCGAACGCGCGCGATACCTGCAGGGTTCGCTGTGCTTCGCGCCTTGCATCGCCCTGTGGATTGCGCGTCCCTCGACTCCAATTTCAATGTGACGGCCCACTACAATCTCCGACATCCGTTTATTCGCCATCATCCGATCCAACATGACCGCATCCGATACCACTCCAACCACCCTGCTCAGCGGGCAAATTCAAACCCGCGCCAACGTCTACTTTGACGGCAAATGCGTTTCACACAGTGTCACCTTGGCCGACGGCAGTAAGAAAAGTGTGGGCGTCATCCTTCCAGCGACACTGACATTCAACACCGGTGAACCCGAGGTCATGGAGCTGGTTGATGGTCGCTGCCGCGTCAAACTCGCGGGCGACAACGCTTGGACAGAATTTGGGGGCGGACAGTCGTTCAACGTTCCCGGTCAGTCGTCCTTCGACATCGAAGTCTTGACCGCTGTGCATTACATCTGCCACTTTGGTTGATGCTTTGACGCGCCCCATCTGATGGCCCTGCCCTGCGTTTGTCTGGCTGGGCCCACGGCGTCGGGCAAGACGGCCTGCGCACTCGCTGCGGTGGAAGTGCTGTCTCGCATTCGCCCCATCGAAATCATCAGCGTGGACTCTGCCTTGGTCTACCAAGGCATGGACATTGGTACCGCCAAGCCCAGCAGTGCTGAACGTGCGCTGGTAACACATCACCTGATCGACATCATCGATCCCTCGCAAGCCTATTCCGCTGCGCGGTTTGTGCACGACGCCACACAGCTCGTGGGCGAGATTCGCGCGCGCGGCCATTGGCCTTTGCTCGTGGGCGGCACCATGCTGTATTTCAAGGCGCTCTTCGACGGGCTGGACGACATGCCGGCCGCCGACCCCGCCGTGCGCGCCACCTTGGCCCAGCAGTTGCAAACACAAGGGCTGCCTGCCATGCACCAGGCCTTGCAGCGCATCGACCCGGTCATCGCCCAGCGCCTGGCCCCAGCCGACACCCAGCGCATCCTGCGCGCCTTGGAGGTGTTTCACATCAGCGGAAAGACGATGTCGTCGTTCCAGCAGGGCACAAAAAAAACCGCCCCCCCCGCCCTCATTTCCCTGGAACCGCAGGACCGTGTTTGGTTGCATCAACGCATTGCTCAGCGGTTTGAGCACATGCTGTCGGCGGGTTTCTTGGACGAAGTGCGCAGCCTGCGGGCGCGGGGCGATCTGGCGCCCGACATGCCGTCCATGCGCTGCGTCGGATACCGACAGCTATGGCAAGCCTTGGACAGCGCAGACCCGCTGGACATGAAAAGCGTGACCGAACAAGGCTTTGCCGCCACGCGCCAGTTGGCCAAACGACAGCTCACCTGGTTGCGCAGCATGCCGGCTCGGCAGGTGGTGGCATGTGACGGACCCGACGTCAGCCCACAAACGCTGGCCTTGATCAAACAAGCATTCTTGGCGCTGGACACTGCTCACTGAGCCTGCCACCGTGACCCTGCTTCACATCGAAAACCTGAGCAAAAGTTACCCCGTGCCGGGTGGCGGCAGCGGCGCGGCGGTGTTCTCCGATGTGCACATGCGCATGGAAGCGGGCGAGTTCGTGGCCCTCGTGGGCGAGTCGGGCGTGGGGAAATCCACACTCCTGAACTGCATTGCGGGTTTGGACACCGTCAGCGGTGGACGCATCACCCTCGTCGGCACCGACATCCATGCGCTGGCCGAGGAAAAACAAGCGCACTTTCGGCGTGCCCACTTGGGATTTGTCTTTCAGGCCTTTCATGTGCTGCCCCACCTCACCGTGGCGCAAAACGTGGCCTTGCCTTTGCTCTTGCTGCGTCAACCCAACCCAGACCGGGTGATGCACATGCTCGAAGCCGTCGGTTTGTTAGACACCGCACAGCGTTTGCCGCAAACACTGTCGGGCGGCCAGTTGCAACGTGTGGCTTTGGCACGTGCTTTGGTTCACCAACCGCGTTTGATCTTGGCCGACGAACTCACTGGCAACCTCGACCCCACCACCGCTGAACGGGTGATGGACTTGCTGCGTGAGCAAGTGCGCAGCAACGGCGCGGCCTGTTTGTTGGTCACCCATTCCCGCACGGCTGCCGCGCGTGCCGACCGGGTGCTCACCCTCACCGCGACGGGTGTGGTGCCCAGTCCATTGCAAAGAAGTCAAACCTCATGAAGTACATCTTGTCCGCAACTGCTGGCTTTCTACTGGCAACGTTTGCATTCCTGTTCGTTGTAGTGCCAGAAGTGCGGGCAAATTGGCGGGCGCAAGGGCAAAATGAGGGCGCTCTGAATCAGTATTTTGAGATGCACGAAAAAGCCACCAAACTCTTCCCGAAGGTTTCTGCAAGCTGTACCGTGATCGAAACGCTGGTTGCAGCAAAAACGAGCGCTATAGAAGTAGTCGACTGTGACTCGTATCGAACACTTCGCGTTACAGACTAACTGGCAGCGCACATGAGGTTCAACTGGTCGGCCCGCACCGACAAGCAACATCAGATTGCCGCTTCGCGGCGTTTGGTGTGTGCCGGCGCACTCGGACATTGAGTTGCATGTGGCAATTGCTGCAACAACTCTCTTGGCCGCAATGGCGGCACCAGCCTGGGCACAGTCTGGTGAGCGTGCTGGCCATTGCCATGGGCGTGGCCTTGTCGTTTGCGGTGCATTTGATCAACGAGTCCGCCTTGAACGAATTCAGCGCGGCCGTTCGCAGCGTCAACGGCCAAGCCGACTTTGAACTGCGCGCGCAAAACGAAGGCTTCGACGAAAACATCTACCCACGTGTGGCCCAGCACCCGCAGGTGGCTGTGGCCAGTCCCGTCATCGAACTCGACGTGCTGGCCCTCAATGCCCAAGGTGAGAAGCTGGCCATGCGGCTGTGGGGTGTGGACGCTTTGACCGTCCCGTCCATTGCGCCCGAGCTCTTTGCCCAGGTGGCAGCAGGTGAAGATCGTTTGGCCATGCTGGAGCCCAGCGCGGTGTTTTTGAATCAAGCGGCGGCAGCATGGTTGGCGAAAGCGCCGCCATCGGACAAGCCACCGCTGCGTTTGGTATCGGGCGCACAGAGCTTGCCGTTTGCCGTGCGCGGCCGCGTGGCCGCAGCAGGCCCACCCCTGGCCGTGATGGACTTGGCCGGTGTGCAAGCGAGTTTTGACTGGCTGGGTCGCCTGTCACGCATCGACGTTCGTTTGCAGCCTGGCGCAGACCAGGCCACGGTGCTACGCGAGCTGGACTTGCCTGCAGCGCTGCGTGCCGTTACCCCGGCACAAAGTGCACAGCAAGTCACCCAGGTGTCGCGTGCCTACCGCGTCAACCTCACGGTGCTCGCCATGGTGGCGGTATTCACGGGCGGCTTTTTGGTGTTCTCGGCGCTGTCGCTGTCGGTGGCCCGCCGTTTGCCACAACTGGCACTCTTGGGCGTGCTGGGTTTGAGCGCCAAGGAAAGGTCGCGTTGGATTTTGTTGGAAGCCCTGGTGCTCGGTGGCCTCGGCAGCGTGTTGGGCATTGCGCTCGGTACCTTGTTGGCAAAAAGTGCCTTGCAGCTTTTGTCGGGCGATTTGGGCGGCGGCTACTTTCCAGGCGTGGCCCCCGTCCTCTTGTGGAACCCCTGGGCGGCGCTGCTGTTCACCATGCTGGGCTTGCTTGCAGCTGCCGCTGGGGCCATGCTGCCCGCCCACATGGCGCAACAGATGCAGCCCGCCTTGGCATTAAAAGGTGCGAGCCTGGGCTCAGGCCAGTCCCCAACAAAACGCTGGATGCCATGGATGGGTCCGGCGCTGCTGCTGATTGGTTTGGCCTTAGCTTTCCTGCCGCCCATCGGTGAATTGCCGCTGGCGGCCTACGCCGCGGTCGCTTGTTTTTTGCTCGGCGGCATGGCCTGTGTGCCGCAGGGCGTGGCCTTGCTGCTGGGCCTGGTCCCACCGCAAACCCAGGCGCTGGCCATGTTGGCCGTTGAGCGAGCGCGTCAGCAACGTCATGTGGCCACAGTGGCCGTGGCCGGCGTGGTGGCCAGCCTCGCGCTGTCCGTGGCCTTGACCATCATGGTGGGCAGTTTTCGTGTGTCGATAGGCCAGTGGTTGAACACCGTGTTGCCGGCCGATTTGTATGTGCGCATCGGTTCTGGGCGTGCCGGCGACACCGCCTACCTCACACCCACATTTGTAGTCCAAGCGGCCGCCCTGCCGGGGGTGAACAAAGTGGAGCCACAGCGTGTGATGTCCATTCAATGGCAAGCAGACCGCCCGCCCGTGGCTTTGATCGCGCGCCATGTGGTGGACCCCGAGCGCAGTCTGCCCTGGGTCCAAGGCATCCAAGCAACGCAGTCTTCCAGCAACGACTTGGCAACCGGTGCCATCCCCATTTATGTGAGCGAAGCCATGGTCAGCCTTTACGGAGCCGAGGCGGGAAAGCGCTTGCAACTGCCTCTGCCCAACGGCCAGCCAGTGGCCGCGGTGGTCATGGGCGTGTGGCGCGACTACGCGCGGCAAAACGGCGCCGTGCTGATGCAGCGCAGCGACTTCGAGCGCCTCACCCAAGACACCCGCGTCAACGACCTGGCCCTGTGGTTGAACGCCGATGCTTCAGCCGCAAGCATTCAAACCCAGCTGCGAGAACGGGCCGGTGACGCCGGCGCTTTGCTCGAATTCGCCTCCGCGGCTGAGATTCGCCAGTTGTCGCTGCGCATTTTTGACCGCAGTTTTGCCGTCACACACTGGTTGCAGGCGGTAGCGATTGGAATGGGTTTGTTTGGCCTGGCAACCAGCGTGTCGGCCCAGGTACTGGCAAGGCGCAAAGAGTTCGGTTTATTGGTTCACTTGGGGCTGACCAAAAACCAAGTGCGGCGTTTGATCGTGAGCGAGACCGCCCTGTGGACCGGCGTCGGCATCGTGGTGGGCATGCTGCTGGGCGCGGCCATCAGCGCGGTGCTGGTCCACGCGGTCAACCCGCAAAGTTTTCACTGGACCATGGACTGGGTGTTGCCATGGTTGCGCCTGCTTTTGTTGGCGGCCAGTGTGTTGGCGGCTGCGCTGCTGACGGCCTGGTGGGCCGCACGCACGGCTGCACAAACCGGTGCAGCCTTGGCGGTGAAGGAGGACTGGTGAACAACGGTCGCCGCATCGGTTTGCAAAAAGGTTTGTTGGCGCTGCTGGCCATCCAACATACAAGCACCTGGGCTTCGGGGCGCTCGACCGAACCATCTGACCAAGCCGCGCGCCGCGACGTGATTGCGCCCCACCGTGTGCTGACCTTCCCGAGTGACTTCGGCGCCCACCCACAAGCCCGCATCGAGTGGTGGTACCTCACGGGTTGGTTATCGCCTGGCGAGTCGCCAACTTCGGCACTTCAAGCCATCCCGGCTTACGGCTTTCAGATCACGTTTTTCCGAACCCGCAGCAGTGTCGCGCCCGACCACCCCAGCCGCTTCGCCGCCAAACAACTGGTCTTTGCCCACATCGCCTTGAGCGAAGTGGCCAATGGACGCTTGCGGCACGACGACAGAATTGCGCGCGCTGGATTTGGTTTGGCAGAAGCCGCCCCATCCGACACTCAAGTCAGGCTGCGCGATTGGCGGCTGCAACGACGCACCAGCCCATCAACCACTGCCGCCGCAAGCAGCAGCCTCTACCAAACACAAGTTCAAAGCGACAAAGCCGGTTTTGCATTGAACCTGCAACTTGCCACCACCCAACCCGTGCTGCTCCAAGGCCAAAACGGCTACTCGCGCAAAGGGCCCCAAGAGGCCCAGGCCAGCCATTACTACAGCCAACCCCAACTCCAAGCGCGCGGTGAGCTTCAGTTGGACGGCAAAAAATTGCAAGTGGCCGGGCAAGCGTGGCTGGACCACGAGTGGAGCGACAGCCTGCTCGATGCAGAAGCCGTCGGCTGGGATTGGATAGGCATGAATTTGTTCGACGGCAGCGCCCTCACCGCCTTTCGCCTGCGCCGCCAAGATGGCAGCACCGTCTATGCCGGCGGCAGTTGGCGCCAGCCCGGCGGCGAGGTTCAAAACTTCGCGCCGCAAGAAGTTGTTTTCACTGCAGGCCGGCAATGGCAAAGTCCCTCATCGGGTGCCCGCTATCCGGTGCAGTGGCAAGTCAACACCCCCGCCGGCCCCGCCCAAGTCCGTGCCCTCTTCGACGCCCAAGAACTCGACAGCCGAAGCAGCACCGGCACGATTTATTGGGAAGGCTTGAGCGAGCTGCTCGATGCGCAGGGGCAGCGTGTGGGCTTGGGGTATTTGGAGATGACGGGGTATGCGGGGAGGTTGAGGATTTAGGATTGTTAGGATGAGGACGGACTAGACTTTGACGGTCCTCAGCATCTGGCGCTCAAGCGGGACAGCCCGTAAATAGGGACTTGGGGTGGGCATGGCGCTACACAGTTGACAGTCACGAGACCGCAGCACCCGCTAAGACAACCCCACACGCTGAAATGACAGACCAAAAACAAAAACGGACCCGAAGGTCCGTTTTGTTTTCTATCTTGGCGGAGTGGACGGGGCTCGAACCCGCGACCCCCGGCGTGACAGGCCGGTATTCTAACCAACTGAACTACCACTCCTTAACTAACCCCAGCGTGTCACCTGCTGGTTTTGTTGCTTTCAGATTGCTCTGCAAGCGCAACAACAAACTTGGCGTCCCCTAGGGGATTCGAACCCCTGTAATCACCGTGAAAGGGTGGTGTCCTAGGCCTCTAGACGAAGGGGACAAATCCTTCATCACCGCTTGAACTGCGCTCCACTGTTAAACAACCCTAAGCCTGTTTTGGTGGAGTTAAGCGGGATCGAACCGCTGACCTCTTGCATGCCATGCAAGCGCTCTCCCAGCTGAGCTATACCCCCGTTTTAACGCCTTGTTTCCAGGGCTTCAAAAGAGAACATCGCTGTTCAAGTGAGACGACGATTATAGCCCGTTTTTCACACCCCTTGCAAGCGCTCCAACACCTGCTCGCGGGTGAAGAGGGCCAACACCGCATCGGCCGATGGTGTTTGCGCCCGCCCGCAGACGAGCAAACGCAGTGGCGTGGCCAGTTGCGGCATCTTCAGTTTGAACTCTGTCAGCACCTGCTTGAAGGTGGCGCTGATGGCGATTTGGCTCCATTCGGTGTCGGCCAAACGAGAACGCAAGGACTGCAGCGCGGGCCTCACCTCGTCGGTCAAGTGGGTGGCGAGTTCCGCCTGTGCAGGTTGCACCGGCGCAAAGTACATGTGCAGCCAATCGGCCAGTTCCACCAAGGTGGCGCAGCGGTCGCGGAACAACACACACATGGCGGCCAAGGGAGCGTTACTTGGCACCACGACACCTGAGCGTGCGAGGTGCTCGGTCAACCACGGCACGAGTTGTTCAGCCGGTGTGGACTTCATGTGCTGCGCGTTCACCCAGCGCAGTTTGATTTCGTCAAACTGCGCGGCGCTTTTGCCGAGATGGTCCAGATTGAACCACTGCACCAGTTGCTCACGCGAGAAAATTTCATCGTCCCCGTGACTCCAGCCCAGGCGTGCGAGGTAGTTGACCACGGCATCCGCCAAGTAACCTTCTTCGCGGTATTGCGTCACGGGTTTGGCACCGTGGCGTTTGCTCATTTTTTCGCCGAGCTCGTTGAGCACGGTGGGCAAATGGGCATAGACGGGCGGCTCTTGGCCGAGGGCACGGAAGATGTGAATTTGGCGCGGCGTGTTGTTCACATGGTCGTCACCGCGAATCACGTGGGTGATGTTCATGTCGATGTCGTCCACCACCACACAAAAGTTGTAGGTGGGGGTGCCGACAGCGATGGCACCCTCGACGGGAGCACCTGCTCCGGGGCGGGCAATGACGAGGTCGTCGAGCTCGTCATTGCTGATTTCAATGCGGCCTTTGACTTTGTCTTCCCAGACCACAGACCCGCCCTGCGGGCCTTTGAAACGGATGACGGGTTGCACGCCCACAGGCACTGGCGGCAGCGCCTTGCCGGGCTCGGGCCGCCAGGTGCCGTCGTAACGGGGCTTTTGTTTGGCTTGCATTTGCTGCTCGCGCAGCGCATCCAGCTCGGCGCTGCTCATGTAGCAGGGGTAGGCCAGGCCCTGATCCAGCATGTTCTTCACGACCTCGCGGTAGCGGTCCATGCGCTGCATTTGATAGAACGGGCCTTCGTCGTGATCCAGACCGAGCCAACGCATGCCTTCCAAAATCACATCGACGGCTTCTTGCGATGAACGTTCTTCGTCGGTGTCTTCAATGCGAAGAATGAAGGTGCCGCCTGTGGCTTTGGCAAAGGCCCAGGGATAAAGCGCCGAGCGGATGTTGCCCAGGTGAATGAAGCCGGTGGGGCTGGGGGCAAAACGGGTGCGGACAGGGGTAGGAGCAGGAAGGGTCATGAAAGATTACAAACTTTGCAGGCCACGGAGCAAGTCGGCCTTCAGGTCATCCAGGTGTTCCAGGCCCGCCGCAACACGCACCAATCCTTGCGAAATGCCGGCGCTGCTGCGCTGCGCTTCGGTCAAGCGGCCGTGGGTGGTGCTGGCGGGGTGGGTGATGGTGGTTTTGGTGTCGCCCAGGTTGGCGGTGATGGAGCAGATTTGCGTGTGGTCGATCACATGAAAGGCCTTGGTGCGTGCCTGCGCATCGTCTTTGGCCTTGACGGTGAACGAGAGCACGGCACCGCCCAAACCCGACTGCTGGGCCATGGCCAATTCATGCTGCGGGTGTGATTTCAAACCGGGATAAAACACCTGCTGCACCTGCGGTTGTTCTTCCAACCACGTGGCCAGGGCCAGCGCCTGCTGGCTGTGGGCTTGCATGCGGATGGACAAGGTTTCCATGCCCTTGAGCACCACCCAGGCATTGAAGGGCGACAGCGTCATGCCCGCCGTGCGCAGCACGGGCACCAGCTTGTCGTTGAGCAGGGCCTCGGTGCCACATACCGCACCCGCCATGACGCGGCCTTGGCCGTCGAGGTATTTGGTGCCGGAGTGCATCACCAAGTCGGCGCCCATCTCAATGGGGAGTTGCAAAGCGGGCGAACAAAAGCAGTTGTCCACAACCAGGTACGCACCGGCATTTTTTGCAATGATGGACAGCGCGCGAATGTCGCAGACCTCGGTCAGCGGGTTGGTCGGCGTTTCTGCGAACAGCAGTTTGGTGTTGGGCTTGATCGCCGCCCGCCACTCGTTCAAATCTGTTTGAGAAACAAAACTGGTTTCCACACCAAACTTGGCGAACTCGCGGCCAAACAGCATGATGGTGGAGCCAAACACGCTGCGCGAACACACCACATGGTCGCCCGCTTGGAGCAAACCCAAACCAATCAGCAAGATGGCCCCCATGCCACTGGCGGTGCCCACACAAGCCTCCGCGCCTTCGAGCGCAGCCAAGCGGCGCTCAAACATGGTGACGGTGGGGTTGGTGAAGCGAGAGTAGGTGAAGGCCTCTTCTTCGTTGGCAAAACGCGCCGCTGCGGTGGCGGCGTCGGGATGCACAAAGCTGCTGGTCAGAAAAAGGGCCTCGGAGTTCTCACCCCATTGCGAGCGCGGCAACCCCTCGCGCACTGCCAAGGTTTCTAAACGCGTGCCCGGTGGGAATTCAATGCGGGGAATTTTGTTCATGTGCTTCTACCCGGACTTACTCTTGTTCGTTTTGCAACGCCAGCCGGGTCCGATTGTTGCTGTCGTCTTCGTCGCCTTGTTTGGACCGCTGTGCCGCCATCGAAGCGAAGTCTTCCGCGCTGACATCGCCGGTCACATAGTGGCCATCAAAACAGGAGGCTTCAAAACCCGCCACCTTGGGGTTGAGTGCACCAACGACTTTTTTCATTGCATCGACATCTTGGTAGATGAGCGCATCGGCACCAATGAACTGGCGTATTTCTTCCATGCTGCGGTCGTGGGCGATGAGTTCGGCTTTAGTGGGCATGTCGATGCCGTACACATTCGGAAAACGCACCGGTGGCGCGGCCGAGGCCATGTAGACCTTGCGTGCACCGGCGTCCCGCGCCATTTGAACAATTTCTTTGGACGTGGTGCCGCGCACTATGGAGTCGTCCACCAGCAGCACATTGCGTCCCTTGAACTCCACACCGATGGCGTTGAGTTTTTGGCGCACCGATTTTTTGCGCACGCCCTGCCCCGGCATGATGAAGGTGCGGCCCACGTACCGGTTCTTCACAAACCCTTCACGGTAGGGCTTGCCAATCTTTTGCGCCAACTGCATGGCCGAGGGGCGGCTGGATTCTGGAATCGGAATGACGACGTCAATCTCGCTGGGCGGCATGGTGGAAATCAGGCGCTGGGCCAAGGTCTCGCCCATGTTGAGGCGCGCTTGGTAAACGGAAATACCGTCCATCACCGAGTCCGGGCGCGCCAGGTAAACATACTCAAAAATGCAGGGGTTGAGGACCGGATTTGCCGCGCACTGCTGGGCATGCACCTGGCCTTGCATGTCAATGAAAATGGCCTCGCCGGGTGCCACATCACGCGTTAATTTGTGGCCTGTTCCTTCAAGCGCCACTGACTCGCTGGCCACCATCACCTCATGGCTTCCGGCCACCACACCTTCGCCAAAACACAAAGGGCGTATGCCAAAAGGATCGCGAAACGCGAGCAAGCCATGGCCTGCGATCAATGCAACCACGGCATAAGAACCCTTGACGCGCTTGTGCAAGGCACTGACAGCCGCGAAGATTTCTTTCGGCGACAGCGGCATGTCACGCGCCGCGACCGCCAGCTCATGGGCCAAGATATTGATCAGCACCTCGGTGTCGCTGTCGGTGTTGATGTGGCGGCGGTCTATGCCCACCAGCTCTTGTTTCAGCAAAGGCGCATTGGTGAGGTTGCCGTTGTGCACGAGCACGATGCCAAAGGGCGCGTTCACATAAAAGGGCTGTGCTTCCTCTTCGCTGTAGGCATTGCCTGCGGTGGGATAACGCACCTGCCCCAAACCCACATTGCCCGGCAAGCCGCGCATGTTGCGGGTGCGAAACACATCACGCACCATGCCCCGTGCTTTGTGCATGAAACATTTGCTGTCTTGCATGGTGACGATACCGGCAGCGTCTTGCCCGCGATGCTGCAACAGCAGCAAGGCGTCGTAGATCAACTGGTTGACGGGTCCCTTGGAAATGACACCCACGATGCCGCACATAAATAAACCCCTTGTTCAAATCTTGTTCAACTGCAATTGGAACCACATGCACTGCGTATGGAGGTGCTGGCGCCTTGAGCCCATGAAGCAGGCAGCAGCGGCGCAACAACGCCATAGGCCACGGCCAACCAGGGTCGAATCTGCGACTGCGTCCATGCCTCAGAACGTGACCACGGCGTCCAACCCACCACGGTATACAGCATGAGCGCAACCATCAAGCCGCGCAAGCTGCCAAAAAGCATGCCCAACAAACGGTCCACGATGCTCAAAGGTGTGGCCCGCACCAACATCCGCACCAGCCTGGCCAACAGCGCCCAAACAATCAACACCGCCACAAAGGTGATCACGAAGGTGGCCGACGAATTCAGCGCACTTCCAACAACCCCGACAGGAATGTGGGGAGCGATTTGGGGCGACAACCAGTGCGCCAAGAAATAGGCCACCACCCAGCCCGCCAGCGACATCAACTCGAACACGAGGCCACGCCACAGCCCGACCAAGGCCGACAGGCCCAAGATGGCGAGCAAAACCCAATCAACCCAGGCCATCGGAGCTCTCGTTGCAGCAGATGGGCGGACAGCTCGCGATCACAGCGTCAACACCACCGCAGACAAACCTGCCGCCTTCAAACGCTCCAACACCTTGTCAGCTTGTTCTTTGGACTCCATCGGTCCGACCCTCACCCGCGTTCGGTTGCCGGCCGAGGTGTCAACCACCTGGGTGTAAGTTTTCAGACCCAACTTTTCGACTTTTTGTCTCACGTCTTTGGCCGCTTCAGCATCTGCATAGGCACCGACTTGCACCACAAACCGGCCCGCGGTAGCCGCTGCCGCTTTGGTCGATCCGTCTGCACCCGTGTCCTTGGGTTTAGGCTCTTTGCCTTCGAGCAAGGCTTTGGCACGTGCAGCCTCCAGGCTGGCTTTTTGTGCCGCAGCACGGCTGGCTTTTTCCGCCTCTTTGGCCTTGTCTTTCTCGGCCTTGTCTGCTTTTTCTTTGTCCGCCTTGTCCTTGTCGGCCACGGCTTTGGCCGCGGCCGCCTTGCTGGCTGCTTCGGCGGCTGCAACAACTTCCGGGGGCTTGGTCGAAGGCGCCGTGGCGTTGGCCGGTACTGGGGGCTCCACGACGACGACTTGGGAGCGGGCTGGTGGTATGGCTGGCGCAGGCGCACTGCTCACCGCAGGCGGAATGCGAAGTGGGGGCGCATCTTCTGCGCGCGGAATATCGATCGGAATGTCGACCGGGATAGGACGCGGCTGGGACTCAAACAACATCGGAAACGCCACGATGCCCATCAGCACCAACAAACTGGCGCCAATCAAACGGCGTCTGGCACGCGTTCGAGCCTGATGCACAGAAGGAGCAGCAGACGCTGAGGTCGTATTCGGTGACGAGCGCGATGCTGAATCAGCATTGGCACCGTCATTGTGAGCGCGCTTGAATATCGACAACAAACCCATGCGGTGAACTGATCCAGTTGAAATCTAGGGCGCAACGATGGCCCAGAAGGGCCGCTTGCACCTGGGGATCAGTTCACGTGTTTGCCGCCGAGCTTGGGTAAACCCTCTTGTAAGACGCCGCCCACCGTGTAGAACGATCCGAAGACGACGATTCTATCAGCGGGGTCTGCGCTCTTGACTGCGGTTTGCAAGGCGACTTGCGGGCTGTCGCAGCAGTCGATCACCACGGGGCCGGGCCCCTTCAAAGACAGGCCTTGGTAGAGGGCTGCAAGATTGCGTGCGCTGGCCGCACGAGTGGTCGGCAAATCGCAAAACACCCAGTGGTCTACGAGGGGTGCCATGCGGGTGAGCAAATTGGCGAGGTCTTTGTCCGCCATGGCACCGAAAACAACGTGAGTTCGGGGAAAGAAACCCATTTGATCCAGGTTCTGCGCCAAGGCCGCGACCGCGTGCGGGTTGTGTGCCACATCCAGCACCAAAGTGGGCTGGCCGGGAACAATTTGAAAACGCCCCGGCAAATCGACCAAGGCAAAACCGGCCCGCACGGCTTGCGCGGTGATGGGTACACGATCTTTCAACGCTTCAAAAGCCGCCAGAACACCTGCCGCATTGAGCAATTGGTTGGCCCCGCGCAGCGCGGGATAGGCCAAGCCGCTGTAACGACGAGTGCGGCCACCCCAGGCCCACTGCTGCTTGTCGCCGCTGCAGTTGAAATCAACGCCCACGCGCCACAGGTCGGCACCGATTTTTTGCGCATGCGCCAACACACTCGTGGGCGGCAGCGGGTCGCTGACGATCGCGGGTTTGCCGGGCCGCATGATGTGGGCTTTTTCATGGCCTATCGATTCGCGGTCGGGGCCCAGGAACTCGGTGTGGTCGAGGTCGATGCTGGTGATGATGGCGCAGTCCGCATCCACCACATTCACCGCATCCAAACGACCGCCCAAGCCCACTTCCAGAATCACCAGATCCAGTGGCGCTTGAGACAACAAACGCGCAATCGCCAGCGTGGTGAATTCAAAGTAGGTGAGCGTGGTGTCGCCACGCGCCAATTCGACGGCTTCGAACTGCGGCAACAGGTCGTTGGCCGCCACCATCTGGCCGTTGATGCGACAACGCTCTTCAAAGTGCACCAGGTGCGGCTTGGAATAATGGCCCACCCGGTATCCCGCTTGCAAAGCCACCGCTTCCAGCATGGCGCAGGTGGAGCCCTTGCCATTCGTGCCCGCGACAGAAATCACCGGCACCTCAAAACCCAAGTTCAAGCGTTTGGCAACGGCAGCCACACGCTCCAACGTGAGGTCAATTTCCTTGGGGTGCAGCTGCTCGCAGCGTGAGAGCCATTCGCTCAGCGTTGCGGGTAACGAGGTAGCAGGACTCAAGCCACAGCGTCCGCACTTTGCCGTGACAGCTTGGCCACCAACTGCGCTATGTTTTTACGCAATTCACGTCGGTCCAGAATCATGTCGATGGCGCCGGTTTGCAGCAGGAATTCGGCACGCTGAAAACCTTCGGGCAAGGTTTCACGAACGGTGTTTTCAATCACACGTGGCCCAGCGAAACCAATCAAGGCTTTGGGTTCTGCAATGACCACATCACCCAAAAAGGCAAAGCTGGCCGACACGCCGCCCATGGTGGGGTCGGTGAGCACGCTGATGTAAGGCATTTTGGCTTTGGCCAGTCGCGTCAGTGCGGCATTGGTTTTGGCCATTTGCATCAGACTGAGCAGGCCTTCTTGCATGCGTGCGCCACCCGTGGCGGTGAAGCTGATGAAAGGTGTTTTTTGCTCGACGGCCATCTCCACGCCACGAACAAAACGTTCACCCACCACAGAGCCCATGGAGCCGCCCATGAAGTCGAACTCAAAACAGGCGGCCACCACAGGAATGCTGTGCAGCGCACCACCCATCACGACCAGGGCGTCGGTTTCGCCGGTGTTCTCCAGCGCTTCTTTGAGGCGGTCGGGGTATTTTTTGCTGTCCTTGAAACGAAGCGCGTCCACAGGCAGCACCTCTTGGCCGATCTCGAAACGGCCTTCGGCGTCGAGGAAAGCGTCCAAGCGTGCACGCGCACCAATGCGATGGTGGTGGCCGCATTTGGGGCAAACGTTGACGTTTTGCTCTAAGTCGGTTTTGTACAGAACGGTTTCACAAGACGGGCACTTCACCCACAAACCTTCGGGCACCGTGCGGCGCTCGCTCGGGTCGGTTTGCTGCATCTTGGGAGGGAGCAGTTTTTCAAGCCAACTCATGGATTCCATCCTTCTCTTGTACTTGACGGGTATGGGTCTCAGGCGTCCAACGCGGCACGAATGTCGGCGATGAAGCGTCCAGCAGCCAAGGCGACATTGTCGCGCGTCTGGGTTTCCAACAACTGAACCAGGGCCGAACCAATCACAACCGCATCTGAAACCGCAGCCACCGCCCGGGCGGTGGCCGCGTCACGGATGCCAAAGCCCACACCCACCGGCACCTGCACATGGGCTTTGATGCGCGGGATCATGGCTGCGACTGCCGCAACATCCAGGTGCCCTGCCCCGGTCACGCCCTTGAGCGACACATAGTAGACATAACCGCTGGCAATGCGCCCGACTTGCTGCATGCGTTTTTCGGTCGAGGTGGGCGCCAGCAAAAAGATGGGCGCCATGCCGTGCTCGCGCAAGGTCGCGGCGAACTCTTCGCATTCCTCGGGTGGATAGTCCACCACCAACACACCGTCCACGCCTGCGGCTTTCGCATCCAGCACAAAACGCAAGGCGCCATGGCGCTGGTCGTAGCGCTCCATGGGGTTGGCGTAACCCATCAGCACCACCGGCGTGGTGCTGTTTTTCTCTCGAAACACCCGGACCATGTCCAGTACATCAGCCAGGCCAATGTTTTTGAGCAGCGCCCGCTCCGCGGCTTTTTGAATGACAGGGCCATCGGCCATGGGATCGGAAAATGGAACGCCCAGCTCGATGACGTCAGCCCCTGCATCGGCCATGGCATGCATGATGGCCGGTGTCGCGTCAGCAAAGGGATCACCGGCGGTCACATAGGGAATGAGGGCCTTGCGACCTTGGGCCTTGAGCGCCGCAAAGACGGTGTCGATGCGGTTCATCGCGGCCCTTTCACGATGGACATATCGCCGTGAGAACCATCCCCTTTGACCGACTGACCACGGCAAGAAGGACGGCAGTAGAAATCGGCGCCGGACAAATCGGCCACGGTGCCAATGTCTTTGTCGCCTCGACCAGACAGGTTGATCAAGATGTGCTGGTCGGGACGCATGGTGGGCGCGAGTTTCATGGCATGGGCCACCGCGTGAGACGACTCAAGCGCGGGGATGATGCCCTCGGTGAGGCACAGGTGATGGAAAGCCTTCAAGGCTTCATCGTCGGTCACGCCCACGTACTCGGCGCGACCGATGTCTTTCAGGTAGGCGTGCTCGGGGCCGACGCCGGGGTAGTCCAGTCCGGCCGACACTGAATGCGTTTCCGTGACTTGTCCGTTGGTGTCCTGCAGCAAATAGGTTCGGTTGCCATGCAAGACACCGGGTGATCCACGCTGCAGCGACGCAGAGTGTTTGCCCGAGTCCAACCCCAAACCTGCCGCTTCCACGCCGATGAGCTTGGTGGACTCGTGTTCGATGTAGGGATAAAAAATCCCCATCGCATTGCTACCCCCGCCCACACAAGCAATCACCGCATCCGGTTGGCGACCGATCAAGGCTGGCATTTGGGTGAGGCACTCGTCGCCAATGACCCTTTGAAAATCACGCACCATGGCGGGATAGGGGTGTGGGCCCGCCACCGTGCCAATGATGTAGAAGGTGTTCTCCACGTTGGTCACCCAATCGCGCAGCGCTTCATTGAGTGCGTCTTTGAGTGTTTTGCTTCCACTTTCGACCGGCACCACCGTGGCGCCCAGCAACTTCATGCGGTAGACGTTGGGCGACTGACGCTTGACGTCTTCGCTGCCCATGTAGACCACGCATTCCAAGCCATACCGCGCGCAAATGGTGGCAGTGGCCACGCCATGCTGGCCCGCGCCGGTTTCTGCAATGACGCGAGGTTTGCCCATGCGGCGGGCCAACATGGCTTGGCCTATGGTGTTGTTGACCTTGTGGGCACCGGTGTGGTTGAGGTCTTCCCGTTTGAGGTAAATCTGCGCACCACCCAGCTCACGGCTCATGCGCGCCGCATGGTAAATCGGGCTGGGGCGGCCGACGAACTGGGCCAACTCCATGCGGAATTCCGCGGCGAAGGCAGGATCGGCTTGGGCCTGGGCGTAGGCTTCTTTCAGCTCGTCCAGGGCGTGGATCAATGTTTCGGCGACAAAGGTGCCGCCATAGGGGCCGAAGTGGCCTCTGGCATCAGGTTGTTGGTAATTCAGCATGGGATTTCTCTTCAGGTAGGCGTGGTGCTGGAGGCTTGAGCAAGTTGCTCATCGGCATGCCGCACCGCATCACAAAACCGGCGTATGGCCAGAGGGTCCTTGATGCCCTTGGACACTTCGACGCCGGAACTGACATCAACGGCCGATGGCCGCACCTGAAGAATGCCATCCCCCACATTTCCGGCATGCAACCCACCAGACAAAACGACTGGACGGGGGACGTTGCGTGGAATAAGAGACCAATCGAATACCTTTCCGCCACCGCCGAAACCCTCGACATGGGCGTCGAGCAGCAAGGCCTGGGCGTCTGGAAACTGAGAAGCGAAGTTTAACAAATCGAAACCGGGTTCCATGCGGGCAGCGCGCAAGTAAGGTCGCCCGCTCGCCCTGCACTCTTCCTGGCTCTCATCACCATGAAACTGCAACACGATGTGGGGGATGGCCTGCACCACGCGCTGCACCAAATCGGATGAGGCATTCACGAACAAAGCCACTGGCGTGACAAAAGGCGGCAAGCCAGACGCCAGTTCAGCAGCGCGCTCGACTGTCACGCAACGTGCGCTGGCCGGATAAAAAACGAAACCGACGGCGTCGGCACCCGCATGCACCGCTGCGTCGAGGTCTTCTGCACGAGTGATGCCACAAATTTTGATTCGGGTTCGCTGTTGCATGGCGCCTAAAGCGCCGCTGGAGCAGCGCGAGGTGTGTCAGGGCAGCCAGTCCATGGCTGCCGTGGTGGTGGGAATAGCGTAGGCCGCATCGTACTGCGGCCCCACAAAGTACAAGCCATCAGGGGGAAATGTCGGCGCCGCCAAGGCACGGTTCTTCGAGGCCAAAACGCCTTGCAACCACTCAACCGACTTGGTTTCGGTGCCCACAGCCACCAGACACCCCATGATGTTGCGCACCATGTGGTGCAAAAAAGCGCTGGCTTCAAAGTCGAACCGCCAGTAAGCACCCCGGCGCGCGATAGAAATACGGCGCATCACCTTGACAGGAGATGCTGCCTGGCATTCAGCAGACCGGAATGCGCTGAAGTCGTGCTCGCCCAGCAAACACTGAGCTGCATGCTGCATGGGTTCTTCGTTGAGCGGGCGAAAAACCCAGCCGCACAAACCTGTCTCGAGTGCAGGACGCACCACGGACTCTCGCAGCAGGAACACATAACGCCGTCCGATGGCTGAATTGCGCGCATGAAATTCAGGCGGCACCGGTTGGCACCACTGCAAGGCGATGTCGTCGGGCAAATAGCGGTTGGTGCCGCGTAACCACGAAAAAACCGGACGATCAAGCAGGGTGTCGATGTGCACAACCTGGTTCAGGCCGTGCACACCCGTGTCGGTGCGCCCTGCGCACCAGGTGCGCACGGGCTGGTCCGCGAATTGGGCCAGCGCCGCTTCCAGTTCATCCTGAACCGTGCGCCCACCCGCTTGGCTTTGCCAACCAAGGTAGGAGGTGCCGCGGTAGCTGACACCCAGTGCCAGCCGTTGCACGGGTCAGGACAGGGCGTTGAGCATGCTCTGCGCTTTTGAACGCAGAGAGCCAGTGCCTTTGGCAACCACCTCTTGCAACAAATCGCGAGCACCTTCCATGTCACCAATTTGGCGGAATTCTTCTGCCAAATCGAGTTTGCGCTCGAGTGGGTCGCGGCCATCGTCTTCGTCGGAACCGGTGTCAACGGCCTCAAGTGCTGCCGCACCCGATGTTTTTGCCGGTGCGTCCAAGTCCAGCGAGATAGCGCCAAGGTCGAAGTCCAAGGGCGAAGGCGCGCTGTCCACTGCATCAGCGACCGCACGGGTTGCCGCTTTGACCGGCGTGAAATCCAAATCAAGCGAGGGCGCTGGAGTGGGCGGGACGACGTCGAAGCCACCCGGTTGAGTGGTGACGACAGCAGCACCACTGGTGGCAGCCAAATCCAGCTCGAGATCCAAATCCAGGCTCTGTGCCGACGCGGCAGAACGCCCGGTTTCAGCGAAAGATTCAACAGGCGGCAATACCGACTGCGGCATGGTGCTGGCGCCCAGAGGCTCTGTCGGACCATCGCTTCCAACCGCGGCGCTCGGCGCACCGCCGGGACGGTACAGCGGGTTCTCTGGATCAATCTGCAGACCCATCTCTTGGGCCTTGCCCCAGTCATCGCCGCTGCCCTGAGTGAGGGAGAACAACTGAGTCGCCAACAACTCGAAGCCTTTGGTGTCCCTGCGTTTGGCGTACACCTCCAACAACTTGGTGCGAATGGCCAGACGATCAGGATTGCCACGCATGGCTTCTTTGAGAATTTCTTCCGCCTGCAGATCCCGTCCGTAGGCGAGGTACACGTCGGCCTCGGCCACTGGATCAACGTCGCCGATGGCATCCAATTGGCTCAGCGAGTAGCTCATGGACGACGAGGCGCCGCTGGCGTCGCGTGTGTCTATGCGCTGACCGCCGCTGGCGCCAAAGAAGGAATCGGGCTGCAAACGACTTTCCAAGAACGACGTTTCACCGCTGTCGCGTTTGGCACGTTTGCTGAAGCGGTAGAGACCAAAACCGGCCAACAAAGCAATCAATCCGCCACCAATGGCCAAACCAAGGGGATTGCTGCCATCCAGAATTCCGTCAACGAAACTAGGCTCAGGGGCAGCAGGAGCGGCAGTAACCACTGGAGGAGCGGGGGCTACCACCGGAGCAGGCGCACTGGCTGCGGGCATAGGCTCGGATGCGACAGGTGCTGGTGTTGGTGCGACAACCGGCGGCGGCTCTGGAACCACGACAGGCACTGGAACCGTAGGCACAGAAACAGCTGGCGCGGAAGCCACCACGACCGGCGGTTTGGCTGCCACTGGAGCGGCGGGCGCGGGTGGTGGTGATGCAGTCGCAGTCGCGTTTTGCAACTTCTTCAGGTCCTCGACGTTTTTGGACAACTCCGCGACACGCGCTGCGGCAGCGGCCTTTTCTTTCTCTTTGCTGATCTTTGCCTCTTCAGACGCCGCCTTGGCTGCGGGGCTGGCGGCACCTTTACTCAGCGTCAGTTTGTCTGGCGCGGGCGCTGCGGCTTGCTTTTTATCCTCGACGGTGGCTTGAACCGCACCTTTGGCTTGCCGCGAACTGGTTTCGGTTTTTGCCGCAGGCACATTGCCAGCCAAACGCTGGCGGAAGGCGTTGAAGTCGGCGCTTTGCGCCTGAATCACTTGTTTGGCCTCGTCGCTAGAAATCGCTTTGGCGGCATCGGCCGACGGCACGGACAGAACAACACCAGAACGCAGGCGGTTCATGTTGTTGCCGAGGAAAGCTTCCGGATTGCCCTTGTACAAGGACACCAGCATTTGATCCAAAGACACCCCTGGACGCTGGGTTCTGCCGGCGATGCGCGACAAAGTGTCGCCTGGTTTCACCGTGTACTGGTCAACCCCCGCACCAGCAACGGGCGCGTCCACCGCCATCGGCGCAGGGCGACTGCTTGGACGTGTCGCTCGGGTTGCAGCGGCAGGAGCCGTTACCGCCATGGACGGCGCTGGGGCTGGCGCCACCATGGGTGGCGCCGCGGAAATGGCCGGCTCCGTCGTCACGGCAACAGGTGCTGGTGCGGCGGCACGATTGGATGGTGGATCGAACAACAGGGTGTACTCGCGAACCAAGCGTCCGGTGGACCAGTTCAACTCCAAGATCATGTCAACAAATGGCTCTTGAACTGCGCGGTTGCTGGTGATGCGCAAGAACGTGCGTCCGTCGGCACGACGCTGGACCGACACTTGAGTGGCAGGCAACACGGCGTTGTAGTCAACGCCTGCAGCGCGGTAGGCCTCGGGCGGCGCAACGCGAACCTTGAGGTTGGAAGACTCCTCGGGCGTGAGGCTGGTGACTTCGATCTCTGCCTTCAGGGTTTCACCCAATCCAGACTGAACCGAGAGTCGCCCCAAGCCCAGGCCAGAGGCATTCAGTGCGCAAAAGAGCATCGCGGCTGCCGCGACCCCACGAAGGGCCAAGCGACCCGAATTGAGCGTGTTTTGTTTCAAGGCGTCTCCCAACTGGAACTTGCGACTCTCAGGCATGCCAAACAAAGGTGCGAAGCAAGACTTGCTTCAAATGCCAACCCCTCAACCAAGAGGTGTCAGCCTACCGCCCACCTTTTTTTGTGCCTAAATGTCAGTAGAAATCACAATAGCATCAAGCATATACGCTGACAAGCTAATGCAAAAGCTGACATTGCTCAGCCACCGACGCAAGTCTCCGCGAAGCGACGAAGTCGTTGGGCTGAGGCAACACTCAAGCCTCAAACGCACAACGACAGGTGACACCTCACCCTTGCAGCAAGATTCTCAACATACGACGCAAGGGTTCAGCCGCACCCCATAACAACTGGTCGCCAATGGTGAAGGCACCGAGGTATTCTGGACCCATCGCCAGCTTACGAACCCGTCCGACGGCAATGTTCATCGTGCCAGTCACCGCCACCGGTGTGAGGCCGTGCACCGTGTCTTGCCTGTTGTTCGGAACAAAGCGGACCCACTCGTTGTCCTGGCGAATCATTTGCTCGATGTCCGCCAGTGGAGCATCCTTCTTTAGCTTGATGGTCAAACTCTGGCTGTGGCAACGCATCGCACCGACGCGCACGCAAATGCTGTCAATGGGCACCTCTGGCGTGCCGAACCCCGCCCCACGACCGAGAATTTTGTTGGTTTCCGCCCCGCCCTTCCACTCTTCCAAACTGGTTCCATCGCTGCGGTCTACATCGATCCAAGGAATCAAGCTTCCACCGAGTGGAACCATGAAATTCTTGGTCTCTTCAGCGCTAAGTCCGCGCTGCGTGGCAGCCACCTGACGATCAATCTCCAGGATGGCGCTGGAGGGATCATCTAGCAAACTGCGAACCGCAGTGTTGAGGGTGCCGTACTGAGTGAGCAACTCACGCATGTGCTGGGCGCCACCACCACTGGCCGCTTGGTAAGTGGTGGCCGTCATCCACTCGACCAAGTCTGCTTTGAACAGGGCTCCCAAACCCATCAGCATGCAACTGACAGTGCAATTGCCTCCAATGTAGTCAAGCACACCCTTGCTCAGCGCGTTCTGGATCACCGGCAGGTTGACAGGGTCAAGAATGATGACGGCATCATCGTTCATGCGCAGTGTCTTGGCCGCATCAATCCAATAGCCCTTCCAACCGGCAGCGCGCAGCTTCGGGTGTATGGCTTTGGTGTAGTCGCCGCCCTGAGCAGTGATGATGATGTCGCAGCGCGAAAGCGCGGCCACATCAAAAGCGTCTTGCAACTTGGTTTCGTTTTTGGCCCAGCTCGGCGCAGCGCCACCGGCGTTGCTGGTGCTGAAGAACAGCGGCTCAATAAGGGCAAAGTCGCCCTCGGCCTGCATGCGGTCCATGAGGACAGACCCCACCATGCCGCGCCAACCCACCAATCCTACGAGTGTTGTCATTTCCATCGCCCTTTCAAAAAGTTAAGTTCAACCTTCTGCTCCCCCGGCTCGAATCGCCATCGGGGAGGGGCGAGACGATCCGAGAGCCAGCTAGCCCTTTTTAGTGATCGTCGTAATGGTGCGCAGTGCGTTCGCCACCGCATCGCCCATTTCGCGTGTACCCACCCTCACAGTGCCTTCAGACCAGATGTCACCCGTGCGCAAACCGGAGGCGAGCACATGCTGAACCGCCGACTCGATTCGGTCAGCAGCTTCAGCTTGTTGGAGTGAGTATCGGAGCATCATGGCAGCTGACAGTATTGTAGCCAAAGGATTGGCAATGCCCTTGCCCGCTATATCGGGCGCCGACCCGTGGCTGGGCTCATAGAGACCCTGCCCCTTGGAATTGAGAGATGCCGAGGGCAACATGCCAATCGAACCCGTGAGCATGGCCGCCTCGTCACTGAGGATGTCACCGAACATATTGCCGGTCACAACGACGTCGAGTCGCTTCGGCGCTTTGACCAGTTGCATGGCGGCGTTGTCCACATACATGTGCTCCAGCTCTACATCAGGGTACTCGGCGTGCACCTCGGTAACCACGTCGCGCCAGAACTGGAAGGTCTCCAGCACATTGGCTTTGTCCACACTCAGCAGTTTTCCTCGTCGCTTGCGGGCAGCCTGGAAGGCAACGTGGGCAATGCGTTCAATCTCGGGACGCGAGTAACGCATGGTGTCGAACGCTTCTGGGTGGCCCTTGAAAGCACCATCCGGCGACTCACGGCGACCGCGCGGTTGACCGAAATAAATGTCGCCCGTCAGTTCGCGAATGATCAGGATGTCGAGCCCCGCCACGATTTCTGGCTTGAGCGAGGACGCGTGGGTCAGCTCTTTGTAGCAAATCGCGGGGCGAAAGTTGGCGAACAGCTCCAGGTTTTTGCGCAAACCAAGAATCGCTTGTTCGGGGCGCAAATGGCGCTCGAGTTTGTCGTACTTGAAATCGCCCACTGCGCCGAAGAGAACCGCATCGGCTTCTTTTGCCAGCTTCAAGGTGGCGTCGGGCAGCGGATGTCCGTGCGCGGCATATGCCGTGCCGCCGACCACGGCCTCTTCCATCTCGAACTTCAAGTCCAAGCACTTCAAGACCTTGACGGCCTCGACCACGATTTCAAGTCCGATACCGTCGCCGGGGAGGATGGCGATTTTCATGTGTCTATTTCCTTGTCGTCTGCGGCATGTGCCGCCTTTTTGTCATCAATCAACCAATGCACCAGGCTGTACTCGCAGGCCTTGAACACCAGATAAGCGATCATGCTGACGTAACCCGTGACCAACAGCTCCAAGAGCTGCGCCGCGCCACCATCGGTCAGCGCCATCCACCCGTAATCCACGATCAAGGCCGTGTTGGCCTTCAAGAGAAAGAAGAGGTTCAGCGAGCACGCGCCAAAAACGAAGAAGCTCAAGCCCATCGCAAGAAACGCACGCCAGCGCCGGGCCAGAATCCAGCGCAAAGGCGCTGTGGTGGTTTTCATGTTGCAAATGCCATCACAAGATGCGCTGGGCCAGCCAAGGCTTGCGCACCAAACGTTCGGCCTCAAACGCTTTGATTTTGTCGGCGTGGCGCAAGGTCAGCGCAATGTCGTCGAAACCGTTGAGTAGGCAAAACTTGCGGAAGGGCTGCACCTCAAAGGGCAACTCAGTACCGTCCGGTTTGATCACCACCTGGCGCGGCAAATCAATCTTCAGCGAATAACCCACGAAGGCAGCCACTTCATCAAACAGGCGCGACACCTCGGCGTCGGGCAAGACAATGGGCAGCAGCCCGTTCTTGAAGCAGTTGTTGAAAAAGATGTCGGCGTAACTCGGCGCGATCAGTGCGCGAAAACCATATTGGTCTATCGCCCAGGGCGCATGTTCGCGGGATGAGCCGCAACCAAAGTTCTTGCGTACCAGCAACACCGACGCCCCTTGGTAGCGCGGTTGGTTCAACACGAAATCGGGGTTGGCCCTGCGGGTCGCGGGGTCTTGGCCTGGCTGGCCTTGATCCAGGTATCGCCATTCATCAAATAAATTGGGGCCAAAACCCGAACGTTTGATGGACTTGAGGAATTGTTTGGGAATGATGGCATCGGTGTCGACGTTCTCGCGGTCCATCGGTGCCACCAGTCCTTGGTGTGTTTGAAATGCTTGCATGTTTACTTCTTCTTGGCTGCTTCTTCGATGGACTCACCGGCTTTTTGAATGTCTTTACCCACACCGCCGATGGTGTTGCAACCGGTCAGAAAAACCATGAAGGAAAGGATGAGAAAAATGGCTTTCATGATGCGACTCCTGTTGAAGAACTTTGGTCAAAAATGGCAATGAAAATCTACATCAACCTTCTAACATCCACAAAGTGTCCTTCAATGGCGGCGGCAGCAGCCATCGCGGGGCTGACCAGATGAGTCCGGCCTCCGTTGCCTTGCCGGCCTTCAAAGTTACGATTGGAGGTAGACGCGCAGCGCTCACCGGGTTCCAGGCGGTCGGCGTTCATCGCCAAACACATGGAGCAACCGGGTTCGCGCCACTCGAAGCCAGCCGCGGTGAAGATTTTGTCGAGGCCTTCGCTTTCGGCTTGCGCTTTCACCAGTCCGGAACCTGGCACCACCAGCGCCAGGCTCACGTTGCTGGCAATACGTTTGCCCAAACGTTTGACAACCGCTGCTGCCTCACGCATGTCTTCAATGCGCGAGTTGGTGCACGAGCCAATGAAGACTTTGTCGATTGAAATGCTGGAAAGCGGCGTGTTGGGTTTGAGCGCCATGTACTCCAAGGCACGCTCCATGGCCAAACGTTTGTTGGGGTCTTTTTCGCGTTCAGGGTCGGGCACGCGGTCGTCAATCGACAACACCATCTCGGGCGAGGTGCCCCAGGTGACTTGCGGCTGGATTTGCGATGCATCCAGTTCGACCACCGCGTCCCACTTAGCGCCGGGATCGGATTGCAAGGTTTTCCAGTAGGCCAGGGCCTGATGCAACTCCACGCCTCGGGGACTGAAGGGACGCCCCTGCACATAGGACAAAGTGGTTTCGTCCACCGCGACCAAACCCGCGCGGGCACCGGCTTCAATCGCCATGTTGCACACCGTCATGCGGCCTTCCATGCTCAAGGCACGAATGGCGCTGCCACCGAACTCGATGGTGTAGCCCGTGCCACCGGCCGTGCCAATCTTGCCAATGATGGCCAGCACGATGTCTTTCGCACCAACACCTGCGGATACCTGACCGTCAACTTTGACCAGCATGTTCTTGGCCTTCTTGGCCAACAAGGTTTGTGTGGCCAGCACATGCTCGACCTCGCTGGTGCCAATGCCATGGGCCAGCGCACCAAAGGCGCCATGGGTCGACGTGTGCGAATCACCGCAGACCACCGTCATGCCCGGCAAGGTGGCGCCCTGCTCCGGGCCAATGACGTGGACGATGCCCTGGCGTTTGTCATTCATCTTGAACTGCGTGATGCCATGGCGGTCGCAATTGGCATCCAAGGTATCCACCTGCAAACGCGAGATGGGGTCGGCAATGCCTTGCGAGCGGTCGGTGGTAGGCACGTTGTGGTCGCTCACCGCCAGATTGGCGGACAAGCGCCACACCTTGCGACCGGCCAAATCCAAGCCCTCGAAGGCTTGCGGGCTGGTGACTTCGTGCACCAAATGACGGTCGATGTAGAGCACCGTGGTGCCATCATCTTCCGCATGGACGGCGTGTTCGTCCCACAGTTTGTCGTAAAGCGTGCGTGCTGTGGTTTCATTCATGGGGTCAATTCTCCTGGGTCAGATTGTCTCGTCTTTTGGGCGCTGGTTTGAGCGCGTGTTTGCAATTTGGAGCTGGCTTTTGGGCGCGCCACCGGAGTCGCCGTTGCCAGGCCCAGCGCATCTAAAAACCGCTGCACTGCCGCCGGTTGAACACTCTGCGTTCGGGCGGCCACCACATACTGCCGCTGCGCCCATGCCTCATTCAAGTGCAACACCTTCACATGGAAAGAACGTGTCAAACGCTCAGCCACGGCGGCCGGCAGCAGGGCCACGCCCAAGCCGGCCTCAACCAATTGGGCAATCGCATCAAAACCCCGCACTTGCCAACGCGCTTGCAGCACGCGGTTGCGCTTTTGCGCATGCTCCAGCATCAACTGGTGCACCGAGGTGCCCATGGGCAATCCCACGATGTCGTGGTCGAGCAGCGCATCAAAATCCACCTCGCTGCGCGTTGCCAGCACATGGTCGGCCGGCACGATGGCGCGCAGGGCAGCGTCGCGATAAGGATAGGTGGTCAAGCGGTCGTCTCTCAGCGGCGGCACAAACACACCCACATCGGCGCGCCCCTCGGCCACCGCCGCCTGCACCTCGGCGCTGCTGAGGTCTTCCAAGCTGATGCGGATGCCCGGGTTGGCTTTGGAGAAGGCCGCCAAATCAGCGGGTAGGCATTCCGCAATCGCGCCCGCATTGGCTGCCACGCGCAAATGGCCCTTGATGCCACGCGAGAATTCCACCACCTCGCTTTCCAAGGCATGCAATGCCGCATGCAGGCTGCGCACGTGGCGCACCAAGGCGTGGCCGGCGTCGGTCAACTCGACACCACGTGCCCGGCGCTCAAAGAGCTTCACACCCAAGCGGGTTTCAATGTCCGACAAACGCCGGCTGGCCGCGGCCAACGCGAGGTGCTCGCGCAAGGCCCCCGCCGTGATGCTTTTGCACTCGGCGACGGCCAACACCAAATTCAAGGTGACCAAATCAAAACGCATGTGGATCTCGGTGGCGAACGAAGGGGTGGTGAGTTCTTATTGTGCAAACCGCCCCAAACCCGTTGGCTCACACCGATAGAGCGTGGACACCGGACTTGTCTTCCAGCCTGGGGTAAAGGCCAGTATGGACAGTTTGCAGACCCGCAGCTTATCCTTCGCGCGGAGTATTGTCATACGCCTATTTTTAAATAACCCTTCGCACCAAGCGAAGCCACTCCCGGCTTTTGTGATTCGGTTGCACCAACGACTGAAGGTCGCAACGAAAAAAGCCGGGACGCGTCTGGGCAGAAATCGTCAGGTTCTGTCTGAGCGACTTTCTTCGTGCTCTAGCCCGGATGCTTCGCGAAGATTGCCAGTGGAAAGAGCGTGCCTCGGCTGGGGCAGCCTCGACCACCCGGGCGCGCCCATATGGAATAGGCAGCCGGGGGCAGACCAGTGCGCCGAGTCAGTCAACAAGGCTGGTGATGGGTTTGCAGCGTCTTGTTGTCTAAAAACTCTGATTCAGCCGAATCAGCCAGCGCGCCAACCGTCGAGCTGCCTCCAAACAAGCACCATGACAAAGAATGCCGCGACGATTGATGCGTCTAGGCCCCGTCTCTACGACGGTTTAGCGCATTTGATCAACTGCGCCAAATCAAGCCCAAACAGCTAGGGCCTGTTAACACTAAAGATGCTGGCATCTTTAGTGTTAACAGGCCCTAGCTCGAACGCTTGGCCGCTCTCCCGAGCGACCAAGGTTAAGTTGAAGACTTCATCACATCCCAGGGCACACAGGCTGTCGTGTGCCAAGGGCTTGGAGCACCACGCTCAGGCTTTGAATTTACGTGCAGCAGCCAATGCGAGCAGCGCCAACGAGGCCATTGCCAAAGTACCGGGCTCAGGGACCGTACCGCCCGCAGAAGCGTAGACAACGTTGTCAATGCCAAAGCCATCTGCGGGGCCGCTTGACAGGAAGAGGAAGTTGGCCGTGAAGGGGCTGTCAGAAACGACGCCCCAGAAGCCGCCGTTGAGGTTCGGAATCGCAAGGATCACCCCGCCAATGTCAATACTGGTGACTCTGCTGTCCGAAATTCCAGCCCAATCGGCGCCGAAAGCGCTGATTGGCGAATCAAATGCCAGCGTTGTTCCGCCAGTCGAGCCTGTTGCGGCATTGATCTGCCCTGTGCCATTCACATTGTTGCCATTCGAAACCGGCCCAATGTTGTGCCAAATGGTGCCAAAAGTTTCCCCGGTCACGCTCACTGAGAAGTCGCCCACATCCACCGCAGCGGCCTCGTAGGAGGTCGAGCTGACGTAAGAGTTGAAATTCTGCTCAGTGAAGGTTCCGCCGACAGCAGCCTCCCAAGCTGCTCTGTCGTTGAACACAACGACCGCAGCTTGAGCTTGGGCCACCAGACCACCCAAAGCAACAGCCAAAAGCAAGAGAGGACGCAATTTCATGATGAGGGGTTCCTATAAGAAGATGAGACAGACGCTCCAAGCAAAAATCAGACCATATGCCCATCATTGCTCTTAGAAATCGCCCATTTGCCCAGGTAATTTCAGGTTCAAGCCCGGTGCGCAAGGTCGCGACTAGACCACCGAAGGGCGTGGCAACTGTAAATATTTCCGACACCCCTTAGAACACGCGAACCTCGCCCAGGGGCGGACATCCGCGGCGCTGGCCAGGCGCAAGCATCAAGGCGGCGGCCGCTGTCAAAACACACAGACATGAATCAGGCGTCAAGGGGTGGTCCAGCGGTCAGGACAGTAGCGGATGGGAGGAAAAGCGCGGGTCGCTTGACACCGAAAACTCGAATCAATCTCTCGATCATTGAGTTGAGCAGTCACAAGGCGAAGATCGGAAAAAATGCCTGCCCGGTTCGAGTGTCCAAGCTTGCCAAGTCACTCCCACTCAATCGTCGCCGGTGGCTTAGAAGACACGTCATAGGCCACACGGTTGATGCCGCGCACTTCGTTGATGATGCGGCTCGATACTTTCTTGAGCAGGGCATAAGGCAGCTCGGCCCAGTCGGCGGTCATGAAGTCGCTGGTTTGCACGGCACGCAGGGCCACGACGTACTCGTAGGTGCGACCGTCGCCCATCACGCCCACACTCTTGACGGGCAGGAAGACGGTGAAGGCTTGGCTGGTGAGTTGGTACCAGGTTTTGCCGCTGGCGGTGTCCACCGTGTTGCGCAGCTCTTCAATGAAGATAGCGTCGGCGCGGCGCAGCAAGTCGGCGTACTCCTTCTTCACCTCGCCCAGAATGCGTACGCCCAAGCCGGGGCCTGGGAACGGGTGGCGGTAGACCATGTCGGGCGGCAGCCCCAAGGCCACGCCGAGTTCGCGCACTTCGTCTTTGAAGAGTTCGCGCAGCGGCTCCAGCAGTTTGAGCCCCAAGGTTTCGGGCAGGCCGCCCACGTTGTGGTGGCTTTTGATGGTGGTGGCTTTTTTGGTTTTGGTGCCGCCACTTTCCACCACATCGGGGTAGATGGTGCCTTGGGCCAGCCATTTGGCGTTGACGAGTTTTTTGGCTTCGGCTTGGAAGACTTCGACAAACTCGCGGCCGATGATTTTGCGTTTTTGTTCGGGGTCGGTCACGCCCGTCAAATGGCCGAGGAATTGCTCGCTCGCGTCCACGTGGATGACCTTGGCGTGCAGGCGGCCAGCGAACATCTCCATCACCATTTGGCCTTCGTTCAGGCGCAGCAGGCCATGGTCGACGAAGACGCAGGTGAGCTGGTCACCGATGGCGCGGTGGATCAGGGCTGCGGCCACGCTGGAATCCACACCACCGGACAAGCCCAAGATGACTTCTTCCTTGCCCACTTGCTCGCGGATGCGGGCCACGCATTCTTCAATGTAGTTGCCCATCACCCAATCGGGTTTTGCCCCTGCGATGTCGAGCACGAAGCGGTTGAGCAAGGCCTGGCCCTGCACGGTGTGGGTGACTTCGGGGTGGAACTGCACGGCGTAGTAATGGCGTGACTCATCAGCCATACCGGCAATGGGGCAGCTCGGTGTGCTGGCCATGAGTTTGAAGCCGGGGGGAAGCTGGGTGACTTTGTCGCCATGGCTCATCCACACCTTGAGCATGCCGTGGCCCTCGGCGGTGCTGAAGTCTTCAATGCCTTGCAAGAGTGCGGTGTGGCCATGGGCCCTCACCTCGGCATAACCAAACTCACGGTGGTGACTGGCTTCGACCTGGCCGCCCAGTTGCACCGTCATGGTGAACATGCCGTAGCAAATGCCGAGCACGGGCACCTTCAAGTCCCACACGGCTTGCGGGGCGCGCAGCTCGTGGTCTTCGTAGGTGCTGGCGTGGCTGCCGGAGAGGATGATGGCCTTGGGTGCGAACTCGCGGATGAAAGCATCGCTCACATCATTGGGGTGGATTTCGCAGTAGACATGGGCCTCGCGCACACGCCGGGCAATGAGCTGGGTGACTTGGGAGCCGAAGTCAAGGATGAGGATTTTGTCGTGCATGGCAGTCACCAAAAATCAAACAGAAGAATCAAATGGGCTAGCGAGCTTGGCCTTTGAAATGCCACCACGCCAATACCAAGGCGCAGGCTTGCAGCGCGGCGCACAAATACATTGGTGCACCCAAGGCCCAATGGCCGGGGGGAAGGTGTGAGACCAAACCCAAAAGCGGTGCGCCGATCAGGGGCGCAAACACCGCCGTGAAGGCGTTGATGCCGCTGATGGTGCCCAAGGTTTGACCTTGGCTTTTGGCATCAGCTGCCTTTGAGAAAATGCTTTGCATGCACGCCGCCACAGTGAATCCCAGCACATTGGCGGCGATGATGGCGAACATCATCCAACCCTCAGTGGCCAGGCCCCACAGGGCATGGGCCAGCACCGACGACAACAACCCGATCACCGCCAGGCGCTGCGCAGAAAAACGCTGGAGTAACTTGCCGAGCAACCAGCCTTGAACCAGGACGGAGACCACACCCACCGCCGCCAAAGACCAGCCGTTTTCCTGCGGCCCCCAGCCAAACTTGAAGCTCGTGTAGAGCACCCAGGTGTTGTAGAGCACGCCCTGGGCAAAGCCTGTGAACACCACCACCAGCACCAGTTTGCCTATGCCTTTGAGTTCGGTCAGTGCCTTGAGCGCGGTAATGGGGTTGGCCGCTTTCCAACTGAAAGCCCGCCGCTTCTCCACGGGCAAGGACTCAGGCAGCACGAAATAACCGTAAACCAAATTCAACAAAGCCAAACTGCCCGCCACAAAAAATGGCAACTGCAGGTTGATGCTGCCGAGCAAACCGCCAAAGGCTGGGCCCAAGATGAAACCCAGGCCAAACATGGCACCAAGCAAACCGAAACGTTTGGCGCGGTCTTCAGGAGCGGTGATGTCGGCCACATAGGCATTGGCCACAGCGGCATTGGCCTGCACGGCACCACCGATCAGCCGCACCGCCACCAACACCCAAAGCGCGGTGGCCAAGGCAGTGGCAAAGAAGTTGAGCGCCAGACCACAAAAACCCAGCAACAGCACCGGGCGGCGGCCGAAGCGGTCGGACAAGGCCCCGAGCAGGGGCGAGCCAAAGAAATTGGCAATGCCAAAAGCAAACATCACCGCTGCAAACCAAAAGGCTTGGGCGTCTTTGGAGTCGGTGAAGCTGCCCACCAAGGCCGGTAGCACGGGCACCATGATGCCGATGGCCATCATGTCGATCAGCACGGTGACCATGATGAAGACCATGGCAGGTTGCCGGCCGGACGACGGTGGGGTCAATGCTGGCGACAAGGGGGCCGCCGCCGCGACAGCCGGGTGGGAGGTGTCAGACAAAAACCACCTCACTCCATCCGGTAGTTGGGGGCTTCTTTGGTGATCTGCACATCGTGCACATGGCTTTCGCGGATGCCGGCCGAGGTGATCTCCACGAACTCGGCCCTGGCATGCATGTCGTCCACTGTGGCGCAGCCGCAGTAACCCATGGAGGCCCGCAGCCCGCCCGCCATTTGGAAGACGATGCTGATCATTGAACCCTTGTAAGGCACGCGGCCTTCAATGCCTTCGGGCACCAGTTTGTCGGCATTCGGATTGGCGCCGGTGTTGTCTTGAAAATAACGGTCGGCACTGCCTTGTTGCATGGCGCCGATGGAGCCCATGCCGCGGTAGCTCTTGTAGCTTCGGCCCTGGAACAGCACGATCTCGCCCGGCGCCTCTTCGGTGCCAGCAAACATGCCGCCCATCATCACAGTGTGAGCGCCGGCGGCAATGGCTTTGGCAATGTCGCCCGAGTAACGAATGCCACCGTCGGCGATCAAAGGCACGCCCGTGCCTTGCAAAGCCTGGGCGACGTTGTCGATCGCGGTGATTTGCGGCACACCCACGCCGGCCACGATGCGTGTCGTGCAAATGGAGCCCGGGCCGATGCCTACTTTGACGCCATCTGCCCCCGCTTCCATCAATGCCAAAGCAGCAGCGCCGGTGGCGATGTTGCCGCCCACCACATCAACCTGCGGATAGTTTTTCTTCACCCAGCGCACGCGTTCAATCACGCCAGCGCTGTGGCCGTGGGCGGTGTCGACCACCAGGGCATCGACCCCGGCTTTGACCAGCAACTCCACACGTTCTTCCGTGCCCTCACCCACACCCACCGCCGCGCCCACACGCAGCTTGCCGTGGGCATCGCGGGCGGCATTGGGGAAGTTGGTTTGTTTGGTGATGTCTTTCACCGTGAACAGGCCGCGCAGCTCAAACGCGGCATTGACCACCAACACACGTTCGAGCTTGTGTTTGTGCATCAACGCTTTCGCGTCGGCCAAGGTGGCGTCTTCGGGCACGGTGATGAGGCGCTCACGCGGCGTCATGATGTCGCGCACTGGCACGTCCATGCGGGTTTCAAAGCGCAGGTCGCGGCCGCTGACGATGCCCACGACTTTGCCGTGTTCAATCACCGGAAAGCCGGAAATGCCATGCTGGCGCGACAGGGCGATGACCTCGCGCACCGGCACCGTGGGCGCAATCGTGATCGGGTCGCGCAGCACGCCAGACTCGTAACGTTTGACGCGGGCGACCTCGGCCGCCTGGGCCGCCGGGCTCAAGTTTTTGTGCACGATGCCCATGCCGCCCTCTTGCGCGATGGCAATAGCCAGGCGCGCTTCGGTCACCGTGTCCATGGCGGCCGACACCAAGGGCAGGTTCAGACGGATGTTTCGTGAGAATTGGGTGGCTAGGGTGGTGTCGCGAGGCAACACCTGGGAGAACGCGGGCACCAACAACACATCGTCGAAGGTGAGCGCTTTTCCTAAAAGGCGCATGAAGAAAACTCCTGAGGAGGGTAGGGACAAGTCATTGCTGACTCATCCCCCCCAAAGAACCGGACTTGCGACTTTCACCGCATCCGGCTCAAGCACAACAATTTGTGCGGTTTCGGGGAGCGCCTGATTGTATCAGGCACCCCTCTCAATCCGCACCTCTAAGCCTCATCATGAGGCCGGCTTGGCAACTGACAAACCAAGGGTATGCACTTGCACATGGCACACCGGATGCAGAAGCACCCGGTTTGACAACGAGTCTGACCCTCCCTTCACCTTTTCTATCAGGTGATGGTCGTGCCAGCCTGTCTCTTCCGTGATGGCTTGCCCACACCGGACGCACTTGCCCTGCTGTGAGAGAAACAGTGAGGCCCATTGCTTGCGATACGCCATGCTTTTCAGCAGGCGCTGCGAGCGCAGGTCTTCACCATAGGCCTCCCACACGGGATCGAAGGGGTTGAAGCCGCCTTTGACCTTTTTGTGCCGGACAATCTCTGTATCGGCAAGCCGATACAGCCGCTTCCATTGCGGTTCTCCATCTTTAGACCCTGTCCAAACAGCGAACTCAGTCCGTTCTTCGACGGTTGACCAGTAATTCTTGGTCACCCATCTGGCGGTCTTTTTCGGATGTCTGCGACGTGCCCAGCGTGTCAACCGCCACCACAGTAGCGAGTCGAGTTTGCTGAACGTCTCCTTGGCGACCACCGGGTGGTGGTACTGCGCCCAGCCTCGCAAGACTGGATTCAGCATCTGTATCAGATCCGCCTGTTTCACCATCAAATGGGTTCTGACGATTCCCTTCACTTTTTCATAGAACGCTCGCACGTTCTTCTTACTCGGTTTGATCAGCAGGGTTCCCTTGTACTTCCGGAAATTCCAGCCTAAGAAATCGAATCCCTGGTCAATGTGTGTGACTCGCGTCTTCGTCGGTGACAGCCGCAATCCTCGTTGTGCGAGAAATGCTTCTACCCACGGCCGGACTTCGTTTTCCAGAAGGTCTTGCGACGCTCCTGTAATCACAAAATCGTCGGCGTACCGAACCACATTGACCTTGAGCTTCTGAACCTTCCACACGCCTACTTTCGCACCCAGGTGCGATTGCAGTTCGGTCTCCAGTCCATTCAGTGCCACGTTCGCCAGGGTTGGCGAGATGATGCCGCCTTGCGGCGTTCCCTCTTCGGTGCTTGCCAGTTGGCCTTTGTAGACCACTCCTGCCTTCAGCCACTTGTTCAGGATCTCCTTGTCCATGCAGACATGGTTCACCAGCCACTCGTGGTTGATATGGTCAAAGCAACCTTCAATGTCCGCTTCCAATACCCATGTGGCCGAAGCCTTTTTGGATAGGCACACGAACAATTGACTCATGGCATCCGCCGTCGAGCGGTTGCGCCGAAAGCCGTAGCTGTTCGGGTCGCTCTGCGACTCAACGACAGGTTCCAGACTTAGCAGGTGGAGAGCCTGCATCGCCCGGTCCTTCATCGTCGGAATACCCAGCGGGCGTTCCTTGCCATTCGCCTTGGGAATGAAGACCCGCCGCAGCGGCTGCGGTCGATATCCCCTTTGTTGCTTCAACGCACTGACAGCCACCCATTTGCGGGTCGGCGTATCCCACAGCTCGCGGTCGACGCCTGCCGTCCGCTTGCCTTGGTTCTCAGTTACTCGTCGTACCGCCAGCGCTCTGGCGGCAAACGAGCGGATCAGCGATCTTTGCAGGGATTTCACCCGGCGCCAATCGTTCTCCTGCGTAGCCTTCGCTATCCGCATTTGCATCGTTCTCACCTGCTGGTCCACCAGCCGCCAATCGATGGCGTGCCAGTTGTTCGGCAGGCGTGAAGACGCAGAATCACCGTGTTCGATGATCTTTTCCATACAGTCCTCATTGGTTGCCCGTTGAAGACGCACGCCTCCCCGAAGGGATGGATGCATCCCCTCGGGGTGTCGTTGAACTCAGCAACCGGCTCGCGACGGTTGCACCACGTGGAAGTGGGCCTGCTTTCGCAGCGGGGTGATTCAGACCCCTATCCCAGCGATTACAGCCGGGCATTCGCTTTTTCCACAATCCCATACCCCCTCACCCGACAGGTCGCCTTACGGCTTCCCTGCCGATGTGCATACACATCGGCGAGCAGTGGGGCTTACCACGTTCCTCAAATTGCCGACAGCACGGTGTCGAACCGTGTTGTCTATCCGTTTAGGGTCTGTCTTTCCCGGAGCTGCGCTGATGGCGACGTGCACTCTTTTGCGACGAGAGCAACCGGCAGCGTGCCTTTTGGCTATGGCCTAACAGCAGGTTTGGCCATTCAATTCTTACCCGGGTTCAGCCGACAGTTCACGTAGGTTACCCATGCGGAACTAGCCTGGCCCCTCGTCCGCCGTCCTGCTGGCAGAGTCCATGCGTGTCCTCGCGGCGCACGCACGCCACAGATGTGGGAGACGTTGTCTGATGGGCTTCACACAGGTTCGTTACCGATCCTGCATGCCACCGTAGGCTACCGTTGGTCGTACATCGGGTCGCGGCCATGACGTTTCCGTCATGTGCGACAAGGCAATTTGAGGCATTGCCACTCTTGCTGTGAACTCGCTTTGGAGACCGTCGAAATCGACGTGTTTTCGACCTGCTTTTGGCAGGCGGTTGAAATGTTGAGCATGGCACTGGGCCATTCCAGCACTTCTTCTACGTCTTCCCAGGCTGCTTGGTTGCAGTTGGGGTGACATGACGCTACCACGGTCCCCCTTGGAGAGATTTCCAAGGCTTTCCGTTACGGCACCCGACTACTGCTTCGGGTGTTCTCCATGGGGCCTGACGCCCCCGTTGCTCTGAGCCTTTAGGCCCTGTTCACATATGGGTTGTCGTGACCCATGACCGTCTGGAGGTCGCTGCCTCCAGACTCTGGGGGAGATCTCCCCAGAGAGTGACACGTTTGATACGTGTCGCACCGCAAAAGCGAATTATACGGAAGGCCCTGGAGGCCCCGCCTGCACGCCCACCAATATCTGCACAACGATGTGAGGCAATCGCCCCACCGAAACCCCCACCGACCCAGTCCGCGCCGTTAAACTGGCCGCTTGACTGACTTTCAGGATGCCGCCATGTCCCGTTTCGGCCCCATGTTGTTGACTGCTCTGCTCTGCGCCGCCAGCGCCCTGCCTGCCATGGCGCAGTGGAAGTGGAAAGATGCCAATGGCAGCGTGCAGTACAGCGACTCGCCCCCACCCTCCAATGTGAAGGAGGCCGATATCCTGCAGCGGCCCAACGCCGCGCGGCGCGCATCCTTGCCCCCCACCTCCGCCAAACCAGCGCCAGCGGCCAGCGCAGTGGCAGCACCGACATCAGCAGCACCCAAGGTCGACAAAGAATTGGAAGACCGCAAGAAAAAACAAGAAGAACTTGAAGCCGCCAAGAAGAAAGAGGTGGAACAAAAAAATGCAGCGCTGCGCAAAGAAAACTGCACCCAGGCCCGCAACTACATGAAGTCGCTCGAAGATGGCATGCGCATATCACGCACCACTTCCACCGGCGAGCGAGAAGTTCTGGACGACACAGGCCGCGCTGCTGAAGTCAAACGCACCCAAGCCATCATCAAGAGCGATTGCAAATAGGCCACTTGTTGTGGGCTCAGAAAAAAAGGCAGCTCAGCGCTGCCTTTTTCTTTTGGCGGCAACTTCCTCGGCGGCTTTGATGCGTGCCTTGTGGTCGGCATAACGCTCGCGTCGGGCTTGTTTGGGGTCAACACGCAAGCCTCGGTAAATTTCCACACGGTCTTTGTCGCGCAGCACATGGTCAGGTGCTTGCAACTTGCCCCAAACGCCCACTGCGGGTTTTTCGGCTTCTTGTTCATGAGCCCACCAACCGCAGCGCTGCAAGGCGTGCGACACCGTGCTGCCCGCAGGCAGCGTCAAGGTCAGCAGTTCTACGTGGCGCGGTGCCAAGCTTCGCACCACAGTGACTTCAATGACAGCGTCAGCGAGGGCCATAGACCTGCTCGGCGCGAGCCACAAAGGAATCCACAAAGGTATTGGCGATGCGGTCAAACACTGGGCTCACCACCAGCTCCAGCGCACGGCTGCTGAAGGCGTAACGCAGGTCGAACTCAATCTTGCAGGCACTGCCCTCGTCACCGCCGGGCAAGGTCAGTGGAGAGAAGCCCCAAGTGCCGTCCAACACAGAGAACGGGCCATCCACCAGAGATACCGCCACCTGCCGGTGAGCGTCGTGCACGTTGCGGGTGGTGAAGCTGTGGCGCACACCGGCATAAGCGAGTTGCAAACGGGCGGTGACGCCATCATTATGTTTTTCCAACACCTCGGCGCGTTCGCACCACGGAAGGAACTTTGGATATTCCTGCACGGCCATCACCAAATCCGCCATTTCCTGGGGCGAATACCAAAGAAGAACTGATTTTTTGACGTGCTTCATACAATGGCGGGATTGTAGAGAGGGCACACGCTCTCCACGTGCCACACATGACCAAAGAAGAAACCGCCAAACCCATTGCCGAAAACCGCCGCGCCCGGTTCGATTACCACATCAGCGAAAGATATGAAGCCGGCGTGGTGCTGGTCGGCTGGGAGATCAAGGCCGTGCGCGCCGGGCAGGTGCAGTTGACTGACGGTTATGTGGTGGTCAAGGGTGGTGAGCTTTTCCTGATTGGCTGCCGCATCAACGCCCTGCGCAGCGCCTCCACCCACGTCAACCCGGAAGCCGACCGCACCCGCAAACTCTTGATGCACAGAGAAGAGATCAAGCGGCTCATCGGCAAGGTGGAACAAAAAGGCTTCACCTTGGTGCCGCTGGACTTGCACTACAAGGGCGGCCGCGTCAAAGCCGAAATCGCCTTGGCCAAGGGCAAGGCCGAGCATGACAAACGCGATTCAGAAAAACAAAAAGACTGGGACCGGGAGCATGCGCGGTTGATGCGGCATAAGGTGTCAAGCAAGGCTTAAAGACTGCGCCACGCTAGAGACCCGCCAAATCATCATAGGGATTTGGCTGCAAGGGGGTTCCACCGGGAAAACACTTTGGATGGCCGCGATAGTCGTCATAGCTCAGTTTTCCTTCAAAGACGAAGAAAAGCATAGGCGGCGCGAGCGTCAATTCTGGCGAAAAACAATAGCCAATCGGCCCACTTTCTGAGGCGAACTGCGCCACCCAACGTAGAAACTCCAAATAGGGATAAGTCTCGTTTTGTGTGAGCCCCGGAAAGCGAATGCTCAAACGATAGCCCTCAACGTTGCCAGTGGTGCGTGCTCGTTGGAGAACAAGGGCCGAATCGAATGCATCCGGAAAAAACTCTTCGTACTGGGAAGCGAAAGGCTTCTTTGCCTCGTCCATCTGAAAGAATGGATCATCAGGAAGCGGAGATGGCAATTGATAGCGGCCAAGCACCAAATACTCAATTGCCTGGCGAGTTTCAACTGGGACGTCGAAACGTAGTTCCAGGCTAAATACAAGTGTGTACCGACAGGCCATTGCTACAACGAAAAGATTGAGACAGTGAAACAGGCGCCGTCAATAGCAGCTTGGTTCGTTTTGTTCGGCGCTCTGATGTTTGGGCGCTGAATGGCTATGAAGTCTAAAGCGGGCTGCCAAAGCGCCGACGTCCTACCACCGCTCACTCACCGGCGGGTGGCATGCTTTTCGAAGGCGAATAAGAAAACGACCTCAACGCCCGCTCACAATCCGCCACCAAATCCCCCACCGCCTCCAGCCCCACTGAAAACCGCACCAAGGTGCCGCGCCAAGCGGGTTGGTCGCGCATCAAACGCAGTTCGTAAGGCATCACCAGGCTGATGGGGCCGGCCCAAGAAAAACCGATCTTGAAGAGTCGCAGTGCGTCAACAAAGGCGTCCACTTGGGCAACGCTGTAACGCTCATCGAACACCACAGAGAACAGCCCCGCCGCTTGCGTACACAACGCGGCCCAGTTCGCGTGGCCCGGTGATGCGGGCAACGCCGGGTGCAAGACCGCGACCACTTCGGGCTGCTTTGCCCACCATGCCGCCAAGGTGCGCGCCGCAGCATCGTGGGCGGTGTAACGCAATCCAATACTGGGCAAGGAACGCAGCAACAGTTCTACATCGTTGCCACCCACGCCGAAACCCAGCCGCATGTGGGTGGCAGCCAATCGCAGGTGCAGGTCTTCGTTGACCGTGGTGACCGACCCCATCAACACATCGCCGCCACCCGAGGGGTATTTGGTGAGGGCTTGCATGGAGACGTCCACACCGAGACCATCGCCAAGCTGAAACGGATTGAAGGCGATGCCTGCGCCCCAGGTGTTGTCAAGGGCCGTGAGCACGCCGTGGTCGCGGCAAATGCGCACGAGGGCAGACAAGTCGGGGAACTCCATGGTCACCGACCCGGCGGCTTCCAGCCACAACAAACGGCTCTTGGGGCCCAGCAGCTCGCGCAGACTTTGCGGCTGCATGGGGTCGTAGCACTTGGTGGTGATGCCCCAGCCCGCCAGCTCGTGCAACGCCAAGGCCTTGTTGGGACCGTAAGCATTGGTCGGAATCAACACTTCATCACCCGCTTGCAGCAAAGCAAAGTTGATGAGGGCGATGGCGGCCAAGCCGCTGGGCGCGAGCAAGGTGTCTCGCCCCCCTTCCAGTGAGGCGATACGCGCTTCCAGCGTGAAGCTGGTGGGCGTCCCATGCAGGCCGTAGGTGTAGCCGGTTTTGTCTTTCCACTGCCGGGCTTTGAGCGCAGCGGTGTTCTCAAAAATCACCGTCGAGGCTTTGTGCACGCCAGGGTTCACCGCCTGAAAACCCGCTGGGGCTTGGTAAGGGTGGTGGATGAGGGCGGTGCTGGAGTCCAGCGGCTTGGATTCGCTCATGTCACGCTTTGGGATCAGATCGGCTGCGCAATCAAATCATGGCCGCGCGCATCAAGAATGCGCACCTTGGTGAACTCGCCCACCTTCAAGGTTTTTGATGCTTTTTCAGGTGGCATCAAGTTCACCACGCCGTCGATCTCGGGCGCGTCGGCATAGGAGCGTCCGACACCACCCCTGCGGCCCAGGGCCGGCGCTGAATCCACCAGCACTTGCATGGTGGCTCCGATGCGCTGGCGCAGTTTGGCGGTGGAAATTTCTTCGGCCACCGCCATGAAACGGGCGCGGCGTTCCTCGCGCACTTCTGCGGGCACGGCACCTTCCAACGCATTGGCCGTGGCACCTTCGACGGGCGAGTAGGCGAAACAACCAGCGCGGTCGATTTGGGCTTCGCGCATGAAGTCGAGCAGGTACTCAAATTCGCTTTCCGTCTCGCCAGGAAAGCCCGCGATGAAGGTACTGCGCACCACGATTTGCGGGCACACCTCGCGCCAGCGCAAGAGACGCTCCATATTGCGCTCGCCGCTGGCGGGGCGTTTCATGCGCTTGAGCACGTCGGGGTGGGCGTGCTGCAACGGCACGTCGAGGTAAGGCAGGATTTTTCCCTCTGCCATCAAAGGCAGCAGCTCGTCCACATGCGGATAGGGGTAGACGTAATGCAGGCGCACCCAGGCGCCATGTTGTGCGGCGATGTCACCGAGTTTTTCGCACAAGTCCAGCATGCGGGTTTTGACGGGTTTTCCGTCCCAAAAGCCGGTGCGGTACTTCACGTCCACGCCGTAGGCACTCGTGTCTTGGCTGATGACGAGCAGCTCTTTCACGCCGGATTCAAACAAACGCTGGGCTTCGCCGAGCACATCACCAATCGGGCGCGACACCAAGTCGCCGCGCATGCTGGGGATGATGCAAAAGGTGCAGCGGTGGTTGCAGCCTTCGCTGATTTTCAAGTAGGCGTAATGTTTGGGCGTGAGTTTGATGCCAACCTTGGAAAACGCAGCCGGTACCAAATCGATGAAGGGGTCGTGCGGTTTGGGCACATGCAAATGCACCGCGTCCATCACCTCTTGCGTGGCATGGGGGCCGGTCACGGCCAGCACGCTGGGGTGCATTTGCCGCACCAGGTTGCCACCGCCCTCGCCCGCTTTGGCACCCAAACAACCGGTGACGATGACTTTGCCGTTGGCTGCCAAGGCTTCGCCTATGGTGTCCAGGCTTTCTTTCACGGCGTCGTCAATGAAACCGCAGGTGTTGACGATGACGAGGTCGGCCCCCGCAAACGTCTTGCTGGTTTGGTAACCCTCGGCACTGAGCTGGGTCAGGATGAGTTCGGAGTCGGTGAGGGCTTTGGGGCAGCCCAAGGAGACGAATCCGATCTTGGGTGCGGTGCTCGCCGTGGCGGCAGTGTCGGGGGTGAGGTGTGCGGTCATCCGGGGATTTTCGCCGATTGGCGCTGGGAATGGGGCTTTGCGTGCATTCACGGCTTGCGCGCCGTCACGCGTCTTGCTCCAAAACCATCATTCCCGCGAAAGCGGGAATCCAAGCAGTGGTTGCCAGTGAACCGGTGCGCGCCATTTGCCACAGGCCCTGGATTCCCGCTGTCGCGGGAATGACGGCGTGCCTTGCTTTGCTCACCCCGGCAACACACGCTGCGGTTTCAAGCCCACGTCGAGCACTTTGCCTTTGCGAGCGCGTCTGCCCTGGTAGGCCACCAGAGTGGCAGTGCGCAGCGTTTCGTCTTTGTTTTTACCGCCACGCCCCGTGCCCAACACCTGCAATGACTGCGCAAACACGGCCACGCTCACCAAAGCATCTTTCGGCTCCAGATCCATCAAGGTCAAACCACGTCCACCATTGGATTGCAGTTTGAGTTCCTGGCGTGGGAACACCAAGAGGCGACCAGACAGGGACAAACAGGCGACCAGGGCGCCCACATCGGCGCTCACTGGCGGGAGGAGTTTTTCTTCGGGTTCGAGGGTGAGGAAACTCTTGCCACCACGCTGGCGCGAAACCAAGTCGCAGAGTCGCGCCAACAAACCATAGCCTCCGGTCCCTGCCAACAGCACGGTTTGTTCGGCTTGGCCTGCGAGGTAGTGGGAGGGCTGGGTGCCGGTTTCCAAATCAATCAGCGTGGTGATGGGCTGGCCGTCACCACGCCCGCCGGGCAGCAGACTCACCGCCACCGAATACACGCGGCCATTGCTGCCAAACACCAAGAGCGGATCCACGCTGCGACAGGCAAAGGTGCCGTAAAGGGCATCGCCAGATTTGAACTGCAAACTGTCGGCAGCGATTTCATGGCCTTTGAGCGAGCGCACCCAGCCCTTCATGCTGACCACCACGGTGACAGGCTCGTCCACCACCTTGATCTCGACCACCGACTTTTTCTCGGTTTGAATCAAGGTGCGGCGTTCGTCGCCAAACTGTTTGCTGTCCGCCTCGATCTCTTTGATGACGGTGCGCTTCAAGCTGCTGGGGTTGTTCAGGATGTCTTCCAGCTTGCCTTGCTCGACGCGCAGCTCTTTGAGCTCTTGCTCAATCTTGATGGCTTCCAGCCGCGCCAGTTGACGCAGGCGAATTTCCAGAATGTCGTCGGCCTGGATGGTCGTGAGCTTGAAGCGTTCGATCAAGGCGGCCTTGGGCTCGTCGGCCTGGCGAATGATGCGGATGACTTCATCAATGTTCAGCAAAACGAGCTGACGCCCTTCCAGCACATGGATACGGGCCAGCACTTTGTCGAGCCTGTGCTGCGTGCGCCGCTGCACCGTGTCCAAACGGAAGGCGATCCACTCTTGAAGCATTTGACGCAGGCTTTTTTGCGTTGGGCGGCCATCCAGGCCCACCATGGTCAGGTTGATGGAACTCGACGTTTCCAAGCTGGTGTGGGCCAGCAAGTTGGTGATGAGGTCTTGCTGTTCTATGCGGCTGGTTTTGGGTTCAAACACCAAACGCACGGCCGCTTCTTTGCCGCTCTCATCCCGCACCGCATCGAGCACACCCAATACAGTGGCTTTGAGCTGCACTTGTTCTGCCGTCAGGGCCTTCTTGCCGGTTTTTACTTTCGGGTTGGTCAGCTCTTCAATTTCTTCCAGCACTTTTTGTGTACTGGTGCCGGTGGGCAATTCGGTGACCACCAACTGCCACTGGCCGCGGGCCAGGTCTTCAATCTTCCAGCGCGCGCGCACTTTGAGGCTGCCGCGGCCGCTTTGGTAGGCGGATTGAATGTCTGCTGCCGGACTGATGATTTGCCCGCCGCCGGGATAGTCAGGGCCGGGGATCAAGGCAAAGAGTTCTTCATCCGCGAGTTTTTCATTGCGAATGAGGGCCACGCAGGCGGATGCCACCTCGCGCAAATTGTGCGAAGGCACCTCGGTGGCCAACCCCACGGCGATGCCGCTGGCACCATTGAGCAAGACGAAAGGCAGGCGCGCTGGCAGTTGTTTGGGCTCGTCAAACGAGCCCTCGTAGTTGGGCACGAAATTGACCGTGCCTTCGTCGAGTTCATCGAGTAACAAACGGGTGATTGGCGCCAGGCGCGCTTCGGTGTAACGCATGGCGGCCGCGCCATCCCCATCACGGGAACCAAAGTTGCCTTGCCCGTCGATCAGCGGGTAACGCTGCGAAAAATCTTGCGCCATGCGCACCAGGGCGTCGTAAGCGGCGGTGTCGCCGTGCGGGTGGTACTTGCCGATCACATCGCCGACCACACGCGCGCTTTTCACGGGCTTGGGGCCGCTGGCGGTGGAGCTGTTGGTGTAGGCCAGGCCCAGCCGCTCCATCGCGAACAGGATGCGTCGCTGCACTGGCTTTTGGCCATCACACACATCGGGCAAAGCGCGGCCTTTGACCACGCTCAGGGCGTATTCCAGGTAGGCGCGTTCAGCGTAGGCCGAGAGGGCGACTTCGTTGTCAGGGTTGTCGAAAAGAGTCGGGGTCATGGTCGTTCAAATCAAACCTGCACGCTGGCGCGTGCTTCGTATTCCATCTTCAGCACGGACATGACGATCAAACTGTCATAGCCCTCGGGCGTGAGCACACTTTCGCGCAAACGCCCTTCTTCTACAAAACCTTCGCTGCGGTAAAGCGCCTGGGCGCGTGCATTGCGCGACTTCACATCCAACCAAAAACGGTGTGCGCCCAGGTCTTCAAACGCCATGCGGGTGAGCAGGCGAACACAGGTGCGCCCAAGGCCGTGGCCCTTGTGCTGCAGCACGATGCGTTTGAGTTCCACCGAATGGTGGGGGTTGCGGCAACCTTGCAGGATCACAAACCCGGTGCTCGCATAGTCCTGCCCCGCTTCAATGATGAAGTGGCGAAAGTCAGGAAAACGCACCGCGCCTTCGTGCTGGGTGCGCTCCCAAGGTGTGATGAAGGGCAAGTTGGCCGGGTCTTGTTCCACAGACACCACGAAGTCCAGGTCGGACAACATGGTCGGGCGCAGCCGAACTTGCGTCAACGAGGCGGGCGCATCAAACATCGACTTCCACCGCGTCCCCGTGCAACTCCATCAGGTCTCGCCTGGCCTGGGCCTCACCCTTGCCCATGAGTTTGGTCAACGATGAGGTGGTGGCATCAAACCCCAAAGCCGCGAACTCCACTTTCAGCAACCGCCGGGTTTCGGGATTGAGCGTGGTTTCCCACAATTGCCCGGCGTTCATTTCACCCAGACCTTTGAAGCGGCCGATGCTCCAGCTGCCTTCGCGTGCGCCTTCTTTGCGCAGTTTGTCCAAGGTGGCGTGCAGCTCGCCGTCGTCGAGCGCGTAAATTTTCGCGGCTGGCTTTTTTCCGCGCGCAGGCGCGTCCACGCGGAACAGCGGCGGCTTGGCAATGTAGATGTGGCCAGCTTCAATCAGCTTGGGAAAATGGCGGAAGAAGAGGGTGAGCAACAGCACTTGGATGTGGGAGCCGTCCACGTCAGCGTCGCTCAAGATGCAGACCTTGCCATAACGCAGGCTGCCCAAGTCCACCACGTCGTTTGGCCCGTGGGGATCAACCCCTAAGGCCACCGCAATGTCGTGGATTTCATTGTTGGCAAAGAGGCGGTCTTTCTCCACCTCCCAGGCGTTGAGTACCTTGCCGCGCAGGGGCAAGACGGCCTGGGTTTCTTTGTTGCGCCCCATCTTGGCGCTGCCACCGGCGGAGTCACCTTCGACCAGAAAAATCTCGTTCAAGTTCAGGTCGCGGCTTTCGCAGTCGGTGAGTTTGCCCGGCAAAACGGCCACGCCCGAGCCTTTGCGTTTTTCTACTTTTTGGCTGGCACGCTGGCGCGTTTGGGCTTGTTTGATGACCAAGTCGGCCAACTTTTTGCCCAAATCCACATGCTGGTTCAGCCACAACTCCAGCGGCGGCTTGACCGCCATGGACACCAAACGCAGCGCGTCGCGGCTGTTCAGGCGCTCTTTGATTTGGCCTTGGAACTGCGGGTCCAGCACCTTGGCCGAGAGCACAAAACTGGCACGCGAGAACACGTCTTCCGGCATCAGCTTCACGCCCTTGGGCAAGAGGCTGTGCATGTCGATGAAGGCTTTGATGGCACCAAAAAGGCCGTCCTTCAAACCCGATTCGTGCGTGCCACCGGCCACGGTGGGAATCAGGTTCACATAACTTTCGCGCATCGGTGAGCCGTCTTCGGTGAAGGCCACACACCAAGCAGCGCCCTCGCCTTCAGCCACATCTTCGGTCTCTTGGCCGGTGGCGTAGTGTTCGCCTTCAAAGAGAGGGATCACAGGGTCGGCGGTCAAGGTCTGCATCAAATAGTCGCGCAGACCCCCTTTGAACAGCCACTGCTGCACCTCACCCGTTTTCTCAAAAGTGAGGGACACGTTGACACCGGGCATCAGCACCGCTTTGCTGCGCAGCAAATGCGTCAGCTCGGCTTTGGGAAACTCGGCACTCTCGAAATACTTGGCATCGGGCCACGCGCGCACGGTGGTGCCTGATTTGCGGTCGCCAGCGGCTTGTTTGCGCAGGCTCAAGGGCTCGATCACATCGCCACCCGAGAAAGTCAGCGTCGCGACCTGATGCTCACGCCAGACCGACACCTCCAGCCGCTTGGACAGCGCATTCGTCACGCTCACGCCGACGCCGTGCAGGCCGCCCGAAAAGCTGTAGGCGCCACCTGCGCCTTTGTCGAACTTGCCACCGGCATGCAAACGGGTGAAGACAATTTCAACCACCGGCACTTTTTCTTCCGGGTGCAGGCCAAAGGGAATGCCGCGCCCATCGTCATGGACGCTGACGGATCCGTCGGCATGCACCGTCACATCAATGCGTTTGCCCTGCCCCGCCAAGGCTTCGTCGGCCGCGTTGTCGATCACCTCTTGGATGATGTGCAGCGGGTTGTCGGTGCGGGTGTACATGCCCGGGCGCTGCTTGACGGGCTCCAGGCCTTTGAGGACGCGGATCGAGGCTTCCCCATACTGGGCCTCGGTTTTGGATGAATTGGATTTGCTTGAACTGGCCATGGGCGCGCATTGTAGGCAGCCGCATGCAGCCGCCTCGGCTTTGAACTACAGTGCGCCCATGCAAAAAGCCGTGTCCACCGCAGCCGCGCCCACCTTGTCGATGACCCAAGTGCTGCTCTGCGGTGCGGCCATCGTCACCCTGTCCATGGGCATACGGCACGGCTTTGGTTTGTGGCTGCAGCCCATCACCATGGAACGCGGCTGGACGCGGGAAACCTTTGCTTTTGCCATGGCCGTGCAAAACCTGGCCTGGGGCGTGGCGGGGCCATTCGCAGGCATGCTGGCCGACCGGTTTGGCGCGTTCCGGGTGCTGATCGGCGGGGCCCTGCTGTACGCCATGGGTTTGGTCTTGATGGCCCTGGCCACCTCGGGCCTGGCCTTCACGGGCAGTGCGGGGCTCTTGATCGGCATGGCGCAGTCAGGCACCACCTACGCCGTCATCTATGGCGTGCTGGCACGCAATGTGGCGCCAGAAAAACGCAGCTGGGCCATGGGCGTGGCCGCTGCAGCAGGCTCGTTTGGCCAGTTTTTGATGGTGCCGGTGGAGAACTGGCTCATCAGCGACTTCGGCTGGCAAAACGCACTCATCATCTTGGGCTGCTTGTCCCTGGCCATCATTCCTCTGGCTTGGGGCTTGCGTGAACCGGCAAAAACGGCCGTCACCGGATTTCAGCAAAGCATTTCCCAGGCCCTGCGCGAGGCTTTCAGCTACCCGAGTTTTCAGTTGTTGATGGCAGGCTACTTTGTTTGCGGCTTTCAAGTGGTGTTCATCGGCGTGCACATGCCGAGCTACTTGAAAGACCACGGCCTGTCACCCGACGTCGCCACCACCGCCCTGGCATTGATTGGCCTGTTCAATGTGGTGGGCACTTATCTGTCGGGAAGCCTCGGGCAACACCTGCCCAAGCGTTTAATTTTGTCCACCATTTACGCTTTGCGCTCGGTGGCCATCGTGCTGTTCTTGTGGCTGCCATTGACACCGTGGAGTGTTTACATTTTCTCCGCCGTGATGGGTGTGTTGTGGCTGTCCACCGTGCCGCCAACCAACGCCATCGTGGCCCAGGTATTTGGCGTGCAGTACCTCTCCATGCTTGGCGGTTTCGTATTCTTGAGCCATCAAATGGGCAGCTTCATGGGCGTGTGGTTGGGGGGCAAGCTCTACGACAGTACCGGCAGCTACGACGTCGTATGGTGGATTGCCATCGGCTTGGGCGTTCTCGCTGCCTTGGTGAATTTGCCGGTGAAAGAAACCGCCATCGTTCGTCTTCCCAACGCAGGGTTGGCGCGTTGAGCCTAACGCCGCGCTTCGACACACTTAGCAGCCATGCGTAAACCCTCCGCACGTCGTCTATTGCTGTGGAGTGCCGCCAGTTTGGCCTTGGCTTTGGTGTTTTTCACCTACCTTCAGCCCAACATGGCGCTGGCGCTGGCAACCCAGCTGTGGAACTGCTTTTGAAGCGGTGGGTCAGACGCTGGTGTGTGGGTGGCTAAAATGAGCGCATCGCTGGGAAAAAATTCATGACACCGATTACTGGAAGTACTGTGGCCTTGGTCACGCCCATGTTGGAAGACGGCAGCATCGACTTCGATGGTCTGCGCCAACTCGTCGACTGGCACGTCACAGAAGGCACGGACTGCATTGGCGTCGTCGGCACCACCGGCGAGTCCCCCACAGTCGATGTCGAAGAACACCGCGAGATCATTCGCGTGGCGGTCGAGCATGCCAAAGGGCGTGTGCCCATCATGGCAGGCACCGGTGCCAACTCAACGCGCGAGGCGATTGAGCTTTCACAGTTCGCCAAAAAAGTCGGCGCCACCTGCAGTTTGTCTGTCGTTCCCTACTACAACAAACCATCGCAAGAAGGCATCTACCAGCACTTCAAGGCCATTGCCGAAGCGGTGGACATTCCCATGGTGCTTTACAACGTGCCAGGCCGCACGGTCGCCGACATGTCGGTGGAAACAACGCTTCGGCTCGCCCAAGTGCCTGGCATCGTCGGCATCAAAGAGGCCAGCGGCAACATTGAACGCGCTTGCTCGCTGATCAAGCACGCACCTAAAGGATTCTCGGTTTACTCGGGTGACGACCCGACCGCAGTGGCTTTGATGCTGCTCGGTGGTCACGGCAATGTCAGCGTCACCGCCAACGTCGCACCGCGTTTGATGCACGAGCTGTGTGTGGCCGCCATGGAAGGCCGTGTTCGCGAAGCCACGGCCCTGCACTTCAAGCTGTTGCCGCTGCACAAACAACTGTTTGTGGAACCCAGCCCTGCGCCGACAAAATGGGCCTTGTCTCGAATGGGCCGCTGCCGCAATGTGCTGCGCCTGCCCATCACACCGCTGTCGACCGCTGGACAGACTGTCGTGGACCAGGCACTTCGCGACGCTGGCGTGCTTTGATTCGCAAACCGCCCCACCACAACGACCTTCCGCGCATTCCTCGTGCGTCGGCCTTTTTCTCCCTCCCTTTGGAGACACGCTCTGTGATTCTTTCAACCCGGTCCAAAAAACACACAGGCCGCGATGTGCGCGCCAAGTTATTGCCCATCGCAGCCGCATTGGCTGTGGCAAGCCAATTGATGGGATGTTCCACCATCGAGAACTTGGTAGGCGGCGACAAGGTCGATTACAAAACAAGCGGAGGGAAAAAGAGTGCAGGCTTAGAGATTCCACCTGACCTCACACAACTGGCCCGCGACCCACGCTACCAACCATCATCTGGCGCCGTCAGCGCGAATGCGTTTCAAGCCCCCGCCGCTGTGGCGCAACCCAGCAGCAATGTCGTGGCCACAGTGAATGTGGGCGCAGGCACCACCGCCTCGCCTGCCATGGCTGTTACTGACATGCGGATTGAGCGATCGGGCAACCAGCGCTGGCTGAGCACCCCTTTGCCAGCAGAAAAATTGTGGCCGCAGTTGCAAACTTTTTGGGCTGAGCGTGGTTTCGTATTGATCACAGACCAAGCCGAATTTGGTGTGATGGAAACCGAATGGGCTGAGAACCGTGCCAAGTTGCCGCAAGACGTCATTCGTCAAACCATAGGACGGGTTTTTGATTCGCTCTACTCCACCGGAGAGCGTGACAAATTCAGAACCCGCGTTGAACGCACGCCCACAGGCACAGAGGTTTTTATCAGCCACCGTGGTTTGGTCGAGGTTTTCAGCAATACACAAAAGGACAGCACGATTTGGCAGCCTCGGCCAGCCGATCCCCAGCTTGAGGCCGAATTCTTGCAACGCCTGATGGTCAAACTGGGTGCTAAAGAGGAACAGGCCAAAGTGGCGGTGACCACAGGCACAACGCCCCTTGCCAAAGCGCGTGCGATTGAAGGCGCGGGCACTCCCAGCCTGCAAATGGACGAAGGGTTTGACCGTGCTTGGCGCCGCGTCGGATTGGCATTGGATCGCAGCGGCTTCACAGTGGAAGACCGTGACCGCTCGCAGGGCACCTACTTTGTCCGTTATGTCGATCCATCTGCCAAAAAGAAAGACGAACCCGGACTGCTGAGCCGCGTTTTTTCTTTTGGCAAAACTGACAACGACAAAACCACGCTGTCACGATATCGGGTCACCGTAAAAGCCGACGGCGATCGAAGTGTCGTGGCCGTATTGCCCGCTCAAGGGAACGACAGCACCGGTGATGTCGGAAAACGCATCGTTGGATTTTTGGTGGATGAACTCAAGTAAGCCTAGATCCAGCAGTTGGACGCGCCCGAGTGGGCTGTGATTCGGGGTGGTGGCCAGGGTGTAGCAGGGCTTTGTCGAAACTTCGTTTTCGGACGGCCTGCCGTCCGCCTGCGGAACGACCCACGCTTGCACGCGTGGGTGAGCCCTGCAAGGGCGACGACGGTGAGCACCGAGGGCGCACAGGTGCGAACGGCTCATGCCCGCACAGCACCCCGAAGCGCGGCTCAATCGGGTGTGTAGCGCTTTCACCCAAGAGGTGATGGGCTTCGTGTGTAGAAATATCAATGCGCATATGGGGTTGCAAACGGAGGAAAGCGGTCAACTGCCGGATCTAGGCTCAGTTGCCACGACTCATCCAACCCAATAAAAAAGCCGCCCCTAGGGGCGGCTTTTTTTCGCGTGAAAAGAATTACTTCTTCACTGCGTCAGCTGCTTTACCAGCAGCGTCTTTGGCCATGTCAGCAGCCTTGGCAGCGGCGTCTTTGGCAGCGTCGACTGCAGCACCAGCGGCGGCAGAAGCACCAGCGGCCACAGCGGAAGCTGCTGCATCACCAGCAGAAGCGGCCATGGACGTTGCAGCAGCTGCAGCATCAGATGCTGCAGCAGCCATTGGAGCCGCCATAGCAGCGGCAGCCGAAGCAGCAGCGTTCACAGCAGGAGCCACGATTTCTTCCTTTTTACCGCAAGCGGTCAGGGCCAGAGCAGCCACCATGGAAGCCAACAGAATCGATGTTTTCATACTTGTCCTCAAGTCTTAGGGTCAAACAATTAGTGGTCATTTGGGACTGGCCCGCAGGCTGAAGGTCCCAGTACCTTGATCGGTACTTTTTCGGTACTTTTTTCTACGACAGCCGCACGAGCTAACTCGGCTTTCGCCACGCTTTTGCGAGCCGCTGATTATAGACTGCCGTCCTCGGGTGTTCCCTAGTATCACCCACCACACTGATTACAAACCCAGGGTGCTGGCAGGAAATCCCTCTTGAGAACGTTGCGTAATTGCATCAACCAGCTCACGCGCGCGCTCAATGTCACCCAAATCAGTGGAAATGCTGCCACGGACCGTGTCCCCGGGGACCAAGCGCACCACGACCAATCCAGGGGCCAGCAACAAGGTCGGTACCTCTTTGGCATCAAAGTCGTCCACCACACGGCAGTCCACGATATGCGCCCACTGACGGCGCCATTGAACCCAGCGTGCGTGGCGACGAGTGACTTCGTCGTAGTGGAGCGCCAGCACCGTCATCTTGCGGTGGGACATGGACCACTGCTCGAGCGAGTCCCCCACCTGCCGATCACTCAGCGGCCAATTGGCAAAGTCGGTATCGCTGATCAATACCTCGCGACAACCCTGCGTTGCAATCATCGCGAATGCCTCACGCAGTGCGTCCTCGAATTCCCGCTGAGATTCGATCAAGCGGTATTTTTTTTGAGCATCGTTGGCCAGTGGTTTGTCAGAGTTCATGGTTCGTCTCCTGAAATTGCGGCCTGGCTTTGATTCAACCAACCCGCTTGCGCCCAGTCTTTTACCAAATCCCAAGCCTCTTCACTGAGCTTCTGGGCTTGTGCAGCGGTCAAGGCACGCTGATCCGCCAAACACCTGAGCAGGCGAGCATCACCGCCTCCAGCGCGGTAGGACTCGCCGTTGATGTAGATGTGCCCTCGGTCATAGAGCATTCGGCTGCGTGCATCCAGGAACAAAGGGAGGTTTTTGCGTAGGGCGCAGCCTTCATCAAACCATACTGAGGGTTTGGGTTCGCTGAGCCATTCACCCAAGCTGCAGTGAAGGCCTTTTGCATCGGCCAAGAACTCAGCCACGGCGTCTCGAGCGAAATCTTGCATCTGTGCGGGAATGGCGCCGGGCGTTGCCGTGGCGCTTTGCAATGGATCACGGTACAGCGCCATTTGTTCGGGCGAAGCCGAATCCAGTGCTTCGTCTTCCAGCGCATCCAAACTGCGTTTGATGACCTCGCGCGCGAACTCGGCCTTGGAGGCGGATCGAAATCCGATCGAGGCTGTCATGCACTCGCCTATGGCCTGCCCGTCATGGGCCCAGCGCGGTGGCAGGTAGAGCATGTCACCAGGCTCCAATATCCACTCCTGCTCAAACTCAAAGTGGGCGAGGATCTTGAGTGGCACATTCGTTTGCAGTTCCGGGTTTTGCAGCCGCCCAATGCGCCAGCGACGGCGGCCGTGCAGTTGCAGCAAAAACACGTCATAGGAATCAAAGTGCGGCCCCACCCCGCCTTGATCTGAGGCGTAGGACACCATCACATCATCCAACCGGGCTTCTGGAACGAAACGAAACTGTTGCAACAGTGCATGTGCCGCAGGGCAGTGCAAGTCCACGCCTTGCACCAGCAGGGTCCAAGCCTTTGTTTTCAGGCTGGGCAACTGGCGTCCGGTGAAAGGCCCATGGGAGAGTTTCCAGCGCTTGGCGGTGTGTTGGATGAGCCGGGACTCCACACTGTCTTGGCTGGCCATGTCGAACAAAGCCGTTCGACTTAAAACGTGCGAGGCCTGCGGGACGGCCTGGCGAATCAGCAGCGGCTTTTTCTGCCAATGTTTACGCATGAAACTTTGCGCGGACAGTCCGCCAAGCAGCGGACGGACTTGATCTGGTTTGATGTTCTTGGGCATGCGGTGATTGTCACGCTTGGCCGCATGGACGAGCAGACCATCGAGGCGCTTTATCATGACGACATGTTGATACAAAACCCCTGCGTCGTCAGCCTGACCTGGCGACTTGAAGATGCCCATGGCACCTTGATTGATGAACTCGCCGATCCGGTGGAGTTTTTTGTCGGTGGCGGCGATTTATTGGCCAAAGTCGAAGAGGTGCTCATCGACCAAGAGGTCGGCTTTCAAACCCAGTTGCACTTGGAGCCCGAACACGCCTTCGGTGACTACAACCCCGAGTTGGTTTTTTTTGAAGCCCGCACGCTGTTTCCCGATGGTGTTGAGCCCGGCATGCAGTTTGATGGTGTCCCAGAAGGCACTCAAACCCCTGACCTGCCCGCTGACGCCGTCTACACCGTCACTGAGGTCTATCCCGCCCATGTGGTGTTGGACGGCAACCATCCCTTGGCCGGTGTGGCGTTGCGTTTGGACTTGACGGTGCGCGATGTGCGCGAAGCCACGGAAGAAGAGATCAGCGTGGGCAGCGTGGCCGAACCTGCACTGACGGTGCTGGCCACAGCGCCGGGTTCACCCCATTTGCACTGAAGCACCTGATGCGTTGATGCAAACCGTCAACGCCCGGTCGACCCAAACCCACCCTCGCCGCGCTGCGAAGCACCAAACTCTTCAACCCGCCTGAATTGCGCCTGCACCACGGGCAGGATGACGAGTTGGGCAATGCGCTCCATGGGTTCAATGGTGAAGGGTGCATCGCTGCGGTTCCAGCAGCTCACCATCAAAGGGCCTTGGTAGTCGGAATCGATCAGGCCCACCAAATTTCCCAGCACGATGCCATGTTTGTGGCCCAAACCTGAGCGCGGCAGGATCACGGCGGCGAGCTTGGGATCACCAATGTGAATCGACAAACCGGTGGGAATAAGCACGGTCTTGCCCGGCTCCAGCACCAAGGCTTTTTCTAGGCAGGCCCGCAAATCCAAGCCCGCACTGCCGGGGGTGGCGTAACGCGGTTGCAGTTCGTCAAAACGCTCGGCCAGGCGGGGGTCGAGGACTTTCACATCAATCGTGGTCATGTCGGTTTGTTGGAAGAAATGGTCAATCGGCGGGCGATGTCAGCAATCAGTTGACGTGCCAAAGTGAGTTTGTCGGCGCGCGGCAATTCGCGGTGGCCTTGGGCATCCACCAAGGTCAGCGAGTTGTCGTCTTGCCCAAAGGTGGCGGGGCCGAGATTGCCCACCACCAAGGGCAGCCGCTTGCGCTCCAGTTTTTCGCGGGCGTGTTTGAGCAGGTCGTGGCTCTCGGCCGCAAAACCCACGCAATAGGGAGGATTCGCTGCGAGTGAGACGCTGGCCAGAATGTCAGGGTTCTCGGTCAGCTCAAACGTGGGTGCCACCTTGCTGCCGTTCTTTTTGATTTTGTGGTCGGACAAATTGGCGGGCCGCCAATCGGCCACCGCCGCAGTGGCCACAAAGACCTGACTTTGGGCGGCCGACGCTGCGACGGCGCTGAGCATTTGTTGCGCGGTCTGTACGTCTATCCGGCGGACACCGCGTGGGGTGGGCAGGTGCACGGGCCCAGCGACCAAGGTGACCTCGGCCCCCGCTTCTTGCGCAGCCCGAGCGATGGCAAAACCCATCTTGCCGCTGGAACGGTTGGTGATGCCGCGCACCGGGTCTATTGGCTCAAAGGTGGGGCCCGCGGTGATCAACCAGTGTTGCCCCTGAAGAATTTTTGGCTGGAAGAAAGCCACCATCTCGTCCAGCAGCTCCAGTGGCTCCAACATGCGGCCATCGCCCACCTCGCCACAGGCTTGATCGCCGTGGCCAGGGCCCAGCACGGTGCAGCCGTCCGCCTGCAGCTGGGCCACATTGCGCTGGGTTGCTGGGTGCTCCCACATTTCCCGGTTCATGGCGGGCGCCAAGAGCAAAGGGCAAGTCGACAGCGGCCGCGCCAGGCACAAGAGGCTGAGCAAATCGTCGGCCCGCCCGTGCAACAACTTAGCCATGAAATCGGCGCTGGCCGGTGCGATGAGTACAGCGTCTGCATCTCGCGTGAGATTGATGTGGGCCATGTTGTTGGGCTCGCGCGAGTCCCATTGGCTGCTGTACACGGTGCGGTTGGACAGCGCCTGCAAGGTCACAGGCGTGATGAACTGCTCTGCCGCCGCCGTCATGACAACTTGCACGGTAGCGCCGGCTTTGACCAAAGCACGTGTGAGTTCAGCGGCCTTGTAACAGGCGATGCCGCCTGTGAGGCCCAACACCAGGTGTTTACCGGCGAGTTCAAGCAAGGGGGACGGAGGGCTCATGGACAGGACAGAAGTGATGGCCCGGAATTGTGGCTCAAGGCGAGACCAGTCGCCGTGGTCGGCGCCACGGCATGGTTTGATGCCCTCTAGGAGTCTGCGCGGCAGAAGGACGTCGGCTGCAACGCGCGAGAAACCGGTCCATTTTGGTATCGCCTCCTGCGCCCAGGGGCCTGCCCTGGGCTTGTCGGTGCTACCAAACTGTCCTCGGTTTTCGCACGTTTCGCTTCGAC
>JANPCX010000022.1:0-2360 GCA_031431125.1 Burkholderiales bacterium
AGCGTTAAAAACATTGTTCGTTCACTTGAGCAAGCTGGCGCGATGGAATATACCATTGTTGTTGCGGCTACTGCTTCTGAGTCTGCTGCGATGCAATACGTCAGCGCTTACTCAGGCTGCACCATGGGTGAGTACTTCCGCGATCGCGGCCAGGACGCGTTGATCATTTACGACGACCTGTCCAAGCAGGCGGTGGCGTATCGCCAGGTCTCGCTTCTGCTGCGCCGCCCGCCGGGCCGCGAGGCTTATCCCGGCGACGTGTTTTATCTGCACAGCCGCTTGCTGGAGCGTGCCGCACGGGTGAACGCCGACTATGTCGAAGCCTTCACCAAAGGCGAAGTCAAAGGCCGTACCGGTTCGTTGACCGCACTGCCCATCATCGAAACCCAAGCCGGTGACGTGTCCGCGTTTGTGCCGACCAACGTGATCTCGATCACTGACGGCCAGATCTTCCTGGAAACCAGCCTTTTCAACGCCGGCATCCGCCCCGCCATCAACGCCGGTATTTCGGTGTCGCGGGTGGGCAGTGCGGCGCAGACCAAGCTCATCAAGGGCTTGTCTGGCGGTATCCGTACCGACCTGGCGCAGTACCGCGAACTGGCCGCATTTGCGCAGTTTGCATCTGACCTGGACGCCGCCACGCGCAAGCAGTTGGACCGCGGCGCGCGCGTGATGGAAGTGCTGAAGCAGCCGCAGTACAGCCCGCTGCCCATCAGCTTGATGGCCGCCACGCTGTACGCGGTGAACAAGGGTTATGTGGACAGCATTGACACCAAAAAAGTGTTGGCGTTTGAACATGGCTTGCACCAGCACCTGAAGAGCAGCCACAAGCCGCTCTTGGACAAACTGGACAAAGACAAAGCCATGGACAAAGCGGCCGAGGAAGAACTGGGCAACGCCATCGCTGCGTTCAAGAAGTCGTTCGCTTAAAGCCCACCCAGGTCCTGCAGGAGAAAGACCATGGCGGTCGGTAAAGAGATACGCGGCAAGATCAAGTCGGTGGAAAACACCAAGAAGATCACCAAGGCCATGGAAATGGTTTCGGTGAGCAAGATGCGCAAGGCGCAGGAGCGAATGCGCGCGGCGCGGCCCTACTCGGACAAGATTCGCAACATCACGGCGCACCTGGCTGGCGCCAACCCGGAATACAAAAGCCCGTACATGCGCGACGTGGCCAAGTCCGGTGGCGCCACCAAGGCCGTGGGCTTCATCGTCATCACCAGCGACAAAGGTTTGTGCGGTGGTTTGAACACCAACGTGCTGCGCGCCGTCACCAACAAGATGAAGGACGTGCAAAGCGCGGGCGGCGCCATCATGACGGTGGCCATCGGCAACAAGGGCTTGGGGTTTTTGAACCGCATTGGCGCCACGGTGTTGAGCCAGGCCACTCAGCTGGGCGACGCACCGCAGCTGGAAAAATTGATCGGCCCGGTCAAGGTGATGCTGGACGCGTTTGTCGCCGGCAAGCTGGACGCCGTGTACCTGTGCTACACGCGTTTCATCAACACCATGAAACAAGAGCCGATGGTCGAGCCGCTCCTGCCTTTGAGCGCTGCGCGGCTGGAACAAAGTGCCGCCGAAAAAACGCAGTACGGCTGGGACTACATCTACGAGCCCGATGCGCCCACCGTCATCGACGACCTGCTCACGCGCTACATCGAGGCGCTGGTTTATCAGGCGGTGGCCGAGAACATGGCCAGCGAACAGTCGGCCCGCATGGTGGCGATGAAAGCCGCCACCGACAACGCCGGCACGCTGATCGGTGAGCTCAAGCTCATCTACAACAAAACCCGTCAGGCGGCGATCACCAAGGAACTGTCCGAGATCGTCAGCGGCGCTGCCGCGATCAGTGGCTGAACCGGCCTCGGTTTGTGCCCCGCCTACCCACAGCATTCACGAACATTGTTTGAAGGAAGACTGACATGTCGAACACCCAATCCATGGGCAAGATCGTCCAGTGCATCGGCGCCGTGGTGGACGTTGAGTTCCCGCGCAACGCCATGCCCAGCATCTATGACGCGCTGAAGCTCGAAGGCACCGCGCTCACACTGGAAGTGCAGCAGCAGCTGGGCGACGGCGTGGTGCGCACCATCGCGCTGGGCAGCTCCGACGGCCTGCGCCGTGGTCTGATGGTGAAGAACACCGGCGCCGGCATCACGGTGCCGGTGGGCAAGGCCACACTGGGCCGCATCATGGACGTGCTGGGTTCGCCCATCGACGAACGTGGTCCGGTCGACCAGACGCTGACCGCCGTCATCCACCGCAAAGCGCCGGCTTATGACGAGCTCAGCCCCAGCCAGGAACTGCTGGAAACCGGCATCAAGGTGATCGACTTGATCTGCCCCTTTGCCAAGGGCGGC
>JANPCX010000023.1:0-63803 GCA_031431125.1 Burkholderiales bacterium
GTCGGCTGCAACGCGCGAGAAACCGGTCCATTTTGGTATCGCCTCCTGCGCCCAGGGGCCTGCCCTGGGCTTGTCGGTGCTACCAAACTGTCCTCGGTTTTCGCACGTTTCGCTTCGACACCTTCTACCGCGCAGACTCCTGGCTTCAACCCTTGGGTAGCTCATGTGGCGCACGCGCCTCAATGGCCAGCGCATGAATGCCCTGGCTCATCAGTTGAGACAGCGAATCATAAACGAGGCGGTGCCGCCCCAGCCGCGTCATGCCTTTGAAGCGACTGCTCACGACTTGAACGCTGAAGTGCCGCCCCTCTTTGGCACCCGCATGGCCTGCATGCAAGTGGCTGTCGTCTTGCACCAGCAGTTCAGCCGGCTGCAGCGCTTGCTGCAAACAATCTTGGACTTGGGCTGCCGTGACGGTCATGACTGCTTGACCACAGCCTCTTGCGCATCAGGCAATACATGTTTGCTCATGTAAAAACCTTGGGCCACGGTGAACAACAGGGTGGCACCCAGGCCGCCATAAAACTTGATGTCCAGCCACGTGTTTTCGGAAAAGTTGTAGGCGAAATAAATGTTCAAAGCGCCGATGACCATGAAGAACACCACCCAGGCCAGGTTCAAACGGTGCCAAATGGGGTCGGGCAGTCGAATTTGTTCGCCCATCATTTTTTTCAGCAGATTGGCACCGAAGAGCACCGGTCCCAGCCAGAAGGCCAGCCCCATGGCCCAGTTCACGATGCTGAACTTCCACTTGATGAAGGTCGGGTCGTGAAACCAAATGGTGGCACCACCAAATACGATGGCAAGCAGCAGCACCACCCACAACATGGTGTCCACCTTGCGGCCGCGTGCCAGCAAATAGGCCACTTGCAAACAGGTGACCAGGATGATGACCACGGTGGCCAGCACCATGGGCGCTTCTTTGGGGCCGACCACGCCGCCCGAGACGATGCCGCCGAGGTACTGCGTGGCAAAACTGGACGCCCATTCTTCATGCGCCTTGGCGTACTTATAGCTGCCGAAAAACATCAAGAGCGGCAGCAGATCAAAAAGCAATTTCATGGGGTCACAGGTCGTGTTGTGCGCGTTGGGTCAAGGTGCGATTGTCTCGCGTCCTCGAAAACCACCCAAGTGCGCCGAATCAGGGATTTTGCTTGAAGTCGATCGCCGCCGAGTTGATGCAAAACCGCTCGCCTGTGGGGGCCGGGCCGTCTTCAAAGACATGGCCCAGGTGGGAGCCGCATTGGTTGCAGCGCACCTCCACTCGCACCATGCCGTGGCTGCGGTCGACAATGCGTTCGATGACCTCGCTGTTGACCGGCCGCCAGTAGCTCGGCCAGCCACAACCGGCGTCGAATTTGGTGCCGGACTCAAATAGCGGGGTGCCGCAGCCCACGCAGTTGTAGTGGCCGGCTTGCCAGTGGTCCCAGTAACGTCCACTGAAGGCGCGTTCGGTGGCGGCTTCGCGTGCCACCGCGTACTGGGTGTCGTCGAGTAACTCGCGCCACTCTTGTTCCGATTTGGAAACGGGGTAGGTTTTTTCGGCTTTGTTCATGATGAGCAGGACACTTCAATGTGGTGGGCCCAATCCGGGGGCAGGGCGGCATAACCCGCATAGGCAGCTTGTTCGTCGCAGGGACGGGCTAAAACCTGACGCAATCGATCAATTTCGCTGAAATCGCCTGCCTGCGCTTGGCGGATGGCCACTTCAGCCAAGTGGTTGCGCAGCACATAACAGGGGTTGTGTGCGTTCATGCGCATGGCGCGCTCGGCATCGATGCTGTGTTCATGCTGCAAACGTTGCTGGTAACGCTCGCACCAGGCTTTGAAAGCAGCGCGGTCTAGAAAATGGTCTTGCAGACTATGGGCCTGTCCGGTTTCGATGTTGAATTCGGCCAGCCAGCGCCAGGCCAGGGTGAAGTCGACCCGGCTTTGGGCCAGCAAGGCGAGCCAGTTGTCGGCCAATTGTTGATCGTCCGGACGCTGGGTTTGCAGGCCGAGTTTGGCGCGCCACTGCCGCGCCATCGCTTCGGGGAAGGCGGTTTTGTAAGTCTCGAGGGCCGCCAAAGCTTGGTCGCTTTCGCCTATGAGGGGCATCAAGGCTTGTCCGAGTGCGTACAAATTCCACAGCCCAATTTGCGGTTGCTGGTTGTAGGCGTAGCGGCCTTGGGTGTCGGAGTGGTTGCAAATGTGGCCGGGCACATAGGCGTCCAAGAAACCAAAGGGACCGTAGTCCATGGTCAGCCCAAGGATGGACATGTTGTCGGTGTTCATCACGCCATGGCAAAAACCGACGGCCTGCCAGTGCGCCATCAAGTCGGCGGTGCGGTGAACCACCTCTTGCAGCAGCGACGCGCAGGGGTTCGGTTCTTCAGCGCAGTGCGGATAGAAATTTTGGATCACAAAGTCTGCCAGCGCTTTGAGCTCAACCGGGGGCTGGCGCTGGGGTTCGCTGTAGGAGAAATGCTCGAAGTGTCCGAAACGGATGAAGCTGCTGGCCACACGTGTGACGATGGCGGCCGTTTCCACGGTCTCGCGGCGCACCGGCAAGGCCGAGCCCGTGATGCACAGCGCCCGCGTGGTGGGAATGCCAAGGCCAAACATGGCCTCGGAGCACAAGAACTCGCGAATCGACGAGCGCAACACGGCCCGGCCATCCCCCATGCGGGAGTAGGGGGTCAGGCCTGAGCCTTTGAGCTGCAGCTCCATCGGGCCGCTGGGCGTTTGGACTTCACCCAGCCACAGCGCACGCCCGTCACCCAACTGGCCGGCCCATTGGCCAAACTGGTGGCCGCTGTACACGCTGGCCAGGGGCCGCATGCCGGGCCACAGGGCCCCACCGCTGAAGACCTCGAGTGCGCCGCTGTTTTGCGTCCAGTCTTGCGACCAACCGAGCAATTCAGCGCACGAGGGGCTGGTGGCCACCCAATGCGGGTCGGGCAGGCCCTGTGCGGGCAATTCGGTATAAAAACGACTGCCTAAGTTGGCAAAACGATGGGTGTATTGCAACTCGGGCAGGGCTTGGGCCGCGGGTGGGCTGGGGGCGTTCATGGGGTCAGTGTAGCCAGAGCCAGATAAACCTGTGGATGGCCCGGACAAGGCCGGTCCATCCGCGCAAGCCCTCTGCCCAAAAGCGCGGGCTTTGGTTACCGTTACGTGCTGACGTCTTGTCGCTAGGAGAATCCAATGAACGCGCAATCAAGCCAGAAAGTCGCCACCAGATTGGGTTGGATGGCGCAGGTTTGTTGCTTGGTCTTCGTGTTGTGGACCCCTGCCGTCTGGGCGCAGAGTCCCACGCGCGGCCAGGTGGTGAAGCTGGCCTGGATCGATCCACTGTCGGGTCTGATGGGCCCGGTCGGGGCCAACCAACTCAAAACTTTCCAGTTTGCAGCCGAAAAGGCCAACCTCGGCAACCCTGCTGGGGTGAGGTTTGACTTGGTGACCTTTGACAACAAACTCAGCCCCGCAGAAAGCCTGAATGCCTTGAAGGCTGCCACCGACCAAGGCATACGCTACATCGTGCAGGGCAATGGATCGGCGGTGGCGGGGGCCTTGCTGGAGGCCATCAACAAACACAACGACAGAAACCCCGGCAAGGAGGTGCTGCTGCTCAACCATTCAGCGGTCGATCCCGACCTCACCAACGGCAAGTGCAGCCACTGGCACTTTCGTTTTGATGCCGATACCTCGATGAAGATGGAGGTGATGACGAGTTACATGAAGGACCAGCCCGAGCTGCGGTCCGTCTACCTCATCAATCAAAATTATTCGCACGGCCATCAGGTGGCGCGGTATGCCAAAGACATGCTGGCCCAAAAGCGCCCCGACGTGAAAGTGGTGGGGGAGGAATTGCATTCCCTGGCCCAGGTGCGTGACTTCGCGCCCTATGTGGCCAAGATCAAAGCCTCGGGGGCTGATGCCGTGATCACGGGCAACTGGGGTTCTGACTTGTCCTTGCTGATCAAGGCCGCCCAAGAAGCCAACTACACCGGCAAGTTCTACACCTACTACGCCAATGTCACCGGCACCCCGACCGCGCTGGGCACGACCGGTGCGGGTCGGGTGTATTCGGTGGTTTATTCCCACTACAACATGGGCGGCGAACTTCAGGCATGGATGAAGGAGTTCAAGGCGCGTTTCAACGACGACATGTACACCCATTCCATCTTGCACCTGTTCAATGGGCTTACCCAGGCCATGCAGCGCGCAGGCTCGACCGATCCGGTCAAAGTGGCGGCGGCCTTGTCGGGCATGAGGTTCAAAAGTTTCAATGGCGAGGTGGACATGCGCCGCAGCGACCACCAGCTGCAGCAGCCGCTCTACATGCTGCTGTGGAATCCGGCCACAACGGCCCATCCCTACAGTGCTGAGAACACAGGCATGACCTTTGTGCCGCTGCGGCGTTATGACGCCTATGTGGCCAGCACGCCCACCAGTTGTCAGATGAAACGTCCCGGGTGATTTTTCAGCCCCTTGCCGGGGTCTGCTACAAACGCGGCCTCATGACCAAGATCTTGAATGCCAGCCGCTGATGGAGCTGTTCCTTCTGTCCCTGCTCAATGGCCTGTCTTATGGCCTTTTGCTCTTCATGCTCAGCAGCGGACTCACGCTGATTTTCAGCATGATGGGCGTGCTCAATTTCGCTCACGCCAGCTTCTACATGTTGGGTGCTTATATCGGTTACGCCATCGCCCAGCCAGCTGGATTCCTGGTGGCCTTGCTCGTGGCCCCGGTAATTGTGGGTTTGTTGGGCGCTGCGTTTGAAAGGCTGGTGTTGCGCCGGGTGCACCGCATGGGCCATGTGCCTGAGTTACTGGTGACGTTTGGTTTGGCCTACTTGATCCTTGAAGTGGTTCAGCTGGTTTGGGGCCGCACCGCAGTGCCATTTGGGCCGCCGGCCTGGCTGCAAGGGCCGGCGTTGACCTGGGCCCAGTTGTCGTCGGGGTCATGGCAGTTTTTCTGGGGCGCTGCGCCAGCAGGTTGGTGCGCGGCGTTAGTCCACACGGTGTGCTCCACCTTTCCGGCGACACGTGCTTTCATGATGGTGGTGGCTGTGTTCATGCTGATCGTGATCTGGCTGGTGCTCACCACTTCCAGGCTGGGACTCGTGGTGCGTGCGGCACTGACCCATCCGCAGATGGTGGAGGCCCTGGGGCACAACGTGCCGCGTGTCTTCATGCTGCTCTTTGGCGCAGGCTGCGCACTGGCGGGCATGGCGGGCGTGATCGGTGGCAGCACCTTCATCACCGAACCCGCCATGGCGGCCAGCGTGGGGGCGGTGGTTTTTGTGGTGGTGGTCGTGGGCGGTGTGGGCTCGCTGCGGGGCGCTTTTGTGGCCTCGATCTTGATTGGTTGCTTGCAAACCTTGGCGATTTCTTGGGACCAGTCCTTGGGGAGCATGGTGTCGGCCGTGGCGGCTCTGTGGGGGGGCAGTTTGTCGACCCAGGCCCTGCAGAACAAGCTCTTGCAACTCAGTGCATCTCAACTGGCGCCGGTGTTGCCTTATTTGTTGATGGTGCTGGTCTTGGTTTGGCGGCCTCAGGGGCTATGGGGCCAAAAGGCGTGGGCATGACTTCGCGTGCGCTGGTGTGGCCTTGGATGGTTTTTGCTGTGGTGTTGCTCGCGGCGCCCCGGTTCTTCAGCAGTGGTTTGGGTTTGTCGGTGCTGTCGCAGATCGGCATCACGATGATCGCCTGCCTGTCCTACAACCTGCTGTACGGCCAAGGCGGCATGTTGAGTTTTGGCCATGCCGTCTACAGCGGCGCCGGTGCCTACATGGCCATTCATGTGTTGAACCAGGTGTCGGCGGGTGCGTTCGCTGTGCCGGTGAGTTTGTTGCCCTTGGTGGGTGGATTGGCCGGCATGGCGGTGGCTGCATTGCTCGGCTGGTTCAGCACGCGCCACAGCGGCATGCCCTTTGCGATGATCTCGCTGGGCTTGGCGGAACTGGCTTTTGCGGCCGTGCTGATGTTTCCCGATGTGTTTGGCGGCGAGGCGGGCATCTCCGGCAACCGCGTCGTCGGCCAGCCGGTGGTGGGGGTGAATTTCGCGTCGGGGTGGCAGCTGTACTGTCTTGTAGCGGCCTACACCTTTGTCGCCGCCTTGGCCATGTTCGCCTTCACCCAAACGCCGCTGGGGCGGTTGCTTAATGCGGTGCGTGACAACGCAGAGCGCGTGGCCTTCATGGGTTACAGCGCCCACCGCATCCGCTACACCGCGTTTGTCATCGCTGGTTTTTTCGCGGGGGTGGCGGGTGGTTTGTCTGCCTTGTTGTTCGAGATCGTCACCGCCGAGGTGGTGAGCACCGCGCGGTCGGGTGCCTATTTAATTTTCACTGTGGTGGGCGGCAGCGGCAGTTTTGTCGGACCCATGGTGGGCGCGGTGTTGATGGTGTGCAGCACGGTGTTGCTGTCGTCTTGGACGCGGGCTTGGCTCTTGTACCTGGGCCTGCTCTTTCTGTTGGTGGTGATGTTTTTCCCAGGCGGTGTCGTCGGTGCCCTGCGTGCTTTGCGCCGACCCGCAGGTTGGTGGCCCAGCCTCCAGCGGCCCTGGCGAGCCCTGGGCGTGTTGGCGGGCGCCCTGGCCGTGCTCGGTTTCGCCGCGCTGGTGGAAATGGTTTACCACCTGCAATGGGGTTCGGTGGTTGGCAGCCGCTTGATGTTTTTGGGTGTGCTGCTGGACGTGCAGCAAGCCGCGCATTGGTGGATGGCGGTGTTGCTACTGGTGGCGGGCGGTGGTCTGTGGTGGCTGTCGCGCCGCGGCTCTAGAAGCAAAGAGCTGCTGCTGGAGTCCAAGCGATGAAGGCCGCATCGGCTGTTGACCCCGCGGTCGTGCTGTCGCTGAACCAAGTCCACAAACGCTTGGGCAACGCCTCTATCGTGCGGGGGGTGAGTCTGTCCTTGCGCCAAGGTGAACGTGTGGCCCTGATCGGCCCCAATGGCGCGGGCAAGACCACCTTGTTCAACCTCATCAGCGGCTTGCTGGCCCCCGACGCTGGAGAGATCGTCTTGCAAACTCCCGGAACACACGCGACGCGGATTGAGCGACTGCTACCGGAACAAGTGCATCGTTTGGGTTTGTCGCGCAGTTTTCAAGTCAGCAGTGTGCTCAAAGGGTTGTCGGTGTTTGACAACCTGCGCTGTGCGGCGCTGTGGTCGGAAAACACGGGCTACGCTTTTTGGCGGCGTTTGTCGCAATGCCGCCGCGCCAATGAACGGGCACAGCGCATGCTGGAACAACTGGGCTTGTCCTCGTGGGCGGACCAGGTGGCCGGAGAGCTCAGCTACGCCAACCAACGCGCCTTGGAGTTGGGCTTGGCCACGGTAGGGGGCTCGCCCGTGGTGCTGCTGGATGAGCCGACTGCGGGCATGAGCCAAGCCGAGACGGTCCACTTCATCGCCTTGATCCGTCAACTCACCGAGGGCAAAACTTTGCTGATGGTGGAACATGACATGGGTGTGGTGTTTGACCTCGCCGACCGGGTGGCCGTTCTGGTGGACGGCGAATTGATCGCCTTTGACACCGCGGCCCGTGTGCGCGCCGATGCGCGCGTGCAGGCGGCCTACCTGGGGGCGCTGGCACCCTTGCAGGCGGACTCGGCATGACAGCCCTTCTGGAAGTGCGTGCGCTCTCGGCTTTTTATGGCGCAAGCCAAGTGCTGCAGGGCTTGAACTTGCAAGTGCAAAACGGTGAAGTGGTGTGTTTGCTCGGGCGCAATGGCTCGGGCCGCAGCACCTTGCTGCGTGCTGTCATGGGCTTGGTCGATTCACGCGGCGAGGTGGTTTGGCGCGGTCAGAACAGCGCTGGTTTTCGGCCTTACGAAAGAGCCCAGCTGGGACTCGGGTATGTGCCTGAAAACCGCGAGGTGTTTCCTTCGCTGACGGTAGAGCAAAACCTGCTGCTGGGCAGCAAACCCGGCCGGCGCACGCGCGGACGCTGGTCCATGGACCTGCTCTTGGGTTTGTTTCCGCGCTTGAAAGAAAGGCTGCACACCGCGGCCGGTCATCTGTCTGGCGGTGAACAACAAATGCTCACCTTGTGCCGAACGATGATGGGTGATCCGGATTTGGTGCTGGTCGACGAACCGACGGAAGGTTTGGCGCCCGCCTTGGTTGAACAAGTGGCGCATTTCGTGACCACGGTGCGCGATGCAGGTGTGGCGGTGCTGCTGGTGGAGCAAAAACTCTCCATTGCTTTGCAAGTGTCCAGTCGCTGCTTGGTGATGGGCCATGGCCGCATCGTTTTTGAAGGCACGCCAGCCCAGCTCAGGGCGGATGTGAACACACAGAAAGAGTGGTTGGGCGTGTGAGCCCCGGGTTTCAAGCGGCCTCATTTTTTCAGCGCGAACAGCGCCGTCAGGTGCTCCCACAAAAAATCCACCAGCACCCGCACCCGAGGTGGTATGCCCGCTCGGTGGGGGTAGAACATGGCGATGCTGCCACTGTCACCGTGGTGCTGTTTCGGCAGCACCTCCACCAGTTTCCCTTTTTGCAGCGCCTCCACGGCGTGCAAACGTCCCGTGCGCGCAATGCCCATGTGCATCAACGCCGCGTCGACGATGATCTCCGGGTCTGAAATCAGCAGTTTGGCGGGCGCATCCAATGCGACGATTTTCCCTTTCTCTTTGAACAGCCAAGGAGCCAGTCGCCCAGAATGAAACTTCAGGCGCAACAAGTCGTGCGAGGCCAAGTCGGTGAAGTGTTTGGGCACGCCACGGGCTTTCAGGTAAGTGGGGCTGGCCACCAACGCGGATTCCAGGTCGCACAACTTGCGGGCCACCATGCCCTCGGGCGGTTGCAGACCACCGCGTATGCCCACATCGAAACCTTCAGCCACCAGGTCGACGGTTTGGTCGTTCAAACTCAATTCCACTTGAACCTTGGGATGGGCGGCGTAGAACATTGGCAGTAGGGGCAGGACATAACGCCTGCCAAACCCGACGGCGCAGTTCACTCGCACCAAGCCCTGCGCTTGCAACCCTTGAGTCGCTGAGACGGTCGCCGCCTCCAGCATTGCCAAGCCGCTGCGCGCCTGGTCCACGAAGGCGCGGCCTTCATCCGTCAACGACAGCTGCCGTGTGGTGCGGTTGAAGAGCCGAACTTGCAGCATGGCTTCGAGGGCTGCGATGTTCTTGCTGACTGCAGCAGGGGTGAGATTCAACACTTTGGAGGCGGCCGTGAAGCTGCCGCTGTCGGCAGCCTGTACCGCGCTGAGCAGTGCGGGGAGTGAGGTTTGAAGCGATGACATGGACTTTTACCTTCAACCATCAGTTGTCAATGATGTGAGTCATTATGTCTTTATGGATGGGCTTTGAATTTGCACAATGACTCCCGTCAACCACCACTTTTGGAGATCACCATGGCAAACAAAATTTTGGTCACAGGCGCAAGCGGCACGATTGGTTCGGCGCTGGTCAAGCAACTTCAGTCAACCGGAGCAGACTTTGAGGTGATGACCTCCAAGCCCGAAACCAAAGTGCATGGCCAGGCCGCACGCCAGGCCAGTTTTGACGACGTGGCCCAGCTCACCCAGGCGTTCAAAGGCATAGACACGCTCTTTGTGCTGTTGCCCTTGGTGCCGAACAAAGTTCAATTGGCCCGCAATGTCGCCGCTGCGGCCCAAGCTGCAGGCGTCAAACACATTGTTCGCTCGAGCGGCGCCGGTGCCGACGCCAATGCCAGCTTCTCTTTGCCCAAGTTGCAAGGAACGATTGATCAAATCATCGCCGACACGGGCATTCCCAGCACCTTTTTGCGCAATGCCGGTTTCATGCAGAACTACATCACCTTCTACCAAGGTTTGGTCAAGAGCGGCATGGTCTACGCCGCCAGCGCGGACGCCGCGCAGAGCCTGGTGGATGTGCGTGACATCGCTGCTGTGGCGGCCTTGATTCTGCGTGCGCCAGCAGCGCATGCCGGCAAGGCCTACACGTTGACTGGCGGTGAGTCGCTGACCGATACGCAGCGTGTGGACGTCCTGTCGCAGGCGGTGGGCCACACCGTTGGCTTCACGCCCATCTCGGTGGATCAAGCAGCCCACACCATGAAAAGTGACTGGGGCATGCCCGACGTGATGGTGGATTGGATGAGCTCACTCAACCAAATCGTCAGCGCGGGATACGCCGCGGACATCAGCAGTGATGTGCCCAACCTGCTGGGTCGCCTACCGATCACGTTCAAACAATTTGCGCAAGACCACGCAGCGCTTTGGCGCTGACTGGCTGTGGCCCGCCGACGGCGGGCCGCATTCTCAATCAGAGCCCGACGTCTTTGACCGAGGGCTCGCCACAGACCAGCGCGACACGGCAGCGACTAAATCTTCCGCCACGACGGGCTTGCTCAGAAAGTCGCTCATCCCAGCGGCCAAACAAGCCATCCTGTCATCTGCAAACGCATTGGCGGTCAGGCCCACGATGGGAACGACCTGTCCATGTTGCCCGGCGCTGCCGCTGCGCAGTTGTTGTGTGACGGCCAGGCCATCGGTGTCAGGCAGTTGCCAGTCCATCAAGACCAGGTCGTAGCGTGCCTCGGCAAACAGCCTCAAAGCAGAGGCACCGTCGTCCGCCACAGTGACCGTGTAGCCGGCGTTCTCCAGCATGCCGCAGACGATGGCCTGGTTCACCGGGTCGTCCTCCACCACCAGCACCTGGCAGTGTGCCGCCATGGCACGTGCCGCTTGGGCCACTTCGCGTTTTTGCTGTCTGGCAGCGTCACCACCGCCAGCCATGCGGCTGACCAAGGCGGAGCGGAACACTGGTTTGATCACGCTGCGCGGCAAGCGCGTAAAGGAGCGCTCTTTGTCCATGGGCAGCCATTCGCTGGCCGACATGCGAATCGCACGGTCGGCATGCATGGTTTGTTCGGCCCACTGGCTGGTCATTTGCAGCAGCCGGGTGATGGTGTGGTTGTCATCGCTGATCAGCACCCAAGGCGGTCTGCCGTGTGCGTCGGTTTGTGTGAGCGCGTTCCGTAACGCTGCTTCGCTGTCGCAAAGCACCACCTCACAGCCCAAGCGGGCCAATATCTCGGTCACGCCTTGGGCGCTGGCGGGGTGGGGTTCGACCAACACCACGCGGTAGTCCAGCTGGGGTGCAATCGGCGCGGTGCCGCGACCGTTTGGCAATGGGACTGTGACGGTGAAGGTGGAGCCTTGGCCCAAGCGACTGCTGGCATGGATGTATCCGTCCATCAAGGTCACGACTTTGCGGCATATCGACAGTCCCAAACCACTGCCGCCGAACCGGCGCATGGTCCCGAGGCCCGCTTGCCTGAAGGGTTCAAACAAATGCTGCAGCGCCTCGTCGTTCATGCCGATGCCGGTATCGGCCACTTCGATCACCACCGTTCCTTTGTCCTGTCCCGGTTTGAGGTGCACCACCACCTGGCCTCGCTGGGTAAATTTGACTGCATTGCCGACCAGGTTCACGATGATCTGACGCAAATGTGCTGCATCACCAAAACGCCAACTCGTCAGTTGGCGGTCAAAGATGCACACCAAATGCAAACCCTTGAGCCGCGCGGGAACCGCGGCCGTGGTCAGGGCGGACTCCACACAGTCCAACAAATCGAAGTCCTCGTGGAACAACTCGATGGCGCCTGCCTCAATACGCGCCAAGTTCAAGATGGAATCGATCAGTCCGAGCAAATGCGTGCCACTGGAGCGGATGATGCCCAGCAACTCGGAGCGCCGCTCAGGGTCGGTGGCGTGGTCTTGCAGCAACTGCGCGGCGCCAATGACACCGTTCAGAGGCGTGCGCAGCTCATGGCTCATGCTGGAGAGGAACTCACTCTTGGCCTGGTTGGCCGCGTCGGCCATCGCACGCTGTTGGGCCAGCGCCGCGTTTTCTTGTGCAAGCTGGCGTTGGTGCTGCCACAGACCCAGTGCAAGACCGATCAGCACCAGCGACAGGCCGGACAGGGGGTTGGCCCAAAACGAAGCTTGCCAAGCCAACACGCTGATTGCAACCAAAACGGCCGCACACAAAAGCCCGTAAGTGGCGTGTTTGCCCACACGTTTTTGCAAGGGCCCGCCAATGAACAAGGTGGGACACAGCGCAATCAACAGCATGACCGCGCTCAACCACATCGGTGCGTCGTGGGCAATCGCGTTTTGCGCCAATGCCGCGTAAGCCACCGCCAATACTTCACTGCCCGAGAGCTGCCCGCTGGGGGTCATGGTCCGATCTGACCAGCTTGCGCTGGTGCCAACGATCACCGCGCGTCCGCGAACTGCCTGCGCCATCGGTCCGGGCGCGGCCAAACCCAGTGCTTCGTTGGCCACAGAAGCAAAAGGCAAACGCTTGAGCTTGTCGATGGACGCGGGCCACATCAAACGCACGCTGTTGTCAGGAAACAGCCCGTCGGCACGGTGGCCCGGTTGACTGGCTTTGAGCAGTGCCAATGGGAAGGCGTCCAGCACCATTCCGTCGGCTTGGTGGAGTAATGGCCACCTGCGCAGAACACCGTCGTTGTCCAGGGGCGTGGAGACGAGTCCGATTCGCATCTGTTGGGTGTCGGTTGCCAGCACGCTGCTGGCCGGCAGGGCAAAACTTGGCCAACGCGCCGCGGTCTCAGAGAAGGCGGGCTCTTGCGACCCCTTTTGTTGAGCGTCGGTGGGCACTTCTTGACGCAGGCCCGCTGCGGCCAACACCACGGTGGGGCCCGGGGCGGCCAGTTCGGAAGCGAAGGCCTGGTCGCCAGGTCGTTCGTCGGCGAACACCATGTTGATGCCGATGGCGCTTGCTGGCGCTGAACGCAGCTGACGAATGAGGCGGGCGTAGACCTCGCGCGAAAAAGGCCATGGCCCGAGTTGGTCTGCCAGCGAACGCACGGAGGCGTCGTCGATGTCAATGATCACCACATCGTCCAGGCGCAAAGGCGGGTTGGTCCAGCGCAGGACCGAATCGATGTAGGCGTTGGACGCACGCTCAAAAACGCTGCTGTTGGCGAGCAGCAAAACGAGGGCCAAAGCGGCCAAAGCCAACCACCCGCGCTCTTGTTTCCTGAGCCAAGCCAGCCGTCGAAGTGAGTTTTTTGTGGGGCTGATCACTGTTGGTGCTGCATGTCGAAGTGATGAAACGGTGGCTACAGCGCCAAGAGGAGCAATGTGGCGGGAATCAACAGCCAACGCCACGATCTGGGAACCTCAATTTGTTGAGGTGCACCAAAGGGCCCCGCGAAGCCGTCGGCATCCAGCGTGCGCATGCGTAAGAAATAGCTGCCCGGTGAAGGTGTTGGCAAGTTCAGTTCGGTCGCCGATGTTTTTTCGTTCACCAACAGCGTTTCAAAGCTGGCATCACGCGCGAGTTGCAATTCGACCTGTTGCCCTGGCAACAAAGCACGCCAGCTCAGGGCCAGGTTTTTTCCGTCCAACTTGGGCGGCTCTGCGGTGGGGCTGGCCGGCACCGGGCGTTGTTCGAATGAAGTCGCATCGCTGAAAGGACCTTGGTCGCCACCAGCCCGGATGCTGGCCACGCGCCACAGGTAATGGCCGGGCGACAAGGGCAGCGTATGAACCGGTGTGTCGACCAGCACCTGGTCGACCAGCGGTGCAGTGTCCGTCAAGCCCCCAGCCCCGTCTTTGAACACCTGCAGTCGGTAGCCCACTACCCCGGACACCTGCGCCCACTGCAAGGTGGTTGGGTCGCCATAGGCCTTGGACTGGGGCCGTGGGCCGCGCAGCACCGGTGGCTCTGGACGGGCTTTGACGACCAAAACTTGGGTCGCGTCCCGTCCCTCTAGACCCAACGCGTCCACCGCACGAACGCGAAGTTGGTAGCGCCCATCGGGCAGGTCGGACCAGCGGGCGGTGTTGCTGGCAAACACCGTGTCCAGCAGCAACTCCGTCTTGGAGTCTGCGATCTCTGAGAAAACTTGGGCTCTGTAGCCAACTGCGCCCGCAACGCCAGGCCATTCGACGCGTAGGGGCAATCGGTCAAGACGCAGCGTATCGGTTTGCAGGACAGGCGCATCGAGCAAACGTGTCGGTGCGGTGACTGGCGTGCCGGGGACGAGCACCAGGCCATAGCCCGCCTGGACCAGGGTTTCTTTTTTTACGGTGGCGGCCACCTGGCCTTCTGTGACCTCGACGGCCGAAGAATCTCCCGTTGAACTTCCCAGCAAACGCACCCGGTAAGCAGTGCCCCGTGCACCCAAGGTGGCCGTGGGGGTTTTAATTTCGTAGCGCCGCAGTGCTTCGTTGCGCGGTTGCACTTGGGTTTCAACGCCTCCTTGCAGCAACATCACCTGGGTGTGTGGCGTTTTTCCTTTGCCGACCAGCAGCAGGGTTTGGAAACTCAACTCCGAATCGGGCAGCACCAGCAACTGAGAGCCATCCAGCATTTGCACCGTGACGGAGGATTCTGGGCCCGTGCGCAGGGCATCGCCCATGTTGATCTTCTCGCCCGCCAGCAGCGGCACCCCGGGCGTTGATCCACGCGTCATCTGCACGCTGCCGCGCACATGGGTGACATGCGCGCTGGTCAGTTCTTTTCGCAACCAGGGCAGCGGTATCCGCAAGGTGCTACCGACCGGCAACTGGTAAGGGTTGGCGACCCGGTTCAGGCGCTGGAGTTTGGCCCAGTCGCCATTGGATTGCAGGAAGCGCTCGGCCAGCGTGTACAGGTTGTCGCCCCGCTGCACGGGGTAAAGCCACTCTTGGGTGGCCTCGTCGATGCGAAACGCATGGGCTGCCAAGGGCATGACCCACATCAACAGCCCACCTGTCACGGCAAAAATAAAACGCAGCAGTGATCTGTTCAATGCGGCAAAAAACATGTGGGTCAGCCCGCTGACAAGGCGGAGGAAGGTGGGGGAAACAAGGGGGGAAGGGGTGCGGCAATGACGTCGGACCAGGTGTTCAATCCGTCTGGCTGACCGAGTCGTCTTGTCCGTCTGCTGGGGACAAAGTTTAGCGGGGTCTCAGCAGTTTTTGGGGTATTTCTCAGGGCAAAGGCGGTTCGCGTAAAGCGTGACCAGTTGCAACGAAGACAATAGCCTCTGTTGCGCAGGAGGTGAACCGTGAAACCCAAGGTATTGGAAAAATGGATTTGGATTCTGATTTACGGCGGACTGCTGTGTTTGGTGGCGGGTCTGGCTATTTCGCAGCGCCAAGAGGGCCTGGGTCAGACCATGGTTGGCGTTGGCATCGTCGTGGCTGTGGTGGGGGCGCTGCTGATCGTCGTTCGCGCCAAAATGAAAGGCTAAGCGGAGGAGGCCATGCCCCAAGTATTGAAACATGTGGTGATCTGGACGCTGCGCAACCCCGAAGATGCCGACCGCTTCAAGGACCTTCTGGACAGTTGTGCTCAGTTGGTGCCCGGCATGCTCAGCTTTGACGTCGGCGCGCGCAGTGAAGGTTTAGAGTCCAATGCTGACGTGGTGCTGGTTTCGTCGTTTTCGAGCCGCGAAGCCCTGGAGGCTTACCTGCATCACCCCCACCACAAAGAGGTTGCGGCCCAACTTGGCCCGATGCGTTTGCAAAGAGCTGTGGTGGACTACTGGGGCCAAAGCGACGCTGACTGAGGGCCAGCGATGGGACACCAGGGTTAACACCCCACCTTGATGGCCTGCAGTGGCCGCCCGGTTTGAGCGTCGATCACCACCAAATTAACTTGCCGAGCCACGCTGGTGTCCAGTTTGGTGGTGCCAGGCGTGAAGCTCAATACCTGCTGATGACCTGGCCCGGCGTTCCAAGCGGAGACGGGCTGCAGCTCTCGAACGATGAAATCGTCGGACAAGGTTTCCCCTTTGTTTTCTCCCGCTTTCACTGCCGTTTGTTGTGGCCCCTCCGTCACGGCCCAATAGGCGGCCAGCCGAGGAGACGTCGTGGACAAACCCAGCACCTGGGCTTGGTAGGCCGCGCCCTCGCGCTGCAATTGCAGGGAGACGACGGCAGGTTTGTTCGCTGCGCTGAGCAGCGTCGGGGCAGGCACCAGGTCCCATCCCGGGGCATCCCGGCCATTGACCACCACCTGCGGTGTGTAGGGCCCGCGTGCACCGTTCACTGAGAGTTGCTCACGTTGTCGCTGGTTGAATTGCGGCTGGGCAAAGCGGTCCTTCCACCCGAGGTAGTCCCAGTAACTCACATGAAAGGCCAGTGCCACGGCCTGGGGCTGGTCACGCAGCTTGGATATCCACTGGTCTGCGGGTGGACAGGAGCTGCAACCTTGCGAGGTGTAGAGCTCCACCACCGGCACCACCGTCAGTGGGCTTCGCGCTTCACAAGTGGCCGCCTTGGCCGCTTGCAGCGAGCCCCAGGAAAGCGCGGCCAAGGTCAAGAAGGCGCCGAATCGTAAAAAGGGGGCGCCAGTTTGGGAATGCTTCATGAACGATCTCCAACAACAGACCGTGGTGGCCCGGTGTTGGAGATGTCGCTTGGCCTGGGGCTTTCTTACAGGCGGTGTCTATCGCCCGGGCATCAAGCCTTCAAGACGGACTGCAAGAACGCACTGATGTCTTGAATTTCCCTGGGATGCACGCTGTGCGGCATGGGGTAGGTGTGCCACTGCACGGCATGACCATGTTCGGTCAACAGCCGGTGGGATTCTTCGGCGCGGGCCAACACCACCACCGGATCCATCGTGCCGTGTGCTATGAAGATGGGGGTGTCGGCATTGGCAGGGTCGCGCTCTGCGGCAAACCGGTCGGCCAGCGGCAGGTAGCCCGACAACGCCACCACCCCGGCCAGTCGGTGGGGCAAACGCAGTCCCGTGTGCAATGCCATGGCGCAGCCTTGGCTGAAACCCGCCAGAACAATCCGTTCGCAGGGAATTCCACGCGACACTTCGTTGTCAATCAAGGCCACGATGGCTTGTCGCGAGCGCTCAATGCCCTCGGCATCTTGCTGCTGCACCAAGTTGGCGCCGCGAATGTCGTACCAGGCGGGCATCACATAACCGCCGTTGATCGTGACCGGCATGCTCGGTGCGTGTGGGAAGACAAACCGAATTGGACGACAACCCGACAAATCCAGTTCAGGCACCAGGCCCGCAAAGTCGTTGCCGTCGGCGCCCAGGCCGTGCATCCAGATCACTGCGGCGCTGGGGTTGGTGCCGCTCTCCAGTTCAATGCGGGGTAAGAGTTCGTTCATGGGCACATTATCCCGTGTCGATCACTTCGCCGGATATGCTGCGGCGTTGGCTTCAAACTGCGCCAGCAATCCCTCAAACTGTTTTGGCCATGCTTGCAAGGCCAGGGTGTCCCCCGCATACACCCCGCTTAAAAATGCGAGCACCAATTCGCGTGTGGCGAACTTGACTTGTGGGTTCAAGGTTGGGCCTCCGGTGTTCCTTCTGTCGGTGAACATGCTGTGTGAGCCGTCTTTGAACACGGCCAGCACTTTGGGCGCACGGTTTTGTGACCCGATGGCCTGGTACAAGCCCACGCGGTCTTCGTAACCGGAGTGGTACCCGGGGATTTGGATGGTGTCGCCGGTCGACGTGATGTGCAAGGTCGGCACTTCGATGCCAGCCAAAATTTTGACGGGATCGCCGCGCCCATAAAAAGGGGGGGCAGACAACAAAACAGCCGAGGAAAAACGCGGATCACGCAATGACGTCGTTTGTCCTTCAGTGTCGACCTTGGCACCCACCAACAGCATGCTGGTGTTGGCGCCATAAGAGTGTCCGGCCATGGCGATGCGCTGGAGGTCCACCGCAGCCCCTGGCGCGCTGATGAGAAGTTGGTCCAGGGCAAAACCGATGTCTTGCACGCGGTTCAGCGCTTCCTTGTCGCTGGCCGCCTGTTCCAATCGCCAAACCAAGGTCCACGGATTTCCAAACCACAGCTGGCGATCGCTGCCCACATGCTGCACATGCAAACTCGCATAACCTCGGGCCGCGAAATAGCGACCCAAATAGGTGTAGCCTTCTCGGGAACCGCCCATGCCGTGAGAAAAAACAACCAAAGGCGTGCTGCCTACAGGTTCCGCGCGAGCCGGCAGGTACAGCAGGGCAGGCACGCTGCGCTTGCGTGTTGGGTCGGTCCAGTCAAATCGCACCAAAGTGAAAAGCGCCGGGTCCACCAGCAGGGTGTCGGTCGGCGGGAGTTCACTTGTTTTGGCCTCGGGCGCGCTGGCCGTCGAGCGGTCTTGGCTGTGGCCCAAGCAAGACCCCGCCCAGGCCATAGCGCCCAGGCCCGCCAGCAAGAATGTTTTGCGTTTCATTGCTTGCAAGATACAGCACCGAGAAAAACCTTGGTTCCAGTCAGTCCATGGCGCAGAGCAGGGCAGGGATGCCCTGGATGTGCAGACCCAATTTGTGATGGCAGGCAGGCAAGGAATCTGTTTCATCCACTGCTACGATGCCGCTGTGCCACGTGGCTTGTTTCACCCCCTTCAATGGCGCCGCGCCGAAAAGGATTCCTCATGAACGATGTCAGTGATTCCACCTTGGGTAACCGCACGCAGCGCGTTGACGGCAACGACAGCCTCAGCGTGGGTGCCGACCAGGCCATCCACATTGGAGGGCAGCAAGCGGTGATGGTGGCCAAGGGGCAGCACATCACCGTGGGGAAGAAGTTGCTCATCGAAGCAGTCGACGAGATCAAACTCGTTGTCGGTCAAGCGAGCTTGGTGATGAAAAAAGACGGCACCATTGAAATCAGCGGCGGCAACATCACGCTCAAGGGCAGCGGCAAGATCAATGTCAAGGCGACCGGCGAGGTGAAGATCAAGGGCAGCAAGGTGCTGAACAACTGAGGATCTCGACCGCCGGACCTCACGCATGGCCTGTCCGTTGTGTGAACAGGCCCTGGTCTGCTACTTACTGGGCGATCCCAGTCACCCATGCCTTTCGTATCCGCGCGCCACAGACCGCAGACTCGTTGCCACTGCCGCTGGCCAGGGCGTCAAAACGAGCCACGACGCCGTAGTAGGTCTTGGTGGCATCGATCCAAGGGTAAAAGCCAAACGCGCCCGCGCTGCTGAAAGCCCCGTCACCAGTGACGGGGTCGTTCTCTATCCAATGCCCGATGGAGTAGCTCCAGCTTTTGTCAGAAGGCACCGGCGTGCCGCGAGCACTGGTGCAAGTCAGCGGGTTGGTGCACACCGGGTTGGAGCCCAGAAGCGCGGCGATTTTCAGTTGGCCGCTGAGCTGTTTACGAAGAAAGGCAGCATAGTCTTTCGCCGAACTGCGCACGCCGCCCGCCAACTGTGGTTGAAAGTAGGTCAGCTCGATGTCGTTGCCCAAGACACGCCGAACGTCTTGCGCGAGCGCCGCGTTGTCGAGCAGGCCCAGGCCCATGTCCGGGCTATTCAGGCTGGCATGTTTCTGCATGTGGCCACCGTCGTAAAAAAACTTATCAACGTTGAATGGAGATTGCACACCGTTGCTGCCTCGGGCCACACAGGATGCCACTGTGTCGTTTGGGTCACAGGACGAAAAGTTGGTGTAACCGCTGCGGAAGTTGAGGAACTGAATGTCTTGTGCTGTCAGCGCACCGCCACGTCGTTCGGCCACATAGGCACCATAAAGCCATTTGGATGCCGAAGCGATGGCCATCATGCTGTCCGCGGTGTACGTGATGGCGTTGCCAGCTTTGTTCACCGAACCCTTGGCCAGCGCCGTTGTTTGGTTTCCGATCTCCCAGTAAAAAGGCTGTATGTCGGCGCAAGGGCCACTGCTGCTTTGCGCGGTCGTGCTGGCGGCTGACCCGCGTAACGCATCGCTGGGAGCTGGAGCTGGAGCTGGAGCTGGAGCTGGAGTCGGCTCCGGTTGGTTGTCGCCCCCGCCGCCACAGCCCGAGACGCCATAGAGCAAAGCGGTCAAAGCGAAACAACTCGACACTCGTTGGAGACGGCCCATGACGGTTGCACTTTCTTGAGATGGCTGATGTTCGTGTTGTACTGGGTCAGTCACGCATCAGTATTGCTGCGACGTAAAGCACCGGAAGAAATGACAGCATGGACGTCGCGTCTCGCAGCGCCGCGCCCGTGTTTTCTCCGTTGTTTCAGCACGGGCAACCCAGCCACACGAAGAGTCAGCGGATCTGTGCCTTGGGTCTGCGTTCTGGTGGTTTTTCTTGCCGAACACGTCCGTCAGCAATCGCAAGAAGGTCCTGTTGCAGATGCGGTTTCCTCGGCAGTCCGAGTTCTTGCACGAGGCCCCAGCGCTGAAGGCGGACGAGTACCCACCAGCCGGTATCGATTTGGCCAGGATCTAGTCCCATTCGGGCTGATTCCGGGTAGGCATGGTGGTTGTTGTGCCAACACTCGCCATGGGTTAGAAAACCCCAGCCAGGCAGATTGGACGCCTGTACCGCGGCGTCCTGCACCCACCACCGACCCGGGCCGGGGTTGTGGGCAAAGTAGGTCACCACCCAATGACTGGTCACGCTGACCGCTACCCGCACAGCAACGCCCCAAACCGCCCAACTGGGCCCACCGATCGCGTAGAGCAGCGCTGCGAGGGCGATTTGGTGCAACGGCCAGCTTGCCTCCATCAAACGGTACCAAGGATCGCTCGAAAACTCGGGTTCGACCGTGAATGAGGGTGGTTTCGCAAACTGAAAGCCGCAGTGAAGCTGCCAGAACGCGTCCATCCAAAGGCCACGGCGATGGGCGAAAAAATCGTGGCAAGAAGGCAGGCGCTGCGCCCAGTCCCGGATGTCGTGAATCTTCAGAATGCCAAACGGGCCGGCCATGCCCACCAACACACCCAACCACACCAGGAAACGCTCCAAGGGCTTGCCGCAGGTGAATGTTTTGTGGATCAAACGACGGTGCATGCCCAAGGAGTGGCCGAACAACAGCGTGACGTAACTCAAGACAAGAAACACCAACAAAGCGCTCCAGCTGAAATAGAGCGGGCCCAGGCCTACGGCGGTGACAACCATGGCCGTGTTCCACAATGATTTGAACGGTGCCCAGACAACCTTGCCTTCGTCTGCGTTGGCGCCCTGATCATTGACGCGCCAGACAGTTTTTCTCATGGTCTCAATCCATAAACCTAGAAACGGCAATTGACCGCCTACTTCCGCTCGCAACACCACGCGAAGATTGAGTTTTCTTCACACGACAACGCTCACCTCTTGGGTGAAAGCGCGACACACCCGATGAGCTGCGCAGGCGGCGTTGCCCCGCCTTGCCAGCACTCCGCATCGCAGCCCACTCGTGCGTGCCCAACTTCGGCCTATTTTGTTGCCGACGCGCCTTGTATTCCATCCAACCGCTTTTCCAGCGCACGCAGAACCGATGCCGTTTGCGCACCGACCGATATCTGCGGATTGGAAAATCCGTCGGCTTTGCCCGCTTCGATTTCTCGGGCTTTGATGATGGGGACTGCGTTGGCAAAAGCTTGCTCGAAAGAGTGGGTGTTGCGCAGTTGCTCGTCGAAGAGTGCCCGGCCAAAAAACGTCAACTCCGACAGCTTGCCACAGCCATAGGACGTGTGGGTGGCATCGGCAGCCGTCATCACCAGCGTGTTGTCTGAGGCCAGGGGTTGCACCCAACCGCCGCTGTAGCAGGCCGAGACCATGATCACCCGATGAACAATCCCTGCGTCGTCGAGGGCTTCACGCAGCAGCTGCGGTGTGACTGGCTCGGTGACCAGGGGCCAGTGATCGGAGGCCAGCTTGAAATCGCTGCCACCGTGCGAGGTTAGATAGACGACCAACACGTCGCGGTCGACGTTCATGCGCTCAGCCAGGGCCTGAATTGCGCGCTTTAAATTCAGAGGCGTGGCCCAGGGGTGGCTGTCCGTGGTGGTGGCATGGTTCACCAGGTGCAGCACGCGGCGCTGGGCGTCAAAACGCTCGGCAAGCACCTGTGCCACCAGCGTGCTTTCACGCAGGAACACATCTTCACTTGCGTAGGGCGCAAACACCAGGCCGTAGACCTCGCCAACGCCGGGGCGGCTGTCCAACAAACTGTCCACAGTCGCTTCCCATACGGCCTGCTGCGCTTCGAAGGTTTCTTGGCTCAGCTGTAGCTCAGCCTTTTCGGGTACCTGTGTTGTCTCGGTGTCGGAATAGTCGGGTTGCCAGAACTGATGCGGAAGCTGCCAGGTTGCAGCGATAGACAAGGCCATGGCGACGCTCACAAACACCGCTACCCGCCAGACTGGCCGCACAAAATGCATGATCAATCGGGCCGACAACGCGGTCACCCAGATGACCAGGATCACGTACACCAACATCGGCCCATACGACATTTCCCACCAAAGAGGCGGGGTTGCATGCGCTGAAAAAATGCCAGGCACATAGGCCAATAAGGTCGCAGGCAAGTAGGCCGGGAGTGACAAGGCAAACCACGCCGCCAACCAGCCACCAGGGGCTTGTGCGCCCATGGCCCACCAAGCCAGCCACAGGGCGGCGGCGCTGGGTATCCAGTAAATCAGCCAAGACTGGGCATCAAAACTGGCTGGGCCTGCCACCTCCAGGCGGGAGACAAGCAATTCGGCAGCAACCACCAGCAGGAATACGCACAGCACTTGCATTGGACTGGGCCGTGCCTGGCCGATGCGCGGGGCCAGCAGCACGCTGGCCCGCAGGCCTTGAAGCCACCATTGCCAGGTGCTGAGGGTGCTGGGCCCGTCTGCCGACAAGGCGACGGGCGGCAAAGTGGGCGGTTGGGAGTCGGGCCACAGCTCGTCCGGCGCATTCACTGGGCTTAGAAGATCGGATTTCGGATTGGACACGGGCTCATTCATGAGGCAATGATGCCATTGAGTAGGTGGGCATGCGGGCCCGCGTTGCGTTACAGCTTTGTTGCCCGCGCTTGCTCACGCAGCATGAAGAGGTAAAGGCTCTCTACCTTCTCCCGGGCCCAAGGCGTTTTGCGTAAGAACTTCAGGCTGGAGGCGATGCTCGGTTCAAAGGTGAAGCAGCGAATTTGAATCTGCTCGCCCAAACCTGGCCAGCCAAAATGTGCCACCAAGGCGTTGAGCATGGCCTCGAGCGTGATGCCATGCAGCGGGTTGCGGCGTTGCGGCTCAACTGACATAAAGAAGCACCGCCACATAGTGGCAAACCGTGCCGCCCAGTACAAACAAATGCCAAATGCCATGGGCATGACGCCAGCGTTCGTCGTTGGCGTAAAAAAGGATGCCCGTGGTGTAGAGCAAACCACCTGCAATCAGCCAGGACAGGCCAGCGCCCGGAAGCTCTCGCACCAAAGGAACAGCCGCCACCACAGCCAACCAGCCCATGGCCAAGTACAGCGGCACGGAAGGAAAACGATCCCGTCCAAAACACAGTTCTTTGACGATGCCCAGCACAGCCAGGCCCCACACCACACCGAACAACGACCAACCCCAGGGGCCGCGCAAGGTCACCAAGGCAAACGGTGTGTAGGTGCCAGCGATCAACAAATAGATGGCGCAGTGGTCGAATTTCACCAGCACCTTTTTGGCTTTGCCGCGCACGCTGTGGTAGAGCGACGAAGCACCGTAGAGCAACACCATGCTCGCCGAAAAAATGCTGGAGCCCACCACTTTCCACGCATCTCCATGCAGGGATGATTGGGTGATGAGCACCGCCGCACCCGCTATTGCCAGCACCAGGCCGAGCAGATGGGTGAAGCTGTTGAATCTCTCGCCGTGGTACATGGGCCGGTCCGTGAATTTGAGGTGCACATTGTCACCTCGGTGGCGTGCGCTCAGCCTAGATCCGGCATTTGGACACGCCCGAGTGGGCTGTGATTCGGGGTGGTGGCAAGGCGTGACGACGCTGCGGGCTCATGCCCGCAAGGAGGAGCAACGCCGCCAGCACCCCGAAGCACGGCTCACTTGGGTGTGTAGCGCTTTCACCCAAGAGGTGATGGTCATCGTTTACAGAAATCTCAATGTTCACATGAGGTTGCGAGCGGAAGAAAGCGGTCAACTGCCGGATCTAGGCTCAGTACAACTCTGGAACGATGATGTCGGAGGGAACGGGGTTGCGGCTGTAGTCTGCGTGGCGAACGCGTTCTGGGAGTACCACGCTTGGGCGCTCGATCTCGCGGTAGTCGAATTGCGAGAGCAGGTGGTGGATGCAGTTCAGCCTGGCCTTCTTTTTGTCCACCGCCTGCACCACCCACCATGGGGCTTCGGCAATGTGGGTGCGCTCCAGCATGATTTCTTTGGCCTTGGTGTACTCCTCCCACAGGCGACGGGATTCCAAGTCCATGGGGCTGAGTTTCCACTGTTTGAGTGGGTCGTGAATGCGGCCCAAGAAGCGCAAGTGCTGTTCTTCGTCCGTGATGGAGAACCAATACTTCAACAGTGTGATGCCGGAACGCACCAACATGCGCTCGAACTCGGGCACGGAGCGGTAGAACTCTTCGTACTCTTCTTCCGAGCAAAACCCCATCACCCTCTCCACCCCAGCGCGGTTGTACCAACTGCGGTCGAACAGCACCATCTCGCCGGCAGCCGGCAAGTGGCTGGCATAACGCTGGAAGTACCACTGGGTGCGCTCGCGGTCGTTGGGTGCGGGCAGGGCCACCACACGGCACACGCGTGGGTTCAGGCGCTGTGTGATGCGTTTGATCACCCCGCCTTTGCCGGCGGCATCACGGCCCTCAAAGAGGATGACCACTTTTTGCTTGGTGTGGGCAATCCAGTCTTGCAGCTTGACGAGTTCGGCCTGCATGCGAAAGAGTTCGCGGAAGTAGGTGGCGCGGTCTGAGCTGGATGTCTTGGCGGCATCAAGCGTCAGATCACGATCTTCCATCTCCAGCTCAAAGGCTTCGTCATATCCGTCGAGCAAATCACGTTCGATGCGTTGCATCAGTTCTTCATGGTGGGGCAGGACAGACATGGGCAGCCTCAAGGAAAAAGCCAGAGCTTGTGGGATGCCGATGACACCGGTATGAAAAGGGCTTGTATTCACAGCGGAGTGGTGGAATCAGTCCACATATCCCTTTCGACATGAATGAAATAGGGGTTCTACCCAGCCCCAATGCGGTGCAGCACTGCCGACAATGCCGTCATCAAACTGACACACAGGTGCCGCATGAGCGAAGGCTTTGCAATCTACGACGCGATGCCCTGGAAGGCCGCTTACGGCAACCACATCGTCCCCGCGTTGCCCGCGCCGCGTTACCAGAGCTTGGCGCATTTGGCGCATTCAGCCTGCGAGCGCTACGCCCAGCGCAAGGCCTTCACCTGTGTGGTGGGCAATGGCATGAATGGCAGCCTGACCTATGCCCAGGTGGCGCAACGCTCTGATGCCTTCGCTGCTTTTTTGCGCCAAAGCTGTGGGCTGGTGGCGGGGGACAGGGTGGCGGTGCAACTGCCCAACGGCTTGCCTTACCCGGTGGTGGCGATGGGTGTGTTCAAGGCCGGTTGTGTGCTGGTTAACACCAACCCGCTCTACACACCCAGCGAAATGATTCACCAGTTCAACGACTCAGGCGCCAAAGTGCTGGTGGTGGTGGACATGTTTGCCGACAAGCTGGCTGAGGTGGTGCCGAAAACCGGTATCAAGCATGTCGTGCTGGCCGGTGTGTCTGAGATGTTCCCTGCAGTGCCCAATTTCATCGTGCGTGGTGTGCAGAAAGTTTGGAGCAAGGTGCTGCCGTCTGTGCCCTCACTGGCCATTCCTGTTCACCGCTTTGCTCAGGCTTTGTCTGCCGGCCAAGGCGCATTGAGCAAGCTCCCTGCGGGCGGTGTGGCCGCGTGGTGGCAGGGTGTGGGGCCGAGTGCTTTGGCGGCATTGCAGTACACCGGTGGCACCACGGGCGTGAGCAAAGCGGCCATGCTCAGCCATGCCAACTTGCTCACCAACGTGGACCAGGTGTTGGCCATGGGGCGCGCCCAAATGGGTGGCGAAGAATGTGTGCTGACGGCCTTGCCGCTTTATCACATCTTCGCTTTCACAGCGAACTTGCTGGCCTTCTTCGACATCGGCGCACGCAACATCCTCGTGCCCAGCCCGCGCCCCGTGCAAAACCTGCAGCGTGCCATTGAAAACTACCCCATCACCTGGATCACAGGCGTCAACACCCTGTTCAACGGTTTGCTGAACGAAGAGTGGTTCAGCGCTTTCCCGCCCAAAACGCTCAAGGCATCGATTGCGGGCGGCACTGCTTTGCACGAGGCCGTGGCGGCGCGCTGGTTGCGCGTCACGGGCACCAAGGTGGCAGAAGGATTCGGGCTGACCGAGTGCTCCCCCTTGGTCACCTTCAACCCCATCAGCGGCATCGCCAAACCCAACAGCGTGGGCATTCCGGTGCCCGGCACCGAGGTCAGACTGGTGGACGATGCCGGAGTGGCAGTGGCCCAGGGGCAACCCGGGGAGTTGATTGTGCGTGGCCCTCAGATGATGCAGGGTTACTGGCAGCGGCCCGAGGAAACTGCAAATGTAGTGAAGGACGGTTGGCTTTACACCGGCGACGTGGCTGTGATGGACGAGCAAGGCTACTTCCACATTGTTGACCGCAAGAAAGACATGGTGCTGGTCTCGGGCTTCAATGTCTACCCGAATGAAATTGAAGATGCGCTGGCCAAGATGGACGCGGTGCTGGAGTCGGCTGTGGTCGGCATTCCCGATGCCAAAACCGGCGAAGCGGTGCGGGCCTATGTGGTGAAAAACCCCGACTATCCCGGCGAACTCACACCTGCCGCGGTGCTCGCGCATTGCAAAACCCTGCTCACCGACTACAAGATTCCGAAATCTATCGTGCTGCGGGATGAACTGCCCAAAACGCCTGTGGGAAAGGTGCTGCGCAAAGACTTGAAGGCTGAAGTCAAGGCGGAGTTTGCGTCGAAGAAGGGAGCCTAAACATGCTGACCGATACTGAAACCAAACTCTTGGGTGTGATGATGATGGTCATCATGCTGGGCATGGGTGCCAGCCTCACCTTCCGCGATTTTTTGATTTCTTTTCGCAAACCCAAGGGCGTGATCATCGGACTGATTTTTCAGTACGGCATCATGCCCTTTCTTGCCTACGCACTCGCTATGCTGCTGCGATTGCCTCCCGCATTGGCGGTGGGAGTGATTTTGATGGGTTGTATGCCTGGCGGCACCACCTCCAACATCTTCACCTACTTCAGCAAGGGGGCTTTGGCGCTGTCTATCGTGATGACCAGCGTGTCCACTTTGGCCGCAGTAGCGGTCGTGCCGAGCTTGATTTCTTTTTACAGCGGACAGGCGGGCGTTCAAGGGGAGTTTGCCATCCCGGCATCCAACGTGGCACAGGTGCTGGGGATCATGCTGGTGCCAACGGTCATCGGCATGTTCTTGCGCAAATTCAATCCCAATGTGGGTGCGACCGTGGAGTTGGTGGGCTCAATGCTGGGCGTGTTGGTGATCTTGTTTTTGGTCGTGTCTTGGGTGCCACGCAACTACCAGCTGTTGCTGTCCACGCCGTGGCCTGTGTTTGTGGCCTGCATCGGTCTCGGGCTTTTCGGAATGTTCTTTGGCTATTGGTTTGCCCGTGTCTTCCGGCAAAACAAAAACCTTTCGCGGACCATCAGCCTGGAGATTGGAATTCAAAATGGCCCTCTGGCGGTGCTCATCGTCACCTTGACTTTCAGCGGGCAGATGGAGCAACAGGTGCTGCTCATACCGGTGCTGTACAGCCTCTTTATTGTCATTAGCGCGACATTTGTCACCATGTGGTTCCGCGCATCAGAGAACCGCGAAGCGCTTGCTCGGGACGCAGCCAAGGTGGCGATGGCCTGAAAGGCCAAGCGTCTACTGTTTGGGTGATTCGCCCTGCAGCAGGCACCAAGCACACCAAAGTCCTCCCGCCACATTGCCCAGGGCCACCAGGGCAATGAACAACATCACGGGATAAGGCAGGGCGACCGCCCGCAGCGCCCAGGCGCAGACAGACGACAGCACGTTGAAGGCCACCATCATCCAAAAGACGGGGTGTGCAGGTTGCCAAAGTCGTTGCAGTTTCATCGGGGCGCAGTGTTATGGGTGCAGGGCCAACGCTCTCAGGCAAGCGTCCCGGTGCCCGGGCCCGCTGTCTGGTGGCAAGTGGATGCCTTGCGCGGTCAAGCCGTAGCGTGTGCTGGTGTTGGGGGTCGATTCTGCCGCGAGCACCCAAGCGACCAGGCGTGAAAGGCGTTCCTCTGTGCCCGAGATGCCGGTGTGCTGCCATTCCAACAACAGCTCTTGGCTGGCGGTGGATGCGGTGTCGCGCATCACCAAATCGCCGCCACTGGCCTGGGCTTGGGCGGCTTTTTTCCAAACCACGAGCTTCAGTGCGTCTCCGCGCCGGTAGGCGCGCACGCCTTCCAATTCACTGCCGCCGCTGCTGCGTGCGCCCCCGGTGGCCACAGACACCGACTGGCTGGTTGGCAGTGGTGGGCAAGGGTGTTCTGCCCGGGGGTAGACCAGCACCCGAGCGGCGGGTCGCCACACCGACCAGGCACGAAACAGCCCGAGCGGAAAACGGGTTTCAATCGTCAGGTTCGGCGTGGCATGGAGGCCGCGGCTTTCGGTCATCCATCCGAGGTGGGCCGTGGTTTGCCCCTGGGCTGGCACATCCACCCAGACCAGCGTCGTGTCGGCTGCGGCTTGGAGCTTCAGCCCCAAGCCGTAACGCGGTGGGCCATTGTTTTGCAGCACCACTTCCAGCGGGGCGTTTTGACCGGCGAATGTTGGCGTGATGGGCTTCAAGTGCAAGTGCAACCCACGCAAGCTGCCGTGGGTGATGTGCATGGACACCACGGCCGAGCCCGCCAGTAAAAACGTCAGCACATAACCCAGGTTGAGCTGGTAGTTGATGGAGGCCAGCAGCAAAGTGAGCAAGGTGATGGCAAACATGAAGCCGGCGCGGGTGGGCAGGATGTAAACATTGCGCTGCGTGAGGACGAGGTGGTCGGTTCGCGCATGCCGCGCATCCCACCAGGTTTTCCAGCGACCCCGCAAGGGCGCCGTCCAGCGGCCCAAAGTGCCTTGCGCATTCAAGGCAGGGGCACCGCCCGCAACATGGCACGCACCTGTTCCACCCGCCCTTTGCCTGCACCGCTCACCGGTACCAGCCGGTGTGCCGTGGTTTGGGGCAGGATGGCTTGAATGTCGTCGGGCGCGACATGCCCACGCTGAGCCAAGAGGGCGCGGGCTTTGGCAGCACGCAGCACCGCAATGCCAGCGCGGGGGCTCAGCCCTTCGACAAACCACTGGCCGCTGCGTGTGGCGGCGATCAGGGCCTGCAGGTAGTCCAGCAGGGCGGGGGACACATGCACGGCCAGCACGGCTTGTTGAACTTGCAGCAACTCTGCCGGCGTCAACACCGGTTGGAGTTTGGCCACCGTTTCGCGGCGATCGCTTCCTGCCAGCAACTCGCGTTCACTTTTGGCGTCGGGGTAACCCAGGGTGATGCACATCAAAAAACGATCCAGTTGGCTTTCTGGCAGAGGGTAGGTTCCCAACTGGTCACTGGGGTTTTGAGTGGCAATCACGAAAAATGGCTTTGGCAGGGCGCGGGTTTGTCCTTCAATGCTGACCTGGTGTTCTTCCATCGCTTCCAAGAGCGCACTCTGGGTTTTCGGCCCGGTGCGGTTGATTTCATCGGCCAACAGCACTTGGGCGAACACCGGCCCCGGGTGAAAAACGAACTCCTCTCGGCTGCGTTCATAGACGCTCACCCCCACCAAGTCCGAGGGCATCAAATCGGCGGTGAACTGCACCCGCGAGAACTGCAAGCCCAAAGAGGTCGCCAAGGCGTGGGCCAGGGTGGTTTTGCCGACGCCGGGAACGTCTTCAATCAGCAAATGACCGCCGGCCAGCAAACAGGCCACGCTGTCTTCAATTTGTGCCCGTTTGCCCACAATCACCGTGCTAACCTGATCAATGAGGTGCGCCAGGCGTGGGGTCCAAACCGTGGGTGTCGAGGGTGATTCTGTACGAGTCGGGGTCAGCATGCGTCAACGTTAACCGAAAATTTAGGATGCTCTGCATAACTTTTGCGAGGCTGGGGTAGCGCGGATCGGGATGGGCTACAAGGCGTTTTTTGCAGCCAATAGCTTGGCTATTGGCAAGGAAAACAACGCCGTAGACCGCCCGAGTCCGTGCTGCCACAGTCCGCAAGGAGTTGTGCAGAGCATCCTTAACAACTGATTCCCTTTGTCAGCATGTCTCAAACGGCCTATTTCTCCCATCCTGATTGCCGACTGCACGACATGGGTCGTGGACACCCCGAATGCCCGCAGCGCCTCGATGCGATTGAAGACCACCTTCTTGCGACTGGCTTGGATCTGGCGTTGCTGCGACGCGATGCGCCTTGGGCCAGCGAGAGCGATTTGCTGTTGGCCCACAGCAGCCAGCACGTGGAGCGCATGCATGCCCTGATGGAGCGTGTGATGGCGTTTGAACAACCTATTGCCGTCGACCCCGATACCGTATTTGGTACCGGCACCTGGCTGGCGGCCATGCGGGCCGCAGGTGCAGCGGTGGCAGCCACCGATGCGGTGATGGCGGGAGAGGTGCACAACGCGTTTTGCGCCGTGCGCCCCCCCGGCCACCACGCCACGCATGAACGCAGCATGGGATTTTGTTTTTTCAACAATGTGGCCATTGCCGCGCGGCACGCACTGGAGCGCCATGGTTTGCAGCGGGTCGCCATTGTTGACTTTGATGTGCACCACGGCAATGGCACTGAAGACATCATCGCGGGGGATGAACGCATTTTGATGGTGAGTGTCTTTCAGCACCCGCTGTATCCCTTTGAGGGCGAATTGTCCAAAGGGCGCAACATGGTGAACTTGCCGCTGGCCGCCTACACCAAAGGCAGCGAAGCGCGTGAACTCATCACCCAGCACTGGCTGCCCGCACTGAACCGCTTCAAACCTCAAATGGTGTTTGTATCCGCGGGGTTCGACGCCCACCGCGAGGACGACCTGGCGCAGCTCGGTTGGGTGGAAGCGGACTATGAGTGGATCACCCGTCGTATCGTTGAAGTGGCCGATATGCATGCGCAAGGCCGCATCGTGTCCTGCCTAGAAGGGGGCTACAACTTGAGCGCCTTGGCGCGCAGTGTGGCCGCGCATTTGCGGGTGCTGGCGGGGGTGGCTTGATACGACCACGCCTGATCAAAAACCGTCATTCCCGCGAAGGCGGGAATCCAATCGGTGACAGCCAAAGATGCTGTCCATGCAGCCGGTCGCACTGCTTGGATTCCCGCCTTCGCGGGAATGACGAGCTGAACGATATGGCCTTCAGTCTGTCATCAATTTTTCAGAAACATCTCCAACGCCCATGAACCTCAACATCAGCACCACTGAACTCAACGACTTGTTGCAAGCCTTTCACCAGCCTCAGGTGTGGTCGGAGTTCGCCATGTTGTTCGGCTGCCTGCTGGTGGCTTACGCCATCGTTTATCTGCTGCGCGGGCGGCAGCGGCCAGAAGCTTCCATTTGGTTTGGCCAGCGCATCTTTGACGGCGTTTTCTTTCCCGTCATGGCGCTGTGTTTGGCTTACCTGGCAAAAGCCGTTTTGCTCAGCACAGCCAAGTTGGCGGTGTTCAACGTGGCCATCCCCATCTTGATGTCACTGGCCGTCATTCGCCTGTCAGCGCGTGTCATGAAGGCCAGCTTTCCGCAGTCGCGCACCGTGCATTTGATGGAGCGCACCGTGTCCTGGATGGCTTGGGGTGCAGTGGTGCTGTGGGTGACGGGCATCCTGCCCTTAGTCCTCAAAGCGATGGAGGATGTGAGCTGGAAAATGGGGGCCACCCGCATTGATTTACGAACCTTGATGGAAGGTTTGCTCACCGCGGGTCTGGTGCTGGTGCTGGCGCTGTGGGTGGCATCGGCCATCGAGAAAAAACTGCTCCGAGGCGAGGTGGAAGACCTGTCGCTGCGCAAAATTGCCGCCAACATCGTGCGGGCGGTTTTGCTTTTCGTCGGGCTGATGCTGGGCTTGTCGGCGGTGGGCATCGACTTGACCGCGCTGAGTGTGCTCGGCGGTGCGATTGGTGTGGGTTTGGGATTTGGTCTACAAAAAATTGCCGCCAACTATGTCAGTGGATTCGTCATCCTGGCCGAACGTTCGCTGCGCATTGGGGACATGGTCAAGGTGGACGGATTTGAAGGCCGCATCTCGGACATCCGCACCCGCTACACCGTGATCCGGGCGCTCAATGGCCGGGAAGCGATTCTTCCAAATGAAATGCTCATCACACAGCGCGTGGAAAACTCGTCCCTGGCCGACCCCAAGGTATCGATCACCACTCAGGTGCAAGTTGCTTACGGCTGCGATCTACCGGCCGTGCAACTGGCCTTGGCGACGGTGGTAGCCAAGGTGGATCGGGTACTGGCTGATCCAGCGCCCGCAGTGTTGCTGAGTGAGTTTGCGGCCGATGGCTTGGCTTTGAGCATTCTTTTTTGGATTGATGATCCGGAAAATGGGCAGAACAACGTGCGCTCTGATGTGAACATGGCGGTGTTGGCGACACTGAACACCATGGGCGTGGAGATTCCGTATCCGCAGCGCGTGGTACGTCAATTGCCTTTGGTTTGACGGGGTGCCGCAAGTCACATAACCATGCGCGCGGATTTGGTGAGTTATTCAGCCGGATTCAGCTGAGAATGCGCGCCCATGGACCATACTTTTTTATCCGCTTTCATCTTGCTGCTCTTGGTGCTCGACCCCTTGGGCAGTTTGCCGATTTACATCCCCATCTTGCAGCAAGTACCCGCGCAGCGCCGCCATTGGGTGGCGGGGCGCGAAGTGGGTATCGCGTTGGCGGTATTGCTCTTTTTCATGTACTTCGGAGACTCGTTCTTGCGTGTGATGCGCCTGTCTGAGCGCTCGCTGGAAGTCGCTGGCGGTGTCATCTTGCTGATGGTGGCGATTCGCATGATTTTCAGTCAACCGACGGGTGTGTACGGTGTGCCAGAAGGCAAAGAACCTCTGATTTTTCCGCTCGCCATTCCCTTGTTGGCCGGACCTTCGGCCATGGCAACGGTTTTGTTGTTGGCTTCGCGCCAACCGGAATCCATGGGCACCTGGATTGCCGCTTTGTTTGCGGCCATGGCGGTGTCGGGTTTGGTGCTGTTGATGTGCGAACGCATTCGCAGCTGGGTGGGTGATTCTGTGGTCTCCGCCACCGAAAAACTCATGGGTTTGGTGCTGACGGCGATCGCCGTAGAAATGATTCTCGCGGGCTTGAAGCGTTACTTTTACGGCTGAGCACGGGAATCGATTGGAAACTCAACGCCCACGCATCTGCGCAGGGGACTCCAGCCGTTTGGCCAGCAGGGACAAACTCAGGGTCAAGACCAAATACAGCACCGAGATCGCCAGGTAAGGCTCCCAATACCGCGAGTAGGCACCGGCCACAGTGCGTGCGGCCAGCGCGAGCTCTGCCAGGCCGATGGCGGAAACCAAGGACGAGTCTTTGATCAGGGTCACCCCTTCGTTCACCAAGGCCGGCATCATGCGCCGAAATGCCTGGGGCAAGATCACGCTTTGCATGGCTTGCGGGTGGCTCAGCCCCAAGCTGTAGGCTGCTTGGGTTTGACCACCGTGAATGCTCTGAATACCAGCGCGGAAGATCTCAGAAATGTAGGCGCCAGCGTTGAGCGTCAAGGCCAAGGCACCCGAAAAAAACGCCCCATACGATTGACGAAACTCCCGGGCGCCTTCCCCCGCCAACAGCCAGCCGTTTTCGGGATGGATGAGCAGCGGCATCAACGCGAAGTGCACCAGCAAAATTTGCACGAACAGCGGCGTGCCACGAAAGAAGGTCACGTAAACCAGGGTGAGGCCTCGCGCCAATTGGAGCCCTGCTGCCAACAGCGGCGATTTGGGTCGCGGTGCATCGCGTGAACTGCTCACCAAGCCCAGCAACACGCCGAGCAACAGGCCCAAGGTGATGGCCACCACGGTCAGCTGCAAGGTGGTCCACAGCCCTTGGGCGAACAAGGGCAGGTAGCCCGTCAGAATGTCCCAGCGCAAGTCCATGACGATGCCTCAGTCTGCGTGTGTCATCCGGTCAATGCCACGACTGAACGGGCGCAGGGCTGGTTCACTTCGACGCGGCTGATGCAGCCGCGGCAGCTGCCTTGGCAGGCGGAGTGCCGAAGTACTGGGTGTAAATCTGGTTGTAAACACCGTTGGCCTGGATCGCCGCCAAACCTTGGTTGAGTTTGCCCAGCAGTTCGGCATTGCCCTTCTTCACGGCGATGCCATATTGCTCGGGCGCAAAAGTGGCGTCACTGACGGTTTTAAAGGCGCTGGCGCTGTTGTTGGCCACATAGTGCACGACCACGCCGTTGTCGGCGACGACGGCATCGACACCGCCAGCCTGCAGCTCTTGCAGGGCCAGCGGGGTGGACTCAAACCGTTTGATGTTGCTGCTGTTTTTTCCCTGTAGCTTGGTCACGGCTTCGTCGCCGGTGGTGCCGGTTTGCACGCCGACTTTGAGTTTTTTGAGTTCCTCAAACCGGGTGATTTTGGAGTTGCCTTTGACGGCGATCAGTTGCTGAGCGTCAAAGTAGGGCGCGCTGAAATCCATGGTTTGCTTGCGTTCGTCGGTGATGGTCACCGCCGAAACGACCATGTCGCGGTCTCCTTGTGCCAAGGCGTTGAAAATGCCTTCCCATGGCGTGTTGACAAATTTGACTTCAATACCGGCCTCTTTGGCGATGGCTTTGACCACGTCGATGTCGAAACCGACGATTTCCGCCTTTTCGTTTTGCGACTCGAACGGAGCGTATGCAGCGTCGGTGCCCACCACATAGACCTTGGCGGGGGGTGGGGTGACCGTTCCGGTGGCGGCCGCACTGGCGGCGGGTGGTGACACCGGCGCATCTTGTTTGCCGCAGCCGCCTAAGGCGACTCCCAGAACGAAAGTGCCTAGCAGTTTTAACAAGTCACGGGTGCGAAGTGCGGTCATGGGAAACCTCGTTGTTGGGGACGTTGGAAGGGATTTGACACGGAACAGTGTAGCGGCCCGCCCTGCGCACAAACTCAGGGTGGGGCCTGCAGCGCCATCAATTCCGCTTCGCTGAACCCGGCTCGCCGACGGGCGTCCAAGTTGAACGGCGGCCTTTGTTTGGGGGCAAAGTAACGTTGGACCAGTTCGGGGTAAAGCGCCTCGGCGTCCAGTCCATCACGCTCGCAAAGCCAGCGGTACCAGTGGTTGCCGATGGCCACATGGCCGACTTCGTCGCGCAGGATGATGTCCAAGATGTCCACGGCGCGTTGGTCACCCGCGCGGCGCAGTTTGGCTTGGATGGGGGGCGTGGCGTCCAGGCCGCGTGCTTCCAGGGTGCGTGGCACCAAGGCCATGCGGGCCGTGATATCGCTGGCGGTACTTTGTGTCATCAGCCACAGGCCATCATGGGCGTCGAAGTCACCGTACCGAACGCCAAGGGTTTGCAGATGCTCGTGCAGCAGTGTGAAGTGCAAAGCCTCTTCGCTGGCCACTTGCAGCCAGTCAAGGTAGTAGGCCTCGGGCATGCCGGAGAAACGCCACACCGCGTCCAGCGCCAGGTTGATGGCGTTGAACTCAATGTGGGCGATGGAGTGCAGCAGCGCCGCGCGGCCCTCGGGTGTGAAGGGGGAGCGGGCGGGGACGTCTTTGGGGGAGACCAAACGGGGCAAGGCGGGGCGGCCGGGAACGCCGTCGGGCTCGGTCCAGACCTCGTGCACATCCAGTTGGTGTTCGTGCCGCAGCTCGTACAAGACGCGGGCGGCAGAGGCTTTCTCCGCGGGCTCAGTCAGGCGCAGCGCCTGCAGCGCGGCCAGGCGCAAACTGGGGCCCGCAGGGCGTGTTGAATCAGAAGAAGGGGCAACAGCATTGGGCATCCGTAGAATTATCAGCTTGCCAGCGATTACAAAGACAGGAGACCAACCTTGGCCATTTATCAACTTGACGACCGCGTTCCGACCGTGGCTTCTTCCGCTTGGGTGGCCGACGACGCGCAAGTGATCGGCCTGGTGGAGTTGGCCGACGACAGCAGCGTTTGGTTTGGCGCAGTGCTGCGCGGCGACAACGAGCCCCTGCGTATTGGCCGTGGCAGCAATGTGCAGGATGGCGCAGTGGTGCACTCCGACATGGGCTACCCGGTGATCATCGGAGAAGACGTCACCATCGGCCACCAGGCCACTTTGCATGGCTGTACCGTGGGTGACGGCTCCCTCATTGGCATCCAGGCCATCGTGCTCAATGGCGCCAAGATTGGCAAAAACTGCTTGGTGGGGGCGGGTGCCTTGTGCACCGAGGGCAAGGAATACCCGGACGGATCCCTCATCGTCGGCGCACCAGCCAAGGTGATACGCACCCTCACGCCCGAACAGATTGAGGGTTTGAGGCGCAACTCGGCCCACTATGTCGAGAATGCGCGGCGCTACCGAACCGGACTCAAAAAACTGGGATGATCCGCCCTGTCCACTGCCACGTTGAGGATTCATGCCGCAACTGAAAAAGATTGTTCTGACCTTGGTGCTGCTGGCTTTGTTCGCCGCAGCTTTGTTTTTTGCCTTGCGTCAGCAAAAGGGCGCGGTTGAAGAGCGTGAGGTGGCTTCCACCGAAGCTTTGAAGGGTCTGATCTCGGTCGATGTAGAGGCCTTCTTCAAAGACGAACGTGTGCAAAAAATCTTGGCCGACAAACGCCTGCCGGTGAGCGTGGCCCGTGTCGGCAGCCGCGACATGGCGTCCAAGGTCGTCGCTGGCGCCATGCCCGATTTTTTCTTTGCCTCGGGTGTTGTTGCTGGCAACCAGATTGGTGAGGCGGCGCGTAAAGCCAGTCTCACGGTCACACCCAGCTCACCGTTCTACTCCCCTTTGGTCATCGCCAGTTGGTCACCGGTGGCCCAGGTGCTGGTGGCCAATGGCATTGCCAAAAAAACGGGCGAGCGAACCTATGGGGTGGACATGGCCAAACTCACCAACCTCATGCTGGCCAAAAAAAGGTGGAATGAATTGCAAGGCGCACAGGCCTACAACGTCTCGCGCAGCGTGCTCGTGTCAACCACCGACATCCGCCGCAGCAATTCGGCCGCCATGTATTTGGCACTGACGAGTTATGCCTTGAACGGCGATGTGGTGAGCGACCGTGGCCGCGCCACCACCCTGGCGATTCAGTTGGCCGAGCTCTTCAAACGCCAGGGTTACCAAGAAAACTATGTCAACGGCAACTTTGACGACTACCTGACCCTCGGGCCCGGAAAAACGCCGCTGGCCTTCATTTACGAGTACCAAATGGTGGCCCATGCCTTGGCCAAGAAGTCTCTGGGCGCCGACATGGTCTTGGCCTACCCTCAGCCCACCATCCTCAACAAACAAGTGTTTGTCGCGGCCAGCCCCAGGGCCCGCGCTTTGGCGGACTTGCTCGGCAGCGACCCCGCCTTGCAGCGCATCGCCGTGGAGTATGGGTTTCGCATTGCCGACAGCGGCGTCTTCATGCAAACCATTGCCCCGACCGGCTTGGCTGTAGAAGAACGCATTGCGAACGTGATCGACCCACCGTCGTTTGAGTTGATGGGCGAGATGATTGATGTGGTCACCCAGGAGATGGCGAAATGAAAATGATCACCCCCTTCAAATCCTTCTTGCTCGCCAGCCTGCTGATACTGACCGCTTGCAGCAAAGAAGAAGCCGCCCAACCAGCTTCTGGGCCCGGTGCGGATGCGGCCATTTTTAAGGTCCTGGCCACCAGCGATCTGCGCGACGCCCAGCCGCTGGAGGCGATGGTGGAAAAAGCCACCGGCGTGAAGCTGCGTTTCACCTACGGCGGCACCATGGAAAGCACTGAAGCGGTGCTGACCGGCAAAACCGATGCCCAAGCCGCTTGGTTTGCCAACGCCAAATACCTGCTCAGCGACCCGCAGGGGCAAAGCCGCGTCAAGCTGCAAGAAAAAATCATGCTCTCGCCCATCACCTTGGGTGTGAGCCAATCGGTGGCCAAGCAGTTGGGTTGGGACGATCCCAAGGTGGCGGAAACAGTGACTTGGCGGACCATCACCCAAGCGGCGGCGTCGGGGAAAATCACCTATGCCCTTTCCAACCCCGCCACGTCGAACCAAGGTTTCATGGCCTTGATGGGCGTGGTGGCCGCCGCCAGCAACAAAGCCGAGGCCCTCACCGCGCAAGATGTGGACCGCAGCGCCATTGCGAATTTCTTGAAGGGCTACAAACTGCCGGGTGACAACTCCACCTATTTGTCGGAGAAGTTCATTGAGCAGCAAGGCCGCCAGGTCAACACCTTCATCAACTATGAAAGTTGGCTGTTGTCGCTCAACAGCAGCGGCAAACTCAGCGAAAAACTCACCCTGGTCTACCCCCACGAAGGCGTGGCCACGGCCGACTACCCCTTCATGCTGCTGCAAGAGGGCCGGCGCGACGACTACCTCAAGGTGGTGGCCTACCTCAAAGGGGGACAAGCCCAAACCTGGCTGGCCCGCCAAACCCTGCGCCGCCCAGTGAATGCGGAGGTGGCCGCTGCGGTAGCGGACTTGTTCCCCAGTGGGGCCATGCGGGTGGAACTGCCGTTCTCACCCGACCGCGCCTTGTCCGACGGTCTGATCGACGCCTACCTGAACGAATTCCGCCGTCCGATCGCATCCACCTTTGTGCTGGACACCAGCGGCAGCATGATGCGCGACCGCCGCCGCGAGCAACTCATAGAAGCCATTCACTACATCTCTGGCATCGACAACTCTCTCACCGGCCGCCTGGCCAAACTCACCAACCGCGAGCGGGTGTGGATGCTGCCTTTCTCCGACATGCCAGGCCAAATCACCGCATTTGAAGTGCCCGCAGGCCAGCGCTCAGGCAAAGGTGTGCAATTGCAAACCGACTCCGACGCCAAACAACAGGTGCTGGCTCAGGTGCGCCAATATGCCGACGCCCTCAACATGACGGGTGGCACCGCGCTCTACGACAGCGTGCTGGCCGCACTGACCCACAGCCTGGAGCAGCGCAAGAAGAATCCGCAATACCAGTACTCGGTGGTGGCTTTCACCGACGGCGAAAACACCATGGGCCGCGACCTCGCCGCCTTCGAGCGCAGCTACAACCAACTGCCCGAAGACGTGCGCGGCATCCCCGTCTTCATGGTGCTGTTCGGCGAAGCCAAAGAAGCCGACCTGAAACGGCTGGTGCAGATCACGGGCGGCAAAGTGTTTGATGCCCGCAAGACGGCGCTGTATGCAGTGTTCAAGGACATTCGGGCACACCAGTGATGAACCGCCTCACCCGCCTGCTCACCCACCCCGCCAACTGGTACGGCCTTGCCGTGGCCACTGCCGTGCTGGTGTTGCAGGGTCTGGGCTGGCTCGGCACTGTCGGTGTAGGTGTCGCGGCCATCGGTTATGCGGCTGGGTTTGCAGTGGCTGGTTTGTGGTTGGGTTGGCCGAGTTTGTCGGCGCCAGAGTGGGAAACGCTGGAGTTCAAAGACGAAGGTGATGCGCGGCAAGCCATGAACCGCGCTTTGGGCGGGGTAAGGGGCCTGGTGCAGTACAACCCCGACAACCGCCTGCCCGCCAGCCTGCAAGCCCAGGTGCTGGGTTTGTGCACGGACTTGGATGCTTTGCTGGCGCAATGGGAGCGCAGCAAAGGGGCGCTGTCGCTGCAAGAGAGTTTTCACGCGCGGCACATTGCCATCTCGTATTTGCCCGAGGCTTTGAAAACTTACCTGTCGATTCCGCCGCAATACGCAGGCAGCCGTGTTTTGCAAAATGGCAAAACCGCGCAAGACACCTTCCGCGACACGCTCAGTGAGTTGCAAACCAAGGTGAAACAACTGGCCGACGACCTGGCCAGCCAAGACGCGCATGCGTTTTTGAGCCACTCTCAGTTTCTTCACGATAAATTTGGCCAACGCAGTGTCTTGCCTGCGCCGTCATTGGCCCCATCTTCGAGCACAACGTCGGCCCCATCTTCCAAGGAGTCTTGAATGTCCACCACAACTACTGCAACGAGCAGTGCTACCTCCAACGCACTCACCGGCTTTGCGCTCACCCCGCCCGAAGTCATCACGCCGCTGCCCGTAGAAGCCAGCGTGGGCGCCGTGCCGCTCAAGCCCGAGATCAAGAGCGCCGTCGACGATCAAGTGGGCCGTTTCATCGACGCCTTGATGCAAGAGGACGTCAACAGCGATGCCTTCAAGGCCAAACTCGACAGCGCCTTTGCCTTGGGCCGCCAGGAAGTTTCAACGGCCGCCAGCCTCATGCAAGGCCAGCTCTTGCAGCGAAACTTCGTGGGCGCCGAAGACAGCCCGGCCTACAAAGCCATCGCGGCGATTCGCGGACAGTTGGACGAGCTCAATCCAGGCAAAGACGGCGACCTGCTCTCGCAGAACAAGCTGTTTGGCTTGATCCCCTACGGAAACAAACTGCAGGCCTACTTCCGAAAATACCAAAGTGCATCAACGCAACTCGGTCAAGCCATGAACCAGCTTTACGCCGCGCGCGACGACGTGCAGCGCGACGTGGCCGACATTGAAGCCACACGCGGCAAATTGTGGGACGCCATGCAGCAGCTCTCTGCCGCCATTCACTTTGCCCGCACCTTGGACACGAAGTTGGCCGACAAAGTCAACGCCCTCAAAACCAGCGACCCCATCCGCGCCAAGGCCTTGGAGCAAGAGGTGCTGTTTTACGCACGCCAGAACCTGGCCGACATTCAAACCCAACAAGCCGTGTGTGTGAACGGCTACCTGGCGCTGGATGTGCTCAAAAAAACCGGCCGCGAAATGATGAACGGCTGCTCCCGTGTGGCCACCACCGGCATGAGCGCCTTGGCCGTGGCGCAAACTGTGGCGCGCGCCACCGGCAACCAAATCCAGGTGATGGAAATGCTGCAAGGGGTGAACGCCACGATTGGTGACCTCATCACCCAAACCGGCAAACAACTGAACCAACATGTTGAAGCCACAGGCACTTTCGCCAGCAACCCCATGCTGGGCATCGACAAAATCAAGGAAATGTTTGACCAAACCTACCAGGCCATGGACGCGATGGATACCTTCCGCAGCCAGGCCATCACCGCCATGGGGCAGAACAACGTCATCATGCAAGAGCAGCTTGCGCGCAGCGAGCAATACATCGACCGCGTGCGCCAGCAGCAAGCGCGCCAGGCGGTGGATGTGAAAGACGCGGGGCCGGTGGCGCTGTGAAATTTCTTTTGATGAATATGCACTCCGCTATCGTCATTCCCTCGCGGGCGGGAATCCAGGGGATGTGTCGAGCTGCATCCTGCGCATCGTTTGTTGCCACAGCCTGGATTCCCGCCTGCGCGGGAATGACGAAACCAGGAGAGTCGATTTGAAAGAAAGCACTTGAGCGAACTCCACAAATTCATCTTCGACGGCCTGCCGGTGCGCGGCATGCTGGTGCGGCTGACCGACGGTTGGCAAGAGCTGCTCAAACGCCGCGAAGGGCAGGGGGCCCATGCGACCGGGCCCTTCCCCGAGCCCGTGAGGGCCTTGTTGGGTGAGATGGCTGCGGCGGGTGTGTTGATGCAGGCCAACATCAAATTCAACGGCGCTCTGGTGCTGCAGATGCAAGGCGATGGGCCTGTGAAGTTGGCCGTGGCCGAGGTGCAGTCTGATTTAGCGTTTCGAGTGACGGCGACGGTGTCGGGCGAGGTGCTGCCTGGGTCTCAGGTTGAAGCCATGCTGAACGTGCACGGCAAGGGCCGCTGCGCCATCACGCTCGACCCGAAAGACAAGCTGCCGGGGCAAACGCCCTACCAAGGTGTGGTGCCGCTGCACGGTGACCAGCGCGAACCCTTGCAGCGTTTGAGTGAGGTGCTGGAGCACTACATGCTGCAGTCTGAGCAGCTCGACACCAAACTCGTCCTCGCCGCCAACGACCAGGTGGCAGCGGGCCTCTTGATTCAGCGCCTGCCGATAGAAGGCAAGGGCAACATTGGCCGAGCCCGCGATGAGGATGAGATCGGTGTGAATGAAGCCTACAACCGCATTGCCCACCTGGCGGCTACGCTCACGTCCGAAGAGCTGCTCTCGTTGGATGCCGACACCGTGCTGCATCGCCTTTTTTGGGAGGAACCGCTGCTGCGGTTCGAACCACTCACCGGCTTGAGTGCACCGCGGTTTGCCTGCACCTGCTCGCGCGAACGTGTCAGCAACATGCTGCGCAGCTTGGGTGTCCAAGAGGTTGAAAGCATCTTGGAAGAACAAGGCCGTGTCGACATCGGCTGCGAGTTTTGTGGCCAACATTACTTGTTTGATGCCGTGGACGCCGCGGAACTCTTTGTGCCGCCAAGTAATCAAGCCCCTGGTTCACGTGCTGTGAACTGACTTCGCCCAAGAAAGCAACCATGTTGTACGCCACGCTCAAACTCATCCACCTGCTGTCCGTCATTGTTTGGATAGGCGGCATGGTGTTCTCGCACTTCTTTCTGCGGCCTGCGCTGGCTGAGCTGGACCCGCCCGTCAAAGCACGTTTGATGGCGGCCGTGTTGTCGCGTTTTCTCAATGCGGTGTTGGTGCTGGGCACGCTCACCGTCCTCAGTGGGGTGTGGATGATTGGACGCGTTGCCAAACAAACGGTACAAGCCGGTTTGCCCTTCAACATGCCGCTGGAATGGTGGGTGATGGCCGCCGTGGGCTTGTTCATGTGGTTGGTCCTCGGCCACATTCGTTTTGTGCTTTTCAAACGTTTGCGCCGTGCAGTCGATGGTTTGGACTGGTCTGTGGCCAACGGCGTGTTGGCTCAAATCAGGCACTGGGTGCTGTTCAACCTGTGCTTGGGCTTGATCATCGTTGCGGTCGTTGTTATAGGTACTTCCACTTGATTTCCGCAGTGAATTGATGGCCTTGTCATGGAATTGCCACAAAACCTTCATAAACTGAAGGCATGACGTCTTTGAACTCTGCGCAAGCTGCGCCCGCCGAAGTTGCCGCTGGCCCGGACATGCCGCTGCTTTTGAACCGCGAAACCGCCATCCTCGCGTTCAACCGCCGCGTTCTCGCCCAAGCCCTGCGCGACGATGTTCCGCTGCTGGAACGTTTGCGTTATGTGTGCATTGTTTCGAGCAACCTGGACGAGTTCTTCGAGGTGCGTTTTGCGGACTACATTGAAGCCGCGAGGCTGCCCGGCGCGGGCGTATCCAACCGCGACTTAGAAACCGTGGCGGCCCAGGCCCACGAGCTGATCGACGAGCAGTACCGCGTTTTCAACGACGAGGTCATGCCCAAGTTGAGCGCGCAAGGCATCAACATCTTGAACCACGCCGAGCGCAACGAGGCACAGCGGCGCTGGGTGAGCCAGTTCTTTTCGCGTGAAGTCAAACCGCTGCTGGTGCCTGTGGGCTTGGATCCCTCACATCCTTTTCCCATGGTCGCCAACAAATCGCTGAACTTCATTGTTCGTTTGTCGGGCAACGACGCATTTGGCCGCGCCAACACCATCGCCATTGTCAAAGTCCCCCGGGTGCTGCCACGGGTGATACGCCTGCCGGACAACCTGGTTGAGGTGGGCCAGCAGGCTTTTGTGCTGCTCACGAGCGTGATCCGCGCCAATTTGGAGTCTTTGTTCCCCGGGCGGCAGGTGGAAGCCTTTTCCCAGTTCCGCGTCACCCGCGACTCCGACCTTGCGGTTGACGAAGCCGACGTCACGAATTTGCGCCAAGCCTTGCGCTCCGGCCTGACCACGCGCCATTTCGGCCAGGCCATTCGTTTGGAAGTGGTCAACACCTGCCCGCAAGAATTGGCAACCTTCTTGCTGAACCAGTTCGATTTGCCGCAGGCCGCGCTCTATCGGGTTAATGGGCCAGTGAACTTGGTGCGTTTGAATCAGCTGATCGACCAGACGACCGCACCCGCCTTGCGTTTTCTGCCCTATGAGCCCAGTTGGCCCGAAGGCAGGCTGCCGCGCCGGGAGTCGATTTTTGACACCTTGCGCCAACGTGACGTGCTGATGCACCACCCGTTTGAGTCCTTCGAACCCGTGGTGCAGTTTTTGCGTGAAGCGGTCTATGACCCCGATGTGCTCGCCATCAAACAAACCATTTACCGCACCGGCAGCGAGTCGCCTTTGATGGATTTGTTGATCGAAGCTGCACGCCGTGGCAAAGAAGTGATGGCCGTGGTGGAACTCAAAGCCCGCTTCGACGAAGAAGCCAACATCAACTGGGCCGAACGGTTGGAAGCGGTCGGTGTGCAGGTGGTCTACGGCATCGTCGGCCTAAAAACCCATGCCAAGCTGCTGGTGGTGACGCGCCGCGAAGGCAATCGCCTGCGCCGCTATGGCCATTTGTCCACCGGCAACTACAACCCCAAAACCGCCAAGCTCTACACCGACGTGGGTTACCTCACGGCCAACCCCCAGATCACCCTGGATGCTGACGCCATCTTTCAACAGCTGGCCAGCCTCGGGCGTCAGAAACCCAGCAAAGGTTTGTTGCAAGCGCCATTCACGCTGCACCGCGAAATGCTGGCCTGCGTCGACCGGGTTGCACAAGCGGCCCGGAAGGGTCAACACGCACGCATCGTGCTCAAACTCAATGCCTTGACCGATGTGCCTTTGATTGAGGCCTTGATCAAGGCCGGGCAAGCCGGGGCCAAGATCGACCTCATCGTGCGCGGCGCCTGCATGCTGCCGCCGGGCCTGCGCGGCGTCACCGACAACATTCGGGTGCGCAGCGTCATTGGCCGCTTCTTGGAGCACTCACGCATCCTGTATTTTTGCTGGGGTGCTGCGCAAGACGATGAAGCGCTTTACCTCTCCAGCGCCGACTGGATGAGCCGCAACATGTTCCGCCGCATCGAGGTGGCCTGGCCCATTCCCGACCCCACACTGCGCCAGCGTGTGATTGACGAATGTCTGGTGCCTTACTTGCACGACCGCCTAGACGCTTGGCAACTCCAGCCCGATGGACATTACCAACGTGTGGCCGAACAAGGGGCCAGCGCCCAGCAGGCCCTGATGCAGCGGTTCACCGCAGACTGAGACCGTGCCGTGGACTTGATTCTCTGGCGCCACGCCCATGCCCATTTGTTGCGCGACGGCGAGACGGATCTGGAGCGCCGACTCACCCCCAAAGGTGAACGACAAGCCCAGCGCATGGCCGCTTGGTTGAACCAGCGACTGCCTGATTCCACACGTGTCTTGGTCAGCCCTGCTCAGCGTTGCCAACAAACCGTTGCGGCTTTGGGCCGCACCTACAAGACGGTTGAGTCATTGCGCCCCGATGGCAGTGTTGAAGATTTGCTTCAAGCCGCGCGCTGGCCCTTGTCCGTTGAACCGGTACTCGTCGTCGGGCATCAACCCACCCTGGGCTTGGTGGCCGCGCAATTGATGTCCGGTTTGCCCCAAGCCTGGTCGATCAAAAAAGGCGCGGTGTGGTGGCTAAGGCAGCGCGAGCGAGAAGACGAATCCGAGAGCCCCGTCACCCTTCAAGCGGTGCAAGGCCCAGACTGTTTGTAGTCCGCGTTTTTTGGGCGCATCATTCGGTGTTTTCAAGGGGAGTCATCATGGTCCGTGACGCCGCATACCTTCGTCGTGTTCAGCGCAGTTTGGCCATTTTTGCCTTCGGCACCTTGTTGGGGGCCTGCCACTCTTACAGTCCGCAAAGCCTGGCCCCGGGGGCGAGCATGACCCAGGTGCAGGCGCAAATGGGGCCGGCCACCGCATCGCATTCGCCGCCCGCGGGTCAAGGCCAAGCCGCCAGCCGTTTGGAGTTTGCCCGCGGACCCTTGGGCAAACACACCTACATGCTGGACTTTGACGCACAAGGTCGGCTGCTTGCATGGGAACAGGTCTTGACGGAGCCCCGATTTTTCAAGGTGGCACCTGACTGGCGCGAGGCCGAGGTGCGTGCGTGGCTCGGCACTCCATCTAACGTTCGCAGCGTGGGTTGGCGCGGCGAGACGGTGTGGTCCTACCGCTATGAGTCTCCGTTTTGTGTGTGGTTTGAAATCAGTTTGATCAACGCATCCGTGGTGGGTACCGGCAACGGTCCCGACCCCTTGTGCGAAGGCCGAGGTGACAGAAAAGATGACTGACGTGGTTTTGTATGGCATCCCCAATTGCGACACCGTCAAACGTGCACGCGCTGCCTTGACGGCCGCCGGTTACAAGCACGAGTTTCACGACTTCAAAAAAAGTGGTGTGCCGTTGCAGGCGGCTGCACTGTGGCTCACCCAATGCGGCTGGCAACAACTGATCAACCGCCAGGGAAGTACTTGGCGCAAACTCAGTGACGCCGAAAAAGAGGCGGTCCAGGACGAGCGCAGTGCGCTGGCCCTGATGCAGTCTCAGCCCAGCGTGATCAAGCGGCCGGTGATTCGGTGGCCCGACGGCAGCATCACCGTAGGCTGGGATGACGCGGTTCGAGCGCGAGTTTCATAGACCACCGCGTCATTCCCGCGAAAGCGGGAATCCAGTCGGTGTATCAATAGAACACCCGTCTTTTCGTTGTTTCACTGCCCTGGATTCCCGCTTTCGCGGGAATGACGACCCTGGGGTGGCGTCACGTCACCCATTCAAGCCGCGAGAAGCTGCCGCAGCACAAAAGGCAAGATGCCGCCATGCTGGTAGTAGTCCACCTCAATCGGCGTGTCGATGCGCAGCGTCAGTGGAACGGTGCGGCGCTGGCCGAAGCTGTCGGTGATGACCAATCTCGCATCCTGCTGCGGTACCAGCGTGGTGCCCAGTTCAATGTCGAACACCTCGCTCCCCGAAATGCCCAACGACTCCCATGAGTCCCCGGCCTTGAACTGCAGCGGCAGCACGCCCATGCCCACCAAATTGGAGCGGTGGATGCGTTCAAAGCTGCGTGCCACCACGGCCTTGATGCCGAGCAACTGCGTGCCTTTGGCCGCCCAGTCGCGGCTGGAGCCGGTGCCGTACTCTTCGCCGCCGAAGACGACGGTCGGTGTGCCCTCCGCCATGTACTTCATGGCCGCGTCGTAGATGAACATCTTCTCGCCCGAAGGCTGGAACAAGGTGAGCCCGCCTTCTTCGCGCGAGCCGTCGGGGCCAGCCGGAATCATCAGGTTCTTCACCCGCACATTGGCAAAGGTGCCGCGCACCATCACATCGTGGTGGCCACGGCGTGAGCCGTAGGAGTTGAAATCGGCCTTTTGCACGCCCTGTGTTTTGAGCCAAGCGCCTGCGGGCGTGGCCTCTTTGATGGAACCGGCGGGCGAGATGTGGTCGGTGGTGATGGAGTCACCGAACAAGGCCATGGCACGGGCTGCTTTCACGCCAAAGGTTTGGCCCGCGGCCAGCACTTGGGGCGTCATCGAAAAACCATCAAAGAAGGGCGGTTTGGCGATGTAGCTGGAGGCAGGCCAGTTGTAGACCTGGCCCGTCACACCTTTGATTTTTTCCCACAAGGCACCGGGCTCGGTGGCCACCTTTTCATAGTTGGCCTTGAAGGCTTTGCCGTTCATGGCGTGTTTGAGCAATTTGTAAATCTCATCGCTCGTGGGCCAGATGTCGCCCAGGTAGACATCACGGCCACCCGTGCCTTGGCCCACAGGCTCGGTCATCAAATCGCGCTGTACCGTGCCGGCCAGGGCATAGGCCACGACCAACGGTGGGCTCGCCAAAAAGTTGGCTTTGAGGTTGGGGTGGATTCGGGCCTCGAAGTTGCGGTTGCCCGAGAGCACGGCGGCGCAGATCAAGTCGTTGTCGACAATGGCTTTGTTCAGTTCTGGCGTGAGGTCGCCCGCATTGCCGATGCAGGTGGTGCAACCATAGGCTGCGACGTTGAATCCCAGTTGTTCCAGGTAGGGCAAGAGGCCAGCCTTCTCCAAATACTCGGTGACGATGCGCGAGCCCGGTGCAAGCGAGGTTTTGATGTGGGGTTGAATTTTCAAACCCGCCTTCACGGCTTTCTTGGCCAGCAGGCCGGCGGCGATCATCACACTGGGGTTGGAGGTGTTGGTGCAGGAGGTGATGGCGGCGATCAGCACGTCGCCGTTCTTCACGGGCAAGCCGTCGGTGGTGGCAAACGATTGGTGCAGCTTGTCGGCTGTTTGGTTGAAGCCGTTTTCCGTGGGCGGCTTGGAGAACAGGCTGGCGAACTGGGTTTTGACGTGCCCGAGTTCAATGCGGTCTTGGGGTCGTTTGGGGCCAGCCAAACTTGGGGCGACGGTGCCCAAGTCCAAGCTGACCACCTGGCTGTAGTCGATGTCACCCGCCTTGGGCACACCGAACATTTTTTGCGCTTTGAAGTAGGCCTCAAAGGTTTCAATCTCGGCCTTGGTGCGGCCTGTGCCTTGGAAGTAATCCACGGTTTTGTCGTCCACCGGGAAGAAACCCATGGTGGCCCCGTATTCCGGGGCCATGTTGGCAATGGTGGCGCGGTCGGGAAGGGCGAGGCTCTTCGTGCCTTCACCAAAGAACTCCACGAACTTGCCCACCACTTTGTGCTTGCGCAAAATCTCGGTCACGGTGAGGACGAGGTCGGTGGCGGTGACGCCCTCGCGCAAGCGGCCTGTCAGCTCAAAGCCCACCACATCGGGCGTCAGAAAATACACCGGCTGGCCCAGCATGCCTGCCTCGGCCTCAATGCCGCCCACACCCCAGCCCACCACACCAATGCCATTGATCATGGTGGTGTGGCTGTCGGTGCCGACCAAGGTGTCGGGGTAGGTCACTTTGTCTTTGGTTTGGTGCACGCCGCGGGCGAGGTACTCCAAATTCACCTGGTGCACGATGCCAAAACCGGGAGGCACCACACCAAAAGTGTCAAAGGCTTGCATGCCCCATTTCATGAATTCGTAGCGCTCGCGGTTGCGCTCGAACTCCAGTTTCATGTTGAGGTCGAGCGAGTCTTTGCCGCCAAAGTGGTCGATCATCACCGAGTGGTCCACCACCAAATCCACGGGCACCAAGGGTTCGATGGTTTTAGGGTTTTTCCCGAGGCTGGCAGCCACATTGCGCATGGCGGCCAGGTCGGCCAGCAGGGGAACGCCGGTGAAGTCTTGCAACACCACACGCGCCACCACGAAGGGGATCTCGTCGCTGCGCTCGGCCTTGGGTTTCCAGTTGGACAACTGCGCCACATGGTCGGCGGTGACTTTTTTGCCGTCACAGTTGCGCAGCACAGACTCGAGCACGATGCGAATTGACACCGGCAGGCGACTCACATTCGGGTAGATTTTTGCCAGGGCGGGCAGGGAATAGAGCTGACCTTCTTTACCGCTGGCGGTTTTGAAGGTTTTCAGCGTCTTGGCGAAGGCGTGTGGGCTGCTTTGAGGGGCGGGCATCAGTGATCTCCTTGGCGGGCGGGTGCGGGCAATGAGGGGACATTGTGGGCTTGCTCAGGCTTGGCGTGTCATCACCCTGCAAGCTTGTAGGGGAAATGCCCCCCAGTGACAGCTGTTGCAACGCGCCGCGTGTAGGCTCAGTCTCGGACTGCACTAGCATCGGCCATGCACCGCGACGCTACTGCAACGACATGACAAAAATGCCACCGCCCGATTCAAAAGAAGCCGAGAAGCGGCTGGACGCACTTTTGTGTTTGAGCGATGAGAAATTCAAAACCTTGTGCGACATTGCCCCTTTTGGCATCTACCAAACCGATGCGGCGGGGCGCTGCCTCCACACCAACCGCAAGTGGCAACAGATTTACGGCCTGTCCTCGTTAGACAGCCTGGGCGACAACTGGGCGTCCACCATCCATGCCGAGGACCAGGCTGCCGTGTTCGCCGCCTGGCAGATCGCGGTGGCATCGCCTCACGACTTCCACATGGCTTTTCGGATTTGGCGAGGGGACGGGCAAATTCGCCACGTGAAATCAACCGCCCGCGCCATGAAGGATGCAGCGGGTGCGGTGTGTGGCTATGTGGGTGTGGTGGAAGACGTCACCGAACTCGTCCATCAGGACCATCGCCTGCGCGCCAGCGAGTCGCTGTTGGACCGCACCGGCCGAATCGCGGGGGTGGGAGGCTGGCAGCTTGACCTGCCAACCAAGGCCCTGGTCTGGTCCACAGAAACCTACCGCATCCACGACCTGGAACCGGGCCATGCCCTGAGTTTCGAAGGCGCCTTGGCGTTTTTCTCTCGCGACGCCCGGGCCAGCTTGGACAAAGCCATTGCGGCGGCAACCGACCAAGGTGCTCCCTGGGACTTGGAGCTGCCTTTGACCACCGCCAAAGGGCGTGCCATCTGGGTGCGCTCTTTTGGCGAGGCAGAACATGAAGGCGAAAAGATTGTTCGTTTGGTGGGTGCTTTTCAAGACATCACCGAGCAGCGGCAGCGCAAACTCGCCTTTCGCCAGGAGCAGGCTTTGCGCCAGCAAATTGAAAAACAGGCGATTGAGACCGAGAGACTGCTGCATGAGCGCACCGAGATGCTGGACGTCTTGGCGCATGAGGTGCGCCAGCCCCTGCACAACGCCTCAGCCGCTTTGCAAAGTGCAGAAGGTGTGTTGCGCGGGCACGAACACCAAGCCGCTGCAGGCCGCTTGGTGAAAGCGCAAGCGATGTTTTCCCAGGTGCTGTCCAGCATCGACAACACCTTGGCGGCAGCCGCCTTGCTCGGCAGCGGCACCATCAGCCAGGTCAGCGACACCGACTTGGACGCGTTTGTGGCGCTCACCATTGCCGATGTGCCCATGCCCGTGCGCAAGCGCATTCAGATTGATCGGCGCTCCACGATACGCACGGTGCCCATGAACATGGGCCTGATGCGCCTGGCGCTTCGAAACTTGCTCTTCAATGCGTTGGTCAGCAGCGCCGACGATGCGCACGTGACAGTGCGTTTGACGGACTCCGAGACGCCGCCCGCCCTGTTCATTGATGTTGAAGACCAAGGACCGGGTTTCGTTGACCCTGAGCTGCTGTCGCGTCTATTCCAGCGCGGCAACCGGGGTCAACATGCCAGCAAACCGGGCCACGGTTTGGGTCTGTACATCGTGCGCCGGGTGATGGAACTGCATGGTGGTTATGCCCAACTGCAACACAACCAAGCAGGGCTCACCTGCATGCGGCTGGCCCTATTGCAAAGTGCCGAGGACTGATCGGGCTTGTACTTGCAGTGCGGCGCTGAACACATAACCTACCTTGGATTTGGTTTGTAAGGGCAGGGCGACGGGTGTCGCTTTTTCGATGCGCCTGCGCAGCCGAAAGATGGTGGCATTGAGGCCGTCTTGCGCTTCACGGCCCGGCAACTTCGCCAAACTGTCTTTGAGTGTTTCGCGGGTCACGACCTCGCCATCGGCCAAGGTGAAACACTGGAGCAAGGCCACGTCAGTCTCGCTGAGGTCCACCGAGGCACCGTCGGGCGCGACCAACTTACGGGCCCAGGTGTCCAAGATCCATTGGCTGGTGGTCAAGGTCGTCGGCGGCTGGATGCGTCGGTGAACCGACTCCATGGCAATCACCACCTGCTCAAAACGAACCGGCTTGGTGAGGTACATGTCGGCCCCTGCGCGCAGCACTTGTTCAAACACCTCGGGTCCTAAGCGACCGGACACCACCAGCACGCCTTTTTGAGTGCGGCGGCGCAGCAGCTTGATCAGGTCTACGCCGTCGATGCCGGGCAGGCCCAGGTCCAGCACATAAAAGTCGTAGTCGAAGGCGTTGACGGCAGTCAGCAAGTCGTTGCTGTCCCCGTAAACGTCCACACGCATGCCGCGTTCAACGAGGTCTTGTTGCAAAAACTCGGTGTACTCGCTGTCGTCGTCCACCAAGGCCACCGATTGAGGAAGCATGCAGGTTTTCAGCGAAAAACAATGTTCGGATTCCAACACGGGGTACTCCACTTCGGTTTGATCTGGATCAGGTGGCGGCGGGCTTGGGGCCTTCATCGCCGTGGTGACTCGTTGATTGAAGGCGTGGTAGCGCCGCATGAAAGACGCTGCCTTTGCCCAAGGTGCTCTCAACGCCCACCCGCCCCCCTTGTGCTTCGACCAGTCGGCGCACCACCGCCAAGCCCATGCCTGTGCCTTCAAATTTTTTGTTGGCCCCTTGGCTGAGTTGGTGGAACTGGGAAAACAGCCCCGGCAGTTGCGCCGCAGAGATGCCAATGCCGTCGTCGCCGACCTCAATCCGCAGCCAGCCATCGTCTTGTGCTCGCGCCAGCACGCGCACGGTGCCACCCCGGTGTGAAAACTTGATCGCGTTGCCAATGTAGTTCAGCAACACCTGGCGCAAGCGCATGCGGTCGAGGTGGATGTGTTCAACCGCGGAGTTCAGATCGACACGAATGCCCACGCCGTAAGTCTCGCTTTTGGCTTGCACCATGCTCACCACATCAGCGACGACCTCCGACAAACGCAGCGCCACAGGATGGAACTCCATTTTTCCGGATTCCAACTCGGCGAAGTCCAGCATGGTTTCGATCAGTTGCAGCAGGTGCTGCCCGCTGGCTTCAATCTGCTTGAGGTAACCCTCGTGTTTGGAGGTGTCTGTTGCAACGCTGCCGGTTTGCAGGATCTGAGAAAAACCGATGACGGCATTCAGCGGTGTGCGCAGCTCGTGCGACATATTGGCCAAGAACTGGGTTTTCAGCCGATTGCTCTCGACCAACTGGCGGTTCTGCGCCGCCGTGGCCACAGACTCCAAGCGCTCAGCCTCTGCCTGTTTGAGCGATGTGATGTCCACCATCATCCACATCGAATCACCATTTTCCGGTGAGATCACCACACCGCAGAGGTCTATCCACACGGCGCTGCCATCTTTGCGTCGCATCGGCATCTGTGTGCGGTACACGCCACCTGCCTTCAACGTGGGGTAGGCGGCTTCGCCGAGCGCACGGTGGCTTTGATCGTCGAGGTAAATCAGCCGCGAAGGCTGGCCCAACATCTCGTCTCCCTCGTAGCCGAATATGCGGTCTAGAGCGCGGTTCTTCCAAATCGCTTGGCGGTCGCGCAGTTTGACCATGCCGATCAACTCGTTGTCCAACATGGCGTTTTGCTCGACATTGAGTTGCCGCAGTGCTTCGCGCATGCGCGCCATCTCCGTGATGTCGAACATGACGGAGCGGGTGGACACGAACTGCCCGTCCGCATCCACGATGGCCGAGGCGTTGACGCTGACGCGGCGCTGCTGCCCCGTGCGGCTGATCAAGTCCAGCTCCACGCCTTCCAAATATTCACCGGCTTTGAGTCGCGGAAAATTGCGGCGGAACAGCGCCTGGCTCTGCTCCGACAAAAAATCAGCCAGCCCCAAACAACCGATGGTTTGCTCCCGCGTGCAGCCGATCCACGACAAACCCGTGGCATTGATGCGCAGGTATTTGCCATTGCCGTCCAACATGTGGTAGCCGCAGGGCGCGTTGTCGTAAAGGTCCTGCAGCCGCGCGGCGGTGTCTTTGAGTTGGGCCTGGAGGTTCAAGCGCTCCGTCACGTCGACAAAAGTCACTACCACACCCGTGACGACGTCGGTGGAGCCTTCGTCGCGCATGGGGCAGGCATTGATGCTCAGCCAACGTTGCCCCAACCCCGGTGCCCGCACCCCCATGATTTGATCGTACTGGGCCTGTCCTGTCCGTAGCGCGACCATGGCGGGGTGGTCCTCTCCAGGCCAGGGCAGCAGGTTGGGGTGGACGGCTTGCCAACGAGGGTCAAGGGATGTCCGGCCCAGCAATTGATCCATGGACAAACCCAGAACGTCTGCCGCCGCTTGGTTGGCCCGCAGAATGCTGCCGTCCCGTCCTTGCACCACTAAACCCTCGGTCAGGGTGTTGAACACCAGATCCAGCAAATTGTTTTGTGCATCCCCAGAGCGAAGGAGGCTGCCCGACGGCAAGGACGAGGCAGTGGGTGGAGATGCCAAAACAGTCACAACGGTTGATCCTTCATTGGCGCCAGGCGACCCATTACCCGCGAAACAGCGCTGCTGCAATTGCACGGAGCTGCAATGGTTGAACGCGGGACACTGTTACTTGCATGGTCAAACTCTCAGCGGGTCAAGCTGTTGTTTTGGACGTTGTCTGGATTTTGAGGTGAACCCGCGATCCATGAAGAAAACGATTGCACCGGATTTTCCATCTTTGTTCGCGGATGCGAATAAATTCGCTTAAGTCAAACTTCTTGTGGCCGAAATGGGAGTGAGAGAAGTCAATCAAGCACTTCTTCCCGTTGTTGTTACATTGATCAAGGAAGTTTCATGAAATCACTGCGCCACACACTGATGACTTTGTCTGCGGCGGGCATTGCCGCGTTGTTGTTGCTAGCGGTGATCACCGAAGTGGGGCACCAACGTACTGATGCTGCGGTGCAGCGAGCATTCGTGTCTAAAGATGTGACTGCGGATGTCTTGCCACCGCCTTTGTATCTGATTGAGCTGCGTTTGGTGCTCTCGAAAGCGTTGGAAGGTGGCATGTCGGCAGCAGTGGCGCAGCAAGAATGGGCGCGGTTGAAAAAAGAGTATGACGACAGGGTTGTGTACTGGAAAGAAACCCCCCCCTATGGGCTGGAGCAACAACTGCTTGGAGCCCAACATGAGGGGGCTGTGGCGTTTCTGGAGGGCAGCGCCAAGCTGCTCAAAACCGTGGCTGCCGGAGATCTGGACGCCGCTCGCGCTGAACTCAAAGACGTCGATCAGTTGTTCTACAAACACCGTGATGGCGTGAACGCAACTGTAAAGGCGTCGGTCGGGTTTGCGGAGAACTCCATTCAAAACTACGACCGCACCGGTGTTTGGATAGACAGGGTGGGCCTGGCCGTGGTGCTGATCACGATCGCCGCCTTGGTGCTGCTCGCACGCTGGGCCCAAAAAAGTGTGTTCAACCTCACTGGGGGTGAGCCCTCGGAAGTGGCGCGTGTGGCCCATGCCGTGGCTGAAGGCAACCTCGGCATTTCGGTGCCGCTGCGCCGTGGTGACACCGACAGCGTGATGGCAGCCATGGCCAAGATGTGCAGCAACCTCTCACAAATCGTGGACCAGGTGCGTGGCAGCAGCGATGTGATTGCCCTCGGTGCCAGAGAGATTGCCGACGGTAACTTGGAGCTTTCAAACCGCACCGAAGAACAAGCCTCCAACGTGCAAAGCACCGCTTCGGCGATGGAGGAAATTTCCAGCACCGTGGCCAACAACGCGAGCTCCGCCGTTCAAGCCAACGAGTTGGCCACCACGGCCAGCGCGGTGGCAGAACGCGGTGGCAGCGTGGTAAACCAGGTGGTAAAAACGATGCAAGAGATTACGGACAGCTCACGCCGAATCAACGACATCATCGGTGTGATTGACGGCATTGCGTTTCAAACCAACATCTTGGCCTTGAACGCCGCGGTGGAAGCGGCCCGTGCAGGCGAACAAGGGCGCGGTTTTGCCGTGGTTGCCGGTGAAGTGCGCAGCCTGGCGCAGCGTTCGGCGCAAGCGGCCAAAGAAATCAAAGACCTCATCAGTGGCAGCGTGGCCAAGGTAGACGCGGGCGCCAAACTCGTGACCGATGCGGGCGCGACCATGGCCGAGATCGTGCAGCAGGTCAAACACGTCAGCACCTTGATTGGCGAGATCAGCAACGCCACCGGCGAACAAACCCAGGGCGTGGCCCAGGTGGGAGAGTCCATGACATTGCTGGACAAAACCACGCAACAAAACGCAGCGTTGGTAGAGCAGTCGGCCGCCGCAGCCCAGAATCTGAGCCAGCAAGCGTTTGAACTCGTGCAGGTGGTGAGCCGCTTCAAGCTGGCTTCCCACGCCTGACTCTGTAACCTCAATCGGTGAACAAGCCATGGACATGCAGCTCCCGTTTCCCGTGCCAGCCAACGAGGCCGAGCGCCTGCAAGCCCTGCACGCTTACGCCATTTTGGACACCTTGCCCGAGGCCGTTTTTGACGATGTCGTCGGCTTGGTCTCAAGCATTTGCGAGGTACCGATTGCGCTGATTTCGCTGCTGGATGAAGACCGCCAGTGGTTCAAAGCCAAGGTCGGAATCGAGGCCGAGCAAACTGCCCGTTCTGAGGCGTTTTGTTCACACGCCATCATGAACCCCGAAGATGTTTTTGTGATCCCTGATACGCAGCAGGATTCACGCTTCAGATGTAATCCGCTGGTGGAAGGGGATCCGCGCATTCGTTTTTACGCTGGGGCCAGCATCGTGACACCGGGTGGGTATGCGGTCGGCACAGTGTGCGCCATTGACCGCGTACCGCGCGAACTGAGCCACTCCCAGCAACTGGCATTGGTCATGCTCGCCCGCCTCGTGGGACACATGCTGGATCGTCGTTGGGTCTGGCGAGAGTAAGCCCGGCGGCATTTTTTACATAGGGGCCGGGGAGCACTGCATTGCTACGCTATCCGGCCAGCAACTCGACCACGACCGGCGCATGATCGCTCGGCCTCTCATTTTTGCGCGGCAGTTTGTCAATCAAACAGGCAGACACCTGTCCCTTGAGCGGCTCGCTGACCAGAATGTGGTCGATGCGTAAACCTTGGTTCTTGCGAAAGGCGAGGTTGCGGTAGTCCCACCAGCTCCAGCTCTTGGGCGCTTGTTCAAACAGGCGAAACGCATCGACAAGCCCTAAGCCCAGCAATTGCTGAAAGTGGCCGCGCTCTTGCGGTGTGCAGTGAATTTGCCCCGCCCAGGCGACGGGGTCGTAGACATCGCGGTCTTCTGGTGCGATGTTGTAGTCACCAACCAGCACCAGCTTGGGGTGCAGTGCCAGCTCGCTTCGCACCCAGTCGTGCAGGGCTTGGAGCCAGGCCATTTTGTAGACGAATTTGTCGCTGTCAGGTGCCTGGCCATTGGGGAAATAAGCCCCGACCAAACGCACGCCGGCCACGGTTCCTGCGATGACGCGGGCTTGTTCATCGTCAAAGCCAGGAATGTTCTTCACCACATTCAAGGCGGGTTCGCGGGTCAGCAAGGCCACACCGTTGTAGGTTTTCTGTCCGAACCATTGCGAGGCATAACCGGCAGCTGCCAACTCGGCATGTGGAAACTTGTCGTCGGTCAGTTTGGTTTCCTGCAAACACAGCGCATCGACGGGATTGTTGGCAAGCCAGTCCAACACTTGGGGCAGTCTCACGGTCAGGGAGTTGACGTTCCAGGTGGCGAGTTTCATGAGGTTCTCGGTGCGCGCTCAAGGTTGAGGAGGTGGGCCATTGTTCCTGCCAGCGCATTGCAGTTGGGCACTTGTTTGAACGCTGCTCTGATCTTGGCAAAGAGCCATGAGTAAATCACCCATTTAGGGGGTGCTCCCCCTTCAAGTGATGAACGAACGACTTAATTGTTTTAAGTTGTTATCAGCAGATTGACCTGCTGGCTAGGTGCCCATAGCATAAACATTGAGAACAAAGTCTCAAAAGTCCAATAAATGTGATGGCTATCTTGCGCTAAACCAGCTTAAAAGCTTGTGTTGCAAGGGCACAGAACAAAACGATAGCAGGGAGGAAGCGTGGAGTCCAAGTCGCTACCAGCGGCTGTGCAGTCTGTCGCACAGCATTCGCCGTTAAACCAAGTGGGCGCTACAAGCTACCGGGTCTTGGTGTCTGTTCAAGACGGCTTGCACCGCGGCGCTGCCTTTATTGCAGCCTCCTCCGAGAGTGTTTTTCTCGGTTCATCCCCCGATTGTGACCTGGTTCTCATGGACGATGGCGTGCATGAGAAAGCACTCTGTCTTTATGAGCGGGACGGGTTCTTGGCCGCCGATGTATTGGCATCCGACGTCTGGTTGGCCGGTGCGGAGTTGCCTCTCGGTGTCAAGGTGTTCACGGAGCCCATGGCTCGGCTTCGGGTCGGCGGTGCTGCCCTGCGGGTGGAGTTGCTGCGTCGCACCCACCGCGAATCCGACATCCTGTCTGGCCCAGCACAGTCCCCAGTGTTGCCCAACGTGGCGCCACAACGGCGAAACTGGGCTGCTTTCACCCTCGCGGGTTTGATGGTCGCGACGGCTCTGGCCGTTGTGGGCGGTGCAGTCAACGCCTCGGCACGTCGTGAAGCCCAGCAAGAAGCGCGTACTTTGAGCAGTGTCGTGGAGTCGTTCAACGCGCTTGGCGCGCAGATGGCTGTGTCCAGCGAACTCGGCGGTGTTCCGCGTCTGCGGGGTCTGATAGCTGACGCGCCTATGAGGGAGCGGCTGGAAGGCGAGATTCGTGCGGCTGGTATCAAGGTTGATATCCAGTTGCACGATGTCAGGCAGATGGCTGAGTCTTTGACTCGCCTGGCTCTGCTTGCTGACCGCGCTTGCGAGGCCAAACATCTTGGTGGCGGACGCTTCCAGTGCGATGCCGGCGTCGCCGATCAGCGTGTGGTGTCCCAGCTCACTGCCTTGGCTCAGCAAGTCCCTGGTGTGGTGGCCTTGGAAGTGCGCGCGCGTCCTCCAGAGCGCTCGCCAGAACCAGTGCCTGTGGTGGTGGCCGCAATTTCTGAACCTGTTGCTCCGGTCGTGGTTCCAGCACCCGCGGTGGCGCGTCCCAAGCTGCCGGTCATTCGGCACATCGCCGTAGGCGAGCGCGAGAGTTTCGCCTACGACGGCAATGGCCGCCGGTTGCGAGTGGGAGACAGCGTGGACGGGGCCAAGGTGATCAACATTCGTTTTGAAGGCGTGGAGTTCGTGCGTGACAAGCAGCGTTATCAAGTGGGGGTCACCCCCATGTTGACCTCAGCATCCAGCGGCACAACGAACTGATCACGAGACTGGCGCAGCAAATGAAATACCACGGAAACAACCCAGTCGGCATGGCCATTGCCGCTGATACCAAAGGCGAGGTTTGCGACCAGGTGTTGCGAATCTTGGACGACTACAGGCTAGCCGCGGAGCAGAGCAACAGCTCCTCGTCGCTACCGGCCACCTACCGGCGCAACCTCGCCGCAGCTGAATGTGCTGCGGTTTGCGCGGTGGTGGTGAAGGAGTTCCATGCGGTCTGCGTTAGCGCAACCGCGGAACAAAACGGGTGAAACCGTCAGACAGGCTGACGGGTGCCCGCAAGCTACTAACTACATCAAGGAGTTCTCATGGATGACTTTTCGCCCCTGATCGGTGCTACCACCTCTGCTTGGAATACCGCATCTGCAGAGTTGGCCAAGCTCAACGCTGTCGACAAAAAAGACACGGCAGCGTTCTCTGAAGCGCTGTTGAACGCACAACTGCGTATCTCTATCGCTGGCAGCGTCGAGCAAAAAGCTTCGGCTGCTATCGACAAGGCTTACCAAGCTCACAGCCAAGTCGCTTCCAAGTAATACACGCAAAACAAGACGTGGGTTCGGCGTGCGTCGAACCCCGCCTTTACTGTGATCACACTGTGACTGAATTTTCCCAAGATCCCCTCAAACTCATGTCGCTGGTCGGTGCCTTGTGCAGCGATCTCGGCGCCCATGAGCAGGCTCTGACCGTCTTTCAGCATCTGGTCATGCTGCGTGACAACGATCCCAATGCCTTGGTTTCCTTGGCCTTGGCGCAATCGCGCGCAGGTAGTGAAGCCAGCGCTTTGGCAAGCTTGAAGTTGGCGTTGGCCAACGATCCAACCCATGACATGGCACGGGTGATGTTGGCGATTCACCTCCACAAAGTAGGTGATGTGGCCGCAAAAGCTCTGTTAAGCGCTGCCATGTCAGACGCGCAAGACACTGACGCTATTGCCTTGGCCGATTCGGTCAAGGATGAAATTTTGAACACGCCAGCTGTGACTGAGCGTGCAACCCGGCACCGGTACACCCGGGTCGGTGTGATTTAAAAAAAGGAGCAATCATGAACTTCAGCGATGTTTCCGCCGTATCTGGCGTTGCAACAAACCCGATATCTGTGCAGGAAGGCCCTCGTGCAGTGGACACGGCGACCACTCAGCAGTTCCGCGAGCTGATGAGTGCCTCGGATTGCAACCCAACAACCGCTGCATGTGATGCTCAGCCATCATTTCAAAAAGCCATCAGCATGGACATCGAAAAAGTGCTCATGGCCAACCTGCCATCACCGAATGCATCACCCGCGGAGTTCGCAATGGGATTGTTGCGTGCACAGGTGAAGGTATCGCAAGCCGCCATCGCGATCGAGATGGTCTCCAAGACGACCCAATCGCTGTCACAGGGCGTGCAGTCTCTGACCACCCGTTCCTGACATGCGCTTCAACCATTTGGCCCCAGCTTGGGCCTGCAATGAATCCACACGCAAGGTGTGGAGGCTTCTGTGTTTGAGTGTTGTGTTGGTGTTTCTATCAGGCTGCAAAGCCGCCATCTACACCAAGATGACAGAGGTCGACGCCAACGAAACGCTCTATACCCTGCTGCAAGGGGGTATAGACGCTGAGAAACGCCCAGATCCCGATGGCGGTTTCAGCGTCTGGGCCGACAAAGACGACATGGCCGCCGCCATCGGCCTGCTCAAGGCCAATGCACAGCCTGAGCAAAAACATCCAAGTTTGGGCGAGTTGTTCGGGCGCAATCAATTGATCAGCACGCCTGCCGAAGAGCGCATCCGTTTTGTTTATGGCACCGAACAAGCATTGGCTCAAACCCTGTCCAAGATCGACGGGGTCTTGGTGGCACGTGTGCATATCGTGCTGCCTATCAACGATCCACTGGCCACCGATGTCAAACCGTCTTCAGCGTCGGTGTTCATCAAGCACCGTGTGGGACAAGACCTCGCTTCGTCTGTACCGGCCATCAAGGATTTGGTGGTGCGTGGCATCGAAGGCCTGAGCGTGGAGCGGGTGGCGGTCACCCTGTTTCCTGCAAGCGGCACCAAGGCGCCCGCAGCAGATGCGGACCCACTCAGTTCTGCGCGCAACAACGGAAAGTTTTTGGGTGTTGCTGTGCCCAGCAGCAGTGTGTCGGGCTTGTGGTTCAGGCTGGTCCTGGTGGCTGCTTTGATCGCCTTGGTCCTGTTCCTGCTCGCGCGCATGTTCCGTGGCACAGAAAAGCCCAGGCCAGTGATGTCGTCGGGTCCGCGAACCCTTCAACCACCACAGGGTTGAGTCTGATGGTCAATACAGCGTCCCGGGTGCACGCCGTTAATCGCCTGGATGCGATTGAGCGGCGTTTCTGCTTTTCGGCTTGGCCTCAAACCACCACGCACCCCTCTTGGTTTGAGGTCTTGGACCGTCTTGTTGGCATGCGGGTGTCGCGGAATTTTGGTCGCACCGTCGGAGAGACGGAGCGTGCGGTAGCCGATGCACTGCTGCGGCAAGTCGGCGTTGACTCCTCCCAACGTGTGGCCGACGACTATGTTCCTTTGTGGGCCATGCAAGCCCATGAGCCAATGCGGCAGCACCTCTCAACCATCGCCGCCTTGGCTGTTTTGCCGGCTTTGAAGTTGGCCGTCAGCGGTGCGGAGGCAAGACATTGGGATGCGGTGCTGGGTGCTGGTGTTCGCCATGTGGCCTTGTTGCTGGCCCGAACCCATCCTCAGGCCGAACCGCCGACCCATGCGACCCATGCGACCGAGTTGCGGCGGCAGGCCACAGTGGCAGCCAAATCCGCGCAAAGTTGGGAGGCATTTTCTTTTCGGCTCGGCTTGGCGGCTTTGAATGAGCAAAAACAGGCTGTTCGAGCCCGTGTGCGATTGGCCTGGCCGCACGCCTTGCGTGACGAGGCGCCTTTGGTGTTGGAAGACGCGGTTCAATCCTGGCTTGTTGAAGCCTGCTTGCTGTCCACACAGGTGCAGCGGGTAGAGCGGCCTGTACGGAGGCTTGCGGCATGAGCTTGCATTTGATGGATCAAAACTTGCTGGGCCGCGCGGTCTCCAAGGTGGTCAAGCGTGCCGACTATGAGCAGGTGCTTGCCGCCGAAGATGTGCTCGCATCAGCCAACGAAGCGGCTGCAAAACAGCAAAGCCACCTGGAAACTTTGCGGCAAGAGGCCACACGCGCCGGCTACGCGGCGGGCATTGAGATGGGCAAACAGGCTTGGGCGCAGGAACTGGTGGAGCGGCACAGCACACAACAAACGCATTTGCGAGGTATGGAGCAGGTGCTGGTTGACGTGGTGATGTCCTCCTTGCGTCATCTGCTGGGTGAACTGCCTGCGGGCGATAGATTCCCGTTGTTGGCTCAGCAAGTGGTGCAGTCTGTGGTGCGCGCCCGGCAACTGCGTTTGGTGGTTGCGGCGGACGATGCGCCCGCCGCCCGTATGGTTCTTGATCGTTGGCAGAGGCAGCAGCCTGAGGTGTTGGCCGTGGATGTGGTGGTGGACAGCGCCTTGACGACTGGGGACTGTTTGCTCGAGACCGACGAAGGCGCAGTCGATGGACGGCTCAGCCAGCGCTTGGTCACCATAGAAACTGCATTGCGGCGCCATCTGTCGGCGGTGTCCGAACACAACAAACTATCTGGCACAGCGGGTCACTCATGAGACCAGCCCAGGCCATCTTGGAGACGCCCGATTGGGCAGCCGCACTCAAGGGTGCCACGGCCAGCCTGCCAGGCCTGGAGCGTTTTGGTCGTGTGGTCCGTGCGGTGGGCACCATCATTGAAGTCACGGGCCTCAATGCCAAAGTGGGTGATGTGTGTGAATTCACCCATCCTGGCTCAGATTGGCGGCTGCGAGGGGAGGTCATTGGCATTGCCGGCGACCATGTCACCGTATTGCCGCTCGGAAGTTTGGAAGGCATCTCCAACCGCACCCAGGCCGTCGCGTTGGGCAAGGCCGCCGAAGTGCAAGTCGGTGAAGGACTGCTCGGGCATGTGCTCGACGGCTTTGGCAATCCGATGACGGTGGGCGCAGACTTGACCAAAACGCGGGCTTGTTTGGTGAAAGCCACTCCGCCCGACGCCCTGTATCGCAAGCCCGTGTCTGACACCTTGGTCACGGGTGTCCGGGCGATTGACGGTGTGATTACCTGTGGCGTGGGCCAGCGGCTGGGTATTTTTGCGCCCGCAGGTGCCGGCAAGAGCAGCTTGTTGTCGATGATCGCGCAAGGATGCCAGTGTGATGTGGTGATCTTGGCGCTGATAGGCGAGCGCGGCAGAGAGGTTGGCGAGTTCCTTGAAGAATTCCGCAGCCTGGGTCTGCTGGAGCGCAGCATCGTGGTCGTTGCCACCTCAGACCGGTCTTCGGCTGAGCGTGCCAAAGCCCCCGAAGTGGCCATGGCTTGCGCGGAATACTTCAGAGACCAAGGCCAATCGGTGTTGTTGCTGATGGACTCCGTCACACGTTATGCACGGGCACTGCGCGAAATTGGATTGGCTGCAGGTGAGCCGCCCACGCGGCGAGGATATCCGCCGTCGGTGTTTAACGCCCTGCCGCGTTTGTTTGAGCGAGCGGGCTGCAGTGAACGTGGTGTGATCTCGGCCTTCTTCACCGTGTTGGTCGACGACGACGCCGCGGGTGACCCCATATTCGAAGAGACCCGCGCCACCTTGGACGGCCACATCCTGCTCTCGCCCCGACTTGCCGATGGCGGCCATTACCCCGCCATTGACGTGCTCGCCAGCCGCAGCCGCGTGATGCAAAAAGTGGTCACGCCGGAACATGCCGCCGCGGCGCGCAAGGTTCGGGAAATGTTGCAAAAGCTCCAGGACATCGAAACCCTGGTGCAAATTGGCGAGTACCGCAGCGGCTCGGATGCCATGGCCGACCGTGCCTTGGCGGTACGCGAAGAGTTGACACAGTTTTTACAGCAGTCTAAGCACGAGGTCTCCACCTCCGCCGTCACCGTGGAGCGTTTACAGCGCCTCGCCGGTTCGGTGCCAACTCATAAGCAGTGACTTTGAGCAAAGGAGTGAACCATGGGGTTCTTTAGTCGCATTGCACAACATCTTCAGCACGTTGTTGGTAACGTTGTACACCACCAACCGCCCGCTTTGCCGACGCCGCCGGCCTTGCCTCGCTTGGTATTTCCGCCTTCACCGGCTTTTCAGTCCGGTGCTCCAACACGCGTGGTTGGCGAAACCAGAGTAACCGTGGATCGACCATCTCGGTTGATGCACAAAGCGGCTTGACGCATCGACTGAATTCCAAGTGGTAAAGCTCAAGCAGAGCAGTTTTGATGAGAGCAAAGCGCCCCAAGGGGTAACTCAAGCAAACAACAGGAGGAAGCCATGCAACTGAACCGAGTGAACGCGCCCAATGAAGGTGCAGCCGGGATTGATCTGAGCAACGACGCGGCCGTGAACAA
>JANPCX010000024.1:0-2888 GCA_031431125.1 Burkholderiales bacterium
TTTGATGGACTTGACCACCTCATTCATGGTCTCGCCCGCCTGGTCCACCAAGGCGCTGCCCTTTTCCACGCGTTCGACACTGGCTGCAATCAAGGTTTTGATTTCTTTGGCAGCTTCGGCGCTGCGTCCAGCCAGGCTGCGTACCTCACTGGCCACCACCGCAAAACCTCGGCCTTGTTCGCCTGCACGTGCGGCCTCGACCGCTGCATTGAGCGCCAAGATGTTGGTTTGAAACGCAATGCCATCGATCACGCCAATGATGTCGGAAATTCTCTTGGACGAGTCGTTGATGTCCTTCATGGTCTCTACCACCTGGCCCACGACCGCACCGCCTTGGCTGGCAATGCTGGAAGCGCTGGTCGCCAGTTCGTTGGCTTGCCGAGCGCTGTTCGCGTTTTGTGCCACTGCCGCGCCGAGCTGTTCCATCGAGGCCGCAGTCTCCTGCAGCGAGGAGGCTTGTTTTTCTGTGCGTTGACTCAGGTCTTGGTTGCCCGAAGAAATTTGAGCGCTGGCGGTGGCGACGTTGTCGGAGTTTTGCCTGACATTGCCGACCACGGTGGTCAGGCTGGCCTGCATTTCTTTCAGCGCCATCAAGAGCTGGGCTGTTTCGTTATGGCCTTGGGCTTCAAACGCCACGGTCAAGTCACCGGCAGCGACGGCACGCGTGACCTCCACCGCACTTTGAATCGGTCCAGTGATGGAGCGGTTGATGGCGTAGGCCAGGGTCAGGCCGAGCACAAAAACCACACCGATCAAGCCGAGCATCAAATTCAAGGTTCTGGAATAGACCAGGTTGGAGTCTTCGGCCGCCTTTTTGCCGCCGTCGAAGTTGTAGGCTGTCAGCTTCTCCAAGGCGGAGATCACATCGTCGGCCGCGGTGCTGGCCAGGCCATCGCTGATGTCGGCCGCGTCTTGTTGTTTTTTCTCTTTGCCCAGTGCCACGACCTTTTGTTGCGCTTGTTGGTAAGTGAGCCAGTTTTTACTGAAGGTGTCGTGCAGCGCGCGCTCTTCGTCCGCCACCATCAAAGCAGCGTAGGTCGCCATGCTGGTGTCGATGGTTTTGGCCGCGTTGGTCATTTTCTCCAGGTATTCGCTGTGGTAGCTGGTGTCGTCGGTGCGGCTGTGTTTGACTTCAAAGTCGCGTGACTCGAGCACCGCCGCCTTGGTCGTGGCCAATTGCCCAACCCCCTGCAGCCACTTGCTGGACAAGACTTCGGCCTGCGCATTGGCACGGTGCAAGCTGTAGACCGCCATGGCACCGACGGCCGCCGTCAACGCCAAAACAATCAAAAACCCACCGTAGAGCTGGTGGCTGAGCTTCATGCGGCTCAATCCCTTAACGGCGTTTGACAAGATGTTCATCGCATTGACTCCGGGTGTTCATTGCAAACAGAACGCACACTTGAAAACCGGCGTGCGTCATGTTGCCCAGCCGCTGGGAAGTACTACTTTTTGTGGCCAATGTAGGTGGCACCAATGATCTTGCCTGCGCCATCCTTCACTGGGTTGTAGCAGGCGTCAAAGGCGGTACCGAGCACGTCGATGGGGCCACAGAACTGCTCTCCTTTGGACAGTGCCTCATACGCTTTGTTGCGGGCCAGTTGGGTGCCCACGCCGCGTTTGCCCTCGGGGGTGAGCACATTGGTGCTGACACGAACGAATTCATCGCCGTCTTTGACAAAGATGGTGGCAGTAGCGCTGTGGGCTTTGCGAATGGCGTCCACCACGTCAAAGTTGTTGTTGATCTTGCGCTCGCCGAAGAAGAGCGCAGGCGCGGTTTTGTCGCCCAGTTTGTCCGTGCCATCGACTTTGGCGACACCGATCTTGTTCAGACGTGCGTCAAGGTCGGCGATGGTGGCTTTGGGGTCGTTGGCCAGGGCATGGCCCAGCAAGCCAAAGACGAGGGTGGATGCGGTCAGCAATGAAGAGATTTTCATGTCGATTCCTTCAGTTGAACTCGGTGGGAGAGGCGCTTGGGCCTCCAAGATGAGCGGCAGTTTGGTCTTGTACGAGCAACCACTACATGGCCGCATTTTCGGCACCTTGATCAGGTTCTTGAGCCGAGAATAGCGTTGGAATAGCCCGCCATTTCTAAGGCGGGCCGCGGTTTTCATACGCCACGGCTGTCATTTCAGCCACGATCAACTGCATGTCATCCTGAGAAACCTCAAACAGCCCAAATCGCAAGCGATAGCCCCAGTTCTTTTGGCCCCTGCTGAAGGCCAGCCGCTGCAGCAGTGGCGCGATGGGCGTGGGGTGGCTGGGCATCCATGCGACATCACGCCGGGTGGGGCAAAAGCCGCCGCCCATGTCGAAGGGGTAGGGGGCTTGGTCTTTGACGGTGCCCACGGCCGTGAAAGCTTGCAGTTTGTCTTTGCCCTTGAACGTCTCCGTGGGCGAGTAATAGGCCACCCAATCGCCGGGTTGAATGCGCTTGAGTGGCGCTGCCTTGCCGTGGCACACCTGCATGAAACCCTCGGCCTGGCCACGCCGCACATGTTCAGCGCTGGCCACAGCAATCCAGTGTTTTTTCATGCGGCCCCCGGCGCGAAGACGCGCAAACGGTGCCCGTCGGGGTCGGTGGCCACGAAGGTGAATCCAAAGTCCATGGCGGTGGGTTGCTGAACGATGGGCAGGCCCTGGGCTTTCCAAGCTTGGTGCATGGCGTTCACGGCATTGATGTTCTCGACTGCGATGGCCACCTCCATCGTACCAGCGCTGCCTGTGGCCACGGGTTCAACCGTGTGCCTGTAGAGAGCAAATGATCTGTCCGGAGCTGTAGCAAGTAATCTGTCCGGTTTAGGGGAGGTGCGATGTTCGCACCACAACTGAGCCGGGCGCACTTGATGCAAGGAAGCCGGATCATGAGATTTGAAGAGGTTTACGAG
>JANPCX010000025.1:0-127987 GCA_031431125.1 Burkholderiales bacterium
AGGTCTCTCGGTTGCCAGGTCATGCACTTCTCCTTGCGCTCGTCGCGCCAGAAAAGTGTTACCCATGTCCCCGCACACCTGTTACCTATGTCCCCGGTCCATACACTGGTGCAAAGAAAGTCACCAAAGAAACACCTGAACGCCAGCCTATTTGAGGAGTGGAAACTTGGTGCAGCAGCGCAGACGTGGGGGCTGGTTTCGGCCAGTGGCCACTGGCATTCGGGCGACGTTTTCGGTTCGCTTCTTCGAAGCAACACCTCCTGCCACGGTTGGCAGCCTCTCTTTGTCAGTCCCGCGAAGGCGGGAATCCAGGAGATGTAGCGTGCCGCATCCACTTCCTCATTTGCACACACCGCCTGGATTCCCGCCTTCGCGGGAATGACGGTGGCAAAGGGCAATCGGTGACGGAAGAACAAGCCTTTAACGTCGCCGTGAATGCTTGTTGCCACTAACCGAACAACCCGTTGTAACTGGGTCAAGTGGTTGAGCCAACTCCGCTCAAATAGGCTGGTGTTGGGTGTTTCTTTGCTTACTTTCTTTGCACCAGCAAAGAAAGTGAGTCGCCATGCCGGGGCGAATTCCCGGCGCGGTGCAACGAGAAACGGTCATCGCTCCGCAAGCAAAAAACAATAACTCCGCACGGCGATAGACTGCACATCGCCCCCCAACCTCCGGAGCCCCTCATGTCCTCAGGAAAAATCCTCGTCGCCCAAGGCGGTGGCCCCACCGCCGTCATCAACCAGTCGCTGGCGGGTGTCGTGCTGGAAGCCAGACGCCACCACGGCATCGAACGGGTGTATGGGGCGATGCATGGCGTGCGCGGCATCGTCAACGAAGACTTCACCGACCTCACGCAAGAGACCAGCCACAACCTGGAGTTGGTGGCCAACACGCCCTCCTCGGCCCTCGGCTCCACGCGCGACAAACCCGACCTGGCCTATTGCCAGGAGATTTTTAAGGTGCTGAAGGCGCACGACATCGGCCATTTTTTCTACATCGGCGGCAACGATTCGTCCGACACCGTGCGCATCGTGAGAGACGAGGCACGCAAAGCCGGTTACCCGCTGCGGTACATCCACATTCCAAAAACCATAGACAACGACTTGGTGGGCAACGACCACACGCCCGGCTTCCCTTCTGCTGCGCGATTTGTGGCCCAGGCGTTTGCTGGCGCCAACCTCGACAACGCGTCTCTGCCTGGTGTTTATGTGGGTGTGGTGATGGGCCGCCACGCAGGCTTTCTGACCGCAGCGTCGGCATTGGGCAAGAAGTTTCCCGAAGACGGCCCCCACCTCATTTACCTGCCTGAACGAAATTTCTCCATCGAGCGTTTTTTGGTGGATGTGAAAGCCACCTATGAGCGTTATGGCCGCTGCGTGGTGGCGGTGTCGGAAGGCATCCACGACGCACAAGGCCGACCGATGTTGGCCCAACTGAGCCAAGACTTGGAGCAAGACGCCCACGGCAATGTGCAACTCTCAGGCACAGGGGCGCTGGCCGATCTGCTGTGCGAAGAAATCAAATCCAAACTCGGCATCAAACGTGTGCGCGGCGACACCTTCGGTTATTTGCAGCGCTCCTTCATCGGTTGCGTCTCCGACGTGGACCAACGCGAAGCGCGTGAAGTGGGCGAAAAAGCAGTGCAGTTCGCCCTCTGGGGCGACCGCAGCGGCTCGGTCGCCATCAAACGCACGGGCTTTTATTCGGTGGACTACGAGCTACTGCCGCTGGAGCAGGTCGCCGGAAAAACCCGGGTGATGGAAGACGATTTCATCGCCGCCAGCGGCACCGATGTGACCGATGTCTTCCGTTTGTACTTGCGGCCGTTGTTGGGCTCAGGCATGCCGGATGCGTTTCGACTGCGCAGGCATGCGGTGGAGAAGGTGCTGAAACGTTGATGCATCCTTGAACCAGGGCTTGTTGATTCATTGACCTCACGCAGACTTCTCATCCTCTTCATCGTGTGTCTCTAAGCTTGCATGGTCTGAGTGCCACACAGTGTGGCAACAGCATTCACTGAGAGGTCACATGATCCGCACTTCCGTTGTATTGCTCCTGTCACTCACTGCCATCACCGCTGGGGCACAAGCCTTGCGGGAACCCGGTGCCTTGCTGCGAGACGGGCCGTGGAATGGTGACATTGGCACCTATGTGACCCCGGATGCGTTTCAAAACATCAAGGCCCGGCAGTGGCCCAAACAAGGCTGGTACAGCCTGATTCTGCACCCCACCCACATTCAAAGCGAAAGGATCAACGTCGCGAAAGGGGCCACTCCGCCGTTTCTTCAAACCATCTTGGAGCAGATTAAAAGTGTCGAAAACGGGAGTTATGCCAGTTCACCAACCGCAGAACAAACGGACAACGGCAACTACATTGATCAGCTTTATCTGCGTGCACCTGGCGCGCCTCTACGCGAAGGGAAAATCCCGCTTCTGACATTCAAGAGCGGCAATTCGACATTACAACCCCGACTGGAGTACCGCTACGAGCTGGAGCTCAACGGCATGCCGTTCTCATTTCTTGTTCGCAATGGGTTTCGATCAAAAACAGGTGTGCCTTACGGTTCAGGCACTCGTTACTTCATCGAATACGGTGGGCAGACCTACCGCTATAACCTCGGTGGCTACGGCTGGGACTCGACCATCAAGGCCATCACCGACCTGGACGGTGATGGAAAGCCTGATTTTGTGATCGCCGTCGGGGCGAGCAACAGCAGTGTTGAAGTGGTGCTGTTGTCGTCACAAGCCAAGCCGGGCAACAACCCAGCCACTGCATCCTTGGTTGGCACCGGCTGCTAAAAACGCATCACGCCAAGGCCCGCCCAATCAATATCTTCTGCACATCCGACGTTCCTTCATAAATCTGGCAAACCCGCACATCGCGGTAGATGCGCTCCACCGGGAAGTCACTCACATATCCATAGCCACCATGAATTTGGATGGCGGCGCTGCACACCTGTTCGGCCATCTCGGTGGCAAACAATTTGGCCATGGCCGCTTCTTTCAAACAAGGCTGGCCTGCGTCTTTCAAGCTGGCGGCGTGGTGGATGAGTTGGCGTGCCGCTTCAATTTGCGTGGCCATGTCGGCCAGGCGGAACTGCACCGCTTGATGCTGGAAGATGGGCTGGCCGAAGGTGACGCGGTCTTTGCTGTAGGCCAATGCCGCTTCAAATGCGGCGCGTGCCATGCCGACGGCCTGGGAGCCGATGCCGATGCGGCCGCCCTCCAGGCCCGAGAGCGCAATTTTCAAACCCTGGCCTTCTTCACCCAGCAGGTTGGTGACAGGCACGCGGCAGTTCTCGAACAAAATTTGCGCGGTGTCGCTGGCGTGCTGGCCCATCTTGTCTTCGATGCGGGCCACGGTGTAGCCCGGTGTATTGGTGGGCACGATGAAGGCGCTGATGCCTTTTTTGCCAGCGGTTTTATCCGTCACGGCCATCACGATGGCCACATCGCCATGTTTTCCACTGGTGATGAATTGTTTGACGCCGTTCAGGACATAGTGGTCGCCATCGGCGTCACGCACCCGAGTCGCCGTGGTTTTCAGGCCAGCAGCTTCCGAACCCACATGGGGTTCGGTCAGGCAAAACGCACCCAACATCTCGCCGCGTGCCAAGGGTTTGAGCCAACGCTCTTTTTGCGCGTCGTTGGCCCAGGCCATCAAGATGGAACACACCGGGCAGTTGTTGACGCTGACGATGGTGGAGGTGGCCCCATCACCAGCGGCAATTTCTTCCAGGATCAAGGACAGGCTCAGGTAGTCCAGCCCTGCCCCGTCCCATTCAACGGGCACCGCCACGCCATAACAACCCAAAGCGGCCAGGCCCTTGAGTTCATCCTTCGGGAAGTGGTGGGTTTTGTCCCACACCGCGGCTTTGGGTGCGATTTGTTCTTGCACGAAGGTGCGAACGGCTTCTTGAACGGCGCGGTGGTCTTCGCTGAGGTACATACAGAAATCCAATGAATGCAAGAGGCTGGAGGGCCGGGTTACCAGGGAATGGGTTGGCCGTCGTGGTTGATGAACTGGCCGTTGTCGCGGGGTTTCAAAGCGGCCATCACGGCCCGAAGATCGGACGCACTTTTTTCAACGCTGAGGTCAGCGGCTGCACCGCCCATGTCGGTGCGCACCCAGCCGGGATGCAGACTGACGCAGATCGCCTGAGACTGGAACACCAAGGACACATCTTTCACCACCGAGTTCAGTGCCGCTTTCGAGGCACGGTAAAGCCAACCGCCGGGATCGCTGCGTCCGCCGATGGAACCCATCAGGGAGGACAACACCGCCAGCTTCGCCTGCGGTGCCAGCAAACCATCGAGCTGAGGCAGCACCTGCATGGCACCGAGCACATTGCTATGCATCACATGGTCGAAGTCCAGGAGCGGCGGGGCTTGCAGGCCCTGGGTCCTGGGGCCGTACACCCCAGCAGCAAACAACACCACATCGAATGCACAGCCATCGAGTTGCCAGGCCAGGCGGGATGCACTTTCCGCACTCGTCACGTCAAGCAGCAAGGCGGTGGCACCCAGTGCCCGCAACGCCCCCAAACCGGCCTCGCTACGCGCCGTGGCAGTGACACGCGCGCCTTGCTGCCGGTACTGACGCACAAACTCCAGGCCGATGCCGCGCGAGGCGCCAATGATCAATATTTCATTCATTAGAAAAGAGCACCTTTGGGGCCCCCAAAACATCCCTGCTAACGGCTGGAAGAAGCGGTTCGCCCAATACATTCAACCCCACAGAAAGCGTCGCCAATCACAACAAACCCTTCATCAGCGCCAACCCGAACGCTGGCACGGTGACCGAATCGCGGATCACACCGTCAACGATCATGGCCCGCACCTCTGCGATGGTGAAGGCGCGTGAAATCAAGCCTTCTTCCTCCGCCTCCAGCTGGGCACCGCGCTGATGCAAGCCTGTTGCAAAAAAAACCTCAAACGCCTGATTGGAATATCCCGCAGCCTCAAAGAGTCGGCCCACCCGCACGATGGAATCGGCTTCCAACCCCGTTTCCTCTCGCAACTCAGTCCGCGCCGTGGTGGTCAGGTCGGTCGCGCCACCATGCGTCGATCCTTGCGGGAATTCCCAGAACCGTCCGGCCACTGGGTAGCGGTACTGTTCTACGAGATGCAAATGACCGTCGTGCAAGGCCATCACCACGGCGAAGTCGTCTTTCTCTACGACGCCATAAATGCCCGTCGAGCCGCTGGGGCGCAGTATCTTGTCCTCGCGCACACGCATCCAAGGGTTTTGGTAGACGACGGCCGTTTCAAGACATTGAATTTCTGGATGGGGCATGGGGGTGGGTATCCTGCTCAGGCGCTCGTGGGTCGGTCACTGAAAATGCGCCAGGCCAGTGCGAGGAACAAACCACCGCCCAGCCCATTCAATCCCCGTCGAATGCGGTGTGATGATCGCGTGCGCGACAAACGGGCTGCCAGCGCTACCAGCCCAAGTGAGAACAAGCCGCCTTGGGCGATAAACCAAGCGCCTAGGAGTAGGAAAGAGAGTGTCTTCTGCGGCGACGCGGCAGGCACAAACTGCGGCAAAAAAGCCAGGAAGAACAGCGCCACCTTGGGGTTGAGCACATTGGTCATCAACCCCACCCGGAAGTCTGCCCACCAGGAGCTTCGCAGCGGCGCACCAGGCGCCATCGCCGGGGTACCCTCACCCCGCCAAGCCTGACGCAGCATCCCCAGGCCCAGCCACACCAGGTAGGCCGCGCCCGCCACTTGGATGGCACGAAAGGCCTGCGGGTGCAAGGCCAGGAGGGAAGCCAGGCCAAACGCCGCCATCAAGGCATGCACCACGCACCCGGCATTGATGCCCGCCACGGCCGCGACGCCAGCGCGCGGCCCGCCTTGCAAGGTGCGCGAGACGGTGAGCAAAAAATCGACGCCAGGGGTGGCGTTGAGCACGAAGACAGCAACCGCGAAAGTCACTGCTTGGGCGGGGTCGGGTAGCAGACCGGTGAGGACCATCGTTACACCATCTCCACCGCCAGCGCGGTCGCCTCACCGCCACCAATACACAGCGCCGCCACACCGCGCTTCAGGCCGCGTTGGCGCAGTGCGCCCAGCAGCGAGACCACGATACGCGCCCCACTGGCCCCGATGGGGTGGCCCAGCGCACAAGCGCCACCATTCACATTGACGATCTCGTGCGGGAGTTTGAATTCCGCCATGGCGGCCATGGTCACTGCGGCAAAGGCTTCGTTGACCTCCCACAAATCCACGTCCTTGGCGGACCACCCGCTCTTGGCCAGCACTTTTTCAATGGCACCCACAGGCGCGGTGGTAAACCAGTTGGGGGCCTGTGCGTGCACCGCATGGGCGGTGATGCGTGCCAGGGGCGTGAGGCCCAGCTTCCTGGCACTGGACTCACGCACCATCACCAAAGCCGCCGCACCGTCGGAGATGCTGGACGAGGTGGCGGCGGTGATGGCACCGTCCTTCTTGAACGCTGGCTTGAGGCCGGGGATTTTGTCGAGTTTGGCCTTGAACGGGCTCTCGTCGAATTTGATGGCCACATCACCGCCCTTGCCTGCCACGGTCACCGGCGCGATCTCCCATTCAAAACTGCCGTCTTCATTGGCGCGTTTGGCACGTTCGGTGGAAGTGATGGCAAATGCATCCATGGCCTCGCGGCTGAACTGGTACTTCGCCACGCACTCTTCAGCGAAGAAACCCATCGCCTTGCCGGTGCCGTTGGGCAGGCGTTCGTAGGCATCTTCGAGCCCGTCTTGCGCCATGTGGTCGTAGAGCGCCGTCATGCCGTACTTCACGCCTTTGCGGGCAAAGGTGAGGTGGGGTGCGTTGGTCATGCTTTCCATGCCCCCCGCAATCACCACATCGGCCGACTCAGCACGCAGCATGTCGTGCGCGAACATCATGGCGCGCATGCCGGAGCCGCACATCTTGGACAAGGTGACCGCACCGGCCGACTGCGGCAAACCTGCACCCAGCACGGCCTGACGTGCCGGCGCCTGGCCTTGGCCCGCCATCAGGCAGTTGCCCATCAACACCTCGTTCACTGCATCACCAGGGACGCCGGCGCGTGCGACGGCGGCCTTGATGGCCACCGCGCCGAGTTGATGCGCAGAAAGCGCGGAAAAGTCGCCCAACAAGGCACCGATGGGGGTGCGGGCGGCTGAAACGATGACGATGGGGTCGTGGGACATGGCGATCTCCTTGAAGGCTAAAACGAGGTGGTCAACGGAACACCACCGACTTGGCGCAAATGCGCAAAACGTTTGGCAGGGTCGTAGGGAAAAACATCGAGCACATCACCCGCCGCGATGCGCTCTTTGTGGCCTTGCCAAAACGCGGCGTCCAGCAGGTCGGCATGGTGTTTCATGAACACATCACGCACGCCGGGATGGCCGAGCAGGAAAGGGCCAAAGGTTTCTGGGAAGACATCTTTGGGGCCGACCTTGTACCAAATCTCGCCCGACATTTCTTCCTCTTCATTGCGCGGCTCGGGCACTTTGCGGAAGTTGCAGTCGGTGAGGTATTCGATCTCGTCGTAGTCATAAAACACCACCTTGCCATGGCGCGTGACGCCAAAGTTTTTCCACAGCATGTCGCCGGGAAAAATGTTGGCCGCCACCAGGTCTTTGATGGCATTGCCGTACTCCACAACCGCCGCCTCAATTTGTTCCGGTTTGGCGTCTTGCAAAAAGATGTTGAGCGGAATCATGCGGCGCTCGATGTAAACGTGTTTCAAGATGACTTCGGTTTTGCCGTCGCCGTCACGGTCGGAAATTTCCAGCTGGCTGGGTGCAAACTTTTGAATCTCGGCGATCAATTCGTCGTCAAATCGGTCGCGTGGAAAGGCCACATTGCTGTATTCCAGGGTATCCGCCATGCGGCCCACCCGGTCGTGGGTTTTCACGAGCAAGTACTTGCTCTTGATCAGCTCGCGCGAGGTGTCTTTTTGCGGCGGGTAAAAGTCCTTGATGACCTTGAACACATAGGGAAACGACGGCAAGTCAAACACCAACATCACCATGCCCTTGATGCCGGGCGCAATGCGAAAGTGGTCGGTGGAATGGCGTTGGTGGTAGAGGAAGTCGCGGTAGAAAAGACTCTTGCCGTGCTTTTGCAGACCGAGTGCGTTGTACAGCTCGGCGCGTGGTTTGCGCGGCATCAGCGAGCGCAAAAACTGCACATAAGCGGAGGGCACCTCCATGCCCACCATGAAATAGGCGCGGGCAAAACTGAAGAGCATCAATAAATCGTCTTCATTGAAGAGGGCCGCATCAATGACCAGTTGTCCTTGGCCGCTTTGTGAGTTGCTGTGCAAGATGGGCAAGGCAAACGGCGTTTCGCGAAAGCCGTTGATGACTTTGCCGACCACATAAGCGCCTTTGTTGCGGAAGAACAAACTGGACAGCACCTGCACCTGAAAGTTAGCCCGCATGCGGAATTCACCCAACTCTTGATGCACCGCCGCGAGCACGTGGTCAATGTCGCGCCCCAGGTCTTCAAAGGGGCGCTGCAAGTCGAAGTTGGCAATGATGCGCAACCAGGTGTCGCGCCAGCTCTCTTGGGTGGGGTAATAAGCGCGGTAGGTGGGTGTGGCTTCGGATTCGTCGTTTTCAATGTACTCGGTGGACACCGCTGGCCGCACAAAGATGAAATCGTTGTGGAAATAGCTGCGGTGCAAAATTTTGGTGGTCACCGAGTTGAAGAAGGTTTCGGCCAACTCGGGCTGGTGGTGGTTGGTGAGCAAGCCGATGTAGTGCAGCTTGATCTGTTGCCACACGTCCATCGACAACTCGCTGGCTTTGTAGAGGGTTTGCAGCGACACGGCGCATTCATCCACGCGCAAGTCGTAAAACTCAATGCGGTCACGCTGAGCCCGCTGCTGACCGTGCCAATCGGCTTGCTCAAAACGCGTTTTGGCGTCCGTACTCACCTCGCGGAACAAACGGTAGTGGCGGTTGAAGCCATCGAGCATGGCCTGGGCGATGTCAAAAGCGCCGGAGTCGTTGAGTTTGGGTGGGAACACGTGGGCCTCTGTGTTTAAGGCGAATGGGGGGCGATGTTGGCTTGGGCATAACGCGCCTTGACGGCTGTCAAGGAGTTGTCGTAAGCCACCAGCACATCGTTGGAGCTGAGCACCGTCATGCTCAGGTCTTCCAGCAAACCGTTGTGCAAACCGTAAATCCAACCGTGCACCACCACCTTTTGGCCGCGCTGCCAGGCGTCTTGCACCACGGTGGTTTCACAGACATTGAGCGATTGCTCCAGCACATTGAGCTCGCAAAGGGCTGACAGGCGGTTGTCTTCGTCGGGGATGGTGTTCAACCAGTCGCGGTGTTTGTTGCGCACGTCTTGCACATGGCGCAGCCAGTTGTCGGCCAGACCCACCCTGACGTTGAGCATGGCGGCCTTCACCCCGCTGCAGCCGTAGTGACCCACCACGATGATGTGCTGCACCTTGAGCATGTCGATGGCGAACTGCACCACGCTGAGTGCATTCAAGTCCGAATGCACCACCACGTTGGCGACGTTGCGGTGTACAAAAAGCTCACCCGGCAGCAGGCCCACGATTTCATTGGCCGGCACGCGGCTGTCGGCACAGCCTATCCACAAATACTGTGGTGCTTGCTGCTTGAGCAGCTGCGTGAAAAACCCCGGCTCGCGCGCTTCGGTGTCGGCGGCCCAGTCTTTGTTTTTGTCGAAGAGGTCTAGGAGGCGGTGGGGCATGGCGGGGGGCTTGGTTCAGGCCAAGCGGCCTGTTTCAGGTGGGGATGTTTGCATTCTCGGTGTTTGGCGTTACTCGTTGCACTGCGTCGGGATATGCGCCCGACAGCGCACTCACTTTCTTTTGCTTCGCCAAAAGAAAGTAAGCAAAGAAAAGGCGACCCCGGTTCCTCGGCCCCGGGGTACCGGGGTCGCCTTGCGCTGCTCGCGGCAGGCGGGAAGCGCAGAACTCGCCCTTCGGGCTCAAACATCTGCGCTTCTCTTTCCGCCTCCCGCTGCGCTGCTCAGCTCGTCTCAAGGGCCCCGAAAAGCCAATACACCACGACTCGCTGCGCATCGCCGCGAGGTTTGGCGCAGCCAAACAAGCCGTCTGCTGGTGTTGGCTTTTGGGGTCCCCGTTGGAGGCGTCGAGCAGCGCAGGGCAAGACGGATCAAGAAGTTCAGGTGTCTGAGCCCGCAGGGCGAGTTTCTGAACTTCCCGTCTTGACCGAGCAGCGCAGAGCAGTCCCGGTACTCCGGGACCGCCGGAATCGGGGTGCCCTTCTCTTTGGTTACTTTCTCTTGGGCAAGCAAGAGAAAGTGACTGCGCTGTCGGGCGCATATCCCGACGCGGTGCAACGACAAACGACAAAACGTCCATTGGCACCAGCCCTTCGACAAGGTCAGTGCCAACGAACTTGAACTTGGGTGCGCCTATGGTCGTGGTCGAAATCAACCACTCCGAATGCCTCATTCGGCCCCCGTCTCACATCGTCTCCGAATACAACTCCCGCCCAATCAACATGCGCCGAATCTCGGACGTGCCAGCGCCAATCTCGTACAGCTTGGCATCACGCCACAGCCGTCCCAGTGGATATTCGTTGATGTAGCCGTTACCACCAAAAATTTGAATGCCCTCGCCCGCCATCCAGGTGGCTTTCTCGGCGCACCACAGAATCACAGATGCGCAATCTTTGCGCACCTGGCGCACATGGTCCGAACCCAGCATGTCGAGGTTTTTGCCCACGGTGTAGCAAAAAGCCCGGCCCGCTTGCAGCACGGTGTACATGTCGGCCACCTTGCCTTGGATGAGTTGGAACTCACCGATGCTTTGACCGAACTGCTTGCGGTCGTGGATGTAAGGCACCACGTTGTCCATCACCGCTTGCATGATGCCAATGGGGCCGGCCGCCAGCACGGCACGTTCGTAGTCGAGGCCGCTCATCAGCACCTTGGTGCCACCGTTCACCGTGCCCAAGACGTTTTCTTTGGGGACTTCCACGTTGTTGAACACCAGCTCACCGGTGTGGCTGCCGCGCATGCCGAGTTTGTCGAGTTTTTGGGCGATGGAGAAGCCCTTCATGCCTTTTTCAACCAAGAAGGCGGTGATGCCGCGTGAATGCAAGTCGGGATCGGTCTTGGCATAGACCACCAGGGTGTCGGCGTCGGGGCCGTTGGTGATCCACATTTTGTTGCCGTTGAGCAAAAAATGGTCGCCTTGGTCTTGGGCTTTGAGCTTCATGCTGATCACGTCCGACCCCGCGCCCGGCTCGCTCATGGCCAAAGCGCCCACATGTTCGCCTGTGATGAGTTTGGGCAGGTATTTCTGCTTTTGCGCCGCGTTGCCATTGCGTTTGATTTGGTTCACACACAAATTGCTGTGCGCGCCATAACTCAGCCCCACGCTGGCCGAGGCGCGGCTGATTTCTTCCAGGGCCACCATGTGGGCCACATAACCCATGTTGGCGCCGCCGTACTCTTCCGAGACCGTCACGCCCAGCACGCCGAGGTCACCCATCTTGCGCCACAGGTCCATGGGGAATTGGTCGCTGCGGTCGATCTCGGCGGCGCGGGGGGCGATCTCGGCCTGGGCAAAGTCGCGCACGGCTTCGCGCAGGGCGTCGACGTCTTCACCCAGGGAAAAGTTCAAGCCGGGCATGTTCATGAGGGTCTCCAGGAATTGGGTTTGGCCATCAAGCCATGGCTTGGTGGGTGGTGGATCAACGTTTGTTTCTTGCGGGGTCGCGCACGGCGTTGGCGAGCAACCGTTTGGCTTCTTTTTCGTGGGTACGCACTTCGTCCAAGGTGATTTGCAAATCGGCCGCTTGCTGCTCCAGTTGCGCCCGGTGCTCACCCAGCACGACCAGGTACTTGCGCAGCTGCGCTTCGGTGTCACGGGGTGACTCGTACATGTCGACCAGCTCTTTCACCTCGGCCAGCGTCAGCCCCAGGCGTTTGCCGCGCAAGGTGAGTTTCAAACGCGTGCGATCTCGCGCCGAATACACCCGGTTGCGGCCGCTGCGCTGCGGCGTGATCAGTCCGCAGTCTTCGTAAAACCGAATGGCGCGGGTGGTCAGGTCAAACTCGCGTGCCAAATCACCAATGGTGTAGATGGCCCCTGCGGAAATCTCCTCGGGCGTGGTTTGAACAGCAGAAGTGGCCATGACGACGTACACTCAATCCTAATTGACGTATACGTCAAGTGTAGCGAATTCAGATGCCAACACACAAGCCTCATCAGGTGACCCCGCCATGAACGAACTGGAACAAGCTTTGCACTACCCCTTGGGCGACACCTTGCCCGAGCTTGGCCGCACCCTCGAATTGCGCCCTGGCGTACGCTGGTTGCGCATGGCGCTGCCCTTTGCGCTGAACCACATCAACCTGTGGTTGCTGCGCGATCAAGTCGATGGCCGCGAGGGCTGGACGATTGTGGATTGCGGCATCGCCAACGACGCCACACGCCAAGCGTGGTTGCAAGTGTTCGACAACGAGTTGCAAGGCCTGCCCGTGCTGCGCGTGGTGGTCACCCACATGCACCCCGACCATGTGGGCCTGGCGCATTGGTTGACAGAACATTGGGCTGAGAAGAACGGCGAGGAGTGCCGCCTGTGGATGAGCGGCACCGACTTTGCCGCCGCCCGCATTGCCAGCCTCAGCACCACCGGATTTGGCGGTGAGCGCAGCGCCGCTTTCATGGCCAGCCACGGTCTGGCCGATGAAGAGTCGTTGAACAAAATCCGCGCCCGGAGCAACTACTACCCCACCATGGTGCCAGCCCTGCCTGCCAGCTACCGCCGGATGATGGACGGCGACGTGCTGCACATCGGCGGCCACGAGTGGGTTTGCCATGCCGGTTATGGCCACGCGCCCGAGCACATCGCCCTGCACTGCACTGCGCTGAACACGCTCATCAGCGGCGACATGGTGCTGCCGCGTATCTCCACCAACATCAGCGTGATTGACCTGGAGCCCGAAGCCAACCCGCTGCCTTTGTATTTGAATTCGATTGAAGCGATGAAGGCCTTGCCCGAAGACACCCTGGTGCTGCCCTCCCATGGCAAACCTTTTGAAGGCCTGCACACCCGCATCGACCAACTGCACCAACACCACGACGACAGACTGGCCGAGGTGGTTGAGGCCTGCACGGCCTCGCCTTGCAGCGCCACCGACTTACTGCCCGTGCTCTTCAAACGCCCGCTCGACCTGCACCAAACCACCTTTGCCATGGGCGAGGCGATTGCGCATTTGCACGCGCTGTGGTTGGTGGGGAAGCTGCGACGCGCCAAGGACAACGAAGGGGTTTGGCGCTTCAAGACGACGGCAACGGCTTGATTCATGCCGACAAAGCGCAAACCGTCTGCCCTGTCAACGCCGATGGTCTGAATCAGTTTGGCAAGGCGGAACGAAAGGCCTGTTCGATCCACTCATCGAACAAGGCCTCACCTGCATTGGCAAACTGTGTCGCGCTCCGTTGCGCTTGTTGACGCAGGGCGGCGATGTCAGTCGGCCACAGCGCATCCTGTGGCATCGCAGCCGACTGCTGGGGCCGGCGGCTCGGTCTGCGCCTGATCACCCGCCGGTGGTGCCTGCGCAAGCAACTGTCCAAGAAGCGCGCCCACACGCAGATCGTCCAGGTGACCAAATTGGTTCACGCGCAAACGCCCGTCACGGTCAAACAGCAACAAACTCGGCGTGCCCCGCAGGCCATAGGTTTGCATGGTCAGCGGCAACGGGGTGTTCGATCCCGCTTGGTCGATGCCTATCGGAAAACTCAAACGGTACTCGTGAATGAAAGTGCGCAGGGCTTGCAGCGTCATCACGTCGTGGTGCTCAAAAACGCTGTGCAATCCAATCACCGCCACATCACGCTCAGGAAATGCAGCACGGATCTGCTGCGCCTGGGGCAGGCTGTGTGCAACGCAAGCGGGGCACAACATTTGAAATACAAACACCACCACCACACGGCCACGCAAACCGCTCAGCGTCAACGGCTCTGGTGTGTTGAACCACTGCTGAACTTGCAACTCGGGTGGCAGTTCGGAAGAAGGGATCATTGGCATGTCTCCAAGAAAGCAGGCACCATGTCCTGATGGCTGTTCACAGCCCAAGTATGGACATGGAGCCTGCAGTTCGTTTTGCTGCAGTACTTAAGCGGCGCGGCGCAATGCAACGGCCGGGAAGTCCACGGGTGTGTTGAAGGCCACATTCACATAGTTGGTGAAGAGGTTGAGCGCCACATGGGCCAGCACTTCCACGGTTTCTTCGTCACTGAAGCCGGCCGTGCGCATGGCTTGCACATCACTCTCGCTCACCTGGCCGCGGTCGTTGACGAGCTTGAGTGCAAAACGCAGTGCTGCTTGGGTCTTGGGGTCGGACGACTCGCCCGCCTGCGCATGGCGCAAATCATCAGCGCTGGCACCGGCCTTGCGGCCGAGCGCGGTGTGCGCGGCCAGGCAGTATTCACAGGCATTGCGGTCGGCCACGGCCACGGCAATTTGTTCGCCCAGCTTGGGGGAAATCACGCCGCCCCCGAGGGCACCGAAAGCGCCCCACATGCTTTTGAGTGCAGCAGGCGAATTGGCGACCACACGAAACATCGCAGGCACGGTGCCAAAAGCGCCATGGATTTGGTCCAGCACGGCTTGGCGGTCAGGGGTGGTGGCAGCGCGGTCGATCAAAGGAATGCGGTTCATGGTGAATCTCCTGGAAGTGGTGGGTTGGCGGGATGCCGTTGCATCACAGCGCCCTGGCAGTGTCTTCCTCAAACCGCTACCATGGGACACGTTTCGTCCATGAAACGCGTCCATTCGTCCAGAATATCCTGATCACCATGCCCACCCCACCCACCGCGCCGGTCGACCGCCTCTCGTCCTTGATGGAGCGTTTTCGTGTGCACGCCCACCTCTTCCACGCCGGGCCACTGTGCGGCATCACGCATTTTTCCGCTGAGCCAGGGCGCGCCTTTTTGCATGTGCTGCGGCGCGGCGAAATGCAAGTGACGCACCAATCCAAAAGCGGGCCACCGCGCCGCATCCAGCTCACCGAGCCCACCTTGCTCTTCTACGCCCGGCCTTTGGCCCACGACTTTCACAACGCGCCAAAAGAAGGATCCGATCTGGTCTGCGCCACGCTGAATTTCGACGGCGGTGACCACCATCCCCTGGCCCGCGCGCTTCCGCCTTTGGTGCTGTTGCCCCTGCACGCCATCGACGGTTTGCAGCACACCTTGGCCCTGCTATTTTCCGAAACCGATCAACTTCGCTGCGGGCAACGTTTATTGGTCGATCGCTTGTTTGAAGTGCTGCTCCTGCAACTGCTTCGATGGTTGCTGGACCACCCCCAAGAAGCCGGTGTGCCACCGGGTTTGCTCACCGGCTTGTCCCACCCGGCCCTGGCAAAGCTCTTGGTGGCCCTGCACGAGGCCCCTGCCGAAGCCTGGAGCCTGGAACGCATGGCCGATTGCGCCGGCATGTCGCGCAGCAGTTTCGCCGCCACCTTCAAAACCCATGTCGGCACCACGCCCGCCGACTACCTGACCCACTGGCGCATCGCCTTGGCCCAACAACAACTGCGCCAAGGGGACAGCATCAAATTCGTCGCGGACGCACTGGGTTACGCCAACGCCTCATCGCTGTCGCGGGTGTTCACGCAGGTGGTGGGGGTGTCGCCGAGGGGGTGGGTGAAACAAGCGAGATAACGAGAAATCGCGCAGGCGACGACACGCTCAATCAAACACCGGCACCGCATCATCCTTGAGCGTGCCGCGCGCTTTTTCGTAGTCGGGCATGACGGAGCGCACCACGTCCCAGAAACGCGGGCTGTGGTTCATTTCGCGCAGGTGGGCCAGTTCGTGGGTGACCACGTAATCGATGGTGGGCAAGGCGAAGTGGATCAAACGCCAGTTCAGGCGAATAGAACCATCGGCACTTGCGCTGCCCCAGCGGGTTTGTGCGGACGACAGGGTGAGCCGCGTGAAACGCACGCCGAGTTGGTCGGCAAAATGGTGGCAGCGGTCGGCGAATACGCGTTTGGCTTGGCGTTGCAACCAGCTTTGCACGGCATCACGAATTTGTGCGGGGGTGGCCGTGTGGGGCAGGCCGATGTGCAGTGTCAATTGCGGTAGACCGGCGAGCTGGCCTTGTTGACTGTCAGGTCCGCTGCTGGAATCGGTATTGAGCACAGCGCCGTCTTCGCTCACGCCCGCACGGGGGTCGAGCACGACAATGATGTTCTCACCCAAATAAGGAATGCTGGTGCCATCGCGCCAATCCACTTTGGCGGCCTGGAGGCGCTGCGCGCGTTCTTGTTGCTCGCGCAATTTGCGCAGTATCCAGGTGGACTTTTCACGCAGTGCGGCTTCAATATCGCCCAAGCCCACCCATTTGGGCGCGTTCACGCTCAGGCCTTCGGCACCCACGATGAAACCAATGCTGCGGCGTTTGGCGCGGCGCAGGGCATAGGCCACCACATGTTCGCCAAAACGGATTTCGCGCTCAGCCTGTGGATGGCGAAAAATCGCCTGCATCGGCAGCGGGGGTGCGGCCGTGCCTGCCGCACCGATTGACGATGCGCCGCTGGAGCCAGGAAAGTCGGGGCCCGAGACCTCCGAGACATCGGCAGTAACCGAGGCACTCAACGGTGTGTTGGGGGCATAGGAGGTCAACGATTCAGACGCCAGAACCACTGCTTCTGCGAACAGAGACAGCTGGCTGGGTGCGGCGGCTGGAAGAGCCTTATCGCGTGACGTCATGGACGCGCAGTGTAAGGGGTTTTGTGCATTTTTCGATGCGGTGCAAACCCAATGTACGCCTGCCCATCGTCATGGAAGGTTGGTATAGGTCAGGGTGTTTCCGCCCTCGGTGGGCGTGTGGGAAATGATCCGCCTGAGTTGGCCGTCGATCAGGATGAAAACCTTTTTACACGCCTGCTCAGTGGGCGTTTTGTCTGACCAGCCTTTGCATGGGACTTGAATCGACGCGTGCAGCTTGTCGTCTGCGCCCATGTACCAGGACAAGTCCACGTTGGTCGACGCGACCAATCCTTCAATCAAATTCGTTGGCACCACCACGGTGCCTCGGCCATGCGTGATGTGCAAGGTGCTGAGTTGACCGGCTCGTTCGGCCATGCGCACCACCACAGAATCCAATGGCGGTGGGAAGTCACCCGATACAAAAATGGCCTGGCTGTTCACACCGACACGAAGGTTGGCGGCAGATTCTTGGGCGTGGGCAGGCAACCCGACCAACGCACACAGCACCGCGACCAGCAACGAGCTGAGGCGACGACGACAGCGCCGTTCAAACTGTCGCGCCAGATCGTCCCACGCGAGGTCGACCGCTCTTCGGGCGACCTCGCGTACGGGCAGCGAACAAGGGACGGCGCAGTCCCATGCCCGGTGTTTCACGTCACCGCTTTGGGAAGATGGTTTCAACCTTCTCGCCCAGCACGATCACGTCGGTGCGACGGTTGGCTTGACGTCCTTCCGCGGTGCTGTTGTCAGCCACAGGCGTCGTGAACCCCAAACCAGCAGCTTGAATACGCGCTTCGCTGACACCACGCGCCACCAAGGCTCGTTTGATGGACGCGGCACGTTGTTCGGACAGGGATTGGTTGAGGGCCGCCGACCCCACGTTATCGGTATGGCCCTCGACCAGCACATTGGCTTTGGTGCGTTCGTTCAACGCCTTAGCCAGCAGTGCAATGAAGCCCTGCCCTTCAGACTTGATTTCAGCTTTGCCGGTATCAAACAGCACCTTGTCGTCGCCGGTGATTTGCACTCCACGTGCAACCTGATTGATCTTCAGTCCCGCATATTCATCCACTTTGGGAGGAGTGCTACACGCTGACACAGCAAACAACGCCGCCACACCGAAAAGCCAGGCGAAGTTTTTGATTGAGCACATTCTTTTCATGAAATTCCCTTTTGAAACATTTTTGACAATTGAAAATTCTGGAACCGGCTTGCTGTCGAGATGAACAGCGCCTCCCACACAGCGATAAACCGCGGCGACATGCTATCAAAGCCGCCGCAGTGGCGACTCTCCAAGACCCCAACAGAAAAAAGCCGAATGCGGTGGCGCTGCTGCAACACGCCCTCTTGCCCACCTCGTTCGCAGTGATTGCGAGCCCCTGATGGCCAGCGCACGGTCGATTCGTCTCAGTCAAACTTGTGGCTGATGACCACCACCTCGCCTTTGGTCACTTGCACAAGTTTGGTCACCGAAGAGCCGTTGGGGTTGGAGATTTCTATTTGGTGTTGCCCTTCCGGCAAATTCAGTTGGGTCAAAGGCGGCGTGCTTCCCACCGGAGACCGGTTGACGCGCACATTGCCCCAAGGGGTGACTTTCAGCGCAACCGTGCCCATTTCAACCGGTGCAGGCGGCTTGTTTTCAGTCAAGCTGGCAGTGGGCGCTTCTGTTTTTGTCGCCTCAGGCCGTGGGCGAATCACCAGCGGTGCAGGGCTTGTGTTCGCATTGGCGGCTGGCGGGGCAGGTGCAGGTTTGACAGCGTTGTCGGGCTCCGGGGTCGGTCGCACCGCCGCAGTCGCACTTGTTTTCGCTGGGACGGTAGCGTCAGAAGCGGATGACGCACTGCCCTGTGCCGCAGGCGGCGAGACAGACGTGGGCTGTGCTGCCGGTGCTGCTGGCACGCTCAAACTGGCTAGCAAGGCGCGCGCCTCGGTGGCGTGTTCACCTTGGGGGTGAACAGCGAGATAGGCCTGCAAACTCGCCACCGTTCGCTCATTCTTCGCGGTCTCCCAACTCTTTTTCTCGGCGACAGAGATCACGGACTTCTCAGGCACCAGCTTGCCGGACGACAACAGCCCAATGCCCGCGAGCATCGCCACGGCGGCGGTAGTCGCCGCCGCCAGGGTCCAAAACAACCTGCGGTTGTTCGTCCGCGCTGTCGGTGCAGGGTCTTGCTCAGCAACACGGTAGGCAGCCGGTGGTTGCCAGCGCCCTTTGTCGGCGTGCTCGTCTAGCGCTGATTCTTTAGAAAACAACACCCGCGACTTTGATGGCGCGGCAGTCTCGGCAGCAGGCTGTGCAGGCAGGTCACCGCTGGGGGGGCAGGTGACGGTTGTGAGCGCAAGCGAATCGTCGGGCGCGACCGATGGTGTTTGGGCTGTGGAGGAGGCGGTCGTGATCGCAGACAGCGTGCTCTGGCGCTGCTTCAAGAAATCCTTCAGATCGTCGGACACCCTGTTCGCAGGTGCAGTTGGGGCAGCGGAGGGCGGGTTGCCGGGCAAGTTGATCAGCGAGTCCGCAAGGCGCACGGTCGTGACCTCTGCGACGTCGGAATCCGCAGTCACTGCTGGAGCTTGGCCGCCCGGTGGAGGATGTGCGATCCCGCCGACGACGTCTTGAGACTCATCGAACATGTCCAGCGGCATCGCATCCGATGCGGACCACGCTGAAAATGCGGACGCTGTAAAACCCTCTACGCCCAGCATACTCTTGAGTTCCGCGATCGATTGCGGCCTGTCCTCAGGCCGCACAGAAAGCGCCTGATGCACACCTCGCAAAAACTGTGCGCTGTATCCGGGGTATTGCGTGGGCGTGAGGATCCGAATGGGGTCATTGATCATGCGGGCCACGGATGTAGCCGGCACTTTGCCCGTGATCGCCCTGTACAACATGGCACCCAATTGGTAAATGTCGGTCCAGGCCCCTTGGGGCGTGGCGCCGTCATCGGCATACTGTTCGATAGGCGCATAGCCCGGCTTGAGTACCATGGTCAAGGCCTGCGTCATGTCGCCAATGATGCGTCGTGCCGCGCCAAAATCCAGCAACACTGGCATGCCCGACGCACTCAAAAGAACGTTGTCAGGTGCAATGTCTCGGTGAAAACAATCGGCGGCGTGCAGCATCTCCAGCCCATCCAGGATGGGACTGAGCATGGTCGTCAGCCAACGCTCATCAATGCGGTGCGACTGTTCAGCCAAAAACGCACGGAAGGTCTGGCCTTCATAGTGACGCATGACCATGTAGGCCGTCCCGTTTTCCTCAAAGAAACGGTACACATGAACCAGCGCAGGGTGAGAAAACTTGGCCAGCAAGCGCGCTTCATTGATGAAACTTCGCAAGCCCGCATCAAAGGCGTCCCTGTGTTCGGGGTGAACTTGAATTTGATTGACTCCCCCCCTGCTCGCCAGCACAGAAGGGATGTACTCCTTGATCGCAACGGTGCGGTCCAGGCCCGCGTCATAGGCCCGGTAAACAATGCCGAAGCCGCCTTCTCCCAACACGCCCTGCAAGTGGTATTCACGCACCTGGACGCCCGGCGCCAGTCGGTTCGCGGAACCAGTCAGTTCCATAGGAATGGCATCACACTGAACACCCAGGATGGCCCGGGAAGGTATCGGACACTCATCGTTGTTCCCACGCGCACCACCCCTCAAGTTGAGTGGATTCTTCTCCGAATTTCAACGCTCCGCACTTTCGGACGAATAGGCCTGCGGATCAATGCGCCGCATCTCTGACTCGATCCAACTTTCTACCTCACGCATCAGCTCGTCGGGCTCTCGGCCGGCAGAGGGAATCATGGGGCCGACCGACACATCCACCACGCCGGGCCGCAACACAAAAGATTTGCGCGGCCAACACTTGGCCGAGTTCACCGCGATGGGTAATACGGCCGCACCGGTGGCCACGGCCAAACGTGTGCCACCTGATTTGTACGTGCCCTGCTGGCCTCGCGCGATGCGTGTGCCTTCGGGAAACATGATGACCCAGGTGCCATGGCTCATGTGTTTGCGGCCTTGTTCGGCCACGCGATTCCATGCTTCAGCACGTTTGCTGCGGTCAATGTGGATCATGTCCATGCGCGCCATGGCCCAACCGAAGAAGGGGATGTAAAGCAACTCGCGCTTGAACACATAGGCCAGCGGGCGCGGCATGAGGCAAGGAAAGGCGAAGGTTTCCCAAGTGCTTTGGTGTTTGGGCAGCAAAACAATGGCGCTTTTTTTATCGGCGCTTTCCAGGTTGTCCCACCCCAGCACCCGGTAGCGCACGCCGCAAATCACCTTGGCACCCCAAATGGCGGTGCGCAGCCAGCCAACACAGGCCCAGTAGAGTCGGTCGCCCCGCACAAAGATGGAAAAAATCAGCACAGCGGTGGCCCAAGGAATGACGGTGACCGTCATCCATACAAACAAGAGTGCCGAGCGCAGCACGGCCAACAAATAAGCCATCAGGTCAGGGCCCCGTGTTCGGAATCGGTGATGTCAGACAAACCTTTGGCAGCCCGTTCGCGGCGAATCAAAAATTCGGCAAAGGCCATCAGGTCGTCGTGGACTGCGGCTTGAGGCGCATGGGCCAGCAAAGCGGCGAGTTCAGCGTCGCTGCGCAATCCCCCACGGCCACGGCGCAGCACATGGGCCTGGCAACCCGCTGCCTGGCAAGCTTGCAGGTCCTTCAGACTTTCACCGACTGCGGGAATGTTTTCAGGGTCCATGCCATAACGTTTGGCAATGTCGAGCAACAAACCCGGCAAAGGCTTGCGGCACTCACATTGGTCTTCGGGGGTGTGGGGGCAGAAGAAAACACCGTCCACCCGGCCTCCAACACGGGCCAGTTGTTGGTGCATTTTGAAGTGCACGCTGTTGAGCGAGGCCATGTCGATCAGGCCGCGGCCCAAACCCGCTTGGTTGGTGGCCACCACCACATGCCAGCCCGCGTGATTGAGTTTGGAGACAGCCTCCAGCGCACCAGGAATCGGCACCCATTCTTCCGGCGCTTTGACGTGGTCATCGCGGTACTGGTTGAGCGTGCCGTCGCGGCCGACGATGACGAGCTTCATGGCGTAACCTTTGCCGTCAGAGTTGCGGTTCATGAGGCCAACTTGGACAGGTCGGCCACACGGTTCATGGCAGCGTGCAATTGGCCCAGCAAGGCCAGTCGATTAGCACGCAAAGCGGGGTCTTCCGCGTTGACCATCACGGACTCGAAGAAGGCGTCGACGGGGGCTTTGAGGGCGGCCAGGGCTTGCAGCGAGGCGGCGTAGTCGCCCTTCTCAAAGGCGGCGTCAGCGAGAGGTTTGACTGCCATCAGTGCCACCGACAGTGCGGTCTCGGCGGGCTCGGTCAGCAGCCGCGCATCGACATCCACCAGGGCAGTCGACTCGGACTTTTTCAAGATGTTGCCAACACGCTTGTTGGCGGCAGCAAGTGCCGGTGCCTCAGGCAGCGCTAGGAAGGCTCGCACAGCAGCAAGGCGTGTTGGGATGGTGGACCACTTACCAAGTTGCCGGGCGTAGATCGCTGCGTCCACTTCTGCGGCCGAATAGCCACCTTCCTTCAAGTAACCTTTCAAGCGATCGATCAGAAATTCGTCCAGCTCGACACACCTGTCTTCAAGCAGCCCTGGCGTGAAAGAAGCAAAAGCCAAGCGGGTCAGCTCATAGAAGTGCAGCGGCAGGTCGCGCTCAGTCAACATACGCGCCACGCCCAGCGCGTGGCGCCGCAAGGCAAACGGATCTTTGTCGCCGCTCGGTAGGTTGCCGATGCCAAACATGCCGACCAGGGTTTCGAGTTTGTCGGCGAGAGCCGCGGCTACGCCAACGTCGTTGCGGGGCAGCACGTCCCCTGCAAAGCGCGGTTTGTAGTGGTCTTCGATCGCATACACGATGTCTTCAGTCAGGCCATCGTGGCGTGCGTAGTAGCCGCCCATGATGCCTTGCAGTTCGGGAAACTCACCCACCATGTCAGTCAAAAGATCGGCTTTGGCCAGCATGGCGGCCTGATCGGCTTTGACTGCAAGCGCGTCGCCACCCAGTTGCCTCCCAATGTTGCGCGCAATCGATCGCACCCGCTCCATCCTCTGCCCTTGTGTGCCCAGTTTGCCGTGGTACACCACCTTGGCCAAACCTGGCACCCGGTCTTCGAGGGTCTTCTTGCGGTCTTGCTCAAAGAAAAACTTGGCATCGGCCAAACGCGGTCGCACCACCCGTTCATTGCCTTCGATCACGCGGCTCGGATCAGCGGGGTTGACGTTGCTGACCACCAAAAACTTGTTCGTCAGCTTGCCGTTTGCATCCAACAGCGGAAAGTATTTTTGGTTGGCCTTCATCGTCAGGATGAGGCACTCCTGGGGCACCGCAAGAAACTCTTCTTCAAACTGGCAGACGAGCACATGGGGGCGTTCGACCAGGCCGGTCACTTCGTCCACTAAAGCGGCGTCGTCAATCGGTGTGAGGCCTTGGCTGTGGGCTGCTGCGTTGAGTTGGCGCACGACCTCGCCGTGGCGGGCTTCAAAACTCGCGATCACAGCGCCCTGTTCTTTGAGCTGCTCGGCATAGTGGTCGGCATGCTGCAGCACCACGGGGTCCATGGTGGCTTCAAAACGGTGGCCGTGGGTGTCGCGGCCCGCCTTCAATCCCAGCAATTCCACAGGCACCACGTCGGCGCCGTAAAGGGCAACCAAACCATGCGCTGGTCGGACAAAGTTCACACTGGTCCAACCGTCGGCGAGTTGGTACTGCATGACTTTGGGGATCGGCAGTTTGGCCAGGGTGTCGTTCAGGGCGGCTTGCAAACCGGCCGCAAGCGTCGCGCCTTCAGCCACGGCGTCCAAGAACAGCGCCTCGGCCTTGCCATCGACCACACGCTTTAGCTGCGGCAAACAGCCTGCGTCTTGGCCGAGGCTGGCGAGTTTTTTCAAGAGCGCAGGTGTGGCTTGGCCTTGTGCATCCAGGCCCACAGCCACCGGCATGAGTTTGTGCGACACCGCTTTGTCCGCCGCTTGCGGCAGCACACTGCTCAGGTGCAGGGCCAAACGCCGTGGTGAGGCGAAGGAGGTGCTGGCCGAGTGGTCGGTGGTGAGCCCTTGTGCTTTGAGGGAGTCGGTCAACAGTTGCGCAAACGATGCGCCCAGCTTTTTCAGCGCTTTGGGCGGCAGCTCTTCAACAAACAATTCAACGAGCAGGTTCTTGGTGGTCATGTGCTTGCAGCCTTAGGCGGTTTCTTTTGGTTCTGCAATTCAATCTGCGCCAGCACTTGGGTGGACCAGTCTTTGGGCGCCATGGGGAAACCCAAGCGGGCCCGGCTGTCCAGATAACTTTGTGCCACAGCACGAGCCAGGTTGCGAATACGGCCAATGTAGGCAGCGCGTTCGGTCACGCTGATGGCACCGCGTGCGTCCAGCAAATTGAAGCTGTGGCTGGCCTTGAGCAATTGCTCGAACGCGGGCAGAGCGAGCTGCTGATCCATTAAGTTTTTTGACTGTTTTTCGTGGGCGGCAAAAGCGGTGAGCAAAAACTCCACATCGCTGTGCTCAAAGTTGTAGGTGCTTTGTTCAACTTCGTTTTGTTTGTAGACGTCGCCGTAACTCAAACCCTCGGTCCATGTGAGGTTGTAGACGTTGTCCACGCCCTGCAAATACATGGCCAGGCGCTCCAGGCCGTAGGTGATCTCCCCAGTGATGGGTTTGCAGTCAATGCCGCCAACTTGCTGGAAGTAGGTGAACTGCGTGACCTCCATGCCGTTGAGCCACACCTCCCAACCCAATCCCCAGCAGCCAAGGGTGGGGTTCTCCCAGTCGTCTTCGACAAAACGAATGTCGTTGGCTTTGAGATCGAAGCCGAGGGCTTCAAGGGAGCCGAGGTACAGCTCCAAGATATTGGCCGGTGCAGGCTTGAGCACCACCTGGTACTGGTAGTAATGCTGCAAGCGATTGGGGTTCTCGCCATAACGGCCATCTTTGGGACGGCGGCTGGGCTGCACATAGGCGGCCTTCCAGGGTTCAGGGCCTATGGCGCGCAAAAAGGTGGCCGTGTGGCTGGTGCCCGCGCCGACTTCCATGTCATAGGGTTGCAACAAGGCACAGCCTTGTTGGCCCCAGTAGTCTTGCAAGCGCAGGATGATTTGCTGGAAGGTCAGCATGTCGGGTTCCGGGGAATGTGTTTCAAGGTTCAGCGAGTTGCCAGGCTAGTACTGCGCTTCACCAAAACGGTGACAAATGAAATCGATGGATTCGTTCGCCAGGCTAGGCGCAAACCACAGAGATACCCCGTTGGTATCGCGCGGATTTGCAACGACGCATGGCGAACGAAGACGCGATTTCATGTCATTTTTTTGGTGAAACGCAGTACTGGGTCATGGGGCCGCAGCGGAGCAGCAGGCGGTGGATTTTAGAGGTGCAGTGATGGCCCACCCCGAATAACGCCAATTTCGAGCCGCGAGGGCGATTTGTATGTCAACAGATCCGGGCCCGCGCCCCGTCAAACGTTGCAGGCCAGTTGACACCCCAGCACCCGGCTAGGCAGCTATTCTCGAACCATGGGACCGCCGCTGCGGGCTGACCTTGTTCAGATGGAGACGCAAACGCCATGGCGCTGGACGAACTGATTCATTGCGTGCAAAGAACCAAAACACGGCGCTTGGGTGACTGTGACTCTTTCATGGCGGTTCAACGCGCACTGCTGGACTGGGTGGCAGAACGACCGCCCACTGGCCTGATTGGTGACAGCGCAACTCAAACACCCTACCGCCGTCGGCTGCTGAACAGCCCTCAAGACGATTTTCAGATCGTCCAGGTTTACTGGGCACCAGGGCAAATCAGCCCCATCCATGACCACCAAGGCGTTGTTGGCGCAGTGGCCGCGTTGCAAGGACATTCTGTCGAAGTGAAGTACAGCGTGACTGACGATGCAGGCGAGCGCGTGTATTTGAGGGTCGAGGAACAAACCGAGTTGTGCGAGCGAGTCGCCTCCCCCATTTACCCGGACGAGCCGGGTCAACTGCACTGCATGCGCAACCCCTCAACAACCGAGCCCTCGGTGACGGTCCATGTTTACCTTCGTCCTGTGCTTCGTTTCAATCAATACCAGCCCCAGCCGGGTGGCTGGTACCAGCGGGTGCCCACGTTGTTGTGGTTCGACGCCCACTGAGGGCCGTCAACCCGCGCTGATGCGAGCGCGAACCCAGGCCAAAACGGGGCCGCACAAGGCCAGCAGCCACAGCGGCCACAGACCCCAGGCACTGAGCCACCGGGCATAAGGCGTCTCGCCCGTCCGCCCTTCAACCCGCGACTCCAAGGTGCTGAACTCCAAGGCGGGCAGCCGGGCCGTCACCTCGCCCTTGTGGTTCACCACCGCCGTGGCGCCGGTGTTGGTGGCGCGCACCACAGGGCGTTGAAACTCCAGGGCGCGCATTTGGGAAAACTGCAAGTGCTGGTCCTGCACCAAGAGGCGGCCAAACCAGGCCAGGTTGCTGGCGTTGGCCAGCACGGTGGCCGATTTCGGCCCCACCATGCTGGACACGATGTCTTCGCCGAACAAGTCCTCAAAACAAATCAAGGGCCGGATGCGTTGGCCCGCCAGTTCAAAGGCCTCGGTATTGCGGCCACGGGCTTGGTCGGCCAAGGGAATGTTCATCATTCGGACAAACCAAGCAAAACCGGGCGGGATGACTTCGCCGAAGGGCAGGAGGTGGCGTTTGCCGTAGTGGTAAGCGTCGCCCTTTGCGGACACGCCCACCAGGGAGTTCACATAACCGCCTTCATCGTCGCGCAAAAAAATACCCAGCAAGGCACCGCGCAGATTGCCGGTGCCGACGAAGGGCGCACTCATTTGGCCCCAAGCGGTGTCGCCCAAATCGTCTCGGGACAGCGGCACCACCGACTCCGGGGTGACCACCAACTGGCCTTGGGCGGCTCGCAGTTGATCGATTAAGGCGTTGAGATTGGTCTCCATGCGTGCCAGGTCAAACTTCAAGTCTTGCGAGACATTGGGTTGCAACAGACTGACGCTCAGCACACCCGTGGATTGGGTGAAATTCTTCGGAAGCAATGCGCCCAATGCCAGCAGCGCGGCAACCATCACCGACAAGACCGCTGCCTGCTTGCGGTTGAGATCTGCGCGTAAGCAAGCACTCACGGCGAATGCGCACAAAGCTGCCAAAGCGCACAGACCATAGACGCCCACATAAGGCGCAAACGCCGCCAAAGGACCCACGGTGTGTGCATACCCCGACGCGATCCAAGGGAAACCTGTCAAGAAAGTGGCGCGGGCCAGTTCAGCGGCCAGCCAGCACGAGGCCCACGTCAAGGCCTGCAGGCACAGGCCCCAGGTGCTGTCAGAGCGGGGTCTACAGCGCACCCAAAGCCACAAGGCCAGTGCGTAATACAGCGACAAAGCGGCCGCCAACAGTACCACCGCCGCTGCTGCCATCCAAGGCGGCAGCCCGCCGAACTGGTGCATGCTGATGTAAAGCCACCAAAAGCCGCTGACCAACCAGCCCACACCAAACACGCCGCCCAGGTAGGCAGCACGGCGGGCGGGCACGGTGGCGGCCGCCGCGGCCAGGCAAGCCAGAGACAGTATTTGCAGCCACCAAGCGTGGCTCGGTGCGAAGGACAGGCCGTGCAGCCCCCCTGCCAGCAATACCATCCATGCAGACCCCGTCCAGCGGGTCAAACCGAGTTTCAAAACAACTCAACCCGAGGTGTCGTCGTCGCCGCTGGAGCCCGCACGCACCACCTTGAACCAGCGCACCGCGCCGCCTCGGGTGAGCATGACGGAGAACACCAAACCACCGAGCGTCACCGCCTCGCCGCGCCGGGGTACGCGCCCCAGTTTGTGGGCCACAAGGCCGCCTATGGTGTCGAAGTCGTCGTCGGGAAACGCCACACCGAAGGCCTGGTTCACCGCGGCAATGTCGGCGTCGCCCGCCACACGCTGCGCGCCGTCGGCCAGGGTGTAGATGCTGCTGCCAGCGTCTTTGTCGTCGAACTCATCTTCAATTTCACCGACGATTTCTTCCAGCACATCTTCAATGGTGATCAGACCCGCCGTGGCACCGAACTCGTCGATCACGATGGCCAGGTGGTTGCGGTTGGAGCGAAAGTCGCGCAGCAACTCGTTGAGGCCTTTGGATTCGGGCACAAACACCGCAGGGCGCAACAAGGTGCGCAGGCTCAAGTCGGGCGAGCGCTGCACCTTGAGCAAGTCTTTGGCCATCAAGATGCCAATGATGTTGTCCCGGCGCTCTTCAAACACCGGGAAACGCGAGTGGCTGGTCTCGATCACCAGGTGCAAGAGCTCGTCGTAATCAGACGCGATGTCGAGCAGGTCCATGCGCGGCGCGGCAACCATCACATCACCCGCTGTCATATCGGCCATGCGCAGCACGCCTTCGAGCATCATGCGCGACTCGGGTTCGATCAACTCGCGGTGCTCGGCGTCCGCCAGCGTTTCCATCAGTTCGTCACGCGAATCGGGGCCGGGCGAGACGAACTCGACCAGGCGCTGGAACAGATTGCGCTTGTCGCTGGCGCGGTCTGGCTTGCGCTCCTCGCCAGAATCCAGGGCGCTGAAACGCGAACGGGGGGCGGATGGGGGATGGGGGTCGGTCATTGCCTGGGGCATGAGCACTGCGCGTTTTCAGCGCAGCACTGGAAAAGTCTGCTGGGGGAGAAGCTTACCTGATGGGGATTTGACAACTGTGCTAGTTTGTCGTCTTTGATTCATTCGACGGAACTCTTCCCATGGCCCTCATACCCGCCACCATCTTGACCGGTTTTCTCGGCTCAGGCAAAACCACCTTGCTCAAACGTGTGCTGACAGAAGCCCATGGTCAAAAAATTGCCGTCATTGAAAACGAGTTTGGTGACGAGAACATTGACAACGAAATTTTGGTGCAAGACAGCCAAGAACAAATCATCCAGCTCAACAACGGCTGCGTGTGCTGCTCCATCCGCGAAGACCTGCGCACCACTTTGGCCGACTTGGCTGAAAAAAAACGCAAGGGCGAGCTGAATTTTGACCGCGTGGTGATTGAAACCACGGGCTTGGCAGACCCCGGCCCGGTGGCCCAAACCTTTTTCATGGACGACGAGATCGCCGAAACCTATTTGCTCGACTCGATTTTGACCCTGGTGGACGCCAAGCACGCCGACGAGCAGCTCAATACGAGGCAAGAAGCGCGACGCCAGATTGGTTTTGCCGACCAAATTTTCATCAGCAAGTCCGACCTCGTCGACAAAACCACCCTGGACGCCCTGGCTCACCGCATCAAACACATGAATCCGCGCGCACCACAGCAGGCGGTTCATTTTGGCGAGGTGCCCATTGCCTCGGTGTTTGACCTCAAAGGTTTCAACCTCAATGCCAAACTGGACATTGACCCCGACTTTCTCAACGCTGACGGCCACGCGCACGACCACCACGACCATGACCACGAACATGGTGAACACTGCGACCACCCCAGCCACGGCCCTGGCCAAACGCACCACCACGCCCACGACGACGACGTGAAATCCTTCGTTTTTCGGGCAGAAAAGCCATTCAACCCCGCCAAGTTGGAGGATTTTTTGGGCGCCATCGTTCAGGTCTATGGCCCGAAGATGCTGCGCTACAAAGGGGTGCTGAACATGACAGGCAGCGCCCGCAAGGTGATATTCCAAGGCGTGCATCAGCTCATGGGCAGCGACTTGGGCCCCGCCTGGGCGGCAGGGGAGAAACGGGTCAGCAAGATGGTTTTCATCGGCATCGACCTGCCCAAGGACATCTTGGAAGACGGCTTGCACAAATGCCTGGATTGACCAGTGACCGTCCCCAGACCTGCCGCTTTGCGTCAGGCCCCCCCGAGGGGGTTGAGAAAACTTGGGAGCGGCCCGGTGTTTTCTCAAGAGGCTGCCCGACGCCCGTCCCCACCCGGGCGAGCAGTCGCGGTTTGACCCCCCAAAAAAAATTAGCGGCCCATGCCCAATTAACGTGGCTACAATCCGCCCCGCCTGAGCCAGCCCAGCACCTTGACCATGGGGTGCCGGACAAAGATCAACACAGTTGAAGCAACTTGAGACAGCGGCAGTTCAGCGTTGCGAGGAGACTTTCGTGAGCAAAACACCGGCGAAAAAGACAAGCGCAAAAAAACCTGCTGCCGCAGTTGACAAAGGCGCAGGTAAAAGCGTGGGCAAGAGTGCGGTAAAGGCGGTGGCAAAAAAAGCCGTCAAATCTGCCGCCAAACCACCAGCAAAAAAACCGGTGCCCAAACCCGTAGCCAAAAAAATTGTCGCCAAAAAAGCCCCCGCCAAAGCACCGAACAAGCCCGCCGTGAAGGCCAAAGCACCCGCAGCCAAGAAATCGGCCCCCGCCAAAACACCGGCAAAAACGCCTGCCAAAGTCGCCAAGACAGCGGCCAAACCGACTCCTCCCCTTGCAAAGAAACAATCTCCGGTGATCGCACCCAGCACAGCAAAATCTAAACCAGCAGCAAACGCTTCTGCACCCACCGCCCCGCCAGCACCTGCCGTGGCCGCCAGCCCAGCGCCGACCCGCCGTGGCGGAAAAGTGGTGGCACCACCACCCGCCCAAGCTCCCTTGCCCTTGCCAACTTCTCGATTCGCCGACCGTTTTGCACCGCCTCGGCCACCCACCAGACAAATGAACAACCTCGGACTGGACACGCCCAAACACGCTCAAATCTCCGACCCCAAGCTGATCAACGCCTGGAAAACCAAGGCAGGCAAGGACTTGAACGACGCCGAAATTCTGGCCATGCCGGAATCGGAATACATGAACGAAAAGCAGCTGGATTTCTTCCGCTCACGGCTGCAAACGCTCAAAGACGACTTGCTGAGCAATGCCGGCGAAACCACCGAACACCTGCGCGAAGACACGTCCATCGTGCCCGACCCGGCTGACCGAGCAACAATTGAAGAAGAGCATGCCCTGGAGCTGCGCACCCGCGACCGTGAACGCAAGTTGCTGAAGAAAATTTCGCAGTCCTTGAATCGAATTGACACGGGTGACTATGGTTTTTGCGACGAAACTGGCGAGCCCATCGGTTTGGGTCGCCTTATTGCCCGTCCGACGGCTACACTGTCTCTGGAAGCACAGCAACGACGCGAGTTAAAGCAGAAAATGTTCGGCGACTGAAGTCACCACTTACAGCGCATCCCCCGTCAACCTGACCCCATCCATGGCGGATCCCAAAGACACCAGCAGTTTCTTCCGTAAGGTTGTCAAATTCGTGGCCAATCCGTCCACGGAGTGGAACGACCTGGACAGCGGTAGCGCAGGCACCCGCGAGTCCGAGTTCGCCAAACACGAACTCAAAGCCATGATCGAGCGCAAGCGCCGCAACGACTTCGTGCGCAAACGCGAATTCGACATGCTGCGCAAAGTACGCCGCGAAGGTTTGAGCGGAGATCAGTTGGCCGCACTGGGCGGCTCGTCTCGGCTGGACGACTCCGAGGTGCGCGCCGAAAGCGGGGCCAAACCCGACAGTGGCGTCAAGGCCAAAATCGACGAGATTGAGCAGCAAATGGTGGGGGACAACCAGCTCAGCTCGCGCCGACGCACACCCGAGTTCTACAACGCGCCGACGCAACCCACCCCACTGGACACCACCGCCGCGGGTAAACCCCCTGCGACGCGGCAGGCACCTAGGCCTGAAGCCAACGCCGAAACCGCCCCCGCGCCAAGTAGAAACAACAACATGCCGGCCGCCGCACCGATTCATGGTTTTGCCATGGACACGGCAGCGGCCTCGTTCTCCAATCCACTGGCCATGGAGGTCAGCGAGGTCGTGCACGACCCCGAGCTGGACGAGGCCGTCATCTCGTTCGCCAATGCGGACTTTGAAAGCTGCGAGCAGTCGATCAACACCCTGATTGACGGGCAGGGTCGCCGCGTCGACCACGCGGAAACTTGGCTGGTGCTGTTTGACCTGTACCGCGCCATTGGTCAGCAGCCCAAATTCGACAGCCTGGCCATGGACTATGTGCAGCGCTTTGGATGGTCACCCCCCCAGTGGTTCTCCATGCCAAAAATGGTGGCGGACACGGCCGGTTCACATTCCGAAGCACCCAGGTCCAACGCCGGTATGAGCAGCCAAGTGGGCTGGGCCAGCCCAGAACACATCGACGCCGAGGCGGTGAACAAGCTGCGCTCACAGTCGCTGCAAATGCCACTGCCTTGGGTCTTCGACTGGAGCGCGCTCAAAACCCTGGATGTGGAAGCCAGCGTCCTGATGAGCGATTTGTTCCGCAGCTGGATGCCACAAAAACTCGACCTGCGTTGGTTGGGTGGTGACCGGCTCTTTGCCGTTCTGCAAGAAGCGGCTCCCACCGGCGTGCGTGATGCGGATCCTGCCTACTGGCAGTTGCGCCTCGATGCCCTGCGCATGGCCAACCGCGCCGACCAGTTTGACGAGGCGGCCATCGACTACTGCGTGACCTACGAGGTGTCGCCCCCTTCATGGGAGGCGACGAGCTGCCAGGTGCGCATCAGCGGCTCAGGCCAAAGCACGAATTCGCCGTCGATGTCGCTGATCAGTGAAGTCTCCACCAGCTTCATGGAATCGCAAATCTTGGAAGACCAAGACATGGTCCAGGTGGCCAGCATGGAGCTGTCGGGGCAGTTGGTGGGCGACATCGACAAAATTTTGGCCCGCCTCACGGCCAAACTGGGCTCCAGCAGCGTGGTGAACGTGTCCTGTACCAAACTGATTCGGGTCGACTTCATCGCTGCGGGCGACTTGCTGAACTGGGTATTGGCCCGCCGCAGCGAAAACCGAGCCATCACCTTCACCGACACCCACCGTCTGGTGGCTTTGTTCTTTGGTGCCATGGGCATCAATGAACATGCCAAAGTCAAAGTTCACACGGTTTAGGGAACCTCTGCAAAACCCCTCGCGGCGCCGAATCGTTCGGGCTCGGGCGGTCCGCGGCGTTGATTTTCTTGCCAATAGCCGGGCTATTGGCAAGAAACTCGCCTTGCAGCCCATCTCGATCCGAACGCTCGGCATCCGCGAGGGGTTTTGCAGAGGCTCCTTAGTTTTCTCATTCACAGGGGTTGAAGTTCCGGCATCTGGCTTCAACTGCATCTGATGGATCAATTTCACGGCACCACCATCGTCAGCGCACGGCGCGGCAAACTGGTGGCCCTGGGCGGTGACGGTCAAGTCACGCTGGGCCACATCATCATTAAGTCCAGCGCACGCAAAGTGCGCAAGCTGCACCGAGACCAGGTTTTGGCTGGTTTTGCCGGTGCCACGGCCGACGCCTTCACTTTGTTTGAGCGTTTTGAAGCCAAGCTCGAAAAACACCAAGGCCATTTGGTGCGCGCTGCCATTGAGTTGACCAAGGACTGGCGCACCGACCGCGTGCTGCGCCGCCTGGAAGCCATGTTGGCCGTGGCCGACCACGAAGCCTCGCTCATCATCACCGGCAACGGCGACGTGCTGGAACCGGAGAAAGGCATCATCGCCATTGGTTCAGGCGGCGCTTACGCGCAAGCCGCGGCACGCGCCTTGCTCGACCACACCGAGATGACCCCCGCCGAGGTGGTCAAAAAGTCGCTGGAGATTGCCGGCGACATCTGCATTTACACCAACCAGAACCACATCATTGAGGTGCTGGAATGAGGGCGGGCAGCACAGTGGCTTGCTTCGGGTCCAAGCGTCACAAGGGGTCAACATGAGTTTTTCAATGACCCCCAAGGAAATCGTCTCCGAGCTTGACCGCCACATCGTCGGTCAAGCCGCCGCCAAATGCGCAGTGGCCATTGCCCTGCGCAACCGCTGGCGGCGTCAGCAGGTGGATGCCAGCCTGCGCGGTGAAATCACGCCCAAAAACATTTTGATGATTGGCCCCACTGGTGTGGGCAAAACAGAAATTGCCCGCCGCTTGGCCAAACTGGCTGATGCGCCTTTCATCAAAGTGGAAGCCACCAAATTCACCGAGGTCGGTTATGTGGGCAAGGACGTGGACACCATCATCCGCGACCTGGTGGACATGGCGGTGAAACAAGCGCGTGAAGCCGCCATAAAACGCCACCGCGGCTTGGCGGAAGATGCCGCCGAAGACCGCGTGCTCGACATCTTGGTGCCGCCGCCGAGGTCTGACTTTGGTTTGAATGGCGAAAGCGGCGAAAACACCGCCCGCCAAGTGATGCGCAAACGCCTGCGCGAGGGACTGCTCGCGGACAAAGAAATCGAGATCGACCTGGCCGAGCCCAAAGCCCAGCTGGAAATCATGACGCCACCGGGCATGGACGAGATGGCCGAACAGCTCAAGGGCATGTTCGCCAACCTCGGGGGCGGCAAACGCAAAACCCGCAAACTGAAAATCGCCGAAGCCCTCAAGCTGCTGGTCGACGAAGAAGCGGGCAAGCTGGTGAATGAGGACGAGATTCGCAGCACCGCCCTGGCCCACACCGAACAAAACGGCATCGTCTTCATCGACGAGATCGACAAAGTCGCCTCGCGCAGTGGTGAGGGCGGTGGTGGCGGGGCCGAGGTGTCACGCCAAGGTGTGCAGCGCGACCTGCTGCCTTTGGTGGAGGGCACCACGGTCAACACCAAATACGGCATGGTCAAGACCGACCATATTTTGTTCATCGCCTCGGGCGCCTTTCACCTGGCCAAACCCAGCGATTTGATTCCTGAGTTGCAAGGGCGTTTCCCCATCCGCGTGGAGCTGAGTTCACTCAGCGTGGACGACTTCGAGGCCATCCTCTCCAGCACCCACGCGAGCTTGGTGAAGCAGTACCAAGCCTTGCTGGCCACCGAGGGTGTGCTTTTGGAACTCGAACCGGACGCCATCCGCCGTTTGGCGCAAATCGCGTTTGAAGTGAACGAGCGTACCGAAAACATCGGTGCCCGGCGCCTGGCGACGGTGATGGAACGTTTGCTCGACGACGTGAGCTTCAACGCGCCGAATTTAAGCGGCCAAACCGTGAGCTTGGATGCTGAGGCGGTCAATGCCAAATTAGCGGACTTGGCGAAGAACGAGGATTTGTCGCGTTATATCCTGTGACCCGGATCGGGACGGTTAGCGTCGGCTTGGGGACCGCGCCGGGAGTTCGCCCCGGCGGCCGAGTAACTTTCTTGCTGGTGCAAGAAAGTCACCAAAGAAGCACCTCAACGCCAGCCTATTTGAGTGGTGACGGATAGAGCCAGGATCGGGGTGGATGCACCGGATTCAGCTCGGCGCCACAAGCCCTCGTGCGGCGTTTTCTCGGCGGCTCCTCTCGCTTGCCGCTGGGTGCATACGTTGCTTTTCTCAGTGTGCCAATCTTTGGTGACATGTCACCGTACATGGACAAAACGCTGTGAAAAAATTGCCCGATGGCCAGTTGCTACTGGCCGAATCCGGACCCCACGTCTGTGCTCCGGGTTCAAGCCACCTCTCCCCAAATAGGCTGGTGTTCAGGTGCTTCTTTGCCTACTTTCTTGCACCAGCAAGAAAGTAGGTCGCCCGCCGGGGCGAATTCCCGGCGCGGTCCCCCAAGCCAAGGCAAACTTCCAACAAGGCAGGTCCGAGCAAAACATCAACGGGGCTGGCTGTTCAGACTTCAAACACCCGGGATCAGTGCGAATTCTTGGCGCGCGCCCACAGCGTCGTTAAAGCCACCACCCAAGCGGCCGCTCCTCCGGTGTGGGCCAAAGCGGCCAGCAAGGGCCAGCCCAGCACGACGTTGCTCAAGCCGCTGAGCAGTTGCCACGACAGCAGACCGATCAACACCCAAGCCCAGCGGCGGTGTTGATCAGCGCCCAAGCGCCACAGTCGCCAAACCAATACCAAGACTGCAACCGACAACACCACCGCGCCCAGCCTGTGCACCATGTGGATGGCGGTTAATGCTTCGAATGGAAGGCCGCCACCGGCGCGGGTCATGCCCAACGGTCGCAGTACCTGGAAGCCGTGCGCCCAGTCCATGGACGGCCACCAGTGGCCTTGGCAGGTGGGGAAGTCAGTGCAGGCCAACACGGCGTAATTGGTGCTGACCCAGCCGCCCAAGGTGATTTGCAGCAGGCACAGCACAAACACCACCGCAATGCCGACGCGCAAACCAGATGAGAGGGTGGTGGGTACCGATGACGAGGCCGCATGGTGCGCCTCGTCATTCCCGCGTGGGTGTGAATTCAAACGGGAGTCCAGATTCGCCCTGGCACTGGATTCCCGCCTTCGCGGGAATGACGGGGTTGGGCGATCAGCCTCGGGGGGGAAGCCCTTTTGTTGCATGGTGGCACGGGCATAGCCCTCCGCCTGCCATACCAACAACACGAGCAACCCCAAGCCACCCAACAAATGCAAGGTGACGATGGCGGGATAGAGCTTCATGGTGACGGTAAGTGCACCAAAAGCGCCCTGCAAACACACCCATACAAAAGTGAGCGTGGCCCACCACGGCGAGACGGGCCAATCTTTGCGCCGTGAGTGCCACAAAGTCAGCACCATGATCAAGGTAATGAGCGCCCCCACCACCGTGGCGGCGTAGCGGTGAATCATTTCGATCCATGCCTTTTTGTGCGTGACCGGCCCGGTGGGCATGGCTGTTTGTGCTTCATGAATTTCATCGCGTGCGCCCAAGGGGCTCACGCTGCCATAACAACCCGGCCAATCGGGGCAACCGAGGCCCGAGTCGGACAGGCGGGTGAAGGCCCCAAACAGCACCAAGTCGAAGGTGAGGAACAAGGTGATCAATGTCAGCGCGCGCAGGCGAGCGGCTGGGGGTTTGTTCCGGTGTTGGGCCCAGTACCAGGCCAAGGGGATGAGCACCAAAGCCGCGGCCAAGAGCAGCAGCTGGCCCAGCGGATCGAGGTCGTAGAGAGAGTTCATGGCGGAAGTGAATCAGCGCCCGGCGCGGTCCCACGATGACGAGGCGCGCAACAGCCGTTCGATGTCGCGTTTGAACTTGGCGGGTTCGGGGTCGACGGGCGTGCGCAGCATCCACGCACCCATCGGGTCGACAAGGTAAATGTGGTCTTGCAACGCTTGGCCGGAGGCGGGTGCCAACCAAGCCGCCAAAGCGGCCGGCGACACACGCAGCGCCGTGACTTGAGGCGCGGCCGCCACGGCAGCGGCCAATTCGGGGCGCAGCGCTTGTCCGTCGGTGATGAGCCAAACCTTGTCGACGCGGTCTTTTTCGCGGCCCAAGGTTTCGCGCAATTGGCGCTGCAACAGCAGGTATTTTTCGCAGCGTGCATCACAGCTGCTGGCCGCCACCACCACCATCAACCATTGCCCCTTGAGGCTGCTGGCGGGAACAAACTGGCCTTGCAAAGTGGTCAGAGCCAGCGCCTCTGGAATGAAGACACCGGGCGAGATCACTTGGCTGTAGTTGCTGCGGCCATCGGGGCGGATGACGTAGTAGGTGAAATAGGAAGCAATGACAGGCGCGGCGCACATGAACAGCACCAACAGCATCTTCCAGCGACCTGAACGCGTGCGCGACTGGGACTCCAGCGGTTCTGCGTCGACGCTGTGAACGGTCATGGACAGCGGGGAGGTGGAATCAGGTTTCATCGTGTGCCGGCTGGTGTGGGTGGCGACGTTTTCGCCACGGTCTGAAGATTTGGAACCAAACATAAAGCCCGGTCAGCAATGCCGCCAGGGAGAACCATTGGAAAGCGTAGCCATGGTGTTTGTGAACATCCACCGCCGGCGCAGGCCAATCGCGCGACAAACCATCGGGCACGGTTTGATCACCACGGGTCTGCACCACCGAGTACGGCAACAACGGTAAACCGGACTCCAGCGCATAAGCGGCGACATCCAAATTTTGGCGAATTCGCCCTGTGGACGTTGCCTCAAACTCAAACAGCCGTGCGGGCGGCGGGGCCATGAGGCCAGAGACCTGCACAAGCTCAGACGCTGTGGGCACGGCGGGCAAACGCGTGCGGTCGTTGTTGTCGCGCGGCAACCAGCCTCGTTGGACCAAGATGGCGCGAGGCGGGCCACTGGCTGAATCGAGCAAGAGCGGCGTGAGCACGAAAAACCCCGGTCGCCCTTTGATTTGCCTGTTCTCCAGAAAGACGGTCGCGTCTGCAATCCACCGACCTTGCAAGCGCACGGGCCGGTGGAAATTGTCCTGTGCTTGGTCTGTGGTGGTGGGCAGCCCATCCTGTTGCAGGACGGGCCAGCGGCCTCGTTCTTCCAGGGCGTTTTGGAGGCGTGTTTTTTGTTCGGCACGGTCCAGTTGCCAAACGCCGAGCCGGGCGGTGAGCAATACCATCAGCAAGGTGGCAACCAGCACCACCGCAGCCCGCCACGAAAAGCGGCTGCGTTTCAAGTTGACACCCCGAGAAGGGGCACAGGAACGTGCAGCGCTGCGACTTCGCAGACACCAACGTCATTCCCGCGCAGGCGGGATTCCAGTCGGTGCAGACAAACGATGCGGCCGATGCACCACGGGGCACTGCCTGGATTCCCGCCTGCGCGGGAATGACGGAGAGTTCCAAGCCGTGATGTCGATGGGCCGATAATGCAAGCCATGAAAATTCTCATCGCCATCGCCTTCGTTGGAATTCTGGGTGCCCTGCTCTTTGCTGGCATCTCCATGGTGCGTGACGGCCGCGATGGAAAGCCAAAAACCAAACGCATGGCCAACGCACTGGCGTGGCGTGTCGGCATTTCAGTGTTGCTGTTCATCGCGATTTTGCTCAGCTACCACATGGGGTGGATCAAACCAACAGGCTTGCCCACCGCCTGACCGGATCTTCTTGAAGAAAAAAGGCCGCTGTACCAGCGGCCTTTGTTTTTTCATCCGAAAGACTCAAGTCCAATAGACCACCACATACAGACCGAGCCACACCACGTCCACAAAGTGCCAGTACCAGGCCGCTCCCTCAAAACCAAAGTGACGCTTTGGTGTGAAATGACCTTTTTGCAGGCGCAAGGTGATGAAGAGCAACATCAGCATGCCCACGAACACATGGAAGCCGTGGAAGCCGGTGAGCATGAAGAAGGTGGAGCCGAAGATGCCGGAGCTGAGTTTGAGGTTCAGGTCGGTGTAGGCATGGTAGTACTCATAAGCTTGCACGCCCAAGAAGGTGGCGCCCAACAAGACGGTGAGCCACATGAAGGCAATGCATTTGCCGCGCTGGTCGGCGATCAAGGCATGGTGGGCGATGGTCAGCGTCACGCCCGAGGTCAACAACAAAGCCGTATTGATGGTGGGCAACCAGAACGGGCCCACGGTCGTGAAGGGGTCGGTGATGCCAGCAGGTGAAGCGGTGGCACCGGCTTGCACGCTGGGCCAGACCGCTTTGAAGTCGGGCCACAAAACCGCGTTGTCCAAGCTGCCCAGGTTGGGCACGGCATGCAAACGCACCCAGTACAAGGCACCAAAAAATGCGGCGAAGAACATCACTTCGGAGAAGATGAACCAGCTCATGCTCCAGCGGAAGGAGACGTCAATGCGGTCGCTGTACATGCCGCTTTCGCTTTCACGAATGGCGGTGCTGAACCAATTGAAAACCACGACCGCCCAAATAGCCAAGCCTGCCGCGAGCGAGTAAGCACCCCAGCCATGGCCATTGACCCACTGGCCCGCACCGAAGAAAACGAAGAACAAGCCAATGGCCGTCAACACCGGATAGGCCGAAGGCCCCGGAACGAAGTAATAGGGCGTTTGCCCGCGTGTTTGTCCATGTGTTGCTGCTGCCGACATGCTTTTCTCCTGACGCTTTTACAAACTCAAATTCACAAACCGCAACCAGCCAAGGACTGGCGCAGGTTCAACCAATCCAACTTCGCGACGCTCACTGCGCCACCCCACTGCTGAGAACCCAATTCACCAGGCCGAGCAATACGGCAATGAAGATCAGCGCCCCCAGCACACCGCCGATCACCACATGCACCGGGTTGAGCTCGGTGATGTCTTTTTCATAGCCACTGCTTTTGCGCACACCGAAAAAAGACCACGCCACGGCGCGCATGGTTTGCAAGAAGGAGCCCTTGCGCTGTACAGCGGCCTTGAGGTCGTCGCCCGCGGAGTTCATATCCTGGGTTCCGGCGTGTTCAACTGAGCCTGTGGCGCCGCAGGCACCTTGCCGCCCACCTCAAAGAAGGTATAGGACAAGGTGATGGTTTTGACGTCCTTGGGCAGTTTGGGGTCGATCACAAAAACGACGGGCCAGCTTTTCTTTTCGCCGGCTTGCAGGGTGTATTCGTTGAAACAAAAACACTCCAGCTTGTTGAAATGCGGCATGGCCTGCTGCGGCGCATAACTGGGGATGGCCTGTGCGGCCATGGTGCGGTTTTGTATGTTTTGGAACTCATACATGACCGTGACCATTTCGCCAGGGTGCACTTCAACACTGCGCTGCGCTGGCTTGAAGTCCCAGGGGCCGCGGGCGTTGGCGTCGAACTCCACCGTGATGGTGCGGCTGCGGTCGATTTGTGTGTTGGCGCGGGCCTTGTCTGCCGAACCCGCATTCGAGACGCGCTGCTCGGCCACCGACAGAATGTTGATGCCCAATGCATTACAAATCGCCCGGTACATCGGCACGAGGGCGTATCCAAAGCCAAACATCAGCGCCGCAACCACCACCAACTTGCCGACCATGCGGGTGTTGTCGGCGGCCAGCAGGCGCTGCGCCGGGCTTGGAGTTTTTGCGTCAGACACCGTTCAGATCCCGAACAAGGCCGCTTTGGTGACAAAACCAATTAGAAACATCGCCGCCACCGACGCCAGGATCAGCGCGAGGCGAAGGTTTTGGCGTTTCTTTTCTGGCGGCAGCATGGTGTGGTCTCGTTCGGCCGACTTCAACCGATCACGCGGGTGGCGTTGGCATTGAGTTTGGGCGGCGTTTCAAAGGTGTGGAAGGGCGCAGGTGATGGCACTTCCCATTCCAGGCCTTCTGCACCATCCCAAGGTTTTTGTGGTGCCGGTTCGCCCTTGCCCATCATGGCGGGCAATACAACGAAGAAGAAGAAATACACCTGCATCAAGCCGAATCCCAAAGCGCCGATGGACGCCACCATGTTTAAGTCAGCGAACTGCATGGGGTAGTCGGCATAACGACGTGGCATACCGGCCAAGCCCAAGAAGTGCATCGGGAAAAAGGTGACGTTGAAGAAAATCAACGAGCCCCAGAAGTGAATCTTGCCGCGGGTTTCGCTGTACATCACACCGGTCCACTTGGGGGCCCAGTAGTAATAACCAGCGAACATGCCATAGAGCGACCCGGCGACCAGCACATAGTGGAAGTGGGCCACGACGTAGTAGGTGTCTTGCAGCTGAATGTCGATCGGTGCCACAGACAAAATCAAGCCGGTGAAGCCGCCCATGGTGAACACGAAGATGAAACCCACTGCAAACAGCATGGGGGTTTCAAACGTCATGGAGCCGCGCCACATGGTGGCGATCCAGTTGAACACCTTCACGCCCGTGGGAATGGCGATCAACATGGTGGCGTACATGAAGAAGAGCTGGCCCGTCACCGGCATGCCGGTGGTGAACATGTGGTGGGCCCAGACGATGAAGGACAAGATGGCAATCGACGAGGTCGCGTACACCATGGAGGTGTAGCCGAAGAGCTTCTTGCGTGCGAAGGCGGGAATGATGGCGCTGACGATGCCGAAGGCCGGCAAAATCATGATGTAAACCTCGGGGTGGCCGAAGAACCAGAAGATGTGCTGGTACATCACCGGGTCACCGCCGCCCGCGGGGTTGAAGAAACTGGTGCCGAAGTGGCGGTCGGTCAGCGTCATGGTGATGGCACCGGCCAGCACAGGCATCACGGCGATCAGCAGGTAAGCGGTGATGAGCCAGGTCCAGCAAAAGAGCGGCATTTTCATCAGCGTCATGCCAGGAGCGCGCATGTTGAGGATGGTGACGATGATGTTGATGGAACCCATGATGGAGCTCGCGCCCAAGAGGTGCATGGCAAAAATGCCGGCATCCATCGACGGGCCCATTTGCAGGGTCAGCGGTGCGTAGAGCGTCCAGCCCGCAGCCGGGGCGCCGCCTGGCATGAAGAAAGACGACACCAGCATGATGGCCGCGGGGATCATCAGCCAGAAGCTGAAGTTGTTCATGCGGGCAAAAGCCATGTCGGCCGCGCCAATTTGCAGCGGAATCATCCAGTTCGCAAAACCCACAAAGGCCGGCATGATGGCGCCGAACACCATGATGAGGCCGTGCATGGTGGTGAGTTGGTTGAAGAGCTGCGGGTTTACAAACTGCAAGCCAGGCTGGAAGAGCTCAGCCCGGATGCCCAGGGCCAAGACGCCGCCGATCATCAACATGCTGAAGGCGAACAACAAATACAAGGTGCCAATGTCTTTGTGGTTGGTCGCATAGACCCAACGACGCCAGCCGTGGGGATGGTCGTGCGAGTGGTCGTGGGCGGCGTCACCGTGGTGGTCAAGTACTGCGCTCATGGTGTGTCCTTAGGGCGTCAAATCAAGGTGAATCAGTGGAGGCGGCTCAAGGCGCCTTGCGGGCAGCAACGATCTCGGCAGGCTGAACGACCTTGCCCGTGTTGTTGCTCCACGAATTTTTGGTGTAGGTGACAACGGCTGCAATTTCGGTGTCGGACAACTGTTTCCACGCAGGCATGGCACCACCGGCTGCGCCGTTGAGCAGAATCTGAATTTGTTTGGCGGGATCGTTCAGCACGATGGCGCTGCCATCCAAGGCTTTGATCGGACCCGCGCCTTTGCCGCTGGCTTGGTGGCAAGCTGCGCAGTTGGCGCTGTAGACCTTTTCACCACGGGCTTTCAAATCAGCCAGCTCCCATACCTTGCTGGGATCGTCGGCTTTGGCGGCCATGGCTTTTTTCTGCTCGCCCACCCAAGCGCTGTACTGCTCGGCAGTCACCACCTTGACGTGGATGGGCATGTAGGCGTGTTCTTTGCCGCACAACTCGGCGCACTGGCCGTAGAAGTCGCCGGTTTTTTCAGCGCGGAACCAGGTGTCGCGCACAAAACCAGGAATCGCGTCTTGTTTGACGCCAAAGGCCGGCACCATCCAAGCGTGAATCACGTCATTGGCGGTGGTGATGATGCGGATTTTTTTATCGACCGGCACCACCAGCGGGTTGTCCACTTTGAGCAGGTAGTTGTCGATGGCGGGGGGTTTTCCGCTGTCGGACATGGCGCGGTGGGTGGCGTCCAGCGTGGACAAAAAGCCTATGCCTTCGCCTTCACCTTTGAGGTAGTCATAACCCCATTTCCACTGGATGCCGGTGGCCTTGATGGTGATGTCAGAGGAGCTGGTGTCCTTCATGGCCACCACCACCTTGGTGGCTGGTAGGGCCATGCCAATGACGATGAAAAACGGGATCACCGTCCAAGCAATTTCAACGCCCACGCTCTCGTGGAAGTTGGCGGCTTTGGCGCCTTTTGATTTGCGGTGTTTGAAAATGGAATAGAACATGACGCCAAACACGGCCAAAAAAATCACCGTGCAAACCACCAGCATGAACCAGTGCAACCATTGCTGGTCGGCAGCGATTTGGGTCACGGCGGGGTGCAGGTCCAACTGATTCACCGCCGGACCGCCTGGCAAGTCACCCACAGCCAAGGCGGCTGGCGTCACCAAACTGGTGGCAGCGACCGCCAACGCAGCCAGTCGGCTGGCGATTGGGGAGACCGCTCCCGGGGACAGGTGCAACCCGTGGCTGCTCGTTTGCTTTGTCGTCATCGTCATCACTTCTGCCTCAAGTTCAAACTCAATATGTCACCGTCCGGTCATTCAGACCGGCACCGCGGTTTGCGCCACCAAGGCGGCCCGCAGCTCTTGCACCAATTTCTGGCGCTGGCCATTGCTGGCCGACGCGCCCACTTGCAGGCACCGGCCTGCAGACTTCAATTCCACCAAACCGTTTGGCGCCCAACCCACACGCAACCAAACCAGTCCCGCTTGCCACTGCGTCCAGCGTCCACCGTGGCAGCGCCGAACGAGCAGCTGGTCGCCTTGTATGGCGATCCACTCGGCATCACCGGCATGCCGCGTGTAGACCACGAACGCCACGCCCAAGGCCGTCAACTCGAGGCACGCAAATGGCATGACCAAACGCGCGCCCATCAGCCAAAAAAACACCGCCACCGTCAAGGACAACATCGACAGCGCTAAAAACACCACCAACAATTGCCTGGGCGCCAAACTGCAATTGCGCGCCAGCTTCCAATATCGGCTGGTCGGCATGCACTCGGCGCTGAATGACTGCCCATCCAAGTCAAACGCTGACGCCAGCGAGGATGCGGTAGGCCACTTGGATGAGGTGCTGGCTGACATGTTGCGGTACTGCTTTCAACACTGTTTCAACATCACCCTGTTTTCAGGCAACAACTGCGCATTTTAGCCCACGCTTGGCGGGCCTGGCAGCTTTGTCTTTGCCGACCCTGAGCGTCCCATGGTACGCATGTCGTCTACCGAGATGCGAGCCTCTGACGCCACTTTGACGCGGGGCGCCGCTTTAAAAGCATGGCCGTAGCTGATTTCGAAATGCAGCTGCAAACGCCCGTCCGCGCCACGCAGCAATTCCAGCGATTGCAGAAGCTGCCGTTTCCATTCCAAGGTGCGCAGTCCCGCGAATCGTTTGGGGTGGGCGTTGCCCCCCAAGGCGCGCAGCTCATCCAACAAAGCCTGTGGCGTGGCCCAGGTGAGGGTCAGCACCTCTTGGTCCATCACCGGGTCGGCAAAACCTGCGCGGACCAACATGTCCCCGAGGTCGTGCATGTCGACAAAATCAATGGCGGGCGCTGGCCATTGCCGCTGCTGATAAACCTGGCGCAAACCCAAAAGGCTGCCGGGTCCCAAGCATGAAAACATCAAAAAACCACCGGGCTCCAGCAATTCGTGCCAACGTTCAATCACGGCCACCGGGTCTGTGGCGGCGTGCAGCATCATGTTGGACCAAAGCAACTGTGTCTTGGGCAATGAGGCGTCCTGCAGCAGCACAGGCTGCGGTGGTGCAGCCCAGCGTTTGGCCGACCACCACGGCAGCAGGCGCTGTGCGACGGTTCGCTGTTGCCAAGCGCTGCTGGCCTCCACGGCGATGCGCTCGGCCTTGGGATAGGCCTGGGCCAGCAACGGGTCCGCTGCACCCAAACCCGCCCACCAATCGATGAGGCGTTCGGGCTGCAGGCGAATCACCGCCAGCCGCTGCGCCAAACGCCGAGCAATCTCTTGATGCAACCAAGGCGCGCCAGAGCCCAAAGCCTGGCGCTGCAATACGCGCGACACCGCTTGGGCATCGATCAAGCGTGTGGGTGCGGCGGCTTCAAGCATTCGGGAAGTATATTGACCCCAAATCCGGCAGTTGACCGCTTTTTTCTACCTGCGACACCCTATGAACATTGAGATATCTTCGTTCGAACCACATCACCACTTGGGTGAGGACGCTACACACCCGATTGAGCTGTGCTCCGGGGCGCTGGCCGCGTTGCGCCTCCTTGCGGGCACGAGCCGTTCGCACCTGTGCGCCCTCGGTGCTCACCGTCGTTGCGCCTTGCCAGCACCCCGAATCACAGCCCACTCGGGCGCGTTCAACTGCCGGATCTAGGGTGACGACGTGAGCACCTCCGCACTCTTGAGATCCACCTGGCGCAGCGCGCTGCGCTTGGTCACAGCCAACGCCGCGCGACTGCCCAACCAATGCGCGGTGTGCCGAAGCAGCAGTGCCGAGGGCTTTTGCGGTGATTGCCAGGCACGTTTCGCATCACCCCGCTTGCGCTGTGTCGGTTGCGCAGTGGCAGTACCGACAGGCGTGAGCCACTGCGGTGTTTGCCTACGCGAAGCACCCGCGTTTGACTCGGCATCGGCTGCGGTCGACTATGCCTTCCCCTGGAACACCTTGCTCACCCGGTTGAAATTCCATGACGGCCTGGACCTGCTGCCCGCCCTGATCCCGCTGATGCAAAGGGCCTACACACCCAGCAGGGACGAATGGCTGCTGCCCGTGCCGCTGAGCAGCGAGCGGCTGCGCGAGAGGGGCTTCAACCAAGCCTGGGAGTTGGCGCGCCGCTTGGCGCAAGCGGGTTCTGTGCACGCCGACCCGCATTTGCTGCTGCGTGTGCGCGACACACCGCACCAACTCGGTTTGACGAAAAAAGAGCGCGGCACGGCCGTGCGCGGCGCATTTGCAGTGGACGCGCTGCGCCGGCAAGACATCGCAGGACGCCACATCACGGTCGTGGACGATGTGATGACCACCATGGCCACGGCCAACGAAATTGCCCGCGTCCTCAAACAAGCCGGTGCGGCCCGTGTGCACCTGTGGTGTTTTGCGCGCACGCCTTTGTGAACCTTAGACACCCACACCCATGTTCAACATTGTTTTGGTTCACCCTGAAATCCCTCCCAACACCGGCAACATCATTCGTTTGGCGGCGAACACCGGTTGCAGCTTGCATTTGATCGAGCCGCTGGGGTTTTTAATGGAAGACCGTTTGCTGCAACGCGCGGGGCTCGACTACCACGAGTGGACACGGGCACAGCGGCACGCCTCTTGGCCCGCCTTTGTCGCTGCCGCCCAGCCTGCAGCGGATCGCATTTTTGCGTTCACCACCCGCGGCAGTCAGCCCTTTGCGAGCGTCGCCTGGCAGGCCGGTGACTGGTTGGTGTTTGGGTCTGAGACCGCTGGCCTGCCCGCCGAATTGCGGGACTCATTTCCCAATGCCCAGCGCGTGCGTTTGCCGATGCGCCCAGAACAGCGCAGCTTGAACCTCAGCAATGCGGTGGCGGTGGCGGTGTTCGAGGCCTGGCGGCAAAACGGCTACGAAGGCGCGCAGTCGTAGCGGTAAGACTCTCTCACGCCAGCTCGGTTTAAACGCCTTTTTTGACCATGGCCACCAGTTGGTCCAGCGCTGCGCCCCAACCCGCCTCAAACCCCATGGCGGCGTGTTTTTGGGCCCCCGCTTCGTCGGCGTGGATCACCGTCGCGGTGTAAAGGGTGCCATCCGCGTGGTCGGCCAACTCCACCATGGCGGTGAACATGAAACCATCGTCATCGCTGCCGCAGGTCGCCGTCATGAGGCTGGGGCGAAAACCCGGCGACAAGGCATTGGTCCACACCAATTTTTGGTTGGGGACGATTTCCAGGTAACAGCCCGGGTTGGGAAACTCGCGCCCCTCGGGGGATTGGAATGTGGTGTGAAAAACGCCGCCGGGCCGCAGATCAATGTCGCAAGCAATGGCCTTCCATGGCAAGGGGCAAAACCACGGCAACAGCAACGCGGGTTCGGTCCAGGCTCGCCACACGAGCGCTTTGGGCACATCGATCACCCGCGAGAAACGCAGGTCGAGCAAGGGATTCGGTTGGTAAATGGATTTCATCGACATCCTCCTGGTGTTGAACCTGGGCTCAAAGAAGAAGCTTCAACTCTCCGCGCGTGCCTGCCGCCCCATCAAACGAGTCAGTGCAGCCGCAGGCGAGATCTCGCCGGCCAGCACCGCCACCACACCTTGTGTGATGGGCATGTCCACGCGCAGCGATTGCGCCCGCTGCAAGACGACGGCCGCGCTGCGCACGCCTTCGGCCACATGGCCCAAGTCTTGAAGAATTTGGTTCAAAGGCAGGCCCTGTGCCAGCAACAAACCCACTTTGCGGTTGCGCGATAAGTCGCCCGTGGCGGTGAGCACCAAATCGCCCAGCCCCGACAGTCCCATGAAGGTCTCTACTTGTGCCCCCAAGGCCAAGCCCAAGCGTGTCATTTCTGCCAACCCTCGGGTGATGATGGCGGCGCGGGCGTTCAGCCCCAATTGCATGCCATCGGCGATGCCCGTGGCGATGGCCAGCACGTTCTTCACCGCGCCGCCGACTTCAACCCCTACAGGGTCTTTGCTCGTGTAAACGCGCAGGCTCTCGCTGTGCAGCGCGGCCACGGCTTGTTCACACAAAGCGCCATCGGCGCTGGCGGCCACCAAGGCCGTGGGTTGACCCCGTGCCACTTCCTGCGCAAAACTGGGTCCCGACAACACGCCGGCACGCAGGTCGGGCGCAAACTGGGCCGCCAGCTCGTGGCCGAGCAAGCCACTCATTTCTTGAAAACCCTTGCACAACCACAACACGCCCGGACGCGGCGCGGCACGCTGCTGCAGTTGTTGCAACAAGGGCTGCAAACCCGCCATGGGCGTGGCAATGATGACAAGGCCATCGCCGCCCGCGTGCTGACAGGCGGTATTCAAGTCGGCCGTGACCTGCAGTGCGGGGGGCAACACCACATCAGGCAAGTAAAGGGCATTGCGCCGCGTCAGGTGCAAGGCCTGCGCCTGGGCGGCGTCACGCGTCCACAAACACACCGTGCCGCGGGCGGCTGCAGCCACGGCCAACGCCGTGCCCCATGCGCCAGCGCCCAGCACGGTGAGGTTCATGGCCTCTGACCTTCAATATCAGTTCAGCGTAGGCGCAGGAGCACCATTGGGCGAGCCGGCTTGTGCACGCTGGGCTTCGAACATGGCTTGGAAGTTCACTTCGCTCAGGATGACAGGCGGGAAACCGGCGCGGGTGCACACGTCAGAGACGATGGCGCGCAAATAGGGGTAAATGATGCCGGGGCAGGCAATGCCAATGATGGCTTGCAGCTGGTCTTCGGGGATGTTGCGAATTTCAAAGATGCCGGCTTGTTTGGCTTCAATGAGGAACATGGTTTTGTCGCCCACCTTGGTGGTGACGGTGGCGGTGACGGACACCTCGTAAATGCCATCGACCACGCCAGCCGCGCCCACGGCCAGGTTGATTTCCACCTGGGGCTGGGTTTGCTCCAGCAAAATTTGTGGCGAGTTGGGTTGCTCGAGCGACAGGTCTTTCAGGTAGACACGCTGAATTTGGAACACCGGCGCGTTGTTGTCGGCGGTAGCCGTGCTTGCAGTGGAGGGGGTGGACTCGGCCATGAAAATCTCGCAGTCTTGAATGAAGAGATGACAAAAACAAAACCCCGAAACTCGAAGTTGCGGGGCGGGGGAAAGTGATGCTTACCGGGCGCGGATTATGTCCGAGCGCTGTAACAGCGAGGTGACACAGGCGCCTTGCTCAAGCACCCAACAGCGCAAGCAGCTCGCCGCGTTTGTCCAGGGCCACCAAGTCATCGCAGCCGCCCACATGGGTGCTGCCGATGAAAATTTGCGGCACCGTGCGCTGGCCGGTGATGTCCATCATGGTTTGGCGCTGGGCAGGGTCCAGGTCGACGCGGATTTCTTCTATTGCTGTCACCCCCCGCTGCGTCAGCAACTGTTTGGCGCGAATGCAGTAGGGGCAGACCTGGGTGGTGTACATCTTGACGGCTTGCATGGTGGCGGGCTTTCTGTGGAAGGCGATCAAGCGCCGGATTTTTCTATCGGCAAACTGGCCTCACGCCAGGCTGCCGTGCCGCCCACCAAAGCCCGGCTGTTGTCATAGCCGAGCTTTTTGAGCGTGGCGACGGCACGGCTGGCACGGCTGCCGGTCGGGCACAACACCACCAGGGGCAAGGTTTTGTTTTTGGGCAGGTCGGTCGCGGTTTCCAAACCGGCCAAAGGCACGCTCTTGGCACCGGCCGCATGGCCTTCGGCGTATTCCTTGGCCTCGCTCACGTCGATGAGCACCGCTTTTTCACGGTTGATGAGCATGACCGCTTCTGTCGTATTGACCCGGCTCTCCCCGGCACGTTTGCTGAACATGGGCCAAAACAGCATGCCGCCCGACACCACGGCCAGCAAAATCAAAACAAAGTTATCGACAAGAAACTTATCCACGTGAAAATCCAAGGCGCACCGGAAGAGCCCGGCAAAGTCGCGGATTATAGAATTCGCCCCTCCAAGGCGGCTCCAGCGCTGACCATGCCCCTGGACTGACCCGGGGTGTTCCCATCCCGCCCCATCACTTCATCCAATCCCATCTGCCATGTACAAACTCGTCCTGATTCGCCACGGCGAATCCACCTGGAACCTGGAAAACCGCTTCACCGGCTGGACCGATGTCGAGCTCACCCCCCTGGGCGTGGAACAAGCCAAACAAGCCGGCCGCTTGCTCAAAGAAGCCGGTTATGAATTTGATGTGGCCTACACCTCGGTCCTCAAACGTGCCATTTGGACGCTGTGGCACTGCCTGGACAGCATGGACCGCACCTGGTTGCCCGTGCAAAACCGCTGGCAGCTCAACGAGCGCCACTACGGCGCCCTGCAAGGCCTGAACAAAGCCGAAACCGCCAAACAATATGGCGACGAGCAAGTGCTCATCTGGCGCCGCAGCTACGACACCCCGCCTCCCGTGCTGGCGGCCGAAGACCCGCGCGGCCAACGCCACGACCCGCGTTACGTCAAGCTCCAACCCGAAGACGTTCCGCTCACCGAATGCCTCAAAGACACCGTGGCCCGTGTGATGCCGCTGTGGAACAGTGAACTCGCCCCTGCCATCCAAGCCGGCCAACGCCTGGTGATCGCCGCCCACGGCAACAGCATCCGCGCCTTGGTGAAATACCTCGACGGCATCTCCGACGACGCCATCGTCGGCGTCAACATTCCCAACGGCATTCCACTGGTGTATGAGCTGGACGCCAACTTGAAGCCGATCAAGAGTTATTACTTGGGGGATGCGGAGGCGGCGGCCAAGGCTGCGGCGGCGGTGGCGAATCAGGGGAAGGGGTGAGGGGAGCTGCCGGTTTTCACGGCTTTGTTAGTACGGCATACAAGAACGTCTTCATGTCAAAAACCAAAGCCCCATGTGGCCTGCAGGCCGACAGCACCGCCGGATTTAGGGAGACAGGCGGCAGTGTTATGCAGCAAAACTGTCGCCCAAAAACAGGTTCGGCGTCCACATGAGGACTGTCTTTGGATGCAAAGAATCATTTGCAATTGTTGTTGGTCCGCCTGCGTGGCCGATTCGTACTGTCGAGGTTTGGGTTTGTGGCGAGAACTTTTCGTCGTTCGATTCCTCAGCCTATCTTCCATCCTTTGCCAGCGCTGTAGAAGACACGGGGAACTGGTTGCAGCGACAGCTCAACTTTCTAAAGCACGAGAAGCACTTTTTCGATCTGGGAGTTGAGGAAGCTTTTTCTTTGGTTGCTTCAGAAGAACTGCCGGAGCTTTGGACAGAATTGAGGCTTCTTGATTGGGGGCCAACAACTGACGCCTACCTTTGCTTCCTACTGCCAATTCGCGAAAGACTCTTTCTGACTTGTCGGTGCAATGAGTCTGGTTTGACCAAAGGTGTTCAGGTTTTCCCATATGAGCTTATCAACACGCTCAGTAGTGCAAGTCGGGAGCTGTCCCGCCGTGAACCGCAGACGCCTATCAATGCTTGAACACTAGCGCAAGTTTTTCACCTGAAGGTTCATAAAAGTTTTGGCATTCATGCGCCCAACCCGCCGCTCGATCGGACCTCAAAAAGCGGCGCGGCTCATTTGCTTTTCAATATGGGCGTGCGCTTTTTGAGTCCGCTCACCTTCAACGGTTAACCCAGCAGAACACCCTCGCATGAGCACCCGCCCCCTTGCCAAGTACAAAGGCAGTTGCCATTGCGGTGCCGTTCAGTTCGAAATCGAAACCGATTTCCCTGAGCTGACGATGTGCGACTGTTCGATCTGTCGCAAGAAGAACGCACTCATGGTCAAGGTTCACGAGCGCCAGTTCACGCTGCTGGCGGGTGAAGAGTCACTGACTGAATACCAGTTTCATACCAAGACGGCGCGGCACTTTTTTTGCAAGGTTTGCGGCATCTACCCCTTCCACCGCAAGCGGGTCACGCCGGACAACCTGGGCATCAACGTTTTCTGCCTGGACGGCTTTGACCCTCAAGGCATTCCGGTGCGTCAGGCCTGCGGATCAAACATGCCCTGACGGCAGCCGCGGCGGTCACGGTTGCAAAACTGGTGAGCCGTCGTTGGGTCGGTTCTCACCGTTAGAACCCTGGCGCCCTGCCCCAAGCTGGCACACGACTTTCCTTAAGCGCTGGCGATCACCTCAAACCCACCAAAAATCAAACGCTTGCCATCAAATGGCATGTCCGCCGATTGCAGCCGTGGGTCTTCCATCGCCCGCTTCATGCCGGCATCCCGCACCGCCCGCGAGGGCCAGGTGATCCAGCCCAACACCACGGTCTCGTCGGCTTGGCACTTCACGGCCATCGGGAACGAGGTGAGTTTGCCTTCGGGCACGTCGTCGCCCCAACAGTCCACCACGGTCAGGGCACCGTGTTCTTTGAACACCAAACCCGCCACTTGGCAATGTTTCACATAAGCATCACGGTTGGCCGTGGGCACGGCGGCGACAAATCCATCGACGTAGGTCATGTTGGTTCTCCAATTGGTGCGTGTTTGCAAAAAAAATCCGCCGTTTGGGTCATGCGGTGGCGGGGCTGCGCTGCCCCCGCACGCCGAGGCGCGACCCACACGGGTCTTATTCAATCACCCGCAGAGGAAAGTTGCAAAAACACTTTGATTGCTCGAAGCGCCTCCGCGCTCCCCACATTATTCGCGTCTTTGTAGAGCTGAATCGCCCTCTGCCGATTCTGGGGTTCCAGCGCCAACTCTTGCCAAGTGGGGACCGGCCTGTGCGTCGACGCAAGCGGTGTGGCCACCTCCCATCGTGCCTTGAGACCAAAACCCTTGTCTGGCGGCTTGGACAAGGCGGCGAACTCGGCATTCAACTCTTGCTGAGTGATGAGATGCGGCATTCTTTCGACCTGCTTTCGGCAGGGCCGCTGCACCTCCGAATAGCTCAACGGTCGCTTAGAGAACAGCGCCAACTTTGACGCACGCTCGCCGCTGAAATATGACCGTAAGCATTGAACATCAGCAACAACGCAACGATAGGCCTCTTCTTCATTGAAATCTTCGTCAACCAAGTGACTGAAATCCGCCAAGGATTCCAACAATTGATAAAAGACAAAATCTTCGAAGGACGCATGCGCGATAAAAAATTCACTGCCATCGTGATCAACGCGCCCCACTCCAGCCAGCTCAGGTGTTTTTATCAGGCAGTAGCAGTCACCAGCACCCGATTGAGCAAAGGGTAGAAAGGTCAGCCCCATCTGCGCAGTCGGATTGAGCCAGTCGTCTATCGACTCCTGGGCGTCTTGCGCGTCGATCCATTCGAGGTCGTAAGCACAGCTCAGCGCGGGTGGCGTTGTCAGCAAGCGGTCACGCCAGTTTTCCTGCCAGTCCGCTCGGCTTTCACCGTAGCGTGTTTTTCCGTCCTCAACCAATTGCTGAAGCATGGAGGGAAGGGGAATCCCGGTCGCAGCGCTGAGATGTTGAAAACTGGTTTCAGGCATATGCGGTGACGCCCACGGATCGATTCAAAGCAAGTTCATTTTGGCATTGGGGTTGACGGTTTTTACGGCCCCAAGACCCCTTCAATTTGCTCCCGCACCCGCTCCGTCAACGCCCGCCTGTCCAAGTGGCGGGTGGCCTGCGCAGGCAGCACTTGCACCGACACGCGCAAGTGGTCGGCGGTGGCCACCATCCAGAGTGACTGCAGCAAGGTGGTGTCGCCCACATAGGCTGCCGCTGCGCTGATGGGTGAGGTGGCGTCGGAATAACGCAGGGCCATGGGTTGCACTGGGGTTTCGGTGGCGATGGCGGCTTGCAGCAAATTGGCGTGAAAGGGCAACAAGGCGTGGCCATCGGCGGTGGTGCCTTCGGGGAAGATGGCCAGGGCGTCCCCTGCTTTTAATGCTTCGGCAATGTGGTGCACCACACGCAGTGCGTCGCGCTTTTTTTCGCGTTCGATGAAGAGGGTGCCACCGCAGGCCACGATCCAGCCGAGCACAGGCCAGTGTTTGACGTCGGACTTGGATACAAACCGCACCGGGTGCACTGCGATGATGGCCATGATGTCCAGCCAGGAAATGTGGTTGGCCACCACCAACACCGGGCCGTTGCGCACGCTGCCGCTGGTGTGCACCGTGATGCCCAAACAATGCAGCAGGCCAGTGCACCAACGCTGCACTTGTTGCAGCCGCGCGGGGCCATCCAGGAAGGGGAACAACAAGCCGCAGCGCAACACCGCTTGCACGATGTGCAGCAGGGTGCGAAACAAGCGCCAGAGGGCTCTGAGAAAAACAATCATGGGGTTGGACTACTCGGCTTGGTGGTGCCGCACCGCCCTCACCCCAACCCTCTCCCAAAGGGAGAGGGGGTCATCACTCCCTCTCCCTTTGGGAGAGGGTTGGGGTGAGGGTTGGCGCGAACTGAGGTCAATTGCCTAAATGTTGCGATGCAAGCTCAAAGCGCGGAACCACCAGCAGGTCCAGCCAACTCAAACGCCACCTGTCCCGCCACCACGGTGTAGCGCACGCGGCCCGGCACTTCGTAGCCGGAGAACGGAGAATGTTTGCCTTGGCTGCGAAGCTCAGAGGGTGCGACCACCCAGCGGGCGTTGGCGTCGAACAAACACAGGTCGGCCATGCCGCCTTCGGTGAGGCGACCGGCGCTGCTGGCCACAGAACCCAGGGCAGAACCGATGACACGCACCGGTGAGCTGGTGATGGTGGCCAATGTTTGGTGCAAGGACAGCGACGCTTCTTGCCCCCATTTGAGGGCCAAACTCAGCAGCAGCTCCAGGCCGGTGGCACCGGGTTCCGCTTCAGCGAAGGGCAGGTTTTTGGCGTCTTCATCGACCGGCGTGTGGTCGCTGACCAGCGCATCAATGGTGCCGTCCATCAAGCCTTGTCGAATCGCATCGCGGTCGCGTTGCTGGCGCAGCACGGGGGTCAGTCGCATGTCGGCGTTGAAGTAACCAATGTCCATGTCGGTGAGGTGAAGCTGGTTGATGCTGACATCACACGTGATGGGCAAACCCTCCGCTTTGGCGGCGCGCACCAAGGCCACACCAGCGGCGCTGCTCAAGCGGCACAGGTGCACCCGCGCGCCGGTGACGCGCACCAGCTCGAACAAGGTGTGCAGGGCCACGGTTTCGGCAATGACAGGCACGCCTGACAAACCCAACCGCGTGGCGAGTGGGCCGCTGGCGGCCACGCCTTTGCCAAGGTAGGGGTCTTGCGGGCGCAGCCACACGGTGTAGTCAAAGGTGGCGGCATATTGCAAGGCGCGTTGCATCACCAGGGTGTCGGCGATTTGCACTTCGGCTTGCGAGAAACCGACACAACCCGCTTCAGTCAACTCGGCCATTTCGGTGAGTGTGTCGCCGGCCAGGCCGCGCGTGAGCGCCCCCAAGGGATAGACGCGGGCTTGGTTGAGGTTGCGGGCGCGGAACTTGAGCATTTCCACCAGGCCGGGTTCGTCCAGCGGCGGGTCGGTGTCGGGCGGGCAGACCAAACTCGTCACGCCGCCGGCGAGTGCGGCGGCCATCTCGCTTTCCAACATGCCTTCGTGTTCATGGCCAGGCTCGCGCAGCCTGGCGGCCAGGTCGACCAATCCCGGCGCCACGATGAGGCCGGTGGCGTCCAGTGTGCGCTGCGGAGAAAAGTCAGGGTGGCTTTTGCCGATGGAGACGATGCGGCCCGCGGCGATGGCCACGTCACCGAGGGTGTCCAGCCCGGAGGCGGGGTCGATCAAGCGGCCGTTTTTGATGAGCAGTTTCATATCAAGCCTCGTTTTTCTAGGTGCCGTCATTCCCGCGCAGGCGGGAATCCAGTCGGTCTATCGCGGGAGGAAGGCCTGTGCTCAAGGCACCGCGTGGATTCCCGCCTGCGCGGGAATGACGCAGTGGCGCGCAAACCAGTCGGTCAAAAACAAAGCACTGCACCTTCAAGCCTCGTTCCCCGCAATGATGGACATCACCGCCATGCGCACCGCGATGCCGAAGGTGACCTGGGGCAGGATGACACTTTGGCTGCCGTCGGCCACACGCGAATCGATTTCGACGCCGCGGTTGATGGGGCCGGGGTGCATGACGATGGCATCCGGTTTGGCGTGTTGCAGCTTTTCAGGCGTGAGGCCGTAGTTCTTGAAGAACTCACCGGCGCTGGGCAACATGGCACCGCTCATGCGTTCGTTTTGCAGGCGCAGCATGATGATGACGTCCACGTCTTTGATGCCTTCCACCATGTCGTGGCAAACACGCACACCCATCTCTTTCAAGTCACCCGGCACCAAGGTTTTGGGGCCGACGGCGCGAATCTCGGGCACACCGAGGGTGGTGAGGGCATGAATGTCAGAACGTGCCACCCGCGAGTGCACCAAGTCGCCGACGATGGCCACCCGCAGCTGGGTGAAGTCCTTCTTGTAGTGGCGGATGGTGTACATGTCGAGCAAGCCCTGGGTGGGGTGGGCATGGCGGCCATCACCGGCATTGACCACATGCACATGGGGCGCGCAGTGCTGGGCAATCAGGTAAGGCGCGCCGCTTTCGCTGTGGCGCACGACGAACATGTCGGCATGCATGGCCGAGAGGTTGGCAATGGTGTCGAGCAGGCTTTCGCCTTTGGCGGCCGATGAGCGGGCGATGTCCAGGTTGATGACGTCGGCCGACAGGCGTTTGGCGGCGATTTCAAACGTGGTGCGGGTGCGGGTGCTGTTTTCAAAAAACAGGTTGAAGATGCTTTTGCCGCGCAGCAGGGGCACCTTCTTCACTTCGCGTTCGTTCACGCTGAGAAAAGTGCCCGCCGTGTCCAGGATGTGGTGCAGCACCGCCTTGGGCAGGCCTTCGATGGACAGCAGGTGGATCAGCTCGCCGTTTTTGTTCAGCTGCGGATTACGTTTGGACAGCATCTCAGGTGCCTTCCTTGATGTCAAAGCTGAAGTGGCCATCGGCGGCACGGGCCAGCGACAAACGCTGGCCCGTCGGCACCGTGACACGCGCCGCCGAGTAAGCGGGGTGGATGGGTAACTCGCGGCCACCCCGGTCCACCAGCACCACCAAGGTGACACTGGCGGGGCGACCGAAGTCGAAAAGTTCGTTGATGACGGCGCGGATGGTGCGGCCGGTGTAGAGCACATCGTCCACCAACACGATGTCGCGGCCCTGCACTTCAAAGGGCAAGCGGGTGTGGTCAGCGCCGCCACTCATGCCGCGCGAGTTGAAGTCGTCGCGGTGCAGGGCGCTGGAGATCACGCCTGTTTCGCCAGGCAATTGCAAATCGCGCTGCAAACGTTCGGCCAGCCACGCGCCACCCGACCAAATGCCCACCAAAGCGCTTTGCGGTCGCAACAGGCCACGTGTGCCAGCGAGCAGGTCTTGGTAAAGGGCTTCGGCGTCTAACGCTTCTGTATTTAACAACGGGCTGCTCATGGCGGCGGCTCCAGGCTTCTCAAAAATTGATCCAAGATGATGGCCGCTGAAGCGGCATCCACATCAGCGCTACCGTCGGCAATGGCTTCGGTGGTGCTGTAACGCTCGTCCACCTCGTGCACGGGCAGATTGAATCGGCCATGCAGTTGGCGCGCGAAACGGCGGGCTTTGACGGTATTTTCATGCTCGGCGCCGTCGGGGTGAAAAGGCACACCCACCACCAAGGCTTCGGGCTGCCATTCGGTTATCAAAGCGCCCAAGGTTTTGAAGCGGGCATCACCCACCTCGGCCACGGTGCGCAAGGCTTTCGCCCGGCCGAGCAAGGTGTTGCCCGTGGCCACCCCCACGCGGCGGGTGCCAAAGTCAAAAGCCAAAAATGAACGGGGCGCTGTTGGGGATAGAGAGTTGTGTTGCATGGAAGCGGGTGGAGCCGCCATCATGCGTGCCCTGCGTCCGAGCTGAGCATGCGCACGTCGATGCCCAACAGGGACAGCGCCTTGTCGTAGCGCTGCTCGACGGGGGTGTCGAAAATGATGTCGGTTTGGGCGTTCACATTGATCCAGTTGTTGCGGCCCATCTCGTCTTCAAGCTGGCCCGCACCCCAACCGCTGTAACCCAGGGTCACCAAAATACGTTTGGGGCCGGCACCGTGCGACAAGGCTTCCAGTACGTCTTTGCTGGTGGTCATCTCCAACCCGCCAGGAATTTTGAGCGACGAGCTGTAGTGGCCGCCTTCTTCGTCGAGCTGATCGTGCAACACAAACCCACGTTCGGTTTGCACCGGGCCGCCGAAAAACACCGGGCTGTCAGAAATGTCGCCCCGGTCGAGGTTGAGCTCCACCTTTTCGAACAGGTTTTTCAGCTTGATGTCGATGGGTTTATTGATCACCAAACCCAAAGCCCCGTTCTCGGTGTGCTCGCACAAATAGATGACCGTGCCTTCAAAGGTGTCACCCGCCATGCCGGGCATGGCAATCAAAAACTGGTTGGTGAGGTTGATCGGGGTGTTAACCATGGCCGCATTTTATTCGCTGCGGCACCTGGGCGGGTAACCGTGGGTGCGATTCGAGGTGACGCGGCAAAAACCATCCTGCCCGTCATTCCCGCGAAGGCGGGAATCCAGGCAGCGGTGGCAGGTAGAAGCGGTGGATGCGACAAGGCCACATCCCTGGATTCCCGCCTTCGCGGGAATGACGGGGTTTGTCTGCCTCGCCGCGCACCCCTTGGATTCGGGCCCGGCAACCGTGGTTTGTTGAATTACCGCTGGCGACCCAGAACCGCCGGTCGAGTTTCTCCAAAGCTGCCCGACGGCCAAACCTGCAGCCAACACCAGCGTCGAAGGCGGGTGGCGCCCTCCATAATCAAAACCCGACCCCCGCTTGTTCGAGATGCCGACCTTTCATCATGGATAAACTCTTGCTGCAGCAGCAGGTGCTGGAACGGCTCGCCGAAGACCTGCTGCAAGCCGAACAGGCATTGCGGGCGGCCCATGAAACGGCGACTCACGAAGAAAACATCGCCGAAAACAAATACGACACATTGGGACTCGAAGCCGCCTACCTGGCCACAGGCCAAGCTCGTCGCGCCGAAGCCATCCGCCAAGCGATGGCCAATTGGCGCCAATTCCGTCCGCGCCCCTACGACGCCAGCAAAGGTATACAGCTCGGCGCGCTGGTCTGCCTGGTCGATTCCGACGACAAGCAGCAACACCTCTTTCTCGGCCCGGATGGAGGCAGCATGAAGTTGGTCAGCGGCGGTCAGCTCGTTCAGGTCATCAGCAGCGAAGCCCCTTTGGGCAGGGCCATGATGGGTAAATGCGAGGGTGAAGAGGTGTCGATACAGGTCGCTCCAATCCGACAGCAGTTTGAGGTGCTGCGGGTTCATTGAGCCGCAAGCAAGTTCACGCCGAATTGATCAGAGATTACCCGTCCCGCCCCCTTTTAGGACGCTCTGTACAGCTCCTGGCGGGCCATGCCGAGTTCGTTCGCGTTCTCGGCCTCGCGCACATCAATTCACTTCGGTGGCACTGACCGCGAGGCAGGTCAGTGTTGGCATTTGCCCGCTGGTCATATCGGCGCCGAGGTGCAACCCAACCAGCTGTTCACCCAGATGAGTAGGGTTCGCGACGACGTTATGCGTCGTGGCCGCAAAGGGGGCCGCACATGCCGTGCGTGCTCGCCATCGAGCACAACCAGGTCGTGGTGATCGATGCGGCCTGGATCATCAGCCTGGGACGCGCGGGTGGCTCGGGCGTTGGCCATATCGAGGCGGCGGCGATGCCGAACGTGGCGGTGCGACCGGCGCGCGCACCAGCAATGCGCTCGCACCCGTGCTTGCCAGGCGCTGATGCAAAGCCCAAGTTGCAAGCGCCCCAGTTTCTCTTGAGTGCACCAAGAGACACCCTTTGCCGGCGCAGCGATTGGAGACAAAGCATTACAAGATGAAGCAGTCGTGCTGCAAGCTCTTGCATATAGTCCGGTGGGCAATCTGATCGCGTCAAGCTGCGACCAAGCTGCGAAGACGTTTCGCACTCATGAAAGGATGGGCCATGAACAGAAACCCTCGGCGCGCCCTGGCGCTTTGGACGACCGTGTGCCTGACGCCGATCTGGGCGGCAGCCCAAACGGTGGCATCGTTTACCGTGGTCAACGCCGAAACCGGCGCCGATATCGCCACGTTCGTCTCCAGCGGCACGGTCTCGATTGCCAGCACGCCGCGCATCAACGTGCGTGCGAATGCGAGCAATGTCAAGAGCGTGGTGTTCACCGACGGCCGCGACTCTCGGACTGAGAACACTGCGCCCTATGCCTACAAGGGCAACAGTGGTTCGACCTACGCCAAGTGGACGCCGGCCGTCGGTACCTACGTCATCAATGCCAGACCCCACGCAGGCAGCGGCGGCAGCGGCACGGCAGGTGCCACTGCCACGCTGACGTTGACGGTGACTGGCACTGCGACGCCACCACCACCACCACCACCACCACCACCACCACCACCACCACCACCGCCTCCGCCCGTGGTCACCGACAAACCCGCCAACCGAAACGAGGCCGCACGCTTCCTGGCACAAGCCACGTTCGGGCCTGTGGATGCCGACCTGGACCGCCTGATGACCGTCGGCTACTCGGCCTGGATCGACGAACAGTTCGCGACGCCACGCAGCGGCACGCACCAGGCGTTCTTCGAGACCCTGAACGACGGCAACGACAAGGAGGTCGTGGCGGCCTTCTGGAAGAACGCGCTGACGGGCAAGGACCAACTGCGCCTGCGCATGGCCTACGCGCTTTCGCAGATCTTCGTGATATCCCTCGAAGACGGCGACGTGGACAACTACGACCGCGCGGTCGCCGCCTGGCACGACATGTTGAACACGCACAGCTTCGGCAACTACCGCGACTTGCTCCAGAGCGTGTCGGTCAACCCCATGATGGGCATCTACTTGACGCACATCGCCAACCAGAAGGCCGACGCCACCACCGGCCGCGTGCCCGACGAGAACTACGCGCGCGAGGTGATGCAACTGTTCAGCATCGGCCTGGTGGTGCTCAACCAAGACGGCCGCCCCCGCACGGGGAGCAACGGCGCGGCGCTCGAGACCTACACCCCGGCCGATGTGTCCGAGCTTGCCAAGGTGTTCACCGGCTGGAGTTGGGCTTGCCCGGTCCCTTCCGACAGGGGGTGCTTCCTGCGTGGCGAATCCAACAATGGCAATCGGGACTATTCGGACCGTGACTTGCGGCCGATGGTCGCCTACCCGGACTACCACAGCGTCGAAGCCAAGTCCTTTCTCGGCACGACCATCCCGGCCGGAACCAGCGCGGTCGAGAGCCTGCGCATCGCGCTCGATCGCCTGGCCGCGCATCCCAATGTCGGGCCCTTCATCGGGCGGCAGTTGATCCAGCGCTTCACCACCAGCAACCCTAGCCCGGCCTACGTGAGCGCCGTGGCGAGCGCGTTCAACAACAACGGTTCGGGTGCGCGAGGCGACTTCAAGGCGGTGCTCAAGGCGGTGCTGTTGCATCCCGAAGTTCGTGTGGTGGGCGACACGTCGGGCAAGGTGCGCGAGCCGGTGCTGCGACTGTCGGCCTTCATGCGCGCCTTCCCGCACCGCAGCGTCTCGGGCAAGTTCGACATGGAGGTCACCCTCAACCCGGGCACGGCATTGGCCCAGGCGCCGCTGCATTCACCTTCGGTGTTCAATTTCTACCGGCCCGGCTACGTGGCGCCAGGAACGCAGAGCGCGGCGCGCAACCTGGTGGCGCCCGAGTTGCAGATCGTCAACGAGACGAGCATCGCCGGCTACGTGAACTACATGCGCGACAGCATCAGTGCCGGCGTCGGCCGTTCCGCGGGCTCGAGCTTGGGCGGGCGCGATCTGCAAGGCGACTACAGCACCGAGCTGGCGCTGGCCGCCGACGTGCCGGCCCTGGTCGACCGGGTGACGACGCGCCTGACCTATGGAGCCATGGGTGCGACGCGCCGCACCGAGATCATTAACGCGGTCAGCAGCATCGCCATTCCCGTTGGCGGCAGCTCGCAGAACCAGATCAACGCGGCCAAGCGCCAGCGGGTCAACACCGCGATCCTGTTGACGGTGGCCGCCCCCGAGTTCGTGGTGATCAAGTAACCAGGAGTCGACAACCATGACACACCCCAAGATCATCTCGGGCGCGCCCGCGGTCCACCACCAGGCGTCGCGCCGCCTCTTCATGCGCCAGGCCAGCGCGCTGTCGCTGGCCGCCGGTGCGGGCGCGCCGCTGGCCTTGAACCTGCTGGCGGCCGGTTCGGCCGCGGCGCAGAGCGCGGGCGACTACCGCGCGATCGTGTGCCTGTTCATGTTCGGCGGCAACGACGCCTACAACATGGTGCTGCCCACCGACAGCAGCACGTGGGCGGCCTACGCCGCGATGCGCTCGTCGATCGCGCTGCTGCCACCAGGCACACCGCCGAATCCGGGCGCCAGCGCGGGCTCAGCGGCGCGATGGGGTGGGGTGCTGCCGATCGCGCCTACCAACCCGCAGGGCCGCACTTATGCGCTGCACCCGCTGATGACCCGGTTGCAGTCGATGTTCGACACCGATCGGCGCCTGGCCATCGTCGCCAACATCGGCCCGCTGGTCGCCCCCACGACCAAGGCGCAATACAACACACCCGCTCACCCGCGGCCACCGCGCCTGTTCTCGCACAACGACCAACAAAGCGTCTGGCAGACCATGATGCCCGAGGGGGCCACCCAGGGCTGGGGCGGCCGCATCGCCGAAATGGTGGTGGGTGGCAACACCAAGGCCGTGTTCACCGCGATTTCTGCCGCGGGCAGTGCGGTGTGGCTGTCTGGGCAAGGCGTGCGCCAGTACCAAGTGAGCGGGGGCGGCGCGCTGCGCCTGGGGGCCGACAACAACAACCTCGTCTATGGTTCCTCCACCGTGGCCAATGCATTGGCCAGCATCGCCCGGAGCGCTCAGGGCAACCATGTTCTCGAGGCCGACGTGGCAACGATTGCCGACCGCTCGATTGCCTCCGAAAGCATCTTGCGGGGCGCGCTGCGCGCGGCCAGCGACCCGGCCTTCGGCACACCGCCGGCCGACGGTGGCAGCTACAACCCCAGCGCCGACGCCAAGCTCCAGTACCTCAGCCCGGCCAGCGGCAGTCCCGTGTTCAGCCCACTGGCGCAGCAACTGCAGATGGTGGCGCGCCTCGTGCAGGCGGGTGTGTCGGGCGCCACGGGCGTGCGGCGCCAGGTGTTCTTCGTCAGTCTGGGGGGCTTCGACACGCACAGCAACCAGAACCCACAACACACCGAACTGATGGCTCGGGTTGCGCACGCCATGCAGTACTTCGACACGGCGCTGGGCGCCATCAATGCGCGCAACAACGTCACCACATTCACCGCCAGCGACTTCGGCCGCACCTTCACCAGCAACGGCGACGGCACCGACCACGGCTGGGGCGCCCACCAGTTCGTGATGGGCGGCGCGGTGCGCGGCGGCGACCTGTACGGCACCTTCCCCAAGCTGGTCGCCAGGAGCTCGGGCTCCAATGAGTTCGACAGCCCCGATCAGGTGCGCAACGGCGCCCTGCTGCCCTCCACCTCGGTCGACCAACTCGGGGCCACGCTGGGGCGCTGGTTCGGCCTGTCGGACGGACAGGCGCTGGAGGTGTTCCCGAACCTGGCCAACTTCGACGTGGGGAGGCGCAATCTGGGCTTCATGGCCTGACACAGGGAAACTCAGGGCACTTGTTGCACCAGCCTCCTCATACGGTGCCCGGAGTGAGTTGCTCATACCAAGACCTTTGCGCGGCCCCATCTCATCGTCCCGGCCCCTCAGCTGTTGCGCGTGTCCGATGCGGGTTTGATCACATCCCTCCAAACACCGTTTGGCGCGAGTTCGCGCCTGCCGATGAAACATGCGCAGACCTGAGGTCTGGCCCGCAGCAAGGGCGTTCAAGGGTGAGGCGGAGCGTTGCATTCGCCCCGCAAGTTCCCAGTCTGCAGCGCATCGCAACGACAACTGCTTCGCCAGCCAGTACCACCGAGGCCTCGAGGTGGAATGCCTGCAACCTTCCGGTCGCGAGCGACCGCTCCTGGCCGACTGCAGCCGCATGAACAACAATTTCTGACGCGCGGCGTGCTCGTGGTCGTCGGTCGCCGCCGAGGCCCCTGCGGCACACTAGCGGCATGACCAAAGTACTGAATTCCGCCCTGATGTGGTTTCGGCGCGATTTGCGCTTGCATGACAACGCCGCCTTGTTCCACGCCCTGAAGGCGGCCCATCAGGTGCACTGTGTTTTTGTCTTCGACCGCGACATCCTGGACGCCCTGCCCCGCCGCGATCGGCGTGTGGTCTTTATCCACCAAAGCCTGCAGGCTTTGGACCAAACCTTGGCGTCCAAAGGCGGCAGCCTGCGGGTGATCTACGGCACGGCAGGGGACGAGGTTCCAGCTTTGGCAGCCCAACTGGGCGTGCAAGCCGTGTTCGCCAACCACGACGACGAGCCACCCGCACTGGCGCGCGATGCCGATGTGCAACAGCGCCTGGCCACGCAAGGCATCGCCTGGCACAGCAGCAAAGACCATGTGGTGTTTGAACGCAGCGAGGTGCTCACACTCAGCGGCACACCTTATGGCGTGTTCACGCCCTACAAAAATGCGTGGCTGAAAAAGCTGAATCCGTTTTATCTCAAGCCTTATCCCGTGGAGTCTTATTTGGGCGCGCTCGCGCCGTCGTCCAGCAACAGGGCTGCCCTACCAAGCTTGGTTGCCATGGGTTTTGAAGACGTGGACTTGGGCACGCTCGGACTGCAGGGCGGCGAGGGCCGAGCTCAAACGCTGCTGCAGGATTTCTTGGGGCGCATGGACGACTACGAACGCACCCGCAACTTCCCTGCGGTCAAAGGACCGAGTTATTTGTCTGTGCATTTGCGTTTTGGCACGGTATCCATCCGCCAGTTGGCCACGCTCGGTTTTGAGCGTGCCCAAGCAGGATCCGAAGGTGCAGCCGTGTGGCTGTCCGAATTGATTTGGCGCGATTTTTACCACCAGGTGATGCACCACCACCCCCATGTGGTGAACAGCAGTTTCAAACCAGCCTACGACGGCATTCAGTGGGAACAAGGACCGCAAGCCAAGGCGCTGTTCGCAGCTTGGTGCGAAGGCCGCACCGGCTACCCGCTGGTGGACGCTGCCATGGCGCAGATCAACCAAACCGGCTACATGCACAACCGCCTGCGCATGGTGGTGGCCAGTTTTTTGACCAAAGATTTGGGCTTGGACTGGCGCTGGGGCGAACGTTATTTCGCCGAACAACTCAACGACTTCGACCTCGCCGCCAACAACGGCGGCTGGCAGTGGGCCTCGTCCAGCGGCTGCGATGCCCAGCCCTACTTTCGCATCTTCAACCCCATCAGCCAAAGCCAAAAGTTCGACGCTAAAGGCCAATTCATCCGCCGCTACCTGCCGCAGCTCGCCGCTTTGAACGACAAAGACATCCACGCGCCGTGGCTGGCCCAGCCCATCACGCTGGCCGCAGCAGGTGTGAATCTTGGGGTGAACTACCCACGGCCCGTGGTGCAGCACGACGAAGCGCGGCTGCGGACGCTGGCGCGGTATGCGGTAGTGAAGACTGCGGGCTGAGTGACGCAGCCCGAGCACTTCATGGGTCGACGATGTTCAGCTTGTATCAAAAAGCTCCCTCACCCCTGCCCTCTCCCAGAGGGAGAGGGCGCCAAAACCCCCTCTCCCTCTGGGAGAGGGTAGGGGTGAGGGCAACATGAGTCACAAAAAACTTTGCTGAACATCGTCGCTAATTGGGAGCCAGCAAATCAGCCAGGCAGCGCGCCACCACCTGGGTAGCCCGGCGCAGGTCTTCAAGCACCAGATGTTCGTCAGAACGTTTGGCGTTGCTCTCGCGCACCGTGCGCGGGCCAGCGCCGTACAGAACGGCGGGAATGCCCTTTTCGCTGTAGAGCCTGGCATCGGTGTACAGCGGCGTGCCCGTGATGGCGATGGGCTCACCGAACACGGCATGTGCATGGCGCTGCAAAGCGGACGCCGCTGCCTCGTGGCCAGGCAATGGTTTCAGTGCGCGTGCCAGCAGCAAGCGGCGAACGTCCACGGTCACACCGGGCATCACCGCCGCAGCCTCTGCGATGACGCGCCGCAGTCCGGCCTCCACCGCCACGGGGTCTTCTTCTGGAATCATGCGGCGGTCGAGTTTGAAGTTGACCTTGCCGGGCACGACATTGGTATTGGTGCCCCCTTCAATGAGGCCGACGTTGAGGTAGGGGTGGGTGATGCCCGCGACGGTAGAGCGCACGGACTGATAACGCTGGTTCTGCGCATAGAGGGCGTTGAGGATGTGCACCGCCGCTTGCAAGGCGTCAACGCCGCTGGTGGGAATGGCCGCGTGCGCCATTTGTCCATGCACCGTGACATCGAGCTGCAAGCAGCCGTTGTGGGCATTGACCACCTGGTAGCTGAAGCCAGCGGCGATCAGCAGGTCGGGTTGGGTGAGGCCTTGTTCCAGCAACCAACCCGGCCCCAGCTCGCCGCCGAATTCTTCGTCATAGGTGAAGTGCAACTCCACACTGCCGCGAAGCGAGGGGGCCACCGCTTCCAAGGCCCGCAGCGCGAAGGTGTAGGTGGCGAAGTCGCTTTTGCTCACGGCCGCGGCGCGGCCATACAACTTGCCGTCGACCACCTCGCCACCATATGGGTTGTGGGTCCAGCCCTCGCCCGGGGGCACCACGTCGCCATGGGCATTGAGGGCAATCGTGGGCCCGTCACCAAAACGTTTGCGAACGATGAGGTTGGTGATGGACTGCAAACCAGCCGCGTGCACCTGCGCAGTTGGCACCACATGGCATTCGGCTGCATAACCCATGGCGTGCAACAAACCAGCGGTGCGCTCAGCATGGGGCGCGTTGTTCCCGGGCGGTGTGTCGGTGGGACATTGCACTAAGGCTTGCAAAAACGCCACTTCGTCGTTGAAGTGGGCGTTGATCCAGGCGTCGAGTTGCTGGTGAATGGAAGATGTCATGGGAATTCCAGCGCTGTTTTTTCGAGCAAGTAAGAGAAAGCCTCCACACAGAGTTGTGCATCGTCGCTGTTGATGGACTCCAGCGGGTTGTGGCTGATGCCGGCATTGCCACCCCGCACAAAGAGCATGGCTTGCGGCAGCAGTTCATGCAGTTTCATGGCGTCGTGGCCGGCACCGCTGGGTAAACGGTACACGGGCAAACCGGTGGACAACACCGCCGCTTCCCAGCGGCGCTGCCAGGCCGCATCGCTGGGTGCGGCCGAGACGCGCATGGTTTCTTCCAAGGTGATGGTCACGCCACGCCGTGCCGCGATGGCTTGGCACCGGCTTTGAATGTCGGCCCAGAGGCGATCGCGCTGCGCATCGTTGGGTGCGCGCACATCCAGGCTGAACTGGCAACGCCCTGGCACCACGTTGATGGAGCCACAGGGCACCTGGAGTATGCCCACGGTGGCCACCGAGTCGCCATCGGCCAACGCGCGCGATTCGGCATAGAGCGCCAATTCGGCCACCGCGGCGGCCGCGTCGTGGCGGCGGTTCATGGGGGTGGTGCCGGCATGGCAGGCCACACCAACGGCCTCACCCAAAAAACGCACGCTGCCGTTGATCGAGGTGACCACACCCAGCGGCAAGTCCAGCTCGTTGAGCACCGGGCCTTGTTCAATGTGCAGCTCGACAAAGCCCAGGTAGTGGGCCGGGTCGCGGCGCAGCGTGGCGATGGTTTGCAAATCACCCGGCAGTTGCGCTTGCAGCATGGCCTGGCGCATCGAGACGCCGTCGGCGTCGAGTTGCTCCAACCAATCGGGGTTGAACTGCCCGATCAACGCGCCCGAGCCCAAAAACGTGGCCTTGTAGCGCTGGCCCTCTTCTTCGGCGAACGCCACCACCTCGAACCCAAAAGGCAGGCGCCTGCCCGCTTGGTGCAGAGCCTGCACACAGGCCATGGGCACCAAGATGCCCAAGCGGCCATCGTATTTACCGCCGTTGCGCACGGTGTCGTAGTGGCTGCCTGTGAGCAAGCGGCGTGCACCGCGATGGCTGCCGTGGTAGAGGCCCACCACATTGCCCACGGCATCGCGGCCCACTTCATCAAAACCGCAGCTTGCCATCCACGCTTGCAACTGTTGGGCGCAGGCTTGGTGGGCTGCAGTCAGGTAGGTGACGGTGAGTTGACCGTTCTCCTTGAAGCCAGGGTCACTGTGTTGGGCGAGCGACTCGCTCCAGTCCCACACCTGATGGCCCATGGTGAGCACCACCTTGAGTTTGTCATTCAACCGCAGCTCGGCAATGCGGTGGATTTGACGCAGGCACTCGGTTTGCTCGAAATCCGCCGGGTTTTGCAGGCGGCGCTGCAAGGTCGCGATGATGTCCCCGCGTGACAAACCCAATCCACGCGGCCCGCGTACCGCCAAGACGAAGGGCCAACCGAATTTGTTGCGGTAGTCGTCATTGAGCTGGCGGATCAAAACAAACTCTTGCGGCGTGCAGTGCGCCAACCCCGCACCGCTTTGTTCGCTGGTGGACTCCGCCGTCATGGTGTTGGCCACCATGGCCAAACCGGCCAGTTCAGGGTGGGCGCGAATCAAGGCTACCTGTTGTGAAGCGGGCGACGCGCGCACCACCTGCACCAAGGCGCGTTTGAGTTGGGCCAGGCTTTGAAAGGGGCGCGATGACCACGCTTGCTCAGCAATCCATGGCGAATGCTCGTAGATACCGCTGAGCAAAGCAGTGAAGCCGGCTTGGTCCAGGGTGTTGAGATGTTGCAAGCTCGTCATGTTCAGTTCCACTCAAACGCCGTGGTGTCGTCGAAAGGGTGGCAAGCGCGCCAATGCCGGGCAATGTCAACGCGTCGGCACACCCACACACGATCGTGGGCTTGCACATGGTCGAGAAAGCGCTGCAAGGCGCGGTGGCGGCCGGGTCGGCCCAGAAGGCGGCAGTGCATGCCAACGCTCATCATCTTGGGCGACTCCCCACCTTCGGCATAGAGCACGTCAAAACTGTCGCGCAGGTAGGTGAAAAAATCATCGCCCTGCGAGAAACCTTGCGGCAGAGCAAAACGCATGTCGTTGTTGTCCATGGTGTAGGGCACCACCAAATGCGGCACCTGCTCACCATTGCTTTTGCGCACCCGCAGCCAAAACGGCAGGTCGTCGCCATAGTGGTCGCTGTCGTACTCAAAACCGCCGAAGTCGGCGACCAAGCGCCGCGTGGCAGGACTGTCGCGGCCGGTGTACCAACCGACGGGACGCTGGCCCGTGAGCTGCTCAACCGCTTGCATGCCGAGTCGCATGTGCTCGCGTTCGGTGGCTTCGTCCACGGTTTGGTAGTTGATCCAGCGCCAACCGTGGCAGGCGATTTCGTGGCCAAGTTCGACCAAGGCTTGGGCGAGTGTTGGGTGGCGCTGCAAGGCCATGCCGACACCAAAGACGGTGAGCGGCAGGCCACGCTGTTCAAACTCACGCAATAAGCGCCAGACGCCAGCACGCGACCCGTACTCGTAAATGCTTTCCATGCTCAGGTGACGCGCCGGATAACTCGGCGGGTTGAGCATTTCTGACAGAAACTGCTCGCTGCCAACATCGCCGTGCAGCACGCTGTTCTCGCCGCCCTCTTCGTAGTTCAGCACAAACTGCAGCGCAATTCGGGCTTGGTTGGGCCACTGGGCATGGGGCGGCCGTGCGCCGTAGCCAAGCAGGTCGCGTGGATAGAGTGTGGCGGTCATGGTTTGGGCTTCTTGTTGGAGCGGGCTGACTTGCGGGAGGAGACGGGGCTGCAGTCCCCGCAGTACACATCATGCCAACAATTGACCGAGCTTGGCGCTCACGCCGAGCAGCTCACCCAACGGGGAAGTGGGTGAGGCAGGCTCGCCATGCGATCGACGCAGTTCATCAACCACCGCGCGGGCACCCAGCACCACACTGTCGAGTACCACCACACCCAAGCGCGCCTGCAGCACATGGGTCAAGCCCGTCAATGCGGCGCCGCCCAGCACCACATGCTGGGCACCTGCATCCAAACCCTCTTGGCAGGCCGCCGCTAACGCGTCCATGGCAGCCTCAGGTGCCGCCGCAATCTGTGCGCCGTTCAAGTCCACGGTGTAGACGCCGACCAACTGGTCGTCCAGCACATGGGCGCGTGCAAAACGTTCCAACATTGGGCCCCATGTTTTGCCGCCCGTGACCACCGCGAACGGCCCCAAACTTTGAGCCGCCTCGAAACTGGCCTGGGCCAAACCCACGACAGGCACAGTGCTCACTTCGCGCAGCGCCAACAAGCCCGGGTCGCCAAAACAAGCCAACATCACCACGTCGTGGCCGGCATGGTGTTCGGCGTACGCATCGAGCACGGCGTGGCTCGCAATGGCATAGGCCGTCTCGCTGGCGATGTACGTCGCGCCGATGCGGGCCGTCACGCCCTGCCACTGGTGCTGGGGGTAAATGGCCTCGCAGGCGGCGACGACCTTGTCTGTCACCGCACGGGTGGTGTTGGGGTTGATGACGAGGATGCGACGCATGGTGGTTTGCGTCACATTTTGCGCGTCAAACGCGTCGCGTTGGCGGAAACACCTGGGGCAACAGGGTAAACGGCTTCAGGATGTATGGATCAGGCAGAACGCCGACCAGCCCCTCCCCTACACCGTCGCCTATGAGGCGCGGCGCCGGCAGCACGTGAAGGTTTCGGGCGCCGCTGGCGACATGCATCACGTCAGATCGGCGGTGGGGCAACGCTCCGAGCTGTCGCCCAAGAGCACGTCGATCAAAACAACTCGACGTCGCCCGTCTTGGAGTCGTCTTCGAGTTCGCCCTTGGCCACCAGGTCAGCGTGGCTGTACACACAATTGCGGCCGTGGCCTTTGGCGTAATAAACCGCTTTGTCGGCCCGCTCAAATGCGCCACTGGGGGTGTCGCCCGTTTTGACCAGCGTGAAACCAATGCTCACCGTGATGCGGCCCACCTGAGGGAATGCATAGGCCTCGGTGTTCGAGCGCAGCCGTTCGAAAGCCTGAGCCGCATCGTCTTCGTTGGAGCAGCGCATCAAGACCACAAACTCTTCACCACCAAAACGGTAGAGACGGTCGTGAAAACGGAAGGTGGCCCGCATCAAACGCGACAGCAACAGCAGCACTTCATCACCGATGAGGTGGCCATAGGTGTCGTTCACCCGCTTGAAGTGGTCGATGTCGAGCACGCCGAGGTAAGTGCCACCCGTTTGATCGCCACGTCGCTCGGCATCACCCGCATTGGGCATTTTCGGCTCGGCGGTGGCTTTGAGGAAACTCTCGTCAAAGGTTTTGCGGTTGAGCAAACCGGTCAGGGTGTCGCGTTCGCTGTAGTCGAGCAGGCCTTGGAAATTGCGGTAGATGCGCAAAATGCTGCCGACCAAACGCTGCTCGTCGTTGGACAGCGGAACGCGGGACTGAATTTCCATCACGGCGACCACATCGCGGTCGGTGGCGACAGGAAACACAGTGACATGTGACGATGCGCCAGGCACTTGCGTGATCTCGCGCGAGTTCATCGCTGAGACACGGTGGGGATGCTGGCTCAACAAGGGCAGGGATTCGATGTCAACCCAGGCCGGATCTGCCGTGGCCACGACGTCTTGTGCGCTCAGACGCGCCCGGGTGAGCCAGCGCTCTTCTCCACTGTCGCCGACAGGCCGATAAATGGCAACACATTCAGGTCGCAGCAAGTCCTTCATAGCCCCGACAAGGGTCACATCCAGGACATCGCGGTCGCGGTATCCCGTGAGGTCGGCGAGGTGGTCAACTAATTGAGACATATTGACAGCATAACCTGGGATTTGCCTTGTTTCTTTTGCTTAAGCCAGGACATTCATCGACGTGTACCGACTGACCAATGCCAAGAGTTCGTCTTCAGCATACGGTTTGCCGAGATAGTGGTCTACACCGAGCTCACCCGCATAGTCACGGTGTTTTTGCGCAATTCGCGAGGTGATCATGATGACGGGCAGGTCTTTGAGGCGTGCATCGTTGCGAATGTTGCGTACGAGGTCAAAACCGTCCATGCGCGGCATTTCAATGTCGCTGAGCACCACGCGAGGTTTTTCGTCCGCCAGCATTTCAAGCGCTTCCAGCCCGTCTTTGGCCAACACCACGCGGTAGCCTTCACGCGACAAGAGGCGCTGGGTGACGCGACGCACCGTGAGTGAATCGTCAACCACCATGACCAAGGGGGCGGCAGGTGCCGTCGGTTGGGTGACGACCGGCACAACCACGCCCACTGCAGGTGTGTGGAAAGCAGCATAGGTCACAGAACGCGCCGACTCGCCGTAAAGCGTGGCCAAGGCGACTGGGTTGTAGATGAGGGCCACACCACCCGATGCCAGCAAGGTCATGCCCGCCAAACCAGGCATTCGGGACAGCTGAGGTCCGAGGTTTTTCACCACCACCTCTTGGTTGCCCAAGACTTCGTCCACGTGCACCGCAACACGCTGCTGCGCACTGCGCACGACCACCACCAGCTTCATGCGTGAGGGCGGCTGTTCGCTTTTGGCGCTGACCTGCAACAAGGCCCCCAACCAGAAAAACGCGACAGGACGCTCACCAAAAATGTAGGTTCCGGTTGCGTAAGCTTTATCCACTTCGGCGCTCGGCGTACGCCGAACGATTTCGACCAGGTTCGATGGCACGGCCACGGTGACATCACCGCAGCGAAGCATCACCACCTGCGTCACCGCAGTGGTCAGCGGCAACAGCAGCTTAAAGCTGGTGCCCTGCCCGATCGAAGTGGCAGTTTCAATGCGGCCGCCCATGGAGTTGACTTCAGAGCGCACCACGTCCATGCCAATACCGCGGCCAGCCAGTTCAGTGACTTTGTCCGCGGTGGAAAAGCCGGGCGTGAAAATCAAATTGGCCAGCTCAGCATCCGTGCTTTGCACACCGTACTGCAACAAACCCATGCCCTCGGCTTTTTCACGGATGCGGTTGAGATTGAGGCCCGCACCGTCGTCGCGGAACTCCAAGCCCACCTCGTTGCCCTCTTGGGACAAGGAGACAGTGATGGACCCGACAGGATCTTTGCCTGCCTGTTGCCGCATGTCGGGAGACTCCACGCCGTGGGTCACACTGTTGCGCAGCAAGTGCTCGAAAGCGCCGGTCATTCGATCCAGCACACCCCGGTCCACCTCAATTGAGCCACCGACCAAGTCCAACCGAACTTGCTTGCCGGTTTCTTTGGCCGCTTGACGAACCACGCGGTAGAGTCGGTCAGACAAACCTTCGAACTCCACCATGCGGGTACGCAGCAGGTCGTCTTGCAAGTTACGTGTCAACCGCGCCTGAGCAGCCAATTCATCCTCAGCGCCCTCAATCGTGCGCTGCAAAGTACGCTGCACAGTGGCCACGTCGTTGACGGACTCGGCCATCATCCGGGTGAGCTCTTGGAAACGAGTGAAACGGTCAAACTCCAGCGGGTCAAAGGATTGATCTGCTGCTTTGGCCGCTTCCAAACGCGAGGTCATTTGCGTCTCGCCCTGCAACTCGATGTCGCGCAGTTGCATGCGCAAGCGCTCCAAGTTGTCGGTCAAATCGCCCAAGGTGCCGCGCATTTGCGACACCTCGGACTCAATACGAGCCCGCGTGATACTGACCTCGCCGGCTTCGTTCACCAGCCTGTCCAGCAGCGGGGCCTTGACCCGCACCGAGGACTGGGCATTTCCAAGTGCTCCCTGCGTTTGCCGCGCAACCACTGCGGAGTTGGCGAAACGAGTCCAATCGACTTCGGGCAAATTGGCCGTGACCGCGTCGACCGGAATTGATGCAGGCGACTCTTCGGCTTGGACCGCTGCGGCCCGTTTGGCCGCTTTGCTGGATTTATCCTGCGCCGCTGATGAGATTTCCTTGCCGGTAGCCACCGGTACCGAGGTGTAAACAGGCGCCTCCGGCAGCGAGACCAGTGGCATCAGGCCAGACAGACCGTCGCGCGAGTCAATGACAGGCTCGGCCTTGGCAGCCTCTTCGGCTTGGGCCACGGCCTGCTCGTAAGAGGCGGCGTCGCGGGCGCGTAGAACATCGAACGTATGGGTCAAGGCGTCGGCGCGTGATTCCAGAGCGCGCACGTCGCCAGCCGTGGGTTCGTCCAGCGACATGACATGCTCAACCCGGGTTTCCAAACGGTGAGCCAACTCGCCCAAACGCATCGCCCCGGCCAAGCGCGCACCACCCTTGAGCGTGTGCAGAGTTCGCATACAGCCAGAGCCCAAGGATTTGTCGCCGGGCGCGGCCACCCAGGCCCGCATTTGGCCAGACAGGCGTGGCAACAAGTCTTGTGCTTCTTCTTCAAAAATCGGAAAGAGGTCGACGTCCACCGCATCGATGGCGTCGATGTCTTCTTCGCCTTCTTCGTGAAGCGCCGCATGAACAATGTTGGAACGGCCCGCGTCGGGCGACAAAGCGGCCAGTGGTTTGAGTTCGGTGCCGGCCAGGGCATCAACCAAGGCTTCTGGGGGCAACGCTCCCCAGGCGGAGTCCGCCGCTTTCTGTGTTTCTGGTTCGGCATTGGTGAACTCACCAATTTCCGACTCCACTGCCGCTCGCTCTTGGGCAGCCGCCGCTTCTTCCAATCGTTTGGCTGAGGTGATTTCGTGCTCGGCCAAACGACGCAGCAGTTCAGGCTCAGGCTCTTTGAGGAATCCGGCCGCAAACTGATGCAACAGGTGGCGGACTTCCTCAGACACCGCACCAAAGAGCAACGCTTCTTCATCGGTGCCATGCCCAATGGCCTGAGACCGCATCAGGGCATGTTCCAAAGACCGGGCCATTTGGGACAAGTCCGCGAAACCCACTGTGGCGGAGCTGCCAGCCAGCGAGTGGGCCAAAGCGACCGCGGTCTCACCCACCGGACGGTGCAACTCCAGCGACCATTCGGCGAGCTCGGTGCTCAAGCGGCGCGACAGTTCATCGGCCTCGTTCAAATAAATATTGAACAGAGGAATGCTGATGCGCAGCGGGCCGACCCATTTGAATTGATCGTCATCGGTTGCCGAAACCGCTTGTGCAGGCTCGGGCAAGGGTTCGGGGTCAAGGTTCAGCAAACTGTTCGAGAAGTCTGGCTGCGGGACAGCGGCCGCCACAGGCTGGAATGCAGCGACCTCATCGGAGAAATCGACCAAGTCGATCTCAATCATTTCAATCGACTCGTCAACCAGTGGCATGCGACGGCTGACTTCACCACCCCGCGAGTCCAAAGGCAGCGGCTCGGTGGTCACATGCTCAAAAGCCTCGAGCATCAGCGGATAGTCAGTGTTGGCCCAGTTCGGCTTGTCCAGCACGCTCGGGACTTCGTCGCGCGCTTGTGCAGCCGCGACAGCTTCGTCTGCATCCGGCAACTCGAAAGCAGTGCCTGCGGGGATGGCTTCCATCTCGTCCAGCGCCGGCAAATCGAACTCCACCGCAGCAACAGGGGTTGCAACCACCGGGGCACTGGCCAGCAACGTGGTATCGAGCGACAACTCGGGCAGAGGATGCTCGGCAGGAGCGGCGGAAGACCACGACGGGCTGGTCGCAGGCGCATCAAACGACAAATCAATCTTTGACAGCAAACTGTCTACCGCTGACTTAGGTGTCTGGTTGGCAGCAGCAGGTGTAGTCAACGAACCCGGCTGCGTCAACGCGGCGGCCTGGGACTCCAGGCGTACTGGGGACGCAGAACCCTTGAGCGCTTGCGCGGCTTGAGCCATCGCGTTCGCATTGAGTCCAGCAACTTGTCCCGAAGCCACAGCAAGAACCCAGTCGGACAGATGTTCGATCGCCCACTGGGTGAATTCCGTCAAAGCGTTATCGTCTGCTGAGGCGTCTGCCAAGCGTGTGTTGTAGATTTGCTCGCAAATCCAGGCCGCATCACCAAACTCGCGCAGGCCCACCATGCGGGAGCTGCCTTTAAGGGTGTGGAAGGCGCGTCTCAGGGTGGTGAGTTCTTCTAATTGACCTGGGGTGTCTTGCAAACCAGCCAAAGCGGTTCTTGCGTTCTCCAATACCTCAGTCGCCTCTTCCAGGAAGATGTCCCGCATCTCAGTGTCTTCGTCGAGATTGACTGTGGCAAGCTGCGGTGGATTTTCTTGTTTTGAAGGTGTAGGGGCGGCCTGTGGCAGATCCACGTCCAAACCCACAGGACCAGATGCCGTGTTCACAAAATCGGCCAAAGCCTCAGAAACGTCCCCCCGCATGGCAGAGGCAGTCAAGTCGTCTGGCGCTTGTTGCAAAGCAGATTGCGCGCTCAAGGCCATCGCAGCCAAGGAGGGCTGATCTGCAACGTGCGCTTCTTGCGAGAGCCGCTCCAGGTCACGCGCCACATCCGCAAGCGGGACGTCGTCGCTGGCCGCGCTCAACGACAGCTGCTGGACTTGCTCAATCAGCCGGGATTCGACCTGGGGCAAGCTCGAGGCCGAACGCATCGACTCCCCCGCAGCACGCTGGCCCCGCCCCATGACGGGGGCGAGGACGCCAGTTGCTGGGTCATAGGCGAACAGAGACTTGGCCAAGTTAGGCTGCACGCTGAGCATGTCGATCAAGAAGCCGAGCGCTCCCAAGTTGCCAGCCAAGCGATCAAAGACACCCGCCTCTTGAATGTGCGCGACATCCACTTCCGTGGAGGCTAGACCGTCCACTTCATCACGCATGCGCAGCAAGGCGCTGGAGGCTTGGTCCATACCCAAAACGGACAGCACACCGCGCATGGAAGCGAGTTGGTTGGGCACTGAGATCAATACTTCGCGTTTGCTCGGGTCGCGGAAGAACTGATCGATCTGCTTCTCCGCTTCGGAAAGCGAAGCGCGCAACTCCTGCACCACACTGCCCATGGTTTGGCGGTCAGACACGCGGCGATACAGGTCCTCGATCCACGACTCCAGCGGCTCAGGTGCTGCCCCTTGACGCACTGCCGCCATACGTTTGGCCAAACGTTGCACACGGCTTTGCTGGCCATCCGCATCCAGCTCACCATCTTCCAAACACGCTTCAACGTAAAGCAAACTGGTAGCGACTTCCATGGCCAAAGGCGCCGTCGGCGCCGCCCCCGAATGCTGAGGAACAGCAACGGCTTGCTGCAGCTCCGACGCGAGCAGATCACCACTGGGGAAGAGGCGTTTCAGGGAATCGCTGACCAACGAGAACTGCTCGTTCAAGCCCGCCAGTCGGTGCATTTCTCCACCCGCCACAGCCGACCAAGAATCCTTGGCCGCTACGACACGTTTGCGGGCCTGTGCCAACATCGCGGGGTCGAATCGGCCGAGTGTGCTGGAGTTGTAGTCGGTGGCCGCATGTTCGTCCAAATGCCAGGCCAGCCGCACCGCGCGCAAACGCGGCGTGACGGCACCGCCGGCTTCGGGTACAGCCTGAGCACAGAAAAACAAAATGTCTTGCGCCAAACGCTCAGACACATCGTTCTGGCCGCGAGACAAGATGCGCAATTGAGTGAGCAAACGAGACGCCAATCGTTTGCTGTAGAGATCGGAACTGAAAAGCCCTGCCGCCTGTGCCTCAAACGCGCCAGCCGCCATTTTCCAAAGTGAGGCCGTCTGGACTTGATCCGCCCCAGCACCCAGACCCGCAAAAATATCGCTCACGCGCTTAAATACAGCGCTCGACGCACCGCGCATCATGGTGAGCATCTGCTGCTCTAACGCAGACAGCGTGGCAGCATCTGGGCTGCGTGGGCTGGCGGTTGAATCAACCGGCAGTTCACGCCATTGCCAATCCAAAGTCCACAAGTCGGCCGGGTGGATGCGATCGGCGCCTGCAATCTCTTGCACTACACGGTACTGCGGGAACAGCGACAGTGGAGACACCTGGCCGCCGGCCAGCATGCGAGAAAGGTAGTCGAGCAAGGCAAACGACGCCTTTTCGATGTCGTCCACCACCAGTGAGGTCAACTTTCCCGGTTTGGCGACATAACGCTGAACCGCTGCTTCACTTGCGCGGAGCAAGGTTGCCGCTGCAGACAGGCCAACCAGTTCCAAAGCGCCCACGCCTTGGTGAATTTGAGCCCTGGCGCTGCGCAAGACGCTGGGATCCACAGCATCCACGTCGGAACCCGCCATGGCGTCCGACTCTTTCACAAAACGACGCAAAGACTTATGCGCTGAATCGAGCGAACGGCGCAGTTCGTCGTGAACCCAAGCCAATGCGCTCAGGTCGGTGCTAGAGGAGGTGTCACGGCTGGTAGTTTGCATCCGGTGCCTTGTCTATCGTCACGTGTTGAATGCCCCCAAGCACACAGGCCGCGCAATCACCCATGCTTGGGTAGGACTCGTCGATCAACTCAGCAAACATCTTTGATCGCAACCTGCTTGTTGGGGGTGCTCAGTTCAAGAGCAAACTCACTCAATCTTGAATCGGGCCACCGACTGTTTCAACTCTTCTGCGGTTTTAGACAGCTCACGAACCATTTGGGCCGTGGAGCGGGTACCTTCACCGGTTTGTTCTGTCACTGCAAAAATGTGCTGGATATTGGCCGCCACCACGTTTGCAGATTGCGCTTCACTCAACGCCTGGTTGGAAATGTGGTCAATCAGCTCGGCCAATCGACGTGAAACTCGGTCAATGTCACCCAGCGCAGAACCTGCAGCGTCGGTCAGCCTTGTACCTTCCACCACACCCTGGGTTGAGCGCTCCATCGCGCCCACCGCGTCTTGGGTGTCGGTTTGAATGGTTTTCACCAGCGCGGCAATCTGGCGCGTTGCGTCGGCAGAGCGTTCAGCCAGTCGTTGCACCTCTTCCGCAACCACCGAGAAGCCTCGGCCAGCTTCACCGGCTGAAGCCGCTTGAATGGCCGCGTTCAACGCGAGCACGTTGGTTTGTTCGGTAATGTCGGAAATCAGCTCGGTGATTTCACCAATCTCCTGCGACGACTCACCCAGTCGTTTGATTCGTTTGGAGGTTTCCTGAATTTGATAGCGGATGGAGTTCATACCGCCGATGGTGTTTTGCACCGCGCGCAACCCTGTCTCAGCAGCATCCAGCGATTGACGCGCCACCTGAGCGGTTTCTTGCGCTTGCGCCGACACTTCGTTGATTCGGCCCGCCATTTGCAGCACCGACTCGCCGGTGTCACGAATTTCACGCAACTGCTCCGTGGATGCGGCCAGCAGTTCTGTCGACGTCGCTTCCACTTGCTGCGTGGTTTCCGTCACCCGGCCTACCGTGCCTTGCACCTGAGACACCAGAGTACGCAACTCCTCCACCGTGTAGTTAACCGAGTCGGCGATGGCGCCTGTGATGTCTTCGGTCACCGTGGCTTGTTGGGTCAAATCGCCCTCCGCCACCGCTTGCAATTCGTTCATCAATCGCAAAATTGCGGCCTGGTTCGCGTCATTGACACGTTTGGCTTCTTGCTCTTGGCGTTCCGCTTCCAAACGCTGGTTCTCGGCCAAAGCCGCACGTTGACGTTGGTCGCTGATGTACAGCCGCAGCAATCCCACACCGGCCGCAACAATCACCGCCGCCGACAGCAGCAACAGCAAGAAGGACAAACCGCCGAAGCCCGTTTCTTTGGACAGCTTCTCTTGCACGCCTTCCAAACCTTTGCGCAGCGGTTCGCTGTCGGCAATGATGGCCGCTTGAGCCTCACGCGCGGACACCAAGCCCTGCAAGTTGCCCAAAATCGTACCGGCTTGGGCGCGGGTTTCTTCGTACTGTTTGATGAGCAAGGTCAGACGCTCTTTCGTCTGGGCGTCTTTGGTGCCAGGAAGGCGCAACTCGGCATTGCCTTGAAGCAAACCTTGGGCAATCTCGCGGAAGGAGTTCAAGTCTTTGCCCAGCAAAAACACGGCTTCCGGGCTCACGCCTTCCACCGTCAAGAACTCGTTCGCACTTTTACCAATGCGCTGCGTCAACATCACCAACTGGCCGACGGCAGACAACTCGGCGGGGGTGGCATCTTGCTGCAACTTCAGTGAAGAAACAGTTTCCGCTGTTTCAAGCAAGTCGGAGGATTGACGGTTGATGGTGCGCAAAGCTTGACCGACTTGGGTCAAGATTTGCTGCTGACCAATCACGGTTTGCGCGTTTTTCTCAGCACGATCTACCAGCGGAACCAGCGGCAGCAACACCTCCTGCGCGCCTGCGGGGGCTGGCGTCAAATCCGCGTTGCCATCCTTCAGGCCACGCACAGTGCGCGCCAACACTTCGGTACTTTCTTTCACTTCAGGGAAGGCTTGTGGACTGCCCACCAGCGCCTGAGACACCGACTTCGCCAGACGCTGCGACTGCATCAGCGCTTGACCGGTCGCACCCACCTGGGCCGATCCTTTGTCCGCAGCATTCAGCGAATAGACCGTGGTGGCCACCAAGCCGATGAGGCCCAGCAAACCCAAGAAACCCAAAATCCGCTGCTGCTCGGCGGCGGGACGGTGGCCAATAAGCGGCAGACCGCTGTCGCCACCCGCCAGCGCGGCGCCATCGCCACCCTGCACACGGGTTTCTGAAAAGTCAGCCAGTTCAGAAGGCGCGGCTTCGGTGATGATGGAGTGACCCGTTTGGGCGGGACTGCCCATGATGGCGGCGGTTCGTTCCATGGGGGACTCCATTGAGTCCATTGCCGGACGACCTTCCACCGCGTCAAAGGCGGCCACATCAAGCAGGGAATCTCCGCGGTCCGCAGCATCGCGGTCTTTGCCCAAACCGATTTTTTTCAGGAAGCTCATATGTCCCTCGTCAGGTCTCGTGCCACTCAAAACAAACAACAGGCCAAACCATCAGCCTACGATTTTCAAAAACGCATCGTTTTCCGACAGTGCGGTAAGACTCAACTCTTGCCACAAACGTCCACCCGAATCTCGAAACCGCTGCCCGACAAAGGGCGGCAGCGTGGAATCGGCCTTGTGCTCCTCGGGTTGCAGCTGGGACGCGTTACGCAAGCCCGCCAACTTCTCCACCAGCAAGGCGCAGTTAACTTCAAGTCCAGCATTGAACGCCACCAGCCTAGCGGTTTCTCGCCCTGATTCACCTAGGTGCTTTCCAACGGGGTCCAGGCCTAGAAAACGCGCCAGATCCACCACACCGTGCAAATGTCCACGCAAATTGGCCACGCCTAAAAACCAGGGCAGGGAATGCGGCACCGGCAGAACACCGACGAGCGAAAAAATCTCGCCCGCGTCCTTCAAAGGCAACAAGAACCCCCTGCCAGCAGACTCCACCGCCAACCATGACTTCCCGCGCTCTTGCGTACGCGCCAACTTGAGGCGCTCGGCCAGTCGACTTTGCAGTTCTCGCAGTGCTTCCTTATTGGCCATCGGCTAGGGATCCGGCTGTCAAATGAGCGTTCAAGGTGGTCGGTCTGTTGTGTTAGTTGACTGATCGGCTCATCCGAAAGCACGGATTTTGGCGACCAGCTCATCTGGATCAACGGGTTTGACAATGTAGTCCCTCGCCCCTTGGCGCATGCCCCAAACCCGGTCCGTCTCTTGGTTTTTGCTGGTGCACATGATCACAGGGACGTCCGCAAAACGAGGATCGCGGGTGATGGCACGGGTCAACTGGAAGCCGTTTTGCCCGGGCATCACCACATCCATCAGTATCAAATCGGGTTTTTCTTCGCCCAAACGACGCATGGCGTCCTCGCCATTTTCAGCCGTACGGACAGAAAACCCCAGTTTGCCCAGCACATCGCTGAGGTAGTGCAACTCGGTTTTCGAATCATCAACCAATAGAATTTTCTTCACAGGCATGTCGGTATCTCCATCCAGATCCAGTGTCAGCACTGACACGTCTCACTCAGCCAGTTCTTTCGGCCATTCGTTCACGCACCGCGGCGGTGCTGCTCCACTGCCGCAAGAAGTTGGTCCTTGGTAAATGGCTTGGTCAAATAGTCCTGGGATCCAACCATCCGACCCCGCGCTTTATCAAATAAGCCGTCTTTGGAAGACAGCATGATGACCGGTACTTCGGCAAATTTCGCGTTTCTTTTAATGATGGCGCAGGTTTGATAACCATCCAGGCGCGGCATCAAAATATCGCAAAAGATTAAATCAGGCTGGTGGTCGTTGACTTTGGAGAGGGCGTCAAAACCATCTTCGGCGAGCAAAACTTCATAGCCGCCCTGTTTAAGAAAAATCTCGGCGCTGCGCCGAATGGTATTGCTGTCGTCAATCACCAGCACCTTGACTGAAGAACCGCCAGCTGGGCTTGCACTCGCTTGGCTTGCATCCATCACCGAACGCTCTCCTCAACGATTATGAAATGTAACGAGTATGCACTCACAGCCGCGCTGGTTCCGGCCAGAACGTCGCTTCAGAGTGCCACCATCTCAAAGTCTTCTTTCCGAGCACCGCACTCTGGACAGGTCCAATTCATTGGGACAGCGTCCCACGGAGTTCCAGGTGCAATGCCATGATCAGGGTCGCCGGCTGCTTCGTCGTATATCCAGCCGCAAATTAAACACATCCAGGTGCGCGGTTCGGTCACTTGATTTTCTTGGGTTCACTACAATGGATTTAGATTGTAGCGACGCCCTGCAGCAAAAAGCCAAGAGTTTGTAGGCACATACGCAACATTCCTCACGCCTTTGTAGAAGTTTGGCACGTTGTTGTCGGCTTTACTTTTGATCCACCGGACACGAGCCTGAATGAAATCCTCCGCCCCCGTCTCCCCCACCACCGCCCCCGATGAGCCAGCCTTGCAAGACACTGTGGGCAGCACGCCGGGATGCGTGATGGTGTTTAACGCGAGCGATCCCACAGGCGCGGGTGGTTTGGCGGGTGATGTTGCCACCGTCGCAGCCATGGGGGCGCACGCCCTGCCTGTCATCACTGCCGTGGTCATGCGGGACACGGCCGAGGTCTTCGACTACCACGTGATTGATGCCGATGTGGTGGCCGAACAAGCGCGCAGCGTGCTGGAGGACATCACGATCTCAGGATGGAAAGTGGGTTTTTTGGGGTCGGCGGAAGGCGTGAGCGCTGTAGCCGAAATTTTGTCGGACTACCCCGAAGTCCCACTGGTCGCCTATATGCCGCCACTGCCCTGGGTAGAGGAAGAGGCCCAGCAAGCCTATCTGGAGGCCTTTCGTGAACTGGTGCTCCCTCAGGCCGAAGTGCTGGTGGGCAGCCACCAAACCCTGAGCGATTTTTTATTGCCCGACTGGGAAGCAGACCGCCCCGCATCGCCACGCGAACTCGCCGTGGCCGCTGCCGAGCACGGCACGCGTTTCGTATTGGTGACCAGTGTGCCGCTGCCGGACCAGAACCTGGACAACGTGCTCGCCTCCGCGCAGGGGGCCATCACCGGCGAGAAGTTCGAACGTTTTGACGTGAGTTTCGTTGGCGCCGGCGACACCGTGTCCGCCGCGCTGGCTGCGCTGCTTGCCGCCGGGGCGGACCTGCCCGCCGCAGTCGGTGAAAGCCTGGCGTTCTTGGACCAAGCCTTGGATGCCGGGTTTCGCCCCGGCATGGGCAATGTGGTCCCCGACCGTTTCTTCTGGGCCCTGCCACCCGGGGAGGAAGGGGAGGACGACATGGAATTGACCGAACCCCCGGCACCCGGCGCCCCACCTCGACAAGTTCACTGAACGCTCCGTATTGACGCGGCCCGATCCCCCTTGGGGGTCGTCGGACTGGCTCCTTTTGATTGAATCCTGAACAACGTGACATCCACCAACGCCGAACTTTTCGACCGCGCCAAGCGGGTCATCCCAGGAGGCGTTAACTCGCCGGTGCGCGCGTTCCGCGCCGTGGGAGGCACACCGCGCTTCATCGCCAAAGCGCAAGGCGCTTACTTATTTGATGCCGAGGGGCAGCGTTACATCGACTACATCGGTTCATGGGGGCCGATGATCCTGGGCCATGGCCATCCTGCGGTATTGGCTGCCGTGCACGAGGCCATCAACGAAGGTTTATCCTACGGTGCCCCCACCGAGCGCGAAGTTGAACTTGCGGAAGAACTCATCAAACTCGTTCCCAGCATGGAACAAGTCCGCTTGGTGAGCTCAGGAACAGAAGCCGCCATGAGCGCCATACGCTTGGCGCGCGGTGCGACGGGTCGCAGTTTGATTATGAAATTTGAAGGCTGCTACCACGGCCATGCCGATGCCTTGTTGGTCAAAGCCGGGTCCGGACTTGCCACCTTTGGGCATGCGACGAGCGCGGGTGTGCCGGCCGAAGTGGTGCAACACACCTTGGTGCTGCCCTACAACCAACTCGATGCGCTGGAAGAGGCCTTCAAGCAACACGGCAGCAAGATGGCTTGTGTGATGGTCGAGCCCATTTGCGGCAACATGAATTTCGTGCGTGCGACGGTGCCCTTCATGCGGCGGCTGCGTGAACTGTGCATCCAGTACGGTGCGCTCTTGGTCTTTGATGAAGTGATGACGGGTTTTCGTGTCGCCTTGGGCGGTGCTCAAAGCCTCTACGCCGGTTTGATTCCAGGCTTTGCGCCCGACATGAGCGTCTTCGGCAAGGTCATTGGCGGCGGCATGCCCTTGGCTGCGTTCGGCAGTTCGCGCCAGATCATGGAACAGCTGGCACCACTCGGACCGGTCTACCAGGCGGGCACGCTGTCGGGCAACCCGGTGGCAACGGCCTGCGGTTTGGCGACCCTGCGCGAAATTCAGCGTCCTGGCTTTTTTGATCAACTCAGCCGCCGCACCCGATCCTTGGTCGATGGTTTGCTCGCTGCGGCCCACGAAGCCCAAGTGCCCTTGGTGGGCGACTGCGAAGGTGGCATGTTCGGATTTTTCTTTGCTTCAGACATGGCCCAAAACTACACCGAGGTGATGGCCACGGATAAAGAAGCCTTCAACCGTTTCTTCCACGGCATGCTGGACCGCGGTATCTATCTGGCGCCGGCCTTGTACGAAGCCGGGTTTGTCAGCAGCGCCCACACGGAGGCTGACATCGCCGAGACCCTCGCCGCAGCGCGGCAGGCGCTGCAAGCTTGAACACATCACCAACCATGCACATTCACATCCTGGGTATTTGCGGCACCTTCATGGGTGGCCTGGCGGCACTGGCGCGCGAAGCGGGTCACCAAGTCACTGGCTGCGACGCGGGGGTGTACCCGCCGATGAGCGACCAGCTGCGGGCGTTGGGCATTGAGTTGATTGAAGGCTACGGCACAGAACAACTGGCCCTGAAGCCCGACCTGTTCGTGGTTGGCAATGTGGTCAGCCGTGGCAATGAACTGATGGAAGCCATCCTGGACGCCGGTTTGCCCTACACCAGCGGCCCCCAGTGGTTGTCCGAGCATGTATTGCAAGGCCGCCATGTGTTGGCTGTGGCCGGCACGCACGGCAAAACCAGCACCACCTCGATGTTGGCTTGGATACTTGAACAAGCGGGATTGAAACCGGGCTTTCTGGTCGGTGGTGTTCCCTTGAACTTTGGGGTATCGGCTCGTTTAGGCGATCAACGGGTGAACGGTCCCTTTGTCATTGAAGCCGACGAATACGACACCGCTTTCTTCGACAAACGCAGCAAATTCGTTCACTACCACGCGCGCACCGCCGTGCTGAATAATTTGGAGTTCGACCACGCCGACATCTTCGACGACCTGGCAGCCATCGAGCGGCAGTTTCATCATCTGGTGCGCACCGTTCCGGCCAACGGCCGTTTGGTGGTGAACGGTCGCGACGAGAACCTGCAAGCCGTGCTCGCCAAAGGTTGTTGGACGCCCGTGGTGCGCTTTGGAGCCCGCAAAGAATCTCCCGGCGAACTGCGGGCGCGGGGCGAGCCCGACGCCTTTGATGTGCTGCGCGGCAGCATGAAAATCGCCCGGGTGGAATGGGGCTTGCTGGGTGAGCACAACCAGCTCAACGCCTTGGCTGCCATTGCCGCCGCCGAACATGTGGGCGTTGCGCCTGAGGTCGCCGCGCAAGCGCTGTCTTCGTTTGTGAACGTGCGACGACGCTTGGAATTGATCGGCGAGGTCAAGGGCATCAAGGTCTATGACGATTTCGCCCACCACCCCACCGCCATGCGCACCACCATCAACGGCCTGCGGCGCAAGGTGGGGAACGAGCGCATCATCGCCGTCTTCGAGCCGCGCTCCAACACCATGAAGGTCGGCGCGATGAAGGCCATGTTGCCTTGGGCGCTAGAAGAAGCCAATTTCTCCATTTGCCACAGCGCTGGGCTGGCTTGGAACGCGGCGCAGGCGCTGGCGCCGCTGGGTCGCAACGCACAAACCTGGGATGACCTGAACGCTGTGGTGCAAGCCGTCGCGGCCCAAGCCAAAACAGGCGACCATGTGCTGTGCATGAGCAATGGCAGTTTTGGTGGCATTCACGCCAAACTGATGAAGGTGCTGGCCGACCGGACTTGATTCGCAATAGCTTGTCGGGTCACCAACGCACGATGGTCAACACCACGCGGCCCCACACCTCGGTGTTGAACCAGAACAAACCCATCAGGTAACAGTAGCGGCGCAGCTTCAGCCCCAACTCGCCCCAGCGGTCGTCGCCCGACACCACAAACGACAGCACGGTAAAGAGCCAGCCGGACAGCATCAGCAAAAAAATCCCGCCCAAAATCCAGCGCAACACGGTCATGGTGGGAAGGCCGCTATGAAAAGGTTAGAGCGCAACGGCGACGCGCTCCAGAACGAGAACGGCAAAGAAAGCCAGCCCGGCAATCACGGTCCATTTGAGAATCACCAAGCCCCATTGCCGCCAGCGCGCTTGGCGGGTGGCAATGTACAGCGCAAAGCACAAAACGGCCGCGACGAGCAGCAGCAAAACCAGGGTTCGGAACAGCAGCATAGGGGTCCGTTCCCCTCACCAAGCGGGGGCCAGCTCGGCCATTCCGGCAGGGGCCAGCTTCGCATCATCAAAACTGACCCATTCATAACTGCCCGGCTCGTCCAGCACAGCACGCAACAGCTTGTTGTTCAGCGCGTGACCACTGCGAAACGCGCTGTAGGCCCCGAGCAAGGGATGACCGATGACAAACAGGTCGCCAATGGCATCCAAAATTTTGTGTTTCACGAACTCGTCGTCATAACGCAAGCCGTCTTGGTTGAGCACCTTGGCATCGTCAATGACGATGGCGTTGTCCATGCTTCCACCCAAACCCAAGCCGCGCGAACGCATCATCTCCACGTCTTTGGTGAAGCCGAACGTGCGGGCGCGTGCGATTTGCTGCTTGTAGCGCCCACTGCCCATGTCAAAGCTCACATGCTGGCCGGTTTGGTTGACTGCTGGATGATCAAAGTCAATCTCAAAAGTCAGGGTGTAACCCTCAAACGGGTCGAGCCGCGCCCATTTCAGCGTGCGCCCCTCGCCTTCGCGCACTTCAATGGCTTTTTTAATGCGCATGAATCGTTTCGGCGCGTCCTGTACTGCAATGCCCGCACTTTGCAATAAGTAGACAAAAGACGCGGCGGAACCATCCAGGATGGGCACCTCTTCGGCGGTGATGTCGACGATCAAGTTGTCCAGCCCCAGCCCCGCACAGGCCGACAACAGGTGCTCCACCGTGTTGACCTTGGGCGCTCCGGGATCACCGTTGGGTGACAAGGTGGTCGCCATGCGCGTATCGCACACCGAATGCACCGCCACCTTGATGTCCACAGGCTGGGCCAAATCAACCCGGCGAAAGACGATGCCGGTGTTGACCGGCGCCGGTCGCAACATCAACTCCACACGCTGCCCGCCATGCAAACCCACGCCAACGGCGCGGGTCAGGGATTGGAGGGTGCGTTGGGCGAGCATGGGTGCATTGTAGAAAGGTCACTCACCAAGTCGCGCCAATGGGGTCATTCCCGCTTTCGCGGGAATGACGAACACTGAACAAGGTTTCAGTCTGCTTGCTTGCGCAGAAAAGCGGGGATCTCAATCTCGTCCATCCCGTTGCTCGCCAACGCATCCACCTTGGCAGCGGCGGTGCGCCCGTTGCGCCACACGCTGGGCGTGTTCAGCCCGGTGTAGTCGTGCGCCGGTGCGGACATGGTTTGCACAGGCTGGGTCAACACAGGAATGTTGTCCGTGCCGGTGCGCAGCACGGGTGCACTGTGCACCACGGTGATGGGCGTTTGCTGGCGTTTGGCGGGGGACAGGCCCGTTGCAATCACCGTCACGCGCAACTGGTCGCCCAGCTCGTCGTCGTACACGGTGCCAAAAATCACGTGGGCATCTTCAGCCGCGTAGCGGCGGATGGTGTTCATCGCGTTTTTGCTCTCAGCCAACTTCAAGGTGCTGCGTTTGGCTGCGATCAGCACCAACACACCGCGTGCGCCTGACAGATCGATCCCTTCGAGCAAGGGGCAAGCGACGGCCATCTCTGCGGCCTTGGTGGCGCGGTCAGGGCCCGTGGCTTGGGCCGTACCCATCATGGCCTTGCCGGGTTCGCTCATCACGGTTTTGACGTCTTCGAAGTCGACGTTCACCAAGCCCTGCACGTGGATGATGTCGCTGATGCCGCCGACGGCGTTCTTGAGCACGTCGTTGGCTTCGGCAAAGGCCTGGTCCTGGGTGACGTCGTCGCCCAAAACTTCGAGCAGCTTCTCGTTCAGGATCACGATCAGTGAATCGACATTGGCTTCCAGCTCGGCCAAGCCGGTGTCAGCGGCTTTCATGCGACGACCGCCTTCGAAGTCGAAAGGTTTGGTCACCACGCCCACCGTGAGGATGCCCATTTCCTTGGCCACGCGTGCAATCACAGGCGCAGCGCCCGTGCCGGTGCCGCCGCCCATGCCGGCAGTGATGAAGAGCATGTTGGCCCCGGTGATGGCTTGGCGTATGCGGTCGACCGCTTCTTCCGCTGCCGCCTTGCCCGCTTCGGGTTTGGCGCCAGCGCCCAAACCGGTGCTGCCGAGTTGAATCAGTTGGTGGGCCGCAGAGCGGTTCAGCGCCTGCGCGTCGGTGTTGGCGCAAAGGAATTCCACACCTTGCACGCCTTGGGAAATCATGTGCTCAACGGCGTTGCCGCCGCCGCCGCCCACGCCGATCACTTTGATCTGGGTGCTCAAGTCAAATTCTTCGATCATTTCAATAGCCATGGTGTTCTCCAATCGGTATGTTGCAGTTGCCTAACAGTGATGAATACTTCTCTTCTCGATTCGTTCTGCGGGTGTTCATGCCCCCGCTTTGTTTTTTCTGTTTCACGCTGTCTATCCATCAGGGGGTCCGCAACCTCCTATTCGTATGAGCCATTGGCAGGGGGTCGATAGGTTTTTCATGGTCAATTCCTTGTATGGGGTGGCATGCAGTTAAAAGTTGCCCAAGAACCAGTCTTTGGCGCGACCAAACCATGTTTTGACGGAACCTGCTTGCTGGGCAGCGCGCATGCCGCGGGCGCGGCCCAAACGGGCCTCTTCGAGCAAACCCATGACCGTGGCCGAACGTGGGTTGGCCACCATGTCGAAGAGTGCGCCGCTGTAGGTCGGCAGCCCTTTGCGCACCGGCTTCAAGAAAATGTCTTCGCCGAGTTCGACCATGCCCGGCATCACCGCCGCACCGCCGGTGATGACGATGCCCGAGGACAGCAGCTCTTCATAACCACTTTCACGGATGACCTGGTGCACCAAGGAGTAAATCTCCTCGACGCGCGGTTCAATCACACCCGCCAAGGCCTGGCGAGACAACAAACGGGGTGAGCGGTCACCCAGGCCAGGCACCTCCAACTGCTCGCTGGGGTCGGCCAGCAGCTGCTTGGCCATGCCGTACTCGACCTTGATTTCTTCAGCGTCTTTGGTGGGGGTGCGCAGCGCCATCGCGATGTCGCTGGTGATGAGGTCACCGGCGATCGGAATGACGGCGGTGTGGCGAATGGCGCCGTCGGTGAAGATGGATACATCGGTCGTGCCCGCGCCTATGTCCACCAAGGCCACACCCAGGTCTTTTTCATCGTCGGTCAGTACGGCATGGCTGGAGGCGCTGGGGTTGAGCACCAACTGGTTCACTTCCAGGCCGCAGCGGCGCACACATTTGATGATGTTTTCCGCTGCGCTTTGGGCGCCGGTCACGATGTGCACTTTCACTTCCAAGCGCCCACCACTCATGCCGATGGGTTCTTTGACTTCGTGGCCATCAATCACAAACTCTTGCGCCTGCACCAGCAGGAGGCGTTGGTCGTTGGGAATGTTGATGGCCTTGGCGGTTTCCACCACACGGGCCACATCAATCGGGGTGACTTCTTTGTCGCGCACGATCACCATGCCGGTGCTGTTCTGACCGCGAATGTGGCTGCCGGTGATGCCGGTGTAGACGTGGGTGATCTTGCAGTCGGCCATCATCTCGGCCTCTTTCAAGGCTTGTTGAATGGACTGCACGGTGGCATCAATGTTGACCACCACGCCACGTTTCAAGCCGTGGCTCGGGGCTACGCCCAAACCCGCGACTCGCAGCTCGCCACCGGGCATGACTTCGGCCACCACGGCCATCACCTTGGCCGTGCCGATATCGAGGCCCACCACCAAATCTTTGTATTCCTTGGCCATCTTGTTGAATTCCTTTTTTTGGCTCGTTCAGCGCGCGGGTGTGGATGGAGGTTTGGGTTTTGGTTTGGCATCAGCCGTCGCCCGCTCCGCCGCACTCAAGGTCGTGGAAACACCGCGCAAGCGCAGTGCATATCCATCACGGTGACGCAAGTCGGCGTACTGCACTGGGCGTTGGTAGCGCGCGGTCAATTGACCCACAGTCGCCACAAACTGCTCGCAGCGCACCAGCAGTTCGGCAGGGCTGCCGCGCCCCAGCTCAATCACAGCACCCGTGTCCAGCTGCACCCGCCAGGAACCGCGCCCTGACAACGAAAGTTCATCCACCGTCGCTTGCAAACGGTTCCACACGGGCGCCAATGTTCTGGCCATGGCCAGCATTTGCGCCGCAGTGCCCTCTGGGCCACGCAAGGTGATGAGCTCTTGGTCTTCCACATCACCCAGGTTGGCGTCAAACACCTCGCCGTGGGTATTGACCAGTTGGTCGATGGCACTGCTGCCGCTGCGTGCGGTGGATTCGTCGGGCGACCACATGGCGGCCACGCGGTGTTCTTCCAACTGGACTCGGATGCGGTTGGGCCAGACGCGCTGCACCACGGCCTGACGCACCCACGGCGCGGCGGAGAAGGCTTTTTGCGTTTGCTGCAAATCCATGCTGAAGTAGTTACCCGCCATCGCAGGAAGTGCATTGGCGCGTAGGGTGGCCACGCTGTTGTGTGTCACGTCCCCAATCACTGCAATGCCACGCAACTGAAACACGGGTTGGCGCGCCAGCCATTGCACGAGCAGGCATAGAGCCGCCACCGCCGCCACACTGAACAGCGCTTGACTGGTCGCGTTCATCCAGCGCACCTCCGCGTCTGCGGACGGGTCCGCAGCAGCAACAGGGGTGGGGGAACGACGAAGCATGGTGGGCAATGGTGGGTGACCATCAGGCGGAAGTTGGAGGAGAGACGGGCTGACTGTCCAGCGTCGCCAGGGACAGCACGTGCAGGCACAGGGCCTCGTAGCTCAAACCCGCCGCTCGGGCGGACATGGGCACCAAGGAGTGCGACGTCATGCCAGGCGAGGTGTTCATCTCCAGCAAGAAGGGCTGTCGGTCGCTGGCGCGGATCATCAGGTCGGCCCGGCCCCAACCGCGGCAGCCCAGCAACTGGTAGGCGGACAGCACGGTGCGCTGGATCGCCTGCTCCTCGGCTTCGGGCAAACCGCTCGGGCACAGGTACTGCACCACGTCGGTGAAGTATTTGTTTTGGTAGTCGTAAGCACCTTCAGGTGCCTTGATGCGGATCACCGGCAAGGCACGGGCCGATTCCCCGCTGCCGATGACAGCGCAGGTGACTTCCTCGCCGTCGATGAACTCCTCGCACAGCACATCGGCGTCGTAACGCGCAGCCAGTTGCACGGCCTCTTGCATGTCCGAGTAGCCGAGCACCTTGCTGACACCAATGGACGAGCCCTCGCGCGGCGGCTTGACAATCAAGGGCAGGCCCAACTCATCGGGCACAACGCGGGTGTGTTCAGCGTCCTGCTGACCTGGTGCCAACCAAACATAGCGGGGTGTCGGCAGACCCTGTGCAACCCAAACACGTTTGGTCATCACCTTGTCCATCGCCATCGCCGAAGCCATGACGCCTGAACCCGTGTAGGGAATGCCCAGCAACTCGAGGGCACCTTGCACCGTGCCGTCTTCGCCATGGCGGCCGTGCAGTGCAATGAAACACCGTGCGTAGCCTTCGGTCTTGAGCTCGTGCAGGCCGCGCTGTGCGGGATCAAACGGGTGAGCATCCACCCCTTGGGATTTCAGTGCCGCCAGCACGCCATTGCCCGACATCAAGGACACCTCGCGCTCGGCGGAGGTGCCGCCCAGCAGCACCGCGACTTTGCCGAATGGGTGGTTCGCGCTCATACGGCCTCCTTCAACAAATCCACCACCTGGCCGGGCACTGCGCCTATCGTTCCCGCACCCATGGTGATCACGACGTCACCGGCCTGCGCCTGATCAAGAATGGTTTGCGGCATGTCGGCGATGTCATCTACGAAAATCGGATCGACTTTTCCCGCCACCCGCAGCGCACGGGCCAGCGAGCGGCCGTCGGCTGCGACGATGGGGGCTTCGCCCGCGGCATACACCTCAGACAGAAGCACCGCATCGGCCGTACCGATGACTTTCACAAAGTCTTCAAAACAATCGCGGGTGCGGGTGTAGCGGTGGGGCTGGAAGGCCAGCACCAAACGCCGCCCCGGAAACGCTCCGCGAGCGGCCGCCAAGGTGGCGGCCATCTCCACTGGGTGGTGGCCGTAGTCGTCGATCAGCGTGAACACGCCCGCCGGGTCTTGCGTCTGGGCCACTTTTGAAAACGCAGGCCAATCGCCATAACGCTGGAACCGGCGCCCCACCCCGTTGAACTCGGCCAAGCCTTTGACGATGGGGCCGTCGGGCAACTCCAGCTCGGTGGCCACGGCAATCGCAGCCAAGGCGTTCAGCACGTTGTGCTCGCCCGGCAAATTCAAGGTGACATGCAGCTCGGGCATCACGGCGCCATTGCGCCGCTGCACCGTGAAATGCATTTGCCCGGCGTCGGCACGCACATCCACGGCGCGCACCATGGCGTCAGCCGCAAAACCATAGGTGATGGCGGGCCGAGAAATCATGGGCATGATGGAACGCACACCAGGATCGTCCACACACAACACGGCTGCGCCGTAAAACGGCATGCGGTGGATGAAGTCAACAAAAGCCGACTTGAGCCGTGCAAAGTCATGGCCATAGGTGTCCATATGGTCGGCGTCGATGTTGGTGACCACCGCCATGACGGGCAGCAAATTCAGGAAGGAGGCGTCGGACTCGTCGGCCTCCACCACGATGTAGTCGCCCGAGCCCAAACGCGAGTTGGCGCCGGCAGAATTCAAGCGCCCTCCGATCACAAAGGTGGGGTCGACACCCGCTTCAGCCAAGACGCTGGTCACCAAACTCGTGGTCGTGGTTTTGCCGTGGGTGCCCGCGATGGCGATGCCTTGTTTCAAGCGCATCAACTCGGCCAGCATCACGGCGCGCGGCACCACCGGAATACGTTTGGCACGCGCGGCCAACACCTCGGGGTTATTGGGCTGCACGGCGGTCGATGTGACAACGGCCTCTGCACCGTGCACATGACCAGCGTCATGGCCCAAATGAATGCGGATGCCTATCGACTTCAAGCGCTTCAGGGTGCTGCTGTCATTCTGGTCTGAGCCCGACACCACATAACCGAGGTTGTGCAGGATTTCAGCGATGCCACTCATGCCGGCACCGCCTACCCCTACGAAATGAATGTGTTTCACGGCGTGCTTCATGCAGCCACCAGTCTTTCCAGTTCATCGGCCACACGAGCGGCCGCTTTGGGTTTTGCCAAGGCGCGGGCTTTGTTGGCCATGGTCAACAAAGCCTCTCGGGTCAATGTCTTGAACAGTTCAGCCAGCTGTTTGGGATGGAGTTCGGTCTGCGGCAAGTGAATGGCTGCACCTTGCGCCGCCAACCAGGTCGCGTTGTCACGTTGGTGGCTGGTGGTGCTGACCACCAAAGGCACCAGCACGCTGGCCACACCGGCAGCGCACAACTCGCTCACCGTGATGGCACCTGCGCGGCACACAATCACGTCGCAAGCGGCCAAACGTTCGGCCATGTTGTCGATGAAGGGCAGCACCTCGGCTTGCACTTGGCTGCTGGCGTAGGCGGTTTGCACCGTTTCAAAATTGGCGGCGCCGGTTTGGTGCGTGACAGTCGGGCGCTGCGTGGCCGTCAACAAGGACAACGCCGCCGGGAGCACATCGTTCAGCGCTTTGGCACCCAAACTGCCACCGACCACCAGCACGCGCAAGGGGCCGGTGCGGCCTTCAAAACGCTGCGCTGGGGCAGGCAGGTTTTCAATCTCGGCCCGCACGGGGTTGCCGGTCACCACGCCTTGTTTGACCTTGCCCACGGCCGCACCTTCAAAACCGAAGGCCACTTTGTCGGCCACGGGCAGCAGGCCCTTGTTGCTCATCAAGAGGGCGGCGTCGGCATTGACCAGCATCAGTGGCTTGTTCAAGAGCGACGCCATCAATCCACCGGGAAAACACACATACCCGCCCATGCCAAGAACGACAGTGACACGCCTGCGGCGGATGATTTGCAAGCAACTCCAAAACGCGACCAGCAGGCGCAGCCCTCCCGTCATGGTGTGCAACAGGCCTTTGCCGCGCAGGCCACTGAAGGAAATCGTGTCCAGCGGAATGTGAGCAGGCGGCACCAATTTGTTTTCCATGCCATGCGAGGTACCCAGCCAACTGACCGACCAGCCACGGCTTTGCATTTCCTGCGCGACAGCCAAGCCAGGAATGATGTGACCGCCTGTGCCTGCGGCCATGATGATCAGGTGTTTGGGATGGGTCATGGTGAGACCCCCTTGTTGGCGATTTGGGTTTTCTTGGGGTTGTTTGAGAGTTTCTCTTTGCGTTGCACTGCGTCGGGATGTGCGCCCGACAGCGCAGTAACTTTTCTTTGCTTCGCCAAAGAAAAGTCACCAAAAGTTCTCGAAGAGGGGGTGCGCTCACTTGGCAAAGCCAAGTTACGCGCACACCAAAGGCGACCCCGGTTCCTCGGCCCCGGGGTACCGGGGCTGCCTTGCGCTGCTCGCGGCAGGCGGGAAGCGCAGAACTCGCCCTTCGGGCTCAAACAACTGCGCTTCTTTTCCCGCCTCCCGCTGCGCTGCTCAGCTCGTCTCAAGGGCCCCGAAGAGCCAATACACCACGGCTCGCCGCGCATCGCCGCGAAGTTTGGCGCAGCCAAACAAGCAGTCCGCTGGCGTTGGCTCTTGGGGTCCCCGTTGCAGGCGTCGAGCAGCGCAGGGCAAGACGGAAAGAGAAGTTCAGATGTTTGAGCCCGCAGGGCGAGTTTCTGAACTTCCCGTCTTGACCGAGCAGCGCAGAGCAGTCCCGGTACCCCGGGACCGCCGGAGTCGGGGTGCCATTTTCTTTGCTTACTTTCTTTTGGGCAAGCAAAAGAAAGTGAGTGCGCTGTCGGGCGCATATCCCGACGCAGTGCCTTGCGAAACGACAAACCAAATCGAAAGCACACCGCTTCGACAGGCTCAGCGCGAACGGAGAATCGAGCGTGTTGGAGATTGGCCGATTTCATGCGCGGCCTCCACGCATAAGGGCTCTGTTCTCAATATCAATGCGGAGAACAATCGCCAGGGCCACCATATTCGTCACGATGGCCGAGCCGCCAAAGCTCATGAGCGGCAAGGTCAGTCCCTTGGTCGGCAAGACGCCCAAGTTCACACCCATGTTGATGAAGGCCTGGCCGCCCATCCACACCCCCACGCCTTGTGCAAATAAACCAGCGAATACGCGGTCCAGCACGATGGCTTGGCGGCCGATGACGAAGACACGGCGGGCCAACAAGAAGAAGGCGAGCACCACGCAGGCCACGCCCACAAAGCCGAGTTCCTCACCAATCACTGCCAGCAAGAAATCGGTGTGGGCTTCGGGCAGGTAGTGCAGCTTTTCGACGCTGCCGCCCAAACCCTGGCCGAACAACTCGCCGCGTCCAAACGCAATCAGCGAGTGCGACAGTTGATAGGCCTTGCCCAAGGTGTACTTTTCGTCCCAAGGGCTGAGGTAGGCAAAGATGCGTTCACGCCGCCAGTCACTGAGCGTGATCATCAAAACAAAAGCGCCGACCAGCACGGCAGTGATCAGCAAGAACATGCGGCCGTTGACGCCGCCCAGGAACAAGATGCCCATGGCGATGGTCGCAATCACCAAGAAGGCGCCCATGTCAGGCTGGGCCAGCAACAACAAGCCCACCACCGCGACCGACACTGCCATGGGCAACACCGCTTGCAGAAAGTCTTCTTTGACCTCCATCTTGCGCACCATGTAACCGGCCGCGTACAGGGCCATGGCCAGTTTGGCGAGTTCAGAGGGCTGAAAGTTCATCACACCTATGGGTATCCAGCGGCGCGCACCGTTGACGCCTTTGCCGATGGCGGGAATCAACACCAACACCATGAGCAACAAAGAAAATGCAAACAACCACGGCGCACAGCGCTCCCACACGGAAATCGGGATTTGCACCACCACCAAAGCCGCCAAGGTGGCAATGACGATGGACAACACATGGCGCGATAAAAAGTGCGTGGGCTGGTAACGCGCGAACTTCGGGTTGTCGGGCAGGGCCACCGAAGCGCTGTAGACCATGACCAATCCCAGGGCCAACAATGCGACCACCAAACACACCAGCACTTGGTCGAAACCGGAGATGCGTGTGGGCGCGCTGCGGCCCACACTGACCCAGTCACGAATAGGCACCTGGGCGCCACCCGCTTCGGCCGCCCCAGAGCGGCGAGCACGCCACCATTCAGCCAGGCCGCGCCAGAGATTCCAGCTGGATTTGGACGCAACACTGCTGTTCACGCCTGCCCCCTGTCTTGTGCCCGTGCCAACACGGCGCTCACAAACACCTCGGCCCGGTGGGCGTAGTTCTTGAACATGTCCAAACTTGCGCAGGCGGGGCTGAGCAAGACAGCATCGCCGCTGTGGGCTTGTTCAAAACACCACACGGTGGCTGACTCCAGGCTGTCATGCCTTTGAACGGGCACTTGCAAACCCACGAGTGCGCGTTCAATGGCCTCGGCGTCACGACCGATGGTGGCCACGGCCCGGGCGTGGCGCTGCAACGGCGCGAGCAAAGGGCCGAAGTCTTGGCCCTTGCCGTCGCCACCCAGGATCACCACGAGTTTGGCGGGCGTGCGGTCGGCACCCAGCCCTTCTATGGCCGCCACGGTGGCGCCAACATTGGTGCCTTTGCTGTCGTCGAAGGCGTCCACACCATCCACGACGGCCACATGCTCAACGCGGTGCGGCTCGCCGCTGTATTCACGCAAGCCATGCAGCATCGGCGCCAAAGGGCAATCCACGGCGGTGGCCAAGGCCAAGGCGGCCAGTGCATTCGCTGCGTTGTGGCGACCCCGCACACGCAGTGCGTCGGCGGGCATCAGGCGCTGAATGATGATTTCTTCTTCCAGCACCGCGCCTCGTTTGGGTTTGATGGTTTCGTCGGCTTCCATGGCGCGCACCAACCAGGCCATGCCGTTCTCTTGAATCAAACCAAAGTCGCCGGGGTGTTCGGGTGCATTCAACCCGAAACGCATCACCTGGCGTGGTGTCCACTTGGGCATTTTTGTTTTGCCTTGGGGCGCGGGCGCTTTGGGCACCATGTTCTCCACCAAGGGATCGTCGCGGTTGATCACCATGACGGCCTGCTTGCCAAACACCCGCGCTTTGGCCGCCGCATAAGCGGGCATGTCGCCGTGCCAGTCCAAATGGTCTTGGCTGAGGTTGAGCACGGTGGCACTGCTGGGCTCAAAACCTTTGGCTTCATGGAGTTGGAAACTGGACAACTCCAACACCCACACCTCGGGCAGGTGTTCGAACACCGGGCCAGGAGGTGGCGGTGGGAAGAGGCCGGGCGGGAGTTGGCCGTCCATGTTGAGGGGGGCGTCGTCTGGGGCATCGGACTCGATGGCGTCTTGCGCCGACAGCATTTCCTCGCCCTGAGCAAGCGCTGGCGTTGGTTCAGATTCGGCGGCATCTGACGGCGCTGCGTCCGCCGCTTCGGCTGCGACAGCGAGTTCGGTTCCCTGATCGGTTGTGAATTCCGGTGATGCTTCGGCGTCAGGCAAGGGCTCCAAATCCAGCGCATCGGACAGCGTCTGCAACATCGTCGGCCCAATGTTGCCTGCCAGTGCCACCCGCTTATCGGCGCGCTCCACCAACATGGCCGTCATGGAGGCCGTGGTGGTCTTGCCGTTGGTGCCGGTGATGGCAATGACCTTGGGCGCATACCCGCGCTCGGCCTTCAGATCGGCGAGCGCATGGGCAAAGAGTTCCAACTCGCCTTGCAGCAAGATTCCCCGCTCCAGTGCGGCGGCCAACGACGCCGCGATACGCGGATCATGGGGCGCGAGGCCCGGGCTCTTGAGGATGAGTTGCGCACCAATGAAAGCCGCGTCCTCCAAGTCGCCGGTGATCAACGTCGCCGCCGGGACATGTTCAGCCAGGGCGCTCGCCTGCGGTGGAGACTCACGCGAGTCCCATACCCGCACGCTTGCGCCGCAGCGCGCGCACCACCGGGCCATGGCCAAGCCGGACTCACCCAAGCCGAGGACCAAAACCGTGATGCCACTCAAGAACTTCATCTGTGTGTCAAACCCATCTCAACGCAATTTCAAACTTGCCAGTCCCACCAAGCAAAGAAGCATGGTGATGATCCAAAAACGAACCACCACTTGGGTTTCTTTCCAACCTGATTTCTCAAAGTGGTGGTGCAGTGGTGCCATCTTCAAAATGCGGCGCCCTTCGCCGTAACGTTTTTTGGTGTACTTGAAGTAAGTCACCTGCAACATCACCGACATCGCTTCCACCACAAAAATGCCGCCCATGATGGCCAGCAGAATTTCTTGGCGCGTGATCACCGCAATGGTTCCGAGTGCACCACCCAAAGCCAGTGCGCCGACATCGCCCATGAAGACTTGGGCGGGATGGGCGTTGAACCACAAAAAGGCCAATCCAGCACCGGCCATGGCGGCGCAAAACACCATCAGTTCACCCGCACCGGGAATGTGCGGGATGAAGAGGTATTTGCTGAACACGGCGTTGCCTGTGACATAAGCAAAAACACCCAGCGCAGAGCCCACCATCACCACCGGCATGATGGCCAGCCCGTCCAGCCCGTCGGTGAGGTTGACGGCATTGCTCGCCCCCACGATGACGAGGTAGGTCAGGATGATGAAACCGGCCACACCCAGGGGGTAACTCACGGTTTTAAAGAAGGGCACGATCAAGTCGGCTTTGTTGGGCAAGGGCAAGGTGAAGCCACTGGCCACCCACTGGAAAAACAACTCGGCGACGCGGGCGTTGGAGCTTTCAGAGACGCTGAAGGCCAAATAAAAAGCCGCGACCAAACCAATCAGCGATTGCCAAAAATACTTCTCCTTTGAAGGCATGCCTTCGGGGTTCTTCTGAACCACCTTGCGCCAATCGTCCACCCAGCCTATGGCACCAAAACCAAAGGTGACCAGCATGACGATCCACACGAAGCGGTTGGTCCAGTCAAACCACAACAAGGTGCTCAGCGCAATCGACAGCAAGATGAGCACACCGCCCATGGTGGGTGTGCCACTTTTCACCAAATGGCTTTGCACGCCATAGTCGCGCACAGGTTGACCGATCTTCAACGCGGTGAGGCGGCGTATCACCACCGGCCCCAAGGCCAGCCCGATCAAGAGCGCAGTCATGGCGGCCATCACAGAACGGAAGGTGAGGTACTGAAAAACGCGCATGAAACCCCACTCTGGGTTCATGGTTTGCAACCACTCGGCCAGGCTAGGCAGCATGGGCTTCTCCGTTGTTGTTCTTGTGTTGCATCAGGGCATCCACCACCTGTTCCATCTTCATGAAGCGCGAGCCCTTGACCACCACCGAACTGCTGATGGGGGCCTGGGGCAAAGCGACCAACAATTCCTCCACGGCGTCAAAGTGCCGCCCACCGCTGAAGGCCCGGGCCGCTTCGAGGCAGGCAGCACCTGCCGTCCACAGGGCCTCAATGCCTTGCTGGCGCGCATAGGCACCCACTTCGCGGTGGAAGGCGGGGCCATGGTCACCGACCTCGCCCATGTCGCCCAGCACCAACCAGCGGGGGCCGGGCAAAGCGGCCAGCACATCGATGGCGGCCCGCACCGAGTCGGGGTTGGCGTTGTAGCTGTCGTCGACCAGCGTGAACGCGCGACCGCCCCGGCGCAGCTTGTGCAGTGCCGAGCGGCCACGCACGGCGCGGAAGTCCTGGATGCCTTGCACGACGGCGGCGAGCGGCGCGCCGAGTGCCAGCGCAGTAGCTGTGGCAGCCAGCGCATTCTTGGCGTTATGTCGGCCAGGCATGGCCAGTGTGAGGGTGGCGTCGCCATGGGGCGTGTGCAGCGCAATCGTCCAGTGCTCGCCAGTCCAGGTGGCGGTGCCGTGCACGTTGGCCTGGGTATCGGGCACGTCAAGCGCGAAGTCGACGACCTGGCGCGCGCCGGCGAGTTCACGCCACAGTGGTGTGAAGGTGTCGTCAGCCGGGATGACCACCGTGCCGCTGGCGCCCAGCGCTGCAATCGCCGCGCCGTTTTCACGCGCCACCGCCTCCACGCTGTGCATGAATTCCTGGTGCTCACGTTGCGCGTTATTCACCAGCACCACCGTGGGCGCGGCCAGGGCCGAGAGCCGGGCGATTTCACCGGGCTGGTTCATACCAACTTCAAGCACGGCCACGCGGTGGCTCAGCGCGTCGTCCTGGCGCAGGCGCAAGAGCGTGAGCGGCAGACCGATGTGGTTGTTGAAGTTGCCCTGCGTGGCCAGCGCACACGCGCCCTGCCAGGCGCGCAGGATGCTGGCCACCATCTGCGTGACGGTGGTCTTGCCGTTGCTGCCGGCCACCAGTGCTATCGGCAGATGCAAGCGGTGGCGCCAGGCGGCGGCGAGCTCTTGCAGGGCCAGGCCACTGTCGGCCACCTGCAAGCCTGGCAGTCCGGCCTCGACCAAGCCAGCTTCGGCCAAGGCGGCGGCCGCACCGGCGGCGCGCGCTTGCGCCAGGAAGGCGTGGCCGTCGAAGTTGTCACCGCGCAGGGCGACGAAGAAGTCCCCCGGCTGCAGGCTGCGCGTGTCGCTGTGCACGCGGCTGAGTTCGGTGTGGCCGTCGCCCACGAGCACAGAGTGCGGCAGTAGCGCGTGGGCTTGCGCCAGCGTCATCATGCGGCGCACCCCGCACGCTGGCGCAGCGCGGCTTGGGCCGCGAGCGCGTCGGAGAAGGGCCGGCGCACACCGGCGACTTCCTGGTAGTCCTCGTGGCCCTTGCCGGCGATGAGCACGATGTCCTCGTCAGCCGCCTGCGTCAGCGCGTGAGCGATGGCTTCGCCGCGATCTTCGATGACGTCCACGCCGTCTTCGCGCGCGATGCCCGCCAGCAGCTGCGCCAGGATATGGCTGGGCGCTTCGCTGCGCGGGTTGTCGCTGGTGAGCACCACGCGCGCGGCCAGCCGCGAGGCGATAGCGCCCATCAAAGGCCGCTTGCCGGGGTCGCGGTCACCGCCGCAGCCGAACACGCACCACAGCGCGCCATGCTGCGCCTGTGCTAACGGCTGAAGTGCGTGCAACACTTTTTCCAACGCATCGGGTGTGTGGGCGTAGTCGACGATGGTCGTGGGCTTGCGCGCGCCGCTCACGGTTTGCATTCGCCCGGGCACGGGCGTGAGCATCGGCAGCACGGCCACGGCGTCAGCCAGCGGCACGCCCAAAGCGCGCAAGCCGCCGATCACCAGCAGCAAGTTGCTGGCGTTGTAGTCACCCACGAGCTGACTGCGCAGGGGCACGCATTGGCCGCCTTCAGCGACGTCAAATGCCAGCTCGCCGTTGATGTAGTGCAGGCCCACGCCGCGCAGCCGCGCCGGGCCTTGCAGTGCCACCGTCCATAGCTGCAAGCCCGTGCCAGCCAGCTCGGTGGCCAGCGCCGCGCCCTGTTCGTCGTCGCTGTTGATCACCGCCGCACGCAGCCCCGGCCAGTCAAACAGCGCGCGCTTGGCAGCCCAGTAGGCGGCCATGCTGCCGTGGTGGTCGAGATGGTCTTGCGTGAAGTTGCTGAGCAACGCGACGTCGATGTGTGTGCCTTGCAGCCGCTGCTCCGTGATGCCGATCGACGAGGCCTCGATGGCGCAAGCGGCAAAGCCAGCGTCGGCGAAGCGACGAAAGGCGGCGTGCAAGCGCACCGGGTCGGGTGTGGTCAGGCCCGTGCTTTCAACACGCGCTGTCTCGCCGATGCCCAGCGTGCCCACGACACCGCAGCGCCGCCCCAGCAGCGACAGCGCCTGCGCCAGCCACCACGTGGTGGAGGTCTTGCCGTTGGTGCCGGTGACGGCCAGTACCGACAGCTGCTGGCTGGGCCGGCCGAAGAACTGGTGCGCGACAGCGCCAGCCTCGCGCTTGAGGCCGGGCAACGCGGCGATGCGTGCGTCGTCAAAGCCCCAGGCCTGCACGCCCTCGGCTTCGACCAGGCAGGCCGCAGCGCCGGCTTGCAAGGCAGGTGCCACAAACGCCCGGCCGTCGTGCATCGCGCCGGGCCAGGCGATGAAGCCGTCGCCGGGCTCGACACGCCGACTGTCACTGCGCAAGCTGCCACGCACTTGGGCCGTTAGCCACGACGCTGCGGCGCCCGCGCTGTGGAGCTGGGTCAAGGGCACCTAGAAGCTCTCCGGCTCAGCGGGCGGCGTGGGCTTGTTGCTGATCAGCGCCTTGACCTCGATGTCGGGCTGCACGTTCATCATGCGCAGCGTTTGCTGCACAACCTGGCTGAACACGGGCGCGGCGACATCACCGCCGTAGAAGATGCCTTTGCTCGGCTCGTCAACCATCACCGCCACCACGATGCGCGGGTTGTTCACGGGCGCCAGGCCCACAAACCACGCGCGGTATTTGCTGGTGTAGCTGCGGCCCTCTTGCTTGCGCGCGGTGCCGGTTTTTCCGCCCACCGAATAGCCGATGGCCTGCGCTTTGGGCGCGGTGCCGCCGGGGCCTGCAGCCATCAACAACATCTGGCGCACCTCGCGCGCCGTCTTGACCGAGAGCACGCGTTGACCAGGCACTTGCGCGGCGCTGGCGGCACCTTCGTGGCGCAGCATGGTCAGCGGGATGACTTCACCGTCGCGCGCAAACACGGTGTAGGAACGCGCCAACTGAAAGAGGCTGGCCGAGAGGCCGTAGCCGTAGCTCATGGTCGCCTGCTCGATCGGCCGCCAGCTCTTGTACGGGCGCAGCCGGCCCGTCACCGCACCGGGGAAATCGATCTGCGGCTTCTGCCCAAAGCCGACCTGGGCGAAGGTTTCCCACATCTCACGCGCAGGCATCTGCATGGCCAGTTTCACCGTGCCGACGTTGCTGGATTTCTGGATCACTTCGGCCAGGCTCAGCTCGCCATGCGGGTGCGAATCGGAGATGGTGTGTGCGCCCATGGTGAGCTTGCCCGGCGCCGTCTGGATGCGTGAAGCGGGCGTGTAGCCGTGGTGTTCCAGCGCCAGTGCGGCGGTAAAGGGTTTCATCGTCGAGCCGGGCTCGAAGACGTCGGTCATGGCGCGGTTGCGCAGCGGCTCGCCCGACAACTTATGGCGCAGCGCCGGGTTGTAGCTGGGGTAGTTGGCCAGTGCCAGTACTTCGCCGGTTGTGACGTCGAGCACGACCACACTGCCGGCCTTGGCACCATGCTGCGCCACGGCGTCGCGCAGGCGCTGGTAGGCGAAGAACTGCACCTTGGAGTCGATCGACAGGGTGATGTCGCGGCCGTTGACGGCGTCGGTCTGGTCGACGATGTCTTCGATGACGCGGCCCAGGCGATCTTTCATCACGAAGCGTGAGCCGTCGCGGCCTTGCAGGTCTTTCTGGAAGCCGAGCTCGATGCCTTCGCGGCCCTGGTCGTCGATGTCGGTGAAGCCCACCACGTGCGCGGCGGCTTCGCCCTCGGGGTACTTGCGCCGGTACTCCTGCACCTGGTGCACGCCCTTGATCTTCAGCGCCTTGACTTGCGCGGCCACGTCGTCGTCAAGCTGGCGGCGCAACCAGGCGAATTTTGGGTTGGCCTCGAGCTTGTCGGCCAGCTCTTCAGGCTTCATGCCCAGCAGCTTGAGCAAGGCTTTGCGCTGCACGGCGTCGGCCTGGAAGTCCTTGGGGATCATCCACAGCGAAGGCACCGGGATCGAGCTGGCCAGCAGCAGGCCATTGCGGTCGTAGATGCGGCCGCGGCTGGCCGGCAGTTCGATCGTGTGGGCGTAGCGCTTTTCGCCCTGCATCAAGTAGAAATCGGTCTTGATGATCTGGATGTAGGCAGCGCGGCCGATGAGCACCAGGAAGGCCATGCCGACCAAGGCCACCACCAGGCGCGAACGCCAGGGCGGCGTTTTTTCGGCCAGCAGCGGGCTGGTGGCGTAGTTGACGTCTTGGCGGCTCACTTGGTGGCTCCCGACGCCGCGTCATCCACAAAGTGCGTCGCCCCGGGCACGGCGGTGGCCATCTTCAGCCGCTCGCGCGCCACTTTGTCGACACGCAGGTGCGTGGCCTGCGCCTGGCGTTCGCTATCCAGGCGCTTGTAGTCGATGTCGAGCTGGTGCTGCTGGTTACGCGCGCTGTCGAGCGCGGCAAAAACACGACGCGACTCGTACGAGACCTTCACCAGGTAGAGGCAGCTGCCCATCAAAACCGCCAGCAAGAGCAGGTGCAGCTTGGTCACTGGAGCACCTCAGCTTCGGCGTTAGCACGCTCAGCCACGCGCAGCATGGCCGAGCGCGCGCGCGGGTTGGCGCGCACCTCATCATCACTGGCACGGGTGCGGCCCAGGGAGATCAAACGCATGGCCTTGGCCGGGGCGAACGGCGCGCGGCGGTCCACCACCTCGCGGCTTTCGCGCGCGATGAATTGCTTGACGATGCGGTCTTCCAGCGAATGAAAGCTGATGACCACCAGGCGGCCGCTCGGCGCCAGCAGCGCCAGCGCGGCGGCCAGGCCCTGCTCTAGCGCTTCGAGCTCGGCGTTGAAGAAAATCCGAAGAGCTTGAAAGGTGCGTGTGGCGGGGTCTTGCCCCGGCTCGCGGGTCTTGACGACACGAGCCACGAGTGCGGCGAGCTCACCCGTGCGCTGCACCGGCTGCCCGCCCTCGCGGCGAGCCACAAGCGCCTTTGCAACCTGGCCAGCAAACCGTTCTTCGCCATAGTCCTTCACCACCTGGGCAATCAATCGCTCGTCGGCGCGGGCCAGAAACTCGGCCGCGGTTTCGCCACGGCTGGTGTCCATGCGCATGTCCAGCGGCGCGTCAAAACGAAAGCTGAAACCGCGCTCGGGGGTGTCGATCTGCGGCGAGCTCACCCCCAGGTCGAGCAGCACGCCGTGGACGCGCCGGATGCCCATGCCTTCAAGCTCGGCGCGCATGTCGGCAAAGCTCGCGTGGCAGATGGCAAAACGCGGGTCACCGGCCAGCGCGGCGGCGGCTTCAATCGCCTGCGGGTCTTTGTCGAAGGCGATCAGGCGCCCCGCCGGCGCCAGGCGCTCGAGCACGGCGCGCGCGTGGCCACCGCGGCCGAAGGTGCCGTCGACGTAAGTGCCCTCAGGCGCCGTCACCAGCGCGTCGACCGCTTCGGCTAACAAGACAGCGGTGTGCACAGCAGCACTCATCGGATGACGATATTGCGCACCGCTTCGGGCCGCCCGGCGGCGATGAGCGCGGCTTCGCGTTCGCCGTAGCGGGCGTTGTCCCACAATTCAAAGTTGGACCCCACGCCCATGAACTTCACGTCTTTGTCCAGGCCGGCCCAGGCCCGCAGCTCTTGCGGGATGAGCACGCGCGAGCCCGAGTCGATTTCAACGTCAGTCGCGCTGCCGATGTACAGCCGGCGCCAGCCTTCGTTGTCGATGCTCAGCGCGTTGAGCTCGGCCTCGAACTTCTCCCACACCGGCAGCGGGAAGAGCGACAGGCAGCCGTCGGGGTTCTTCGCCACCACCAACTGGCCTGCGGCCTTGGCGACCAGCTCGTCGCGGTACCGCGCAGGCACAGTCAGACGCGACTTTTGGTCTAGCGTCAGTACCGGCCCACCACGGAAGTTGAAAGAAGTCACTTGACCCACTCTGAGACACTTTTCCCCACTTTACCAAATTGGCAGGGGCCAGGTCAACCGCGTGGGCGGCAAAAAATTAGTCGAATCAAGGACTTACCAACGCAATCGCAAGCAACTGTCTGGCAAAAAAATCGTTCTAAATCGGGGACTTGAAGGGTGATGTGAAAGTTCAGCCTGAAGAGGCTGGCGCGGCATCGGGTCAAACCCGAGGGCCGCGCAAGTCGCATCGGGCACGGGCAGCGCTCGCACAATGTCGGCCATGGACCACCTCAAGCTCCCCCCGCCGCCACTCTCGCCCCTGCTCAACCTCAGCGTCGACGTCGGCGGCGCGCTCGACGTCGGCGTCGGCGCGTTTGGCCGCCGGCGCATGGTCAGCATCCTTGGCGGCAGCTTCGCAGGCGCGCTGGGCCAGGGGCGCATCTTGCCGGGCGGCGCGGACTGGCAGCTCGTGGTGCAAGACGGCACGGCCGCGCACCTGGACGCGCGCTACGTGCTGGAGTTCGACGACGGGGCGCTTGTCTACGTGCACAACTCGGCCTTGCGCGTGGCCACAGCCGAGATCTCGGCGGCCTTGATGCGCGGCGAGGTGGTGCCCGACGAGGCCGTGTACTTCCGCTGCCAGCCGCGTTTCGAGACCGCTGCGCCGCATCTGGCCTGGCTGATGCAGCGCCAGTTCATCGGCACGGGCGTGCGCCGCCCAGCCAGCGTGCACTTAAGTTTTTTCACGGTGGACTGAACGCGGCCATGCTCGACAACGACCCGCTCTACAAACTGCGCCACGCGCTCCTGGGGCTGATGCTGGCGCTGGGCCTTTCAGTACCGCTCGCGGCCTGGCTGGGGAGCGTGCTAACTGGCTTGTTCGTAGACAGCTACGGCGCGCGCGTGGCGGTGTACAGCGTGCTGCTGGTGTACGTCATCGCTGGCGCGGTGATGCTCTTCATCAAGGTCGCCCAGCATGAGACGCGGCCGCTCAATGCCGGGCGATTGTTGATGTGGCTGGCCAGCCTGTGGTGCTGGCCTTTGTTGCTGCTGCGCCGGGGCGGCGCCGAGAAAACACCCGATCAGAACGCGTAGTTCGAGCGGGACGTCAGAACGGATAGTGTCGCGGCGCCGTTTGAAGCGTGATCCAGCGCAGCTCGGTGAACTCATGCACTCCCGCCTTGCCGCCAAAGCGGCCCATGCCCGAGCCTTTGACGCCGCCGAAAGGCATTTGCGCTTCGACGTGCACCGTGGGGCCGTTGACATGGCAGATGCCTGATTCGATGCGCCGCGCCACGTTCCAGGCACGCGCCACGTCACGGCCGAAGACGGCGGCAGACAGGCCGTACTCGTTGTCGTTGGCACAAATCACCGCTTCGTCGACACCGTCCACACGCACGATGCACTTCACCGGGCCGAAGGTCTCTTCAGCGTAGATGCGCATGGCGGGGGTGACGTGGTCGAGCAGCGTGGCCGGCATCAAGGTGGAGTCGGCCTTGCCGCCGCACACCAGCTTGGCGCCCTTGGCCAGCGCGTCGTCGATGAGCGCGTTGCAATGTTCCACCGTGCTCATGCCGATGACCGAACCCAGCACCACCGGCTCAGGCTTGCGCGGGTCACCCAGCGGCAGGCCGCGCGCCTTCTTCGCGAAGAGGGCCACGAAGTCGTCGGCGACCTTGGCGTCGACGATGAAGCGCTCGGTGGACATGCAGATTTGCCCGCTGTTGGCAAAGGCGCCGAAGGCCGCAGCGTTCACCGCGTCGTCAAGGTCGGCGTCGTCCAGCACCAGCATGGGCGCCTTGCCGCCGAGTTCCAGCACCACGGGTTTGAGGTACTAAAAGAGCCCAGGGTCAGGTCTTGCAATCCAGCATCCAACGCGCCACTTCTAATGGCTTGAACGCGGCCTTGTTTCAGTTCAAACGCAGTCCCGTTTCAGCGTCGAACAGGTGCAGTCGTTCGGCAGGCAAGCGCACCGCCAACCGATCACCCGGACGCACCGACGAACGTGGTGCAAGCACACGCAGCCGCTGCGCATCGAAGCTGCCGATCAACAGCGACGTCGTACCCAGATGCTCACAGACTTCGACGTCGAGCCAGCCCTGTGCGCCGGGAGAAGACAGGTCGGCGAGCAACTCGACATGGTCAGGCCGAATGCCGGCCTTGAGCAGCCGGCCCTGGGCGAGGCCGGCCAGCCCGGCACCTTCGATCGACAGACCCGCACCGCAAAGTGTGCTGCCTTCAACCCTGACGTCCAGGACATTCATTTCCGGCGAGCCGACAAAGGTCGCCACGTAGAGGTTGGTTGGCCGGTCGAAGATCTCCAGCGGCGGACCGACCTGCTGCACGCGGCCGTCGCGCATGACGACCACCTGATCGGCCAGCGTCATGGCCTCTGTCTGGTCGTGGGTGACGTAGATCATGCTCTTGCCGATGCGCCGGTGCAGCTTGAAGATCTCTTCGCGCATCTGCACACGCAGCTTGGCGTCCAGGTTGGACAGCGGCTCGTCGAGCAGGAACACCTCGGCGTCGCGCACGATGGCACGGCCCAGTGCGACACGTTGCATCTGGCCACCCGAGAGTTGTTTGGGCCGGCGCTCAAGCAAATCGGTCAGGCCCAGCAGCTTGGACGCGGTGGCCACGCGCGATGTGATGTCGGCCTCGGCCACACCGCGGATGCGCAGGCCGAAGCCGAGGTTCTCGCGCACCGACTTGTGCGGGTACAGCGCGTAGTTCTGGAACACCATCGCAATGTCGCGGTCCTTGGGGTCCAACTGCGTGACATCGCGGCCACCGATCGTGATGCGGCCCTGGCTCACCGTCTCCAGCCCCGCCACCATGCGCAGCGTCGTCGTCTTGCCGCAGCCCGATGGGCCCAGCAGCACGGTGAAGCCGCCGTCGGGCAGCACCAGGTTGACATCGTTGACGACGGCGACTTCGCCGAATCGTTTGTGGACATGTTCGAGTTGCACGACGGACATCGGTCTACCTTCTTGTTGGCAGTGTTGCCTGCAGTGGCGGTGGGAGGTGCAACACGATTCAACCCTTGATGCTGCCTGCGGCCATGCCGCGCACGAGATGGCGCCGCACGAGCACCGAGAACAGCACCACCGGTGCCATCACCATGGTGCCGGCAGCGGCCATGCGGCCCCATTCCCAACCCACGTACTGGATGAAGCCGACGATGGCCACCGGCGCGGTCGAGGCCTGGGTGCGTGTGAGGATCAACGCGAAGAAGAAGTCGTTCCATGCGCCTATGAAACAGATCACTGCGGTGGCCGCGAGGCCGGGGCCGGTGAGCGGCAGCGTGATGCTGGCGAACGTCTTCCAGGTGCTGCAGCCGTCGATCGCCGCGGCCTCTTCCAGCTCACGCGGCACGGCGTCAAAGAAGGGTTTCATCATCCAGATGACGAAGGCCAGGCTGAAGGTTAGGTAGACGATCACCAGGCCCAGCCGCGTGTCGTGCAGCTCCAGATAGCGGAAGGCCAGGAACAGCGGGATCGTGAAGGCCACGGGTGGCGCCATTCGGGTGACCAGGATCCACAGGCCAACGCGGCGCGACACGCCGGCTCGCATGCGCGACAAGGCGTAGGCCGCGGGCACGCCGACCAGCATCGCCAGCGCCGTGGCGCTGGTGGCGGTAACGATGCTGTTGATGAAGGAGAACGGGAAGGTGCCCTTCCACACCGCGGTGTAGTGCTCCAGCGTCGGCGTGAAGAGCAGTGCGCCGTCGAAGATGTCGGCGCGCGGCTGGAAGGAAAGTTTGATCAGCCAGAAGAACGGGAACAGCACCAGGCCCAGCAGCAGCAGCGTCACAGCGTCGCCGGCCCAGTTCGGGTGGCGTTGCCGCCATGGCAAACGTGTTTGCAGCGGCGTGTCGCTGGCCATGGCGATCGGCGTCGTGATCGGCGTTTTGACGGGCCCGGCGGTCGCCGTGCCGAGCGGCCCTGGCTCAGGATGCATCGCTGTGCGCTGGCTGGGTCATGCGATAGATGACGTAGGTGATGATGAAGATGGCGGCCATCATCAGTGTGGCAATCGCGCTGCCGTAGCCCCACAACGAGAAGGTGAAGACCTGGCGGTAGGCGTAGTAGTTGGTGACCTCGGTGACTTCGCCGGGCCCACCGTCGGTCATGATGTAGATCAGCGGAAAGGCTTTCACACTGTCGATCAGAATGAACAGCCCCGCCACCACCAGCGTGGGCATGATCGATGGCAGCCGCACATGCCAGAAGATCTGCCAGCCGTTGGCGCCATCGATGCGTGCCGCCTCGATGGGGCTCTCGGGCACCATCTGCAACGCCGCCAGCGCCATCAGCATCGCAAACGGAAAATGCTGCCAGGTGCTGGCCACGACGATGGCCCAGAGTGCCGTGTCGGGGTTGGTCAGCAGCGGCCCCACCGCCATGCCCAGCGCCGCCAGCAGCCGGTGCAGCGGGCTGATGTCGGGCGTCAGCAAGGCCAGCCAGGTGATGCCCACCACGATGGGCGGCAGCACCATGGGCACCAGCATCGCCGAGCGTGCGACGCTGCGCACAGCGGTGTCGGTATGCAGCAGCAGGGCCACGGCCAGACCCATGCCGAGTTGCAGCACGACCGAGGCGATCGACAGCTTCAGCTGCACCTGCACCGAGTGCATCAGGCGCTCGTCCTCGAACACCGCGGCGTAGTTGGACAGTGGCTGCGAAAAGTTCCAGATCGTCTCTGGCGCGGCCAGGTTCATCGGCGTCAGCGAGGTCACCCAGAGGAAGAAGATCGGTGCCGCGGTGAGCGTGGCCATGAGCAGCAAGGCCGGCGCCATGCCCCACCACAACGCGCGCTCGCGGCGCTCGGCCCAGGGCGTGATCTTCACCTGCGCGTTGCCCGACGGCTTGAGTGGTGGTGCCAGGGCTTGGGCCATCGCGTCAGAGCTTCACGCCGGCGCGTTTGAGGTCGGCCATCACCGCCGTCTGCGCCTGGTTCATCGATTCCTTGGCGCTCATCTGGCCGGTGATGATGCGGCCCAGGGCCTGATTGATCTGCACGTTGACCTGCGGATACACCGGCACGGTGCGGTACTTCATGTGCCCTTGCTCGCCGAGCTTGATGGTGTCGAGCACCAGGCGGCCGGTGTCCACGCCGTTGACCATGATGAGCTTTTGGTAGTCGGGGGACTCAAAGACCGAGCGCCGTGTCACCGAACCCAGGTTGCGCTCCTTGACCAGCTTGGCAAACATGGCCTTGGACGTGGCCCAGCAGATGAAGGCCCAGGCCGCGTCCTTGTTGCGCGAGCCGGCAGGGATGCCCCAGCCATGCGCAGCGATACCCGGGAAGCGCCCTTTTGGTCCACGTGGATAGAGGCCAAAGCGCAAGGTGCGTGCGACCTTGGACTCCGGCGTGGCGTGGTAGGTGCCGCCGACATGCGTGACCAGCGACAGGTTGGCCTTGCCCGAGCGGAGCAGCTCCTGCGTCTGCCCATACGACATGCCCGCGGCGCCGGCCGTGCTGTACTTGCCGACGATGCGCGACAGCTGTTCGGCGGCGTGGATGGCCTCAGGTGTGGCCAGCGTGGGCATCAGGTCGTCGGGCGGCGCACGAAAGACATTGCCGCCGTAGCCCTGCAGGAAGGGTGGATACCAGAAGCCCCAATGGTTGTCGGCGAGAAAGCCATCCACGCCGTCCTTCTTGTGCAGCGTGGCTGCGGCCTTTTCCAGCTCGTCAAAGGTGTCGGGCATTTGCAGGCCGTTGGCCTGCAGCAGGTCGTAGCGCGTGGCAATCGCCATCGCCGAATCTGTGACCCAGGGCACGCCAAATCCAGCGCCCTTGCTGTCGCGCAAGGGGCTTACCGCGCCGGTCAGGAAGTCCGCGAAGTCGTAGTCCGCCGGAGTCTTGTTGGGGTCGCTGAGGAAGGGCTCCAGCGGCGCGAACCAGCCGTTGCCGATCCAGCGGTTGGTGAAGACAAAGGTGATGTTGAGCACATCGAAGCCAGCGCCTTTGGTCGACAGCTCCAGGTCGGCACGCTGGTTGTAGATCTGGAAGCCCGGGGTGTCGTAGTTCACCTTGGCGCCGCTCAGGGCCTCGAACTCGGCGATGTAATTGGACAGCGCCACCGGATAGGCCGCGCTCCAGCACGACACGTTGAGCGTGACGCCCGCATAGCGCTTGCTCTGGCTTAGCACTGCCGGGACAGCCAGACAGGCTGCACCGGCCGCGATAAGCCGGGCGCCCGAGCGCATCGCGCCGCGCCGCGTGATGGTCGCTGGCATGGCTGGCGCAACGGTCGTGGTGGCGGTGGTGCACGGCACGAGGGCTGAGGGGACATCGCTCATTCAAAGTCTCCAGGTGCCGTTGCGATCGACGAGGTTGCAGTGGGCGGGTCTGAAAGCATCCTTCTCAGCACGGACCCGCTGCGCAATGGTAGCGTTGTCATGATCGAGCCGTCAATGAGGATTTCACTGAGAGGCGGAACACCAGGTTTGACGTCTGAGGTGGCAGGCACTTTCGTAGATGTACCTGTGGAAATGATCGGGTTTTTACGTAACCAGGACGATGGCATTTAAATTGACAGCGCTACCATATGGGCCTAGCATCAACACACAGCCTCTTACAACGAAATGCCCACCGAGAGACGCACCATGAATATTGGCAACCGCTTTGTACCCACCGCGCTGGCCCTTGCGGCAGCCATGGCCACCACGCTGGCGGCGCGCCCGGCCCGCGCACAGGACGCCGGCAAAGGCAGCGAGGTCACGGTGACCGGCTCACGCATCAAAGGTGGCGTCGAAGCGGCGGCCTTGCCAGTGCACCTGATCACGGTGGAGGAGCTGCGCCAGCAGGGCTCGCCGATCATGGTCGAGCTCGTCAAAGCGCTGCCTGAAGTGGCCGGGGTGATGGGTGACTCCAACCAGTTCGCACCGGAACGCGGCCAGGGCATGGAGGGCTCGGGCGGCATCAACATGCGCGGCCTGGGGCCCAACCGCACCTTGATCCTGCTCAACGGCCACCGCCTGCCGCTGACCTCGGGCTACATCAACAACTCGCACAACATCCCGACGGCTGCGCTGGGCCGCGTCGAGGTACTGCGCGACGGTGCCGCAGCGACCTATGGTTCAGACGCTATTGGCGGCGTGGTGAACTTCATCACGAAGAAAAACGTCAACGGCTTCGAGGGCGGCGCGAGCTTTCGCGACATCCGCGGCGCCAAGGGCGACTTCGACGCCGAGCTGACCTGGGGCAAGTCCAACGAGCGTTTCAGCGTGCTCTTGGCGGCGGGCTTTCAACATCGCTCGGAACTGCAGGTGTTGGACCGCAAGTGGTCGCCGCTTCCCTATGCGCAGAACCCGAACGCCGGCTGGTCGTTTTCGGTCAACCCGAGCCAGTTTGTGCCGGTCGGGCCGGTCGGACCCAATGGCACCTTGGGCGCGACCGGTGCACGTGCCGTGGACTCCGGCTGCGCACCGCTGGGCGGCGTACAGCCCTTCGCCGGCTTCTGCGTGCAGCAGTTCACCGTGTGGGAGAACCTGGTCGAGAAGCAGGACAGCTACCAGCTCTTCGGCCGCGTCGACGCCGAACTCGGCAAGTCCACACGCATGTTCGCGGAGGCCTACTTCGCCAACTCCCACGTACCCCATGTCGGCTATCCGCCCTCGTTCAACCAGCCCAAGCCGGTGACCGAGACCGTGCTGCCGTCCAACATCAATCCGGCGACCTATGTTGCGGGCACCAGCCCGCGGCTGTTCAACAACTGGTTTGTGCCGATCACCAACCCGGGCCTGGCGGCTTACGCGGCGGCCAACCCGTCGCAGTTCCCCGCCGGCAGCACGGGCATCTTCATCCCCATTGGCCAATGGCGGCCGTACTTCGTGGGTGGCAACCCGCTGTACGACGGCGGCGGCGGCTTTGGTGTGCGCAAGCAAGACGAGTTCCGCCTCTCCGCCGGCCTGAGCGGCGAATGGGGCAATGGGCTGGATTGGGAGGCAACGGCCACCTTCGGCCAGAACAAGCATTACCTCAAGGGCGCAGACACCGCGGGCACCAAGCTGCAGCTGGCATTGCGCGGCCTGGGCGGCGCCAACTGCGACTTCCGCACCGGCACACCAGGCGTGGGCGGCTGCCAATGGCTCAACCCGATGTCCAACGCCATCGCCGGTGCACCGAACCATGGTGCGCCCAGCAACCCCGGCTACAACGCGGCAGTGGCCAATACCAAGGAACTCGCGGCCTGGTTGATGCAGGATCAGGAGTCCTGGCTGACCTCGCGCGTGATCGAGATCGGCGGCAGTGTGAGCGGGCAATTGAGCAGCCTCAAGCTCGGCGGCGGCGCACCTTCATGGGTGGCCGGCGCACAGTTCCGGCGCAATGAGTTCAGCTCGACCTACAGCCGCTTCGCCGACCGCGCGCAGGTGCCTTGCCTGAATTCCGCGCTGAACATTCCCGGGGCCGACAACTGCACGCCAACACCGAACACGCCGCTGGGTCTGGCGGTGGCCAACAACGCGGTCGATGTCGCGGCCAACGTGGCTTCGGTCTTTGGTGAGCTCGAGCTGCCCCTGTCCAAGCTCGTCAACCTGAACGCGGCGGCGCGCTTCGAAGACTATGGCGCGAAGGGCGGCAATACCTTCAACCCGCAGCTGCGCGGCAAGTTCCAGGCGCAGGAATGGCTCGCCTTGCGCGGTTCTGTGGGCAGCACCTTCCGCGCACCCCCGGTGACACAGCTCAATGCCGACGACGCCGCAACGACGCTGCAGAACGTACTGGGCACCTTCCGCGCCGCCGACCTCATCGGCAACCCGAAGTTGAAGCCCGAGACCTCCAAGACTTACAACGTCGGCGTGCTCGTCAACTTCGGCGGCTTCGAGGCCGCCATCGACCACTACAACTATGAGGTCGACGACATCATCACCAACGAACCCTTGAACAACGTGGTGGCCGCACTGTTCCCCAACGGCGCAGCGGGCGCCAACAACTGCGGCACGCTGGACCCGGCCTTCATCGCCAGCCACTTCGTGTTTGCGGGGGCATGCTCGGCGGCCAATCTGACGCGGGTGCTGCTCAGCCGCATCAACGGGCCCACGGTGACGATCAGTGGCGTGGACCTCAAGCTCAGCCATCTGTTCCGCGGCGTGGTGGGCGGTGACCTCAAGCTCGGTGTGGGTGCCAACGCGATCCAGAAGTACCGCTACGGCGCTTTCACCGCCGGCTCGCTCGAGATACCGGCGCTGAATGCGATCGGCAAGCTCAACGTCGGCACCTTGGCGCACCCGCTGCCGCGCACCAAGATCCACGCCTACGCCAACTACAGCAGCAAGGGCTTCAATGTGCGCTGGACGACACGCCACAACTCCGCGTACACAGACCCACGCACAACGCCGGATGTCAACGGCTACAAGATCCCATCGACCACGCTGCACGACCTGTCATTGCAAGTCGAGGGGCCCTACCGCACAACGCTGTCGCTGACGGTCAACAACCTGTTCGACAAGGACCCGGCGTTTGCGCGCACCGAGTACAGCTACGACGCGCTGACCGGTGACCCGCTGGGCCGCACCGTCAAACTCGCGATGCGCATGCGCTTCTGATGGCGCAGCCGCCGCGCTCCCATCAGCGGTCGATACCCAAGCAGACACCAGAGCCGACATGACACTGACCATCGCCGACATCAGCACGCTGTCCTGCTCTGCGGGCTGGCGCAACTACTCCTTCGTCAAGCTGCAGTGCAGCGATGGCAGCGTGGGCTGGAGCGAGTTTGACGAAGGCTTCGGCAACCCCGGCATCAGCGCCATCATCGGCCAGCTCAGGCCGCGCCTGCTGGGCCGCCCGGTATTGCAGCATGAGCGCCTGCTGCAAGAGCTGCACTGCGCGACTCGGCCGGGTTCGGGCGGTGTCGTCGGCCAGGCGCTGGGCGCGATCGAAAACGCGCTGCTCGACGCCAAAGGCAAGGCATGGGGCGTGCCCTGCCACGAGCTGCTCGGCGGGCGCATACGCGACCGCGTGCGCTGCTACTGGTCGCATTGCGGCACCTGGCGTATCAGCCGGCCACTGCACTACACACCGGTGATCACGCACATCGATGGTGTCAAGGCGCTTGGCCGCGAAGTGCGCGAGCGCGGCTTCTCGGCGCTCAAGACCAACGTCTACACCTACGAGGACGGCAAGCCCAAGGGCTGGGCCACCGGCTGGGGCATTCCCTTCGCGCCCGAGCTCAATGTCGAGCGCAAGCTGGCGCTGGGCTTGCGCGAGCATCTGCAGGCGTTTGCCGAAGGCGCGGGGCCCGATGTGGACATCCTGCTCGACCTCAACTTCAACGCCAAGACAGAGGGCTACCTTCGCATCCTGCGGGCCATCGCCGACCTGGACTTGAGCTGGATCGAACTCGACACGCTCAACGCCAAAGCGCTGGGCTATCTGCGCAGCCAAAGCCGCCACCCCATCGCCTCGGGCGAGACGCTAATAGGCCTGGCGCAGTTCCTGCCTTTCTTCGAAGCGCAGGCGCTGGACGTGGCCATCATCGACGTGCCCTGGAACGGCGCCTGGCAGTCCATGAAGATCGCCGCAGCGGCGGCGGCCTACGAGGTCAACGTTGGCTGCCACAACTTCTACGGCCACCTGTGCACGATGATGAACCTGCACTTCTGCGCCGCGGTGCCCAACCTGCGCATCATGGAAACCGACGTCGACCGCATCGCCTGGGACCACGAGCTGTTCACGCATGTGCCCGAGTTCCACGACGGCCACCTCGTCGTGCCAGACCGCCCGGGCTGGGGCACCGAACCCAACGAAGCGGCGCTGCTGGCGCATCCGCCCAACCGCGGCGTCAACGCCATCGGCCTGATCACCTATGGCCAGCCCTAGGAGCGTGGGCGGCGAACCGAGAATGGCACCGCGATGAACCCGATGGTCTACGCGATCCCGGTGTTCATGCTGAGCATCGTGGCTGAAGTCTGGCTCACGCAACGCCGTGGTCTGCGCGCCTACGACACCGCCGACGCGCTGACCAGCCTGCATCTGGGTTTGATGTCGCAGCTGGCGGGCCTCTTTCTGACGCGGCTGCTGTGGGTGGCCGTGTATGTGGCGGCCTTCGAAGGCCTGCGCTTGGCCACGCTGCCCCTGGCCAGCCCCTGGGTCTGGTTGCTGGCGCTGATCGGCTACGACTTCTGCGCCTACTGGGCGCACCGCCTGGACCATGAGGTCAACGTGCTGTGGGCGGCACATGTCGTGCACCACACCTCGGAGTACTTCAACCTCAGCACGGCCTTGCGCCAATCCTCAACCAACGCTTTTCTGCACTGGATCTTCTACCTGCCGCTGGCCTTGGTGGGCGTGCCGCCGGCGGTGTTCTTCACGGTCTCGCTGGTGCATCTGCTGTACCAGTACTGGGTGCACACACAACTCGTCGGCCGCCTGGGCTGGATCGATCGCGTCTTCGTCACGCCGTCCAACCACCGCGTGCACCACGGCCAGAACGACTACTGCATCGACAAGAACTACGGCGGCATGCTGGTGCTATGGGACCGTATGTTCGGCACCTTCGCCGAGGAGCGGCCACACGAGACGATCGTCTACGGCGTGCGCAAGCCGCTGCACAGCTTCAACCCGCTGTGGGGCAACCTTCACCACTATGTCGAGCTGTTCCGGCAGACGCGCCTGCGCCGTGGCCTGGGTGCGCGCTTGGCCTTGTGGTTCGAGCCACCCAGCGGCCCTGCCGGCAGTGCGCCACCGGCGCTGGATGTGCCCGGCTTCGCGCGCTACGCCTCGCCGGCGTCTACGGCTGTCCGCCGCTACGCGCTGCTGCAATACGCGCTGACGCTGCCTTTTGTGATGCACCTGATGACCGTGGCGTCGACGCTGTCGCTTCCCGGCAAGGCGCTGTATGCGCTGGGCCTGCTGGCCACCGTGCAATGCCTGGGCGCGCTGTTGCAGGGCGTGGCCGGTGCCTGTCGCTTTGAGCTGTCGCGCGTGGCCGCCCTTGCCCTGGCCATCGCCCTGGCGCCACTGTGGTTTGGCACTGCGCTGCCGCTGGCACTGCGCCTGGGCATCGGCCTGCTCTGTCTGGGCAGTGCGGTGTGGCTGCTGCGCCGCCGCGCAACATGAGCCAGCACCCTTCAACCCGGCAAACGCGCACGCCGCGTCGAGCCCCGCGGCACGATCTCGAAACCGAGGTCGAGTGTGCTGCGCGCCGGGGTTTCACCGCGGATGCGCTGCAGCAGCAAACGCGCCGCCGCGCCGCCCATCTGGTAGCGCTGCACGCGCACGGTGGTCAGCGCCGGCACGAACTCGCGCGCTGCCTCGATGTCGTCGTAGCCGGCAATGCCGATGTCGCCCGGCACCGCGATGCCACGCCGCATGGCCTCAAGCAGGCAGCCAATGGCCATCAGGTCGCTGGTGCAGAACACCGCATCGATGTCCGGATGGCGCGCCAGCAATTCGACCAACGCCGCCGCGCCGCCGGCCAGGCCGAGCTTGGTTTCCACCACCAGCCTGGCATCGACAACCAGCCCAAGTTCAGCCACAGCGCGCAGGTAGCCCGCTCTGCGCTGCGCCACGATCTGGTCGTTCAACGCCGGCGTCGTCACCAGCGCGATCTTGCGGTAGCCACAGCGCGCCAGGTGCTCGACCATCGCATAACAGGCACCGTCGTTCGAGTAGCCAACGCCCATGTCGATCAGCGGCCCCGAAATGAGTGGCACCTCGACCACCGGCACGGCCGCCTTTTCGAGCAGCCGGCGCGTCTGGTCGGCATGCACGTTGCCGGTCAAGGCCAGTGCTGCCACACGCTGGCCGAGGAAAGCCATGACATGCTGCAACTCCACCTCGGGCGAGTAGCCGCTCAGGCCGAGCAGCAAGTTGAAGCCCTCGGGCGCGAGCACGTCGGTCATGCCCTGCACACGCTCGGCGAAGGCCGGGTTGTCGATGTAGGGCAGCACCACGCCGATGGTGTTGGACTTGTTGGACGCCAGGCCACCGGCGAGCAGGTTGGGGATGTAGCCCATGTGCTCCATCGCCGCGTGCACGCGGCTGCGTGTCGGCTCGGCAACGCTGGCCGGGTTGTTGAGCACGCGAGAGACGGTGATCGGCGCCACGCCGGCCTGCCGCGCCACGTCTTCGATGCGGTGCCCCTCACCACGGGAACGCACACGTTGCGGTTTCTTCTTTTCCACCCGACCCACCCCCCGATGCACCCGTCAGGTCGCAATGGTAGCGCTACTCAAGTGCTTGCCGGCGGGCGCTTGTGCATTCCCCATTGGAGGGCCTGCCCATGAGCACCGCCGCCGCGCGACACGTCATCCTCATCGTCTTCGACACGCTGCGCCGCGATGCGCTGGGCTGTTACGCCGAGGCCCCCGACTGGGGCGCCATCCACACACCCAACCTCAACGCCTTTGCGCGCGACGCGGTGACCTTCACCCGCGCCTACCCCGAGTCGTTGCCCACCTTGTGCGCCAGGCGGGCGATCTACACCGGGCAGCGCACCTATCCCTTTCACAACGGCGACTTCGGCGCCAGCAAGAGCGACTTTGTCAGCTTTCTCGCCGGCTGGGGCCCGATCCCCGACGAGCAACACACCCTGTCGGAAATCTTCTCGGAGCACAACTTCCGCACCGGCCTGGTCTCGGACCTATACCACCAGTTCAAGCCGGGCAAGAACTTCTGGCGCGGCTTCGAGCAATGGAGCTTCATCCGCGGTCAGGAGGCCGACCACGCACGCAGTGGCCCGCTGCCCACGCAAGAGGAGATCGACCGTTGGATCCCGCGCCAATTCCAGCAGCTGCACCAGCAGGTGCTGCAGTACGGCGGCAAGCAGTACACCTCACGCTGGTTCGACAGCAAGGCGCTGCTGAACATGCGCGACCGCGTGCGCGAAGAGCTGTGGTTCAACGCGCAGGTGATGCAGGAGTCGGCACGCTGGGTGGAGCAGAACCACAAGGGCGAAAGGCTGTTCCTTACGGTGGAGTGTTTCGATCCGCACGAACCCTGGTTCGTGCCAGAACACTACCGCCGCCGCTACGACCCGCAGGACGGCCCCGAGCAGGTGGTCTCGCCCTACGCCGAGATCCCCGACCTGGACCCTGATCTGCTGCGCCGCACGCGTGGCAACTACGCCGGCCTGGTGGAGATGTGCGACCGCTGGTTTGGCCATCTGATGGAGACGCTGCGCGTCACCGGCGTGCTCGACGAGGCGCTGGTCGTCGTCACCTCCGACCATGGCCACTCGCTGTGGGAGCGCCGTGGCTTCATCGGCAAACGCGCCTACCCGTCGGACCCCGAGGTCTTCGACCTGCCGCTGATGGTGCGCCACCCCGGCAAGCTGGGCGCCGGCACACGCTGCGACGCCTGGGTGCAGGCGCATGACCTGGCCGCCACGGTGCTTGAAGCCGCAGGCGTGCAGCCGCCCGAGGCGATGGACGGCAAGTCCTTCTACGGCACGGCGTTTGCCAGTGCAGCGCCGATCCGCGAGCACGTCACGGTGGGCTTCGGCTCGGCGATGACGGTGATCGACCAGGACTGGTGGTTCAACTGCAAGGTCAACGGCCTGGGGCCGCTGCTCTTTCGTGCCGACCGTGCGCGCAGCGGCGAAAGCAACCTCGCCGACCAGTACCCCGCGCTGGCGCGCCAGCTCTTCGCCAAGGGCCTGGCCGACGCAGGTGGCTCGTTCCCTTCGTTCCTGCTCGAGCGCGCTGCGCTGTGGCCCGACGCCACCGGCTCCAGCCAGTTCAACGCCGCCGCGTGACGGTCGGCAGCGCCACCCACATCACCTTTCCCACCCCACCCCAGGAGCCCACCGCAATGGCCCGGCAAACAACCGTCACGGCACTGGAAACACTCTCGTGCAGCGCCGGCTGGCGCAACTACTACTTCGTCAAACTCAGCACCTCCGACGGCCTGGTCGGCTGGAGCGAATTCGATGAAGGCTTCGGCTCGCCCGGCGTCGGCGCGGTGATCGCCCAGCTGGCGCCGCGGGTGGTGGGCCAGCCGGTGATGCTGCACGAGCGGCTGCGTGAGGTCTTGTTCTGCGCCACGCGCCCGGGCGCCGGCGGCGTGGTCGGCCAGGCACTGGGTGCGATCGAAAACGCCATGCTCGACGCCAAGGCCAAGCTGCTGGGTGTGCCTTGTGTCGAGCTGCTCGGCGGCAAGGTGCGCGACCGCATGCGCGTCTATTGGTCGCACTGCGTGACCTGGCGGGCCGGGCGTGTGCCGCACTACCAGCCGGTGATCACCGACCGCGCCGGCGTGCAGGCCCTCGGGCGCGAGGTGCGGGAGCGCGGTTTCACGGCGCTGAAGACCAACATCTGGCGCTACGAGGACGGCAAGATCCTCGGTTGGGCCGCCGGTTTCGGCCGCCCCTTCGCGCCCGAGCTCAACGTCGATCGCAAGTTGATACGCGGCCTGCGCGAGCACCTGGAAACGCTGCGCGAAGCCGCCGGCCCTGACGTCGACATCCTGCTCGACCTCAACTTCAACGCCAAGACCGAGGGCTACCTGGCCATCCTGCGCGAGCTGAAGGATCTGGACCTGTTGTGGGTGGAGATCGATACGCGCGACGCGCAGGCACTGGCCACCATCCGCCAGCACAGTGCGCACCCCATCGCCTCGTGCGAGACGCTGATCGGCGTGCAGCAGTTCCTGCCTTTCCTGCGCACCCAGGCCATCGACGTGGCCATCGTCGACACGCCGTGGAACGGCGTCTGGCAGTCGATGAAGATCGCCGCGGCGGCCGAAGCGCATGAGGTCAACGTGGCCTGCCACAACTTCTACGGCCACCTGTGCACGATGATGAACGCGCACTTCTGTGCCGCGGTGCCCAACCTGCGCATCATGGAAGTCGACATCGACCGCATCGCGTGGGACCACGAGCTCTTCACGCACGTGCCCGAGTACATCGACGGCCATCTGCTGCTGCCCGAGCGCCCGGGCTGGGGCACCGAACCGATCGAAGCAGCGCTGCGCCGCCACCCCCCGCTGGCCGAGCACGGCCTGCTCGGCCACCACCGCACACAAACCTGACCCGCGCATGAACGATTCCGTTGACGTCCTCATCATCGGTGCCGGTGCTTCAGGCGCCGCCATCGCCTGGAGCCTGGCCGACACGCGCATGCGCATCCTGTGCCTGGAGCAGGGCGACTGGGTGCAGTCCAGCGACTACCCCAGCAACGGGCGCGACTGGGAAGAGCGCCAGTTCAGTGATTTCGCCATCAGCCCCAACCGGCGCGGCCACGCAGTGGACTACCCGATCAACGAAGACGCGTCGCCCATCAAGGTGGCCAACTACAACGGTGTCGGTGGCGGCACCATCCTGTACGCCGGGCATTTCCCGCGCATGCACCCATCGGACTTTCGTGTGCGCACGCTCGATGGCGTGGCCGACGACTGGCCCATCGACTACGCCACGCTGGCGCCCTACTACGCGCTGAACGACCGCATGATGGGCATCGCCGCGCTTGCCGGTGACCCCGCCTACCCACCCAAAGAAGCGGTGCTGCCGCCGCTGCCGCTGGGCAAGACGGGCATGAAATTCGGCCAGGCGATGAACCAGTTGGGCTGGCACTGGTGGCCGGCTGACAGCGCCATCGCCACGCAAGACTACGAAGGCCGCGCCAAGTGCATCAACCTGGGCCACTGCATTGCCGGCTGCGCCCAGGGTGCCAAATCCAGCACCGACATCACCTACTGGCCCGAGGCCATCCGCAACCGCGTCGAGCTGCGCACGCGCTGCCGCGTGCGCGAGATCACGACCAACGATGAGGGCATGGCCACAGGCGCCATCTACTTCGACGCCGCCGGCGTCGAACACTTCCAGGCCGCCGAGGTGGTGATCGCGGCCTGCAACGGCATCGGCACACCACGGCTGCTGCTGAACTCGGCGTCGCGCCAGTTTCCCGATGGCCTGGCCAACCGCAGCGGGCAAGTCGGCCGCAACCTGATGTTCCATCCCTACGCCTCGATCCGTGGCTTCTTCGATGAGCCGCTGGACGGCCACCGCGGCCCGCACATCGGCATCTGGAGCCAGCAGTTCTACGAGACCGATGCCACGCGAGGTTTCGTGCGTGGCTACACCTACCAATTCAACCGCGGCCTCGGCCCGGTGGTGACGGCGATGGTGGGCATGGCCAGTGGCCTCGTGCCCTGGGGCGAAGGCCACCACGACGCCTACCGCCGGCTGTTCGACCGCAGCGCGGGCATGGTGGCGATCTGCGAAGACCTGCCCGAGGCCCACAACCGCGTCACGCTCGATCCTGTGCTGCGCGACTCGAACGGCATTGCAGCGCCGCGCATCGAATACACGCTGAGCGAAAACAGCCGCCGCATGCTCGACCACTCGGTGGCACGCGGCCGCGACATCATGGCCGCCGCCGGTGCCAGCGAGGTGCTGGCCGACAGCCCGTTGATCGGCGCCGGCTGGCACCTGATGGGCACCGCGCGCATGGGCCGCGACCCGGCTACCTCGGTGGTCAACGAATGGGGCCGCTGCCACGACGTGAAGAACCTGTTCATCGTCGACGGCAGCGTGTTTGTCACCTCCGGCGGGGTCAACCCGACGGCCACCATCCAGGCCTTGGCGCTGTACGTCGCCGACAACATCAAACAACGCCTGGCCAACCTCTTCGACTGAGAAGCCGCGATGACATGAACCTGATCAAGCCCCAGAGCGTCGCAATGCCGCCATCTCCGTTGACCGAACCCGAGCGGCGCACGCTGCGTTGCGCGGTCGCGCTGATGATCCCGGCCAGTGCCAAGCATGACCTGCCCGGTGCTGATGACGAGACCATCTTTGCCGACATCGTGCGCTCGCTGGGGCGCGATGCACGCGCGGTGCGCGAAGCGCTGGCGCTGCTGGATGCACTGGGCGCCGCGCCACTCGACAGCCTGTCAGCGCCGCAGCAAATGGCCGTGGTGCAGCGCTTGCGCCAGGAGCACGCACTGCTGTGCCACACCCTGGCCAACGTCACCACGCGCTGCTACTACCGCGACGAACGCACGATGCTGTCGCTGGGCATGCAGGCGCGGCCGCCCTTCCCGCTGGGCTTCAGCGTCGAAGAGGGCGACTGGTCGCTGCTCGACCCGGTGCGCCAGCGGCCGCCGCTGTACCGCCCGGTCTGAGAGCGGGCATTCGATGGACTTCCCAGGTCACGTCAGTACCAGCTACCGCGAGTCACAACCATGGCTCGAACCGGTGGTACGACCACCCCCCGGCGCGCCCAATGTCGTCATCGTCGAGCTCGACGATGTCGGCTTCGCGCAGCTGGGCTGTTATGGCTCGACGCTGCAGACGCCGCGGCTAGACGCCTTGGCGCGTGGTGGGCGGCGCTACAACAACTTCCACACCACGGCGATGTGCTCGCCGACGCGCGCGGCGCTGCTCACCGGCCGCAACCACCACGCCGTGGGCATGGGCATGATCTCCGACTGGTGCACCGGCTACCCCGGCTACCGCGGCGAGATCGCGCCCGAGGCCGGCACGCTGGCCGAGATGCTGCAAGCCCATGGCTACAGCTGTTTGGCCATTGGCAAATGGCACCTCGCGCGAGTGCGCGACTGGAGCGCCGCAGGCCCCTTCGCGCAATGGCCGCTGGGGCGTGGGTTTGATCGTTACTACGGCTTTCTCACCTCGCTGTCGGACCACTGGAACCCCGAGCTGATCAGCGACAACCACGCCATTCCAACTCCGCGGCGGCCCGGCTACCACCTCACTGAAGACCTCGTCGACCAGACCATCCAGATGGTGCGCGCGCAGCAGGCCGTAGCGCCCGAGCAGCCCTTCTTCGCCTACCTGGCTTTGGGCGCCTGCCACTCGCCGCACCAGGCGCCGCAGCCTCACATCGCCCGCTACGCAGGCTCGTTTGACGAAGGCTGGGACGTGATGCGCCAGCGCTGGTTCGAACGCCAGTTGCAGCTCGGCGTGGTGCCTGCGGCGACGCAGCTGACACCGCGTCACGAGGCCGTGCGCGCCTGGAGCAAGCTGAGTGTTGACGAGCAGCGCCTGTGCGCGCGGCACCAGGAGGTCTTCGCCGGCTTCCTCAGCCATGCCGATGAACAGATTGGCCGCCTGGTGGATGCGCTGCAGACGCAGGGCGTGCTCGACAACACGCTGCTGGTGGTGCTGTCGGACAACGGCGCGACTGAGGAAGGCGGCGACTGGGGCGACGCCAACATCCGCTGCCACTACCAGTTCATCGACGAGCCCTTCGCGCACAAGCTGGCGCAGATCGATCAGCTCGGCACGGCGCACAGCTGGAGCAACTACCCACGTGGCTGGGGCCATGCCGGCAATACACCGCTGCGGCGCTACAAGATGCACACCCACGGCGGCGGTGTGCGCGACCCCTTGATCGTGCATTGGCCCGCGCGCATCCGCCAGGGTGGCCTGGTGAGCCCGCAGTTCTGCCACTGCAATGACATCGTGCCAACGGTTCTCGAAGCCATCGGCATCACGCCGCCGCAGCAACTCAAGGGCGTGGCGCAGCTGCCGCTGCACGGCAGCAGCCTGCTCTACACCTTCGACGAGCCGCAGGCGCCGACGCGCAAGGCGGTGCAGTACTTCGAGCTGATGGGCAACCGCGGACTCTGGGCCAAGGGCTGGAAGGCCGTCACCGAACACCACAAGGGCGATGACTTTGATGCCGACCGCTGGGAGCTCTACCACCTGGACAGCGACTTCGCCGAAAGCCGCGACCTCGCCGCCGAAGAGCCGGACAAGCTGAGCGAGCTCATCGGGCTGTGGTGGCAGGAGGCGAAGAAACACCTGGTGCTGCCGCTGGACGACCGCAGCGGCGAGCGCGGCGCGCTCACCTACCACGTGGCAACACGGCAGCGCTATGTCTACCAGCCCGGTGGTGGCCGCATCTCCGGCGCCGCCGCGCCACCGCTGGCCGACCGATCGTGGCGCCTCACCGCCGACGTCACGCTGCAGGCACACACCGAGGGCGTGGTCTTCGCGGCGGGCAACCGATTCGGTGGCTGGGTGCTGTACCTGGTGGACTCGCGGCTGGTTTTTGAGTACGCCGGCCCGCAGCGCCGCTGGCTGCTGCGTTCGATGCAGGCGCTGCCCGTCGGGCGCATCGAGCTGGCCTTCACCTTTCGCAAGACTGCCGCGTGTGCCGGCATCGGCACGCTGCTGTGCAACGGCACTGCAATCGGCGAGCTGGCGATGCACGGGCTGTGGCCCTATGCACCGAATGCCGGTGGCCTGTACTGCGGCCTCGACGATGGCTGCCCGGCGAGCGAGCACTACACGCTGCCGTTTGCCTTCACCGGCAGCATCCACAGCGTGGTGGTCGAACCGGGCAGCCACGAGGCGCTCGATGGCCAAGCCGAGCTGCAGGTGCTGCTCAACGAAGACTGAATTCAACCTGGAAACATGCACATGAACACCACCACTGCGGCAGTGAGCACCATGCCCATCGACGACATGGCCGGCTACGAAGCGCTGTGCCTCTACATCGATGGCGAGTTCGTGCGCGGTGGTGATCGCGTTGAAGGTGCGGTCGTCAATCCTGCCAACGGCCGCGTCATCGCGCAGCTGCCACACGCCACGCGCGAGGACCTCGACCGTGCATTGGCAGCAGCGCAGCGCGCCTTCACCAGCTGGCGCACGAGCTCGCCGATGGAGCGCTCCCGCATCCTGCGCAAGGTGGGTGAACTGGCGCGCGAACGGGCCCCGGCGATCGGCCGCAACATCACGCGCGAGATGGGCAAGCCCTTGGCCGAGGCGGTGGGCGAGGTGCAGTTCTGCGCCGAACATTGCGACTGGCACGCCGAAGAATGCCGCCGCATCTATGGCCGTGTCATCCCGGCGCGACTGCCCAATGTGCGCAACCTCGTGCTTCGTGAGCCGGTGGGAGTGTGCGCCGCGTTCACGCCGTGGAACTTCCCCTTCAACCAGGCCATCCGCAAGATCGCCGCGGCCATCGGCGCCGGCTGCACGCTGATCATCAAGGGGCCCGAAGACGCGCCCAGTGCGGTGCTCGCCATCGCCCGGATGTTCCACGACGCCGGGCTGCCACCCGGCGTGCTGAATATGGTGTGGGGGGTGCCGGCCGAGGTCTCGGACTACCTCATCCGTTCGCCCATCGTGCGCAAGATTTCGTTCACCGGTTCGGTGGCGGTGGGCAAACAGCTTGCGGCGCTGGCCGGCGCGCACATGAAGCGCGTGACGATGGAGCTCGGCGGGCACTCGCCGGTGATCGTCTTTGACGACGCCGATGTCGACCGCGCTGCCGACATGCTGGCGGCGTTCAAGTTCCGCAACGCCGGGCAGGTGTGTGTCTCGCCGACACGCTTCTTTGTGCAGCACAAGGTATATGAACGTTTTGTCGCGCGTTTCCTGGCCAAGACCAGCACCGTGAAGGTCGGCGCCGGCCTCGCCGCAGACACCGTGATGGGGCCGTTGGCGCATGCGCGCCGCCTGGCCACGATGCAGCAGTTTGTCGACGATGCGCTGCGGCGCGGTGCGCGGATTGAGACCGGTGGCCAGCGCGTCGGCAGCGAGGGCAGTTTCTACGCGCCGACAGTGCTCACCGGGCTGACCGACGACAGCCTGGCGATGACCCAGGAGCCCTTTGGCCCCATCGCCGCCTGCCTGCCCTTCAACGAGCCGCACGAGGCGCTGGAGCGCGCCAACGCGCTGCCCTTCGGCCTCTCGGCCTACGCCTTCACGACATCCACCAAGAACGCGTTGCTGGCGCAAGACGGCCTCGTCGCAGGCATGGTCAACATCAACCACTTCGGACTCGGGATGCCCGAGTCGCCTTTTGGTGGTGTGCGCGACAGCGGCATCGGCAGCGAAGGTGGGCAGGAGACCTTCGACGGCTACCTGCAGACCAAGTTCGTCAGTCAGATGGATTGACGGCCGGCGGCACACCCATATGAACGGCGATGCCCTTTCTGACCTGGTGCTGGTGCTGGCCTGCGACAGCGCCGCCACGATCGGCTGGCGGCGCCGGCCGCTGCACACGGCTGCGTTGGCGCTGATTGGCGCCGCTGCGGCGCTGGGCGTGCTGCGCTACTCAGGGCTGGCCGCAGCCCAGTTGCCGCACCGCTGGCTGAGTCTGGCTGCCGCCTGCATCGCGCTGCCGCTGCTGGCGCATGCCCACTCATGCTGGCTTGCCGGACGGGCCGAATCGGCCGGGCGCACGGCGGTGGCGATCGTGCCGCTCGGTCTGCTCGCTGGCGCCGCGGCAGTGGGCGGCTGGCCGCTGCTCAGCCAGGCCTTGCCGGCGTTGGCTGGCGTCTGGATCCTGCTGGCCATGTTGCGCCTTCGGCACTGGCTCGGTGCCGCCTCGGCCGCGCTGATGCTGGCCGGGTTTGCCACGCTCGTGCTGGCGCCGCCGGGCATGCGCCATGCGGCATGGCTGAGTGCGGTTCAAGTCCTGCACTATGCGATGGCAGCGGGCCTGCTCGGTATGGCCTGGGCCACCCGAGATGTCGCAGACACCGCGCCATTGGCGCCGCGCGGCGCACGGAAAACGCCAAACTGAAGCGCAGGCCCTGACACCGTCATCGCCCCGTACGGGCCTGTGCGGCCGGCAACGCCGTCGGTCTGCTCGGCCCGCCGCGCGCGGCATGACGTCCGTCAAGCCTTTGAA